>CAYGTC010000183.1:0-2532 GCA_964352735.1 uncultured Alcanivoracaceae bacterium | reverse complement strand
ATCAATGAATATTAAATGAAATATTATTGGCAAACATATTTAATGGATAATGTCCTAAATCAATCAATTTTTGTCCTTTTTCTAATAATTAATTTTTATAAACACCTATACAATGGGGCCAACTGAAATTAATTAATATTATAAATAAATGAAAAACTGGAATATAGTGGCATCAGATTTTGTGGTTTTAAGAACCCCTTTTTTATCAGAAGATACAGTCGATTTTATTCATGAAAAATCAGTAGGTTTAGGAACACAGGAATCTATAAAAACTTCATTAAGAGAACTAAAAAAAATATGTTCAAAAAAGGAAATTATAACTGCAATAGAATTCGCATCTACATCACTTGCTGAGAAAGTACATTTGTTAACTGATGAATTATCTGTTGATAATTTAAAGTTGGCTTCATCTTTTTATAAATATTTAATCAGAATGTCAACAAGATGCACCCCTTTTGGAGCATTTTCTAGTGCTATGACACTACCAATTGGAAATAAAACTTATATCAATATTAATAAAAAGATGAGGAAGTACATAAGAGTTGATAGTTCATATGTCATTAAAATTGCTAACTTGATGGAATCTGAAGCAATTATGACTAAAAATCAAAATCTTATGGTCAGAAAAAACTCCAGTTTATATAGAATGTCTGATGAGTTTAGGTTAATTGTAAAAAATCTTAATGATAAGTTTAATGAATTTAAATTAGAATCGGCAAAATACAGTGATGCTATTAATCAAGCATTATCACTTTCACATGATTGGTTAACCATCAGTGATTTGACAGACCAACTTAAATCATTCTTTCCTGATACTATTAAAGAACAATTGTCTGGGTTTGTTTTTAATTTGCTTAAAAGTCAATTATTAGAAAGTAACCTAACAATTGTCGTTAGCTCAAAGAATGCACTGTCTGAATTAAACACCAGAGCTAAAAGTTCTAAAATTTGCCCAGACATCACAAGAATATTAGATAAAACCTTACATGATTTAGATGAAAGGTATTATTCATGTGATACAGAGTTAGAAAACAATCTGATCAAAGTAAAACAAAATTTATGTGCCCTTTTTCCAGATGAGGAACTAACCAAATGGTTACATTTGGATTCATTTAGAGATACAGAAACTCAGGCTTATGGAAGAGGTAAAATTGATCCAATTGTTAAAACAGTCCATCAGCTTGCTGGTTTATTATGGGAGCCACCACATGAATTTTTGATAACTTTTTCTCAAAAATTTCATGAACGATATGAGGATGCTTCTGTACCATTATTAGAGGCACTAGATGTTGACACAGGAATAGTCTTTGGCCAACCAAGAGGAGGTAGGTCACCATTGTTGGAAGGGTTTACGCCAGATAATAAAATTATAGCACCAACATTAGATTGGAAATTATATGATGAATACTTATTAAACAGCATTATTGAAGGTATAAAATCAAATGAAAAAACAGTGACTTTAAATGTGAATAAAGTCGTTGAATTACTGAAGTCACGGCAAAAACCCACTAGAGAATTCAACAGTAGTGTCTCAATATTTGGTACTTACATTGATAATAAGGATAGTCCATTATTCCAATTGAAAGCTTTTTCAGGCCCATCTTCATTAACTCTTTTAGGAAGGTTTTGTTGCGGTGATGGAAAGCTGCTACAAAAATGTAAAGATATCGCTGAAAAGGAACAACAAAATAATATGGATGCGATCTATGCTGAAATTATCCATATTCCACAAGCAGATGTTGCAAACATCTCTTGCAGACCAGCAATAAGAGATTATGAAATTGTTTATGGTCCAGGTGATTCCAGTTTAATAAGTGATAAACAAATCAACTGTAATGATCTTTATTTGAAAATTTTCAATGGAAGATTGGTTTTGTTTTCAAAAAAATTGAACAAAGAAATTCGACCGAGATTGGCATCAGCTCATGGTTTAATGGGACAAAATATGCCCGTTTATCATTTTTTGCACAGTTTACAATCGGTTGATGGTATGTTTAATGGTTTGTATATCAATAAGGTCATACGTAAATTGCCCTATGTCCCGGAAATTAGGATTGGTAATATATTACTTTCACCTCAAAAATGGGGTATCAAAAAAGAAGATATAAATAAATTACGTATGTGTAAATCTATTGATGAAAAGTTATCTCAGTTAAATAAAATTCGCGAAAATCAAAATATTGCAAGATTTATTGACTTATATGAAGGTGATAATTTTCTTGAGTTTGACCTTGATTCTAATTACTCAAAATTGGTGTTTATTTCAGAGCTTATCAAAAGAAATAGCTTGGTTAAATTATACGAATCTCTCAAGGGTCGCACAGACAAAGATATTCACAATAACTGTAGTGTTTTTAGAAATGAGATTATTTTACCATGTTTTATTAATACATTAGACCAACCAAAACCATTTTTAAAAATGCACATAAAGAAACACGGTCTTGAACAGCCAAAGTTGCATGAAATGGGTATTAAAGAAACATGGCTATGCATGAAACTCCTGTTTCATATTGTTTTTGCTGTTTTTATTCA
>CAYGTC010000182.1:0-2559 GCA_964352735.1 uncultured Alcanivoracaceae bacterium | reverse complement strand
TGCTGATATTGCTGTAGGAAAATGACTATTTGTATGCCTGTCCAGCATATTATTTTTATTTTTACTGCAGGTGGTAATTTTAGTGAATCAACGTTTAATTGCGTTGATAAGTTTTGTGAAGTATTTCCTGAGAGTTTTGCTGTTAGTTTGGATAATGAAATACAATTAAACCAACTTCTTAATTTAATTGGACTAAACAAGCCCGTGAAAAAGATGCTTCTAGATAGCGAATTTGAATATTACTATGATTTTTCAACACAAAAAATCACAGAGTTTTCAAATGAAGAATTTGAGAAATTTTATACTAAGTGGCTAACTGAAACAAATCGAGAAAATTCAATGGATGAATATGGCCAGTTAATTTTTATTTTAGGTCAGGCAAGGTCATGGAACCAAGAACAACACATACTTGTTTTGCATGAATAGGACAGATTAATGTTAGATTTAGATAAACATGAAATAGATGGATTTTATCTTGGTAAGCAGCTTGATGAGCGCACTAAGGTATTTGATTCACATGGTAACGAAATTATTGAGTTAAGTGGATTCACTGTATATGCGAAAGAAAATCGAGTATATTGCATACATATCTTATTAAGTGAATTTTACTCAAAGGGATCACTATATACTGGAGAAATTAAAAAATCTGACACTGTAATTTCAAACTGCCAAACAATAACACCTAAGTCGGTTTGTTCATTGTTTAAAGAATATATTGATCACTGGGACGACGATACAGAAGTTAATTATCAGTTTGTAGAAAAAAATATTAGAGCTGAGTTTAGTTGGCATTGGGATACAAATGAGTTAGTTCCAAACTATATATCATTGGAGTATGATAATTAATTTGCTGCAATTTCATTACAAAAGACAATATGAATGTAAAAGTTCATTCCAATAAATATATGACATTTAGAAAAAACAACAAAAGCCATCTGACGCAATGGCTTAAAGAAAACAGGCAGTTTCTTACTGAAATTGGAGTTCCTGAAAGAATTGTCAGCAGTGAAAGATTATTTAACTATGTTCTACTTCATGGAGAAGAAGCTGATACTGGTTGGACTGCTGAATCTATTGAAGCAGTAGATGCAACGAAGCTTATCCAATTGTTGAGCAAGTTATATAAAAATGAAACAGGTTTGGATCTTTTTCGTATTCTACGTAAAAGAGCTAACATTTTTCCATCTGAAATAGAAATTGCAAATCAATGACTTATAGTGATAAAAAAATATTGTACCCAGATATAATAAAGGTTGGAGGTCTTGCGAAAGCTGTTAATCAAAGCCTTGTAAGAATAGGCTCTTTATTATCAGTGCAGGATTTAAATTTAAATTCATATGCACGTGTAGAGCTCGATGAGCGATTTTCACAGATTTATATAGCACTAGAAGAGAGGCTTTTTACTTTCGATTTCTGGTCTAAAGGAGTTCATTTAGCAAATGGTTCTACTAATAACCTTGATCAAATGAGCAAGGCTATTGATAGCTGGATAGCAGGTAAGTTGTCAATTGAAAAAATGTCGAAACACACTTTTTTCAGCCCCAATACTTATGCGAAAGTATTTGAAGAAGGTGTAGAGGTAGAACATTCTTGGCGTTGTCTTCTTTCTTCAATTGGTAGTCGTATTCCTGAATTAGATGATATAGTTAAGTTGGCATACAAGTATACAAATCTGCGTATTCTTTTTCCTTACACAAGTATGAATAGGTTTTTAATAAGCAGATGTACCGGATATCCATATTCGAATGACCTGCCTTATATTGCTCCACAATTAGATGGATCTTACAAACTATTAGAAAGTTCAGGTAAGGTATTGAGTCATGGTAATGCTCACGATATTGTAGATATTTGGTCTTCAAGAATACCTTCTGATTGTGGACATGCAGTGCCTGGCACGTGGGAAGGAAAATAATCCAGAATACAAATTTTGGCGTTATGGTATATTTATAAATTATTAGCTACAAATAATTAATTCAATTATCTAATAAGTATGTATGAAAATTAGTTGATATAATTGGTAATATAATCTCACTTTATGCTTCTGAGAATTCGTATAATCTCATGTTATGCGCCTTTGAGTCTCATTTTATGTGGCGCAGAGGTACGTAAGTGATTGATTTATTTAGCTTGAGAATCTCACTTTATGTGACGCTCTACGTCTGCGTGGAGCGACACATAAGTTGAGATTGAAACAAATTTTTAATCAAAAAATAAAAAGCCTGTGAACTTCACAGGCTTTTTTGTAGTCTTTTCAAATCGTGACTAATATATATTAGTTATCAGAATCATCCAAACCATACTTGTGCTTTTCGATAACAACTTGTTCATTAACTCTTTTCATCTCTTGTTCAATCATTTTTCTTAACATTTCACAGTATTGGTGAGTAAATTTAACAACGTTTACGTGTTCATCATTAAGCCATGGATTTATATCATCTAATTTTCTTTTATAAGCGTTTGCAATCCCATAATCACCATGAACGACACCTATATCAATTAATGAATGTAAGCGCTAAGTCATCGACAGTCTATACAATTTAATTCAAATAATAGACACTA
>CAYGTC010000181.1:0-2577 GCA_964352735.1 uncultured Alcanivoracaceae bacterium | reverse complement strand
TTGATGCATCAAGCATTAAACGCATGGCTGACAGTTTTGTTGTGTTATTACAAGGCATTATTGAACAGTCTCAGCACACCTTATCACAATTGCCAGTTCTCAATGACCTTCAACAAAAACAACTATTGAAACTTGCTGTTAACTCAGAAAAAAAACATTCAATACAGTTTTGTATTCAGCATTTATTTCAACAGTCAGCAGATAATTTTCCAAACAATATTGCAGTAATTGATGGAAAAGTTTCATACAGTTATGCTCAAATTAATAGCCGAGCCAATCAATTGAGTCACTACCTGCAAAAAAGAGGTATCAAATCGGGTACATTGGTAGGCATTTGTATGCATCGCTGTATAGACATGTTGGTTTCAATTATTGCGGTGGTGAAATCTGGGGCAGCTTATGTACCTATGGATCCAAGTTATCCACAACAGCGTTTATCATATATGATTTCGGACAGCAAAGTGCAGTTGGTTCTATCACAACAAAAACACTATGCGCTATTGCAAGATGAGGCCTCTATTATTTATGTTGATCAAGCACAAACGCAAAGCCACATCTCAGATTGTCTTGTCAATAATCCAGACATTCAAGAATGGTCAACAAATGATTTGGTTTATGTTATATACACCTCGGGATCTACAGGTCAACCCAAAGGCGTGATGATAGAACATCACAGTCTCTTGAATTTATGCCATTGGCACATTGATGCTTACGAGGTGAATGATAAGAGTCGTGCTTCCCACATGGCAAGTATCAGTTTTGACGCTGCAGTGTGGGAAATATGGCCTTACTTGATCAGTGGTTCATGTGTTGTGATGATATCTGATGAGGCGCGGATTAATACAGATCAATTATTGTCACGTTTGTCAAAACAAAGAGTCACCCATTGTTTCTTTCCCACAGCATTATTCGAGACCATGGCTGATCAATTGGAGAGTTGTAATGATCTGTCGTTAAATTATATATTTGTTGGTGGTGAAAAATTATCATTAACCCGTTTTAATCAAGCGCAACTGGTGAATCATTATGGTCCAACAGAAGCAACAGTAGTCAGCAGCCATTATCGTGTTACAGGAGATGAGACTACTGTTCCGATAGGTCGAGGGATAGATAATGTGTATTTATTGGTGCTTTCACCCCAACAACAATTAATGCCTTTGGGTTCAATTGGAGAGCTTTACATAGGTGGCGCTGGTTTGGCACGTGGTTATCTGTATCAAGATGAATTGACAACAGAAATTTTTATTGATGACCCATTTACAGATGGAAAACGGTTGTATCGCAGTGGAGATATGGTCCGTTATATGCCAAATGGTAATTTGTCATTTATTGGACGTGTTGATGATCAAGTAAAAATTCGTGGTTTTAGGATAGAGCTAGGTGAAATTGAACAACAATTGTATTCAGTGCCTGAGGTCAATAACTGTTGTGTGATTGTGACTGATTCTGATCAGGGGTCACAGAATGTTGTGGCATACATCTCTCATGATGGTCTATTGTGTGATGATGATGTTAAGGACAAAACGTTTCAATATTTATTCTCTGTATTACCGGATTATATGGTCCCATCTCATATCATGGTGCTGGATAAAATACCACTCACCGTCAATGGTAAAGTTGATCATAAGGCATTACCTGCGATCGATTTTAAGGATCCAGTATATGAGCCGCCTCAAAGCGCAACTGAGGAACATTTGTCTGTTTTGTTTGCGCGTTTGCTATCATTGCCGGTGGAAAATATCAGCAGGCATGCCAACTTCTTTGATTTGGGCGGCCATTCTTTGTTGTCGATCCGATTGGCGACTGCTCTACAAGAGGATTTTGGTGTTGAGGTTTCTATCAAAGATATTTTTGCGTCACCGCAATTGGCCAATTTGGGCACAGTAATAGACAGCTGTCATCACAATGAAATTGAACCCATTGAGGTACAGGATCGAGATGGCGTGTTATTGGCTTCATTTGCCCAACAACGATTGTGGTTTATTGATCGAATGGAAAATGGCACAGCAGATTATAATATCAGCTCAACCGTTGAGATTGAAGGTCGCTTTGATGTGGCTATTGCAGAGCAGGCATTCACTCAACTGATCCAGCGCCATGAACCCTTGCGAACGGTTTTTGCAGAGGTTGAACAGGGTACCGTTCAAATAATCAACTCCAAGTCGGATTTTAGTATTGAGGTTATTGATTGTTCATACTTAAAATCTACGCCTCAACAGAAAAAAATCAACAGCTTAATTGCCCAACATGCAGCAGGTGTTTTTGATTTAGAACGCGATGTTATGTTGCGAGTCAGCTATCTGATTATTGATGATGAAAAGGGTGTGTTGTTATTTAACATGCATCACATTGCATCTGATGGCTGGTCAATGAGTGTATTGATCAGAGAATTTGTAGACAATTATCAATCATTGATTAAACAAGAGACGATAATACAAGAACCTTTGTCAATTCAATATGCTGACTATTCACAGTGGCAAAGACAACATTTACAGAGTGGTGGATGTGCTGAAGATTTAGACTATTGGCATCAACAATTGTCAGGTGCACCAATAACACATGACTTGCCCTTAGATA
>CAYGTC010000180.1:0-2624 GCA_964352735.1 uncultured Alcanivoracaceae bacterium | reverse complement strand
TAGGATCATTTGGATCACCTACAGGTACAGATCAATTACTCTGACCCCTTTGATTGTGAGTAAGATGTTTGGTGTAACACTTGAAGCCTTATTGGGTCAACAAGAACAGCCAAATAAACGAGGCCCAACACCTAAGATTTTACGCCAAGTTGAGCAGCTATCTTATCTTCCCAAGAGCAAGCAGAAATTTGTTATGGAGATGATTGATACCGTGATTAAACAACAGGCCGCAAACTAGCATAAAAAAAGCCGCTAAAAATATAGCGGCTCTAAATATAAAATATCTATCTAAGATCAATCAGCGAACCTGACCCCTTTGATTGTTAATTTAGTTATTAATCAAATCATTATGCAAGGATACTGAAGCAGTAACCACATCATCCCAAACAGGCTGACTAGAAACTATTTCTTTTGCTTCAGCCAATGAAATACTATAAGCTTGCACGAGAATCTTCATAGATTCGACAATAGTAAAACCCTGTTTGTGCAAATCAATTACAACTTGTTCTAAGTTAGAATCTTGATGTTTCTTTTCTCTCAATTTTTGAATAATTTTTTCCATAACTTCACCTATTTATTAAGCTTCCAGAGTAAATTAACATCATGCCCAGGCCTAGCTGAACTACTAGTTTCTACTCTTCTACCAGTTATTTTTAATGCATCAAAACCTTCTTGTCTTGCAAAACCTTTAAGCTCAGACAAGCCCCTAAAAATATCTTTTTGCAAACCTTTTAAAGCATTACCTCCTTGTCTACCGAATATAGCAATATCCTTTAAATGTAACACCTTACCATCAATAACTGTCTCAGCGATCAGATCAACTGGACCACTCTTAGTACTTATCGTATGTTCAAATATCTCACCAGGTTTAAATCTTAGAGCTACTTTTGGCGCAGCCTTTCCGATAACACTTAGAGCCTTAGTAATCAACCCTCCAGCACCCGGCAAAGCAAAAGCATTACCTACAACACCCCAAGCAACACATGCACCTCCTTGCCCACGACATTCATTCAGTGCAGTTGCCATTTCATCAACAGTCATATCACCGTTTTCTACAGCTGTAACATGACTATTAAATTTATGTCGCATCATCTCATTAAACGCCACTCTAAACGACGCCGAGATAGCTCCATTAACAAACTTGCCACCTGTTACCTCAGACATTGTACCACCAATAACAACATTTGCAACGACTCTTGTTATAGCGTGTTGATCTTCCAGATTTAAGACTCCATCGGCGAAACTGGATACCGCCGATGAGGCAAACCCATGACCAAACTTACCACCATCAACCTCAGCACTCACTCCACCAACAACTGCATGGGCAAAGCCTCTGGCAAAAGCATTTTTGATGCCAGCATCACCATTGACACCATGACCAATGTATGCCGTGACGGCTGCCTGAATAGCACCTTTGACTGCGCCTCTGAGATTACCTGTAGCAATGGCGCCTGAAAGTGCACCGCGAATCGCTGCTTTTGCCAAAAATTGATTAACACCCGGAACAGGGATAAACATGGCCGCAATAGATAGAGGCGCACGCCACCAACCACTGCGCAATCGTGAATAACCCGTTGGATCGGTATAACTCAACGGATTATTCATCACATAGCTGTATCTATTGAGACTTTGTGTATCGTATGGATCCTGAATGATCGGATCGGCTTGTAAAAATCTACCGATTGTAGGGTCATAAATACGACCATTCATGTGGATAATTCCAACTTGGTCAAAATGCTCATGTCCAGTAAAGCCTCGATTGGTCGTCTCGTCAATCTGTGCGCGAAGACCCAAACCCCATGTATTCCACACTGCTGTTATCGGAACTACTTGGAAATTAGGCGTGGTCCTTCTCTGACCCCATGCATTAAAACTCATGTGTACTATGGCATTACCAAACCTATTGGCAACAGTATGCGTCGAACCTATATGATCTTTAAGCAAATAATTAAAATCCCAACGAGCACGTGAGGAGGTTTCATCATCAATGGTGATGACCAAATGCCCAATATAACGCTTGGCTTTAACAGGTTTGCCCAATTCATAAATGTACTCTGTATTACCCAAATAATGCGTGACTTTTCTTTCACCATTATTGCTGATGTCTTTGCGTATATAGCGGTTGCGATTAGCATCATAAGCAATACGTGCTTCCCAGCCATTGGTATTGATAAAATAAGGCTTATCGAAAGATGTATAGGCAAAAATAGCATCCCCCACAGCGCCTCTATCGCGACTAATAACATTGCCTACACTGTCGTAGTGATACGTAAGATTGACACCTGATACATTGGTAGTCGCAGAAGTCACCGCATGCGGCCCTGCATTGCCCGTTTGGGCATAAGTCAATGTTACCCCATCCTTTTGCGTCAGATTACCCGAAGCATCATAAACATAAGTCGCCTCTGGTGTGCTGTTATAATCCAAAAACTCAGCTTTTAATCGATTCAAATCATCATATTCAAATGTCTCACTGATGTTATTCGCACCCGGTGAATTACTCACTGTATGATCGGTGCGCCTGATCAAATGACCTATCTTATCAAAGGCATAGCTTAAATCTTGTATAACACCGCTGGCACTGGTGGTTGTGATGGTTTGTAAGTAACCTGTATCCGCATCGT
>CAYGTC010000179.1:0-2643 GCA_964352735.1 uncultured Alcanivoracaceae bacterium | reverse complement strand
TCAAACTATTTTTAACTTAGCTACTTTCTTCTATAGATGCCTGTCTAATGTATTCCTTTAATTTTGTTAATCTATTTATAACAAGGAGTAACGAAATGACCAAAGCACGTAAATACCAAATTTATGATTTACTTCCTAGTAAATCACCCTACGGGCCATCTGAGATGTTCAAATTTGATCCTGTCAAATTTAGTCAATTGAAGAAACACCCTACTATCACCTCATCTCACGATGTGTAAGAAGAGCTTTTCTATGTGGTAAAAATGGAAATCAATCTGTTGAACGCCGAAGGCAATGGATTGTCGATCGTATGAACTATTTATCAGCAATATTTGCCATTGATATTTGTGCTTATGCCATTATGAGTAACCACTATCATCTTGTCATCAAAGTTAATTCAACCAAAGACTGGAGTAATAAACAGGTATTGAGTATGTGGTCTGCCTTGTTTAAATTGCCCATGCTTTGTGAACGATTTATCAAAGATGAACTAATGACCAAAGCTCAATTAAGCGTCGTAAACCGCCATATTGCTGAATATCGCAAACGATTAATGGATTTATCTTGGTTCATGAAATGCCTTAACCAATACATCGCTTCTAAAGCCAATAGAGAAGATAATGTAACCGGACACTTCTTTGAATCTAGATTCAAATCACAAGCCTTACTTGACGAAAGGGCGATTCACAGCCACCCTGGAAATTCCGAACAACTGATATAAATATTGCACAACAACAATTGGCCATATGTTTGAGAATGAATGTTAGAATCGGGTATATACTGTCGCTGTAAATACTTATTTACAAATGTAACAAAGTGGTTCATTGTAAAAATGAACCACTTTGGCTTAAAAGCATTTGAGATTAAACTCATAACATATGCCATATTTGTTTCTGTTATTATTGAAGGACTATAATGAATGAATAGCTTTGTTCAGGGAAGTTTCAGGTGTCGCCCATGCCATTATTATCTAATACATAGGTGTCACATTATCCAACAATCAATGTGCTCAGTTAATTTCTTTTAAGCTGAGCGGATATCCTATCACCGCCTTTAGGTAATGGTTGTGCACATCTTCCCGATAAACTCTCGACTTATAATTTAAATTCACCATCACCCAGAACCCAAGCTTTATTTAATGAATCTCGTATTTCTTTGAGGGTATAACAGGGCATATTACTGTTAAATATTGCTGTATAGTTTTGCTTCCTTTTACGATCACTTTTACCAAGAGACTGATAACAATAATGTGCAGTAATTAATTTAATTGGCGCTCCTAAGGCATTCTTTCTAAAGCTTGACCATGGATATTCTGAAAGGTGCTTCACCATACATGCACGAACAGGATTAAGTTCAATATAACGACTGATAATTAAAAATATTTATCACTATCAACTAATGTGGATTTGTATCGACCCTCCCATAAAAGTTCCTGATCTATTGTAAGTATCATTAACATACTTATGCGCTTTTCATTCGATGGTGTCATTAATAAGTAAACGTGATTTGTCATCAAAACATAACTATGGACAGCTACTTTAAATTTCTGACTTTATTCCCAAAGCTTATCTAAATATACAGAATAGTCAGAGTCTGAAAAGAAACATACCTCACGATTGTTGCCTCGCTGGACAATATGATGAAGAATATTGGGTAAATTTAAACGAGGTAAACGAGCCATAACCTCATTCTAATGAATCCCTATTTTAATTAAAATCAGCAAATTTACCAAATACCTGTAGAAAAATGGCGATTGCTCAAAAATCAACGACACTGACCCTACTGATTAATTAACAGGGTTATTTGCTCTTATTTGCTATTTTATCTCAAAGAATTGATATATCATGATTTAGACTAACTTCTGGTTTTAAACAAAACAACAAGCTTAAAACAACGATAACACAAGTCACTCCTGTAAAAATATTATATTTGAGGTTTAAAACATGATTGAAAACATCAGTCCTTTGGGTTTTTTTCACACCTTTATAGGTATCCTTGCTCTTGTTAGTGGATTTACATTGCTTTGGAAAAACAAAAGCATGAGTTATAAACCTACACTAGGAAAAGTCTATTTTTTTTCTACTGTTATAACAGCTGTTACGTCGCTCATGATTTTTAAACATGGCAGTTTCAATATTGCCCATGCTTTAGGTGTCTTAACTATTGCTGCAGTATTTGTGGGCATTTTTATTGAGAAAACAGTGCTTTTTAAATCATTGAATAAATATTGTGTTAACCTGTGTTATTCAAGTACCATACTGTTTCATTTACTGCCCACCGCTACAGAAATCCTCACACGATTTCCAAAACAAGCACCACTGGTTACTTCACTTGAAGCGCCATTATTGCAGAAAACATTTTTGGTCATTCTCATTGTTTTCCTCATTGGCCTGACCATTCAAATGCTGTGGTTAAAAAAATCACAACCCAAATAAAAACATTTTTGTCTGCCCCGATTGATTGAATAATCGTCATCCCCGACTCCGATCGGGGATCTCCCAAAGTAAACGCCATAACAACTTTGAAAATTTATCATTGAACGCCCTTGTTGAGACACCCCAATCGGATGTCTCAACAAGGGTTTTCAATTTAATTAGTCAACCCTGAAAAACCCCGTTCTAATTTTAGGAGTTTCTGACTTGA
>CAYGTC010000178.1:0-2671 GCA_964352735.1 uncultured Alcanivoracaceae bacterium | reverse complement strand
TCAAATATTGAGAATCTAGATTATGAAACAGGACTCTTGTGCAGAGCCATGTTACGTTTTATCAGAAAATACACTATGTTGATCGAATTGATATGGATCTTTTCCACAGATGTTCGCCGTTAATATGAACTATGTGAATATATTTCATGTATTTTTGTTCAGTTAAATTTCAGTTGCAGGTTTAGATTTAACCAAAAATATGTTTCAATCTTGTACAAGAATGGATAAATTACAATACAAATATGCAATTATTAAGATTAAGTCGTTCAATTACAATCAAATTATGCTTAACTTTTATTTTTTTAATACTCAATGCGCCAACCTATGCTCAAGAAGCGTTGAGTTGCTCGAATGAAGAGTTTGAGCAACAAGATAGGTTGATTGAATGTTTGGATTTATTTGATAAAGCCCAACGGGAAAATGATGAAGAAAATATCATAAAATTTGCTTTTATTAGCGCTGACATCTATCAAAAATTAAATGATTATCAATCCAGTAATCGGATACTTTTATCCATAGATCCAATGCAATTGTCCTTAACCAATACCATTAAGGTTAAACATAAATTACTAAGAAAGATTGGTCAAAATCATTATTTTATGAAAGATTATTCCCAGTCATTGTCCTATTTCCAAAAAGCCTTTGATATTGCAGAAGTAGACAATCAATTGATTGAATTGGCCAAAAGCTACAATGATTTGGGCATAGTATACAAAGCACAATCACGATACAGCGATTCCTTGAATGCTTATTTACAAAGTTTAAAAATAAAAGAGGCACTGAATTTAAGTGAAGAAGTTGGCAACACACTCAACAACATAGGTAATATGTATATTCTAATGGGTGATTATCAATCGTCTTTTGTTTATCACAATAAAGCCTTGAATTACTATTTGCAACAGGCAAAAAAAGACCCAAATGTTCATGAGACGATTGTACATGCAAAAAGCCAAATCGGCGTCGCACTGGCAAAAATTGAAGGCATAGATGTGGCCATAGCGCATCTTGAACAAGCCATAATAGATGCAGAAGAATTAGACAATGGTAAAGCCTTGCTGTTTGATACTTATTGTGCATTGGCTGAATTCTATTTGAGCAAAAATTTAACCAACAAAGCTGAAGCTATTATGCAGAACGTTACTGAGATAGGCCAATTGCGTTCAAATCAAAGCTTACAACGTATGATGGTATTGAGTAAAATAAATGCCGCCAATGAATCTTATGAAAAAGCTCAATCATTAGCAAAACAAGGATTAGATTTGGCCCAAGGTACGCAAGACAGTGAACAAGCCACATTGTTTCTTAATCAACTCGTTTCTATCAACATTAAAATGAACAACTATCAAAGCGCACTTAATTTACAAAATCAATACATTGAATCCAAAGAATCGTATTTATTGCAGCGTTATAACACTGGTATTAAATATTTACAAAATGAAATAGAAATACAACAGCAGCAAAAAGACTTGGATGCTTTACATCAAGATAATAGAATTCAGGAGTTATTGATAAAAAAACAAAAACTGACTAATGTGCTAATCATTTTGGTCAATGTTCTATTATTGGGCTTGGTTGTATGGTTGATACTAAAGAAAAATAAAGAAAGAAAAAAATTGCTGGTAAAAATCAATTACCACCGCACAAAACTCAAAAATATGCAGGCACCTAAAGAGAAGTTAAAAGAGTTTTTTGAGCCAATAAAAGAACCCTTGATTTGTCTTGATCAAATGGGCACAATTTTATTTTTTAATGAGGCATTTGATGAAAATTATGCCACTCAAAAAAAGCCACTGCTGGGTCAACGATTTAACAGCATCTATCCACAATTTTCCAGGACCTTATCCAAAATCAGCTTAGATTCTGATGACATGCCTAAACAGCAACATTTAATGCACCGTCAAAGCAATGGCGATGAGGTCAGATTGTGGATTGATACATTGAACTTTTTTGATAATACCATCGTCATTTCTTTTCAAGAATGTGGTTCACAACAGTTATCAGTGACTCATACACAGCAGTTTGTTGAAAATGCCAATATCATTGATAGTCTGGTTAAAAAACTACATGTGGTGATGAAAGACAATAATCCTTCTAAGACCAATCAATTGGTTAAACAATTGGATGAAAAGTTAACCAGTATTGATTCTCAAGAAAGCCGCAGTGAAAATTACCGCCTATCATTAATTAACTTGATGTCAGCTAACTTGGAAATGTGGCGTAAAACCACACAAGGCGATCGTGTCAGTCTAGCAGAAAAAAGTTGTATATGGCGAGTCACCATTGATGAGGGGCGCCTGAGAACCCGAGCTATGGACCGTTATTTATCATTAAAGCTTTTGCCTAAGTCTCCAAGGTGGAGGCCTGTGGTAAAAACAACTCATTACATCTTGTCAGAATGCAAGCTTTCCGATGAACAAAGAAACGGTATGAACCAGCTACTTGAGACTTTTATGGTTAATCTGCGTTCACGTTCATTGCGCAATTAATATTAACCCTGCACCGGTATAAAAAAATAACTTCGTAATAATAAATCGTCGTGAACTAGCCCGGATACTTCATCATAGAATGGAATTTAGGGGAATAATGGCAAAAAAGATTGAGGAAATATCGCCTTAACAGTCTGTCGGGTTGAAAGGTACGCAAGAGCAGAATTTGATTAGTAAATATGAGA
>CAYGTC010000177.1:0-2751 GCA_964352735.1 uncultured Alcanivoracaceae bacterium | reverse complement strand
ATTTTACTATTTATCTTTTTTATTGGAAATCGTCAAATTTAAAAATTTGGCGACTCTCCAAAAATGCTCAAGTCTCTGGGGAAGCAATGACTTGCGCTATTTTTTATATACATTGTTGCCAGTAGTTTTTATATCCACCTTCTTACTTTCGATTTATACTTTTTATATTCGTTTCCAAATACCTTTCCCATAATTTGTTCTTCATAAGGAATATAGTAATTGTTTGTTACTACTATAAAAATTAATATTCCGATTACTGGAAGTATTGTTCCCAAAAGAATCCAAACTCCTATTAAACTTATAGTAAAACCAAGATAAATTGGATTTCTACTAAATTTAAAAAGTCCATTAGTCACAAGTTTTCTCGGTTTTTTAAATGTATGTATTTCCGTATCAATTTTTTCAAATCCTTTTCTAACAATTATTGTTATTAAGATTCCGATTATTATTAATGCTATTCCAGCGTATTTTATTGGGTTTGGAATAATTTCTTTTATTACAATTAAATTTCTAATCGCAACCATAAATAGAATACAGATTAAAAACAGAAATGGCGGAATTAATTTTTTCATACCTTTTAGTTTTATAGTTTAGGCAAAGGTATTTTGAATTAATTTCAGTTGCATTAACCTAGGTTTATCCTAGCATTTTTTTTCTAATTCTACTCAAAGCCACTGGTGTTATTCCAAGATATGATGCAATCATATTTTGTTTTACTCTATTTTCTAAATTCGGATATTCTTCCAAGAATATTTTATATCTGCTTTCAGCATCCAGTAATAAAAATTCACGTTCTCTTTTTTCCTTAATTCCATATCCTTTCTCCAACAGACTTATTAGCAGCAAGTTCCATTTTGGGTTTTGCATTTTAAGTTTCTCCCATCCGCTATTTGAGATAACTAAAACTTTTGATTGTTCTATTGCCTCAATAAAAAAGAAAGAAGTTGTTTTAGAAATCATAGCTGAATAGGAACTAATAAAACTCTTTTCTGGCATAAAGGCTTTCGTAAATTCTTTTCCTTTTTCCGATATATATAAGTAGCGAAAAAGTCCACTTAAAACGAACCCAAATTCAGTAGGAATTTGTCCTTCTCTAATAAAATTTGACTTTCTTTCAAATGTTTTAATTCGGGCAATTTTAGTGAATTCAGTAATTTCTGATTCTGTCAAATCGGTTAATTGTCCTATCGAATGTTCAATGTCTGACGTCATTTTTTTAATTACTGGCAACTACTTTATATCATACATGTACGATATTTTACATGTATATCATTACCTCACTAAGGTACATTTTTTTTCAAAAATTGAAGTGGGCTAGGGGTGTTTTTAATATGAATATTAGTTACATGCGTATAGATTTCTGTGGTTTTACTAGAATTATGACCCAAAAGCACTTGGATACTTCTCAAATTAATCCCATTTTCATACAGATGTGTTGCATAACTATGCCTTAACGTATGAGGGGTTACGGTCTTTTTAATACCTGCCTTTTTGGTTGCTCTGTGTAATAGCTTTCGTACACTTCCAGCAGAATAAGGTTTAGGATGTAGCGCTGTACTTCCATGCCCCTCAAAAAGATATTTGTGTGGTAGATTTTTTTTATAGTATGTGCGTAAGAGAACTAATAATTCCTCTGGAACAGGTACAATCCTGTCTTTATTACCCTTACTTCCTTTTAAATGAAAGGTTTTTCGATCTCCACAAATATGTGCTATTTCTAGATGTAACAACTCAGAAATCCGCAATCCACATGCATATATAGTCTGTAATATGGCTTTGTGTTTTTTGTTATCAACGGCATCAAAAAGCCTAGATACCTCCTCCATAGCCAAAACCGTAGGCAAGGTCTTTGACTTTTTGGGCCTATCGATGATGTAACGTTGTTTGTCACGATGTAATACTTTTTCAAAATAAAATTTAATCGCATTGATGGCTTGGTTCTGAGCGCTCTCCGAATGACCTAATGTAATAAGATGTTTTATATACACTTCAACACCTTCCTCCAAAGCAATCAATTCCTTTTGGCAAAAACGTTCGAAATCAACAAGATACCTCATATACACTTTTTGTGTATTGGGAGCATAGTTTTTCCTAACGAGGACATGAGCTATCTGTTTAACGTCCATAGGCTCTAAATATAGCGCAATAGTTGAAATAAATAAAACAGCAAACGTTTATAACCGTTAAAAACGAATACATATAAAATACTATATTTGAAATACTTATAATTAGAAATGTATACGTATTGTAAAATACGTATTGTAAAAAACGATATGAAATCACAACGAAAATGTAAAATATGTAGCACCTTCTTTTTAGGAAGAAAAGACAAGCTTTTTTGCTCTATACGATGTAAAAATTACTATCATACTAATTTGCGAAAAGTAACCAATAACGTATCCATCCCTATAGATCGGTTTTTGCATAGAAATCGGTCCATTCTACTCGAAATATTAGGGAAAAATAAAGTACAAATCAAAGTTTCAAGAACCGTACTAGAACAAAAAAAGTTTCGATTCAAATACCATACCCATCATCATATCAATAGTAAAGGAAAAATGTATCATTATGTGTATGATATCTCTTGGATGCAATTTTCTGATGATCAGATTCTCATCAATCGTGCAAAATCATAATACACTTTTATTCATACGCATGCTATCTATAGACCGTATATGTATTTTTAAAATATAAATGTATGTTGTTTATACGCTTTCGCGAAAGCAGAAAAAAACATAAGACCACTGCGCT
>CAYGTC010000176.1:0-2853 GCA_964352735.1 uncultured Alcanivoracaceae bacterium | reverse complement strand
TAGTGTCTATTATTTGAATTAAATTGTATAGACTGTCGATGACTTAGCGCTTACGGATTTATTGAAAAAGTCGGTCAAAAAAGAATCAAATTTATCTCGCTCATGCCTTCAGCTGGCTTGAATGAAAAAGAGGATGTCATCAAAATATTTTCAAATTTCATTAATAGAACATCAAAAACATTTAGACATAATTTTATCACCAAAAATAATGATGATACCTTATTTCAAATGTCTTATATAAGCCATGCAGTACATCCCGATAATCACAACAAACTATTAAACTGGCTTAGAAATGAATTAAGGAGGGACTTTCTAAAATATCAAAGAAAAATTGATAGTATGGAAGAACAGGGATATATGCGTAAAATGGTGGAAGGACTCAATCTTGAAATTGGTCTAACCGCCTTAACTTTTAATCATCCAATTGAGGAAAAAACATGAAAATTTATAAATCAATAACCGCTTTTTTTTTACATTAGCCGTTTTTATTAGCCATGCTGGAGTGGGAGAAGGAACAGGAGCAAGCCCTGAATCAAGTGGTTCACAATGCATAAATGGTGTAGGAGAAGGAACTGGTGCACAGCCAACAATCATCATAAATGGAGTCGGGGAAGGTACAGGTGCAAAGCCTCAAAACTCCAGTCAATGCACCGTGATTCAGGGTTGTGACAATCAATATTTACTGATCTGTAACCAATAAAAATTGATCAAGGTGACACTCTTTTTGTAGGAAAAAAGAGTGTCAATTCACTGAGAAATCGAGTATTGATCTTGTAGGAAAATAGCTCATTATCTGTAGGAAATGATAATCAGCTTTGATAGGAAAAACAACCAAAGCACGTTAAAAAAATGATACTTACATGTACATTCGCGTCCTAATTCTTAATCAAATAATACACTCCAATGTAATGATTAAAAAATCACATCGTTTGATGGCTAGAGTTAAAAAATTGATTTATTCTATAAGGCCAAGCAATAATATCAATAATAATCGCAAATGGTAAATATAATATTTGAAATTTATCACCTTTAATCTCTATATTTGGAGGATGAATAATTAATGAAACTCCTTCTTCGAAACCCTTTAGCTTCCGGCTATACCCAATTTTTTTCACCAAATCATTATCTTTTGTAAAAAAAATCTTTTCTACGTTGTCAACTTTCTTTGGGGTAAAAAAGTTAAATATTTGCCCAAAAAGATCCTCTTCAATTTTTTCAACTATTATTTTATTAGAGTCATCCATTTGAACGGGTGGTAAATCACAACTATTAATTATAGAGTTCTTTTGTTCAATTTTTATATAAGTTCCATTATTTTTCAAAATTTGATTGTTATCAATTAACAACCATGTATCAATTAGCTTACCATCAGGTCTTTTGCTAGAATAACAAATCAATAAATCATCTTTATTTTTAATTACATTTTTAACATTATATATTTTATCTTTGACTACTTGAGTACCAATTTTTCTAATTGTTTCAGTTGTTGTTCCATAAATCATACCAACAAACAAACCAATAAAAAAATAAATTGAAACAATGATTTTTATTCTCTGTCGTGTTTTAAGCTTCATTATTAATATCCCTCAATAGAAAATTCCAACTTATTACCTTTACTCTCAGTAATTGTAGCAGGATCAGCTTTTCGATAATTAGAATATTTTTTCCATAAATTTATCATTTCTAGTGATTTACTTCTTATCATATCACCCTCAATTTTGATTCCGGTTGCATTTGTAAAATCTGCTGCCGCTTGATCAAAAGACTTTACTCTAAAATTAGGTAAATGATGTGTAAAAATAGTCCCAGGTAAATTTTCTGGGGCATACCCTGTATCAACACCAAGTTTTCTTATTAAGTGTTGCAAAATGCGTAAATCTTCAACCTCCATTTGCTCGACGTCTTTTATGTTTGGCCTGACACTCTTTAAACTAACACGTTCTCCGTTAGCTGGCTTCCTATTATTAAAAGGGTTATTAGGATTAACACTTCCTCTTTCAACTGTTTTCAAGACACCTAGTTCTTTAGCAATTTCTTTTTTAAATTTAGCTAATTTTTCATTGTTCATACCTTGCATAGAGCCTATAACTTCTGCTAAGTCATTTATATAATTAAACGTCAATTCATGTCTAGTATGTAAAGAGTCTGGATCGTGCATTTTTTTAAGGTGTCCTGGACCCGTAATAAACTGAACACCTTTTCCAATAGCTTTACCATCTAAATTTACAATATAATCTTCATGAGCCTGATCTCCTAATCTATGGACCAGCATTGCTTTTATATCTTTGTCATCGGTATTTCTAATTAATTTTAAAGTCAACTCACGTTCTTCAGCTGAGTCACCACCAGTTAAAGCATGAAATGCACTTTGTACTAATGTCATTTTTTCATTCATTTCATTAGCAAACCTAGCATCAAAGATATCTTTCTTTTCAGGAAGATTACCGAAAATTTCGATCAATGGTAAATTAAAACTACTTGGCCCACCAAGAGCATCTAATGCAACACTTGTAGCATCCAAATCATCAATTTCATCTGCCACTTGAGCAAAAAATGCAAATCTTAATGACTCATCAGCTGACATTCCTGATCGTAATGCAATATAAAGTGGTATATAAAAATGCCCAGCTTCTGCTAATTTTCCATCTGGGTCAACATAAACATTAGGGTTACTATATGCATAATTATAGCGATGAAAACTAGGTGGCGTTTGTTTATCCCCATCAAAAGGATCCTCCCTCAAAAACCTGCCCGTATTTGAGTCATAATACCTCGCATTGGCATAATAAAGCCCTGTATCATCATCTTTTTGATAACCCGTAAATCCAAAGGGCTGCTCACTGTCACCTGATT
>CAYGTC010000175.1:0-2892 GCA_964352735.1 uncultured Alcanivoracaceae bacterium | reverse complement strand
CAAATATTGAGAATCTAGATTATGAAACAGGACTCTTGTGCAGAGCCATGTAATAATATTATAGAGTTGGCTAATATTTTTAAGAATGGTTCTGAAAAGAAATCTTGCGAAGATGGCTTGAAAAAACTGACTGACTTAATACCAGCTATACAGTTAGAATCGGAAAAAAGCTGGCGCAGAATGGGTGCAGAGTTGTGGATCAGTCAAATGTTGGGTGATTGTGGTTTTAATGCTGAGTCAAAACAATGGTCAGAGTCAGCAAAATCTTTGGCGCAAAATATTTATCATCCTGACTCTGAAGGTATGTTATTATTTAAATCAAATTTTTGATAATACGTCAATCACAGCCTCTATCATTTCAGTAGTGATGTCTAAATGAGTAACCATGCGGAGTTTACCTTCACCCATATTACTGATTTCGATATTGTGTTTTAGCAATGAATCCATGAATTCGCTTTCACAGACGTCATCATTTAAATAGAAAATAACAACATTGGTTTCAACTTTTTCTACTTTTTTAACTTGTGTGCATTGTTTAAGTGCATCTTTGAGGATTTGTGCATTTTTGTGGTCAATTTTTAGACGGTCAATATTATTTTCTAATGCATAAATGCCTGCTGCGGCCAGATAACCGACTTGTCGCATACCACCACCCAGTAACTTTCTCACCCTTTGGGCTCGCAAAATAGTTGCATGATCGCTGACTAACACAGAGCCAATGGGTGCTCCTAACCCTTTGGAAAGACAAATAGAAATGGTATTAAAAAGTTTACCATATTGTTGTGGTGTTTGATCGCTTTCTACCAGTGCATTAAACAACCGTGCACCATCTAAATGAAGTTTGTAATGGTTTTCTACGCAATATTGACTGATTTTTTCTAATTCGTTGAAATCCCAACAGGCACCTCCACCTTTATTGGTGGTGTTTTCAACCGTAATGAGTTTGGTGATGGGTAAGTGAAAGTCGTCTTTGTCATTGACCTTTTGTTTCAATTGCTCTAGTGTGAACATTCCTCGATCACCATCAAGTAGTGTTGAGGTGACGCCAGATATTGCAGCGGCTGCACCACCTTCATAATTATACACGTGAGACCATTTATCACAAATCATTTGATCGCCAGGTTGGGTCTGTAACTTGATAGCGGCTTGATTGGTCATGGTGCCGGATGGAAAAAACAATGCTGATTCATGTCCTAACATATGCGCTAGAGTTTGCTCCAATTCTTTAACTGTTGGATCGGCACGAGCAACATCATCGCCAACTTTGGCCTTGAACATAAACTCAAGCATTTCTGTTGAGGGGACTGTGACCGTATCGCTGAAAAGGTTGATTGTAGGCTTTTTCACTGAGTTAACTCTTGATGATCAATAACTGAAGAATTTTACTATTTTTTTAGAATAAGTTTTGGTTTTATTTTAATTTATTTGAACTAATTTCCATGTTGAAATTTTTTTATAAACATTTTTCTTCAAAATACCGTTATTTTATGAGTTAAGCCTGCCTTTTTATACCTGAATCGACCTATTTGTTCCATTAAATTAATGGTGTTTTTGAATACACATGGAGAAAATACAAACACGAATTATTTGTTCGTAAACTCAAATTTTAATTTTAAATAACAGAGGATTTTCAAATGAAAAAAATTTTAATAATGATGATTTTAACACTTGGTGTTCAAGGTGCCTCAGTAGCAGAATGTGATTTATGTATAGGCAATGGCATAGGTATTGACCCTATAGGTGGTGTTGATGATGGTCCGACTCCTGTTGGAGGCGATGATGTTCCACATTTGGCTGAAGTACTTTATTACAGAGGTACAGGGTCTTTCCCAATATTATATCGATCACAGGTTTTTGGCAGAGATCGTTCTGATTGTGGAGCAAATCTTGACAATATTACTACAGATCCCTCTAATTCAGTTGTGGCGGTAACAAAACCATGTACACCTGCATATTAGTCTGAGTATTTCACCAAAGCGTTATGAATTGTTTTATCCTTAAACCCCATTCTATGATGCAATATTGGGAATAGAAATACATTTTAATAAACCACTGGTTAAAAATTTAAATCAGTGGTTTGTTAAAAATAGAAATATATTTTATAAACTTATAATTTTAACTGACTGATAATTATGGATTTTATTTAAAATCTTCCCGATATCTACCAAAGCATTCCCTATTTGGACCGTTATGTTATGTTACATTCAATTTTGATTTTTTTATAATTTCAATTCGTTTTGAAAAAAAGAGAGCAATGATTTATGAAAAAAATAATGATAATGGTTTTATCAATCCTGTTGATAAGCTTTAACTCTTATGCAACAACTTATAAGAGGGCAAAATTAGGTGTATTGGTCGCCCATAATAATAAAATTGTAGTAGCAAAAGTATTAAAAGAACAATCACAATGGAATGAACAACGCAACTTTTTAGAAACGCGCGTGAATCTAGAAATTTCTCATGTGATTAAAGGCGATGCCAATGAGCGGGAAATATCTATGACTTTAATGGGGGGCTCAAATGAAGAAGTCACACATTTGATCGTTGGTGGTGCCGAGTTGCAAGTCGGTAAAATGTACTTGTTGTTCATTGATGAAATGAAATTGCCAGGTAATAGGCGCCTGCAAGTCAGTATTCCTGAGCATGCTCAAGGGGTTTATGAAATTGTTGATAGACAAGGTCAACAATATGCCATAAGTCAAGCCAATGGGCATCATATGGTTGCAGATGATTCAGGTCAAACTGAACCTGTGGGAGGTCCTGATGGTATGCCTTTAGAACAACTCATTCGATTAATTAAGAACACCATGAGATTAGGGGGTGCACAATGAAAAAGTTAATTTTATTATTAATTCTTTTATGCGTTATTAATTATTCTCAAGCATTCAGGAT
>CAYGTC010000174.1:0-2958 GCA_964352735.1 uncultured Alcanivoracaceae bacterium | reverse complement strand
CCCTCTCTTAGCACAGACCTAAATCTGAGACACAAGCGCTGACGTTAGACACCAGCCGATTTTACGTTCGCGGTTGAAGACCACTTTCTAGAAGACTGACGCGCCCCGCGTCACCCTACCCCCAACGCACCAACAGGAGAATTCCCATGCGTACGATTGCAATCATCTTTATTTTCGGCTGCGCCTTAGGCGGGATCATCGCCGGGATATGCTCAGGTTTTGGCAATTACTCTGCTTTCAAGGCGATGTTAGCCGGCACCCCAGGAAACTGGGTTTGGGGTTGGGCTGGTATCGCCTTCACACTCACGTCTGCTGGTGCGTTCGGAATCTCCTTTATGAAAATCGAACAGGGAGATTGGCCGCAAGCCGTCGTACCGCTGATCGTTGGACTGATCGCTGCATGTGCCTCAACGCAAGGCAGTAAATTGCACATCGACAATGGGCAGGCCTACCAAGTCGAAGCCGCGAAAAAAGTGGAAATTGGTCGCGCGAGGCTCGCCGACAGAATTTCGGGGTGGCGGACAGAGATGGAGGACATTCCGACAGGAATTGGAACAGCTGAGTCTCTCCGTCTGTATATGTCGGAGGTCGAGCGAGTTGGACGGTCACACCAGAAGCCCTACCGCGATGCCATCATCAAGCTTGGCCATGCCGAGCACAGAGACAGCCTCATGAAGAAAATCGACACGGCAGAGACAGCGCTTGCGGAGGATCCGGCACTGCAAACAGTTGTGCCCGCAAAATCGGTGAATGGTTGGTTGATCGCCGTCTTGATTGAACTGGTCAATGCTTTGGGATTGGCGATTGCTTGGGCAGGCGCAAAGACGCTGTACGAGCAATATCGGGATGCCGTCTTTAGAGCGTCCATTGAGGAAACGTTCGCGGAGTAAGGAAACGACGTATCCGGACGCGCCTGGAAGCGTCCGGACGGGTCCGGAAAGCGGAGAAATACACATATCGCTGCGCTGACAATCCCCTAATCGGTGATATGCTGAAAGGGTCGGCGCATTGGTGAAGATCGCGCTGGTGGAAGCCCCTGTTGAACGAGGGGAGTGTTATTCAAAAGCCTGTGCATCAAAATCCATCCAAGCCCACCTTGAGTGGTCAGGTGGAGTGATAGACGCATAAGGCGGACGTTTAACCGCGAGAGGCAGGTTCACAGACAGCCTTTCGAGAAGCCGGCCGCGATACGCGATCTTGATTAGAGCGGTGAGGGAACGCAGTTGACCGACTGATAGCCCCCACACGACGTGCCCAAGGTCTCAAAATATTGACCTTCGACACCAAGTGCGCGCTCGCCGACAAACAAGACCACATGAAAATGTAACAACAGAATTTTCGGTCACTGCTCAATGACCGCTTCATCTGGGGAGCACCCATCGGCCTCAGGCCAGGTACTCAAAACTCGGAGCACGCGTCATTGATATCGCCGCAAGGCGCAACTTTAGTCTCGCAACATGCGAGGCTTTTTCTTCCTCGAGAATGGCCCGATGAGTATGCTCCATCCTGACATTTCAGAATTTCATCACGCTGTTGCGGACGCTCACGGTATTTCGCTATTCGCGCACTACACAGAACGAGAAGCGGCCAACACACTGAAATTGTCCGTGATCAGTTTGAGGCGCTTGCGCACTAGTCAGAAGATTGGCGCCGTGAGACTCTCACCCCGAAGAATTGCATTCTTCGGATACCAAATCGTCGAGTATTTATTGTCCGCTGTGGAGGTTCCCTCATGCCCCGTTACACCCAAGACCGTGAATTCCGGCTCGGAGAGTATTGGCTCTCCCGGCAGGCGCGAAGCGACGCATGGTGCCGAACCTGGTTTGACCCACACGCCAGACAAACAAGACGTCGTAGCTTGCGCACTTCGGACTTTGAAGAAGCCAAACAGCGCCTGACCGATTGGTTTGTCTTAAGTCATTCCAAGCTCGAGCAAGCACCGAAGGATATTCTGTTGGCGGAAGTGTTTGCGCGATACTTTGAGCAATACGGCTCCAAACTCCGGACGGCAGGCAATGTCCGCCGATACCTTACCGATTGGGTAGAGTTTCACGGTGATGCCACCATTGAGTATGCCACCAAGCTTGATCGCCAAGAAGCGTTCAGGACATATCTGAAAGGGGAGAGGGGACTGTCACCCAGTACGGTCCGTCAGGCTCTCACAATCGGGAAGTCCGCGCTCAATTGGGCGTGGAAGCGAGGCGAAATTTCAGCAGTTCCATATATTGAATTGGTCAAAGTTCCGAGGCCCGCCCCCAAAGGTCGCCCGATGGAGATAAGGGAATTGGCCAAACTGCTTGGCGCAGCGGAATATCACTTGCAAACTTTTATCGTCATGATGATCGCCACCACAGGTCGCACCCGGGCGGTGTTGGATTTGACTTTCGACAGGGTGGATCTGTCAAATAATCTGATCCAGCTCAATCCCGATGATCGGGAGCAAACTCAAAAATATCGGCCGACTGTCAAATTGCCTGAGAGCTTGAAGCCATGGATTATTGAGCATCGCGCTTCGAGCTCCTGTCCTTCAGTCGTCCAGTATCGCGGCGCACCAGTTGCCAGCATCCGGTCAGGCTGGCGAACGCTTCGCGCCACGCTAAAAATGGACAACGCTGTTCAGCCCTACGGCATCCGCCACACAATGGCGCGTTTGTTGCGCAAAAGTAGCGTTCCAGCGTGGGAAACGGCAGCCCAACTCGGTCATAAAGTGCCTGATGTTAGCACAACTGAGATTTATGCCCCGTTCGATCCTGCTTATTTGTTCAAGGCCACAGCGGCGATTGACGCGTATTTTGGAGCACTTGCGTGTGAATTGCGTGTGAATTCAGTCTCAGATTTTCTGATCGAGAATTTGAAAATACAACAAAATCAAGGAGGTAAGTGGTGGTTCGGGGGAGACTTGAACTCCCGACCTCACGATTATGAGTCGTGCGCTCTAACCAGCTGAGCTACCGAACC
>CAYGTC010000173.1:0-2974 GCA_964352735.1 uncultured Alcanivoracaceae bacterium | reverse complement strand
TCACCTGTAATTTCTATTTCTGGAGCAAAATTTTCTTGACTTTCAAAAAGTTCTAGTCTATAGGTTAATGCTCCAGCAAACTCAAAAGGTTGAATGTTACGGGTAATTAAATCTTGTTCTCCGTCATTGTTAAAGTCACCGGTTACCAATTGTGGAGTATTAACTATACCAGGTCGTTGGATTAATACTAATTCTGTAGAAAAACCTCCAGCGTCATCTCCTAATACTTCCAGAATTCTTTGTTCATTTCTGAAAGATATTGCAAGATCTATATTGCCGTCTCCGTTGAAATCGGCTAAAACCGTTTCAGCAGCAACTACATCTAAATCAGTACTCGACTCAAATACAGATACTGCAGGTGCAAATGTCCCATCTCCATATCCTAGATTAACGAATACCTCAATATTATTAAGGGGGAATCCTGCCGTAATAATGTCTTCAAAACCATCATGATTAATATCTGTAATTACTGGATTACTAGCATAAAGATTCGAAATATCGGTACCCTCATCAAAACCTCCTAATCCATCACCTAGATAGACTTCAAGTCTCCCAAAACCTTGATACACAATGTCTTTATTTCCATCTTGATTAAAATCACCACTTACTGCATTTTCAGAGGAGATAAACCCCTCCAGAGAGGTATCTATTTTGTCTAAGAATTCACCATCATCATTTCCTAAATATACAGAAAACCCTAGCTCAGTTGTAATGAAAATATCAAGATGACCGTCACGATTATAATCTTCAGCAATTATAATAGGAGATGTAGAGAGATTTTCAATGTTGCGTCTAGATTGTAATGAAAAACCTCCCGTTCCATCACCCAAATACACCAGAAGTTTATTACCTCCTCCTAGTAGAGCTATATCTTGATTGCCATCACCATTATAATCACCTACTACTACAAGTTCACTTGGGAATATATTCCCTACAGTACCTATTTGATATGATGCAGCAAAGCTACCGTCTCCATTACCTATTTTTATTACTATTGATTCGCCGTAACCAATTGCAATATCTTGTATGCCGTCATTATTCACATCTATTACAGTGGGACTATCTGAATAATTAGGTATTTCTAATACATTATCATTTTTAACTAAAACTCCATTACTACATCGAGGGTCTGTTACTGTAAGTAAAAAAGACGTAGTACTAGAAGCACATATACCTGATGCCGTAACGGTAACCGTATAGGTACCTGCCTTACTAGGATTTGTAATTGTGAGCGCCCCAGTTATTGGGTTGACAGTGATTATTCCGGTAAAATCTTTATTAGCTTGGGCTGTAGTACTTTGTACATCTAGCGGTGCCGTATTTGGGAATATAGTGAGCGTAGCACTTGTCTTGATCGTGGCATCTGCATAGTCGCCTATACTCGGCATTTCTAATGGTGGTACAATACCTCTGCCTTCAATAGCAAAGTCATAATCGAGATCACCACCTATATTAGCAATATGAACGGTAGCTTGTTTTAAGCCTTCGGAATCTGGTGTAAATGCTACAGTAAAGTAAGCATATCGCCCAAATGGTCCCCCACCAGATATGACAGCTGGGAGTGTACTAGTCTCTGCCATAAACAATGCGCCATCTGCTCCATCTATAGTAATGTCTTCTGGGTATATCGTTATCTCTACATCGGTAAGATTAGCAATACGATAGGTGCGATTAATTTCAGAACCTATACAAGAAGCTCCTACATCTGTTCCGTCTGCAATTCTAGGAGTTATATCTCCATCAGGAATTGTATAACGGGTAAAAACTGAATTAAATCCGTCTACCCTAATAACAGGTGTATCTACTCCAACACCCTTAATAGCAAAATCATAGTCTGCCGAGTTGCAGTCATTTGAAATAATATGTACAACAGCATTTTTTTCGCCTAGGAGGGCGTTAAACTCAATTTCAAAAGTTTGAATTGATCCTGCTGGAATAGAGAAGGGGAGTGTAATACCGTTTAAAGTAAACAGATCCATATCCATTCCTGTAATAGTTATTGCTTCTAGTTCTAAAGCTGTATTACCACTATTTTCTATTTCAAATATTTTGGTAGCTGTCGTGTTTTGCTGTACTTGACCAAAATCTGTATTATTTGTGATTAATGGAATGCTTTGACCTGCTATGATGTTAATATCATTTCCTTCCACATTTATATTTGGCCCCACGCTCAGTAGCAAAAACACATCACTTGTTCCGGTGGCTGTAGTGGCAATATCAGTAAGTGTATCATTATTAAAATCACCTATAGCAATAGATGACAAGCCATTTGATACTGCTTGCAGATAATACGGAATAAAATCTCCCGTACCAGTACCTGAATAGATGTAGAAGTTTGTATCACTACTATTTATAGTAGCGATGTCTTGTATACCATCACCATTAAATTCACCTATTTTAATATCTGAAGTTGGTACATCATTGAGTGTATTGATTAATGGGAAATCACCGGTATTATCACCTATAAGAATAGATAGAGATGTATTGTTTGAAGATGCAATATCTTGAATATTATCATTGTTAAAGTCTCCAATAGTTAGATGCTTAGGGCCATCGCCTACAGCTATTTCTGCGATTTCAGAAAAACTGCCTTCACCATCGCCTATATGTATGGTAATTGAGTTGGTATCAAAATGTGCCGTAGCAATATCTAAAAGATCATCTGCATTAAAATCTCCTACAAGGATATGACGTGCTGGGCTATCGATATTTACTTCATTAGTATCAAAACCACCTATACCATCACCTAGTAAGACAGACACAGTGCTGGTAAGCTCATAAGAAATCACCATATCAATACTACCATCCGTATTAAAATCACCGAGAGCTAATGCGTTGGGATTTTCGCTTAAAGCGAAATTAAAAGAATCCTCAAAAGTGCCATCACCATTACCCGTAATTATGTACAGCTCATTAGTGGTTCCATTGATCGCTGCGATATCTAGATGGCCATCGCCATTAAAATCTGCAACAT
>CAYGTC010000172.1:0-3140 GCA_964352735.1 uncultured Alcanivoracaceae bacterium | reverse complement strand
ATAAACACATAAACTCATAAACACCTCAACACATAGACTTCTCAACTTTTAAACCCATAAACATATAAACTCCTAAACCCATGAGCGATGCAAAAACCAAACAAAATGATGCTTCTGTCGAAGGCTTTTTAAATGCCGTTGAGCATCCTGTAAAACGAGCAGATAGTTTTGTACTCCTAGAAATGATGACTGAAGTCACAGGTGTAGCTCCAAAAATGTGGGGAGAAAGCATCGTAGGGTTTGATACGTATCATTATGTATATGCCAATGGTCGTGAAGGAGATTGGCCTATTGTAGGTTTTTCGCCTCGTAAACAAAACATAAGTCTTTATATCATGCCTGGGTTTACCCATTTTGAACCCCTTCTTGAAAAATTGGGAAAGCATAAAACCAGTAAAGCCTGTTTATACATCAACAAACTCGCTGATGTTGATCTCAGGATTCTTAAAAAAATCATTGCACAATCGGTAGATTATATGAAGAAGAAATATCCTCGTTAGTCTAAAAAACGCCCATATATTGATTTGTATTATCATTCCTTTACCATACTATTTCAAAAATGTAAATTCCTCCTTTTTACCTTATAAACCGTAAAACTTTCATAACATTAATTTTAAATGATTCCATAGTCGGCCTTGTATTTTTAGGTTCACTAAATCATTAAAATTCATTATGAAAAAATACTACGTTTTGATACTCTTACTCAGTGTATCTTTTTTCGCGAAAGCGCAAAACCCATTAATTACTTTTGAAACAGCGTTAACGCAAGCATCAGAAGATGACGGTACAATCCTCATTGCCGTTTCAATTTCTGAAGAAGCCGATGTAACCACAGATATCGGTATGGTGTATACAAATGATCTCGGAAGTTCGTTTACACTCAATACCCCTACACTTACATTTACCTCTGGAGGCCCCATCACACAAAATGTAACCATAACGCTCACAGATAATATAGATGAAAATCAAGATTATCTGATCACACTTGCCTTAGAAAATACTGTAGGCGCAGATCCTGGAGAAGAAATAGTGCACAACGTATATGTGATAGATAACGAATTACAAGCACCTACGGCTACAAATACCTTAGGTATGAGTTTTGAAACAAGTTTAGAAATTGCTGGTGCTGAAATCGTAACCCATGATGCAGGCTCAAACAGACTTTTTGTTTCTAATGCTGGAGATGCCTCAATAGAAATGATTGATTTTAGCGATCCTTTAAACATGAGTTTTATTACTTCTATTGATATGAGTGCTTTTGGAGCTGAAGTAACGAGCGTAAGTGCTTACAATGGTGTCGTAGCTGTTGCTGTAAAAGCAGCAGATCAAGGTAACGGCCAAGTTGTATTTATAGATACTGATGGAACAGTTTTAAGCAACGTTGAAGTAGGATCACTCCCAGATATGGTGACGTTTACACCTGATGGTACTATGCTACTTGTAGCTAATGAAGGGGAGCCAAATGATGACTATACTATAGATCCGGAAGGCTCTGTAAGTGTTATAGATGTCTCTGGAGGAATAGAATCGCTCGTACAAGATAATGTAACGACGCTTAGCTTTACTGCTTTTGATGCAGATCAAGCGGCACTAGAGGCTGTTGGCGTTCGTATTTTTGGCCCTGGAGCCTCGGTATCTCAGGATCTAGAACCTGAGTTTATAACCGTTACAGAAGATAGCAGTCTTGCGTATGTTTCTTTACAAGAAAACAACGCTTATGCAATTGTAGATCTTACCATTCCTAGTATTACGGAGGTTACTTCTTGGGGTGTTAAAGACCATTCGCTTGAAGAAAATGCCTTAGACGTATCTAATAGGTTGGATTTTGTATTTATGTCTACGTGGAATATTGCAGGTATGTATCAGCCAGATGCGATTACAAACTATACCGTAAATGGAACCAATTATATCGTCATTGCAAATGAGGGAGATGCAAGAGATTATGACGGGTTTAGTGAAGAGGTACGTATCAAAGATCTTACGCTTGATCCAGATGTATATCCTAATGCTTCTATTTTACAAATAGATGAAAATATAGGACGACTGCGCACCACAAATGCAACAGGAGATACAGATGGTGATGGAGACATTGATATTATTCATGCTTATGGCGGACGTTCTTTCTCTATTGTAAATGCTAACACAGGTGAGATTGTTTATGATAGCCAAGATATACTAGAACGCATCATCAAAGAAGATCCTACCTACGGTCCTATATTTAATGCAACAAACGACGAAAATAATTTCAAAAACAGATCTGATGATAAAGGTCCCGAGCCAGAAGCAGTCATTGTTCAGCAAATTGGGGATCAATGGTATGCCTTTGTAGGGCTTGAACGTATTGGAGGAATTGCTGTATTTAATGTAACAGATCCAACTTCACCCACTTTTGAAACCTATGTAAATAATAGAGACGCTACTCCAGATGTAGAAAATCCAAACGGAGATCTTGCACCTGAAGGTGTTATCTATATCGCTCCAGAAAATAATGCAACAGGTAATGGACTTATCGTTGTAGCTAATGAAGTGAGTGCTACCATATCTGTATACATGCTAGCCAATGATACTTTAAACATAGAGGAGTTTTCAAGTACAGGTAATACTATTGCAGTGTATCCAAATCCTTCAAGAAACGGACTTATTTTCTTTAGTAAAGAAACTGGCTTTGAAATGTATGACATGATAGGACGTAACGTAGCGAGTACTAAATCGGCGACACAAGTAGATGTAGCTGCTCTAAAATCGGGAATCTATATCATTCATTTTGATAACGGAACAACTCAAAAAGTGATTATCAAATAGAAAACAGCTACAACACTATACATCATTAATTAGGGAGAAAAGTCCGTTGCCATTGTGTAGCGGGCTTTTCATTTTTTGGAAACCTTGTTTTATTGAGGTATACGCTTTATACGCTTTCGCGAAAGCGGTATAAACTTCTTCTTCATTACATGAATTGAAAACAGAAATATAAGGACTCATAGCCTTTTAAACACCTAAACTCCTCAACTCATACACTTTTAAACATATATAACAGTTTATTACAATAAATCTATATTCTTTTGTAACATTCTATCAACATACGCTACCAATAGGTAACTAACGATCAATCCTTGGACAAACACTTACAAGAACAATTT
>CAYGTC010000171.1:0-3253 GCA_964352735.1 uncultured Alcanivoracaceae bacterium | reverse complement strand
ATCACATACGACCTTATCACGATAGTGAAGTGAATGAGGCTTTACAACAAGCTTCTAGGCATCCTATGTTTAAGGTATTGTTGCAATTTACATTTCCTGAGGCCTCTGCAAAGGAGATACAGGCTATTTTGTTAGACTGTTATTCTATTCATGATTTTCAAACGAAGGTTATTTATAAATCGGTACAGCATTTACTTGCCAAGAGCTCTGAAGGATTTACGACTGCAGGTTTTGAAGCCCTAACACCCAACAAACCTTATTTTTATATATCAAATCACCGAGATATTGTATTAGATACTTCATTACTGAATGTAGGTTTAATCGATAATGGACTTGTGACGACTGCTTCTGCGATAGGAGATAATCTGGTGCAGAAAGATTTCTTAATGGCTCTGTCTAGGCTTAACAGGAATTTTTTGGTGTTGCGTAGTCAGTCGCCAAGAGAATTATTACAGAGTTCCAAAGTCATGTCAGAATACATGAAGTTTTTATTATCAGAAGGAAGGTCTGTGTGGGTGGCACAACGCGAAGGGCGAACGAAGGATGGGAATGATGTCACGCAGCAAGGAGTGCTTAAGATGATCACCATGGCGAGAGGTAAAACACCTTTATTACAATATATAAAAGAATTGGATATTGTTCCTGTGGCCATCTCTTATGAGTATGATCCTACAGATATTTTAAAAGTACCAGAACTTGTCGCAAAGCAAGAAAACATACCGTACATTAAAACGAATAATGAAGATTTTAACAGTATTCTTAAAGGGGCATTAGGATTTAAAAAACGTATTCATATAGAGGCTGCACCTTTGGATCCTTCTATATATGATCAAATAGAAAAGGAAGCACAAAGTGATAATGATAAATTAAAACGATTGGCTTCTGAGATTGATAAGAATATCCATCGTCATTATAAATTATGGCCTTCTAATTATATTGCATACGATTTGTATCACAATACATCAAAATATGCATCTTATTACGATGAGAAAGAATTACGTCATTTTGAAAGACGCTTAGAGCGTAGAGTGAATAAAGAAAATCCATTAGAGATCGAGAGCTTTTTACTAATGTATGCGAACCCAGTAATTAATACATCTAATTTATGAGCGTAAAACCTAGTATTCTTTTACTATACACTGGAGGTACTATTGGGATGATTAAAGATTATGAAACAGGGGCATTAAAGGCTTTTGACTTTGATCAATTATTGCAAAACATACCGGAGCTTCAGTTATTGGACTGTGATATTAAAACATCATCATTTGAGACGCCTATTGACTCCTCCAATATGAATCCTGAGTATTGGAATGAGTTATGTTCTTTAATCGCTTCAAATTATGATTCTTATCAAGGCTTTGTAGTCTTACATGGGAGTGATACGATGAGTTATACGGCTTCAGCGGTAAGTTTTATGCTGGAGAACTTGCAAAAACCTGTAATTTTTACAGGATCTCAATTACCTATAGGAGATTTACGAACAGATGCCAAAGAAAATTTAATTACGGCGATACAAATCGCAGCGTCGCAAAAACGCAATAGGCCTGTTGTTCAAGAGGTGTGCCTGTATTTTGAGTATAAATTGTATCGAGCAAATCGCACTACAAAAATAAGTTCAGAGCACTTTGAGGCTTTTGACTCTCCCAATTACCCACCATTAATTATTTCTGGAGTTCATCTCTTAGTCAATCAGGAATTACTTTTTAAACCTAGTAAAAAGGCATTTAAAGTGCACAGCAACCTTGTCACGGATGTGTTGCTTTTAAAAATGTATCCTGGTATTCCTGAGCATTTAGTCTTGGGTATGTTAGCCATTAAAGAGGTAAAGGGGGTAATTTTAGAAACCTATGGTTCGGGTAATACAACAACCGCTCCTTGGTTTATAGAGGCCTTAAAAGCAACTATAAAAAAAGGCATTCCTGTGGTAAATGTAACACAATGCATCGGTGGAGGTGTACAAATGGGTAATTATGAGACCAGTGTTGCGCTCAAGAAAATTGGGGTTATTAGTGGTGGCGATATTACGTCTGAGGCAGCCATTACAAAAATGATGTACTTATTAGGGCAAGAATTAGGGCCTAAAGTCTTTAAATCTGTCTATGAAACTCCTATACGGGGAGAACTCACCTAATTTTAACACATATCTTTTTAGTAGGTTCGTTTTTGTGTTTATACTATTCGTTTCTTGCGCTAGCAAATCGAGAACACGACAGAAAGTAGTCAACGTCAAAATACTACAATCGTTGCTATAAAACCGTCTAGATATCGTGTTCGTAAAAAACTTGCGTTAGATGCTAAGCAAGATCGCATTGCTTTTATCTAATAGTAGAGACCCTACTTCTTGATGACCTTAAGAGGGCTGTATGTACTGCTTCTTTATACGCTTTGCACTTCGAGAAGGTCAGTGTGACACTTAGTGTTTACTTCCACGTCACGATGCGCCTTGAAAGCGTATAAAACCTGAACCTATAGGGAGGTTTTTACACTACGACTGGATTAAATAATGATATGTCACTGTTTGTAAGTGAATTAGCAATATCGCTACCTTTTTGATACCCTTGTTTCTTTGGCGTAACTAACTTAGAATAGTTACTTTGTTACAACGCTATTTAAGAATAAAAATGACACCTATTTTTTGCATCAGTAATGTGCGCATAAAATGGATGAGAAAGAAAAACTACTTGCATGAAGCCCTCCATACAATACACAAAAAGCGGAAATATTAACATCGCTTACCAAGTCTTTGGTTCAGGCTCTATTGATTTGGTGTATATACCAGGATGGGTTTCTAACATAGACTGGATGTGGGCGTGTCCTGAGTTAGTCAATTTTTTCCAAGAATTAGGGAAGGTTGCTAGAGTCATACTTTTTGATAAACGAGGGACAGGGCTTTCAGACCGCGTCGTAGAGATTTCTACCTTAGAAGAACGTATGGAAGATATCAAGGCGGTTATGGATGCCACGGGATCTGAAAAAGCCGTTCTTTTTGGACATTCTGAAGGAGGTAGTGTTTCTGCCTTATTTAGCGCTACCTATCCTAATCGTGTGTTAGCATTAACTGCTTTTGGGATTTTTGCAAAGCGACGGTATTCTGAGGATTATCCTTGGGCACCAACGGATACTGAGCGTCAGAAAGTATATGACATGATTGAGAATAGTTGGGGGAGTGGCCAGATGAATCTGGAAACGCTAGCTCCCTCTAAAGCGAATGATCCGCAATTTATGGGTTGGTTAGCGAGTTATTTTAGATCTG
>CAYGTC010000170.1:0-3311 GCA_964352735.1 uncultured Alcanivoracaceae bacterium | reverse complement strand
ATTCTAATATTATATCACATTTATGTATGTTAAGCCCGACAGACTGATAGAATGGGGTTTAGGGTAAAAATGGCAAAGTATGTTGGATAAAGATCTCTTGCAAGCCAGTTATTCATGGCTTGTGAGGGATTTTATTCAAGATATGCGGCCATTTTTTTCATAAAACCATTCAGGTACAAAGTGTCTTTTTAATAAATTTGCCTAACTCAATATTTTTCATAGATAAAATCGATTTTTTTACCGATTTGATGAAATATCCGGGCTTGTACATGAATGCTGAATCATATCTATACTGGTGACGGGTTAATAAAATAAGCCCGTTATGAAAATCAATGATTACTTTTCGGAAGATTCTTCACTAAACTGTTCATTAGGCGATACACAAACATTACACATAAATTTCAAACCTTCAATTAACCTATAATTGTTATGATGTGTATCACTGATTATTGATTCAGGGCCTGTCAACAAAGGTCTGCGTTTGTCTAAGTCGATTCTTTGGTTTACTAAACTGGAACAGACACAACTCGCGTAAGAAAATGCTAATTTGGCCGGGCCATCAAAAACATCATGAGTTTTAGTTCTGGTATTCTGTGATGTGTGATTATTATAAACAATAGTACGGCCCACATGATTGTCTAATTCTGGATTACTGCTTTCACGTATGCCAACAGGACATTCAACTTTTTGATTTTTTAAAAATTTCGCTAAAAAATCTCCATCAATTGAATGTTGACTGCTGTTAATGATTTGTCCATTGGGACAAAAATCTGTTGCAGAAGCATCTGGATGGCTACTGGCGCAATTGAAATAAAACATAAAACACAATGCAAATAAACTATTGAACACACGTGGTTTATCCAATTTTAAAAACATATTATCTTCTCTCTGTTATTCATTCAGTTCATTATCATAGATCAAAACCACTCAAAATTGAAACAATAACGGGGATCAATTTGGGAACAATCACTCATAGGCCCATATTTCATGCGACCTTAAACATGAAAATTCTAATGTATTACATTGTGTGATTTCTAAAAATTCATGATTTAAAGAGAATGAATCGGTTTGAAAATTAAGAAAATGAAATAAATATCAGGAGAAAAAATGAATAGTATCTGGCTCAAATAATTCAATAAACCTTTAAAAAAAAGTAGGTTTCATCGATAAATAATAATGACCTAAGTTGTGTTGGCAAAAATGACAGTTTTTCCCTAAAAGTCCATTTTAAGATGAAATATTGGCTCTAGAGGTTTGAAGCTTGTAAAAAATGTAAAGTGAGTGGGCAGTAAATAGTTGGCAAACAGTAATATTGTTTTAAAGTGTAAAATACTTTACTGACATTGTAAAGTACAAGATACGATCCTTGTGATAGTATAGAAATCTATACAATTTAGTATATCTGAGTAAAATAACACAGGAATAACTATGAGTTTTGGCGATAGACTGAGAGCAATTAGAGTCAAGAACAAATTATCTTTGGAAAAACTAGGCAAAGAAATTGGTGTCACCAAAGCGACCATTTGGCAATGGGAAAACGTTGTCACTAAACCAGGTAATATCAAATCTAAAAACATGGATGCTTTGTGTGCATTTTTAGATATACCAAAAGATTATTTTTATAATAAAAATGGTGTATCAGAAAAGTCAGAAAAGTATAACAGTCAAGATAAACCCGTGTTTAACGATATGTTATCAAAGGTAATTGTCTTTGTGTTGGATAATAATAGCGACTTAAGTAACGAAGATACAGCCGTTGCTATCAGACTTTTATACAATAAAGTTAAGGACAAAGATATTGTTCTTAAATCTGATTTGAATGAGGTATTGCAACTATTACATTGATATCAAATTGGTAGATATTAATTTTTTTGTCCGTTTTAATCCGCTTTTATTCACGTATTATATTTAATCAATATTATTTTCGTGATTTACTCTTTGACTTTTTTACATTAACAACAGGAGATTAATATGCCTTTGATCTTGCAAAAACCTAAAAAAAGTAAAGTGGACTATATAGATATGTTGTACTTTGATGTACATGGTGGTATGATGTAATTATGGATCAATCATTATTAATTACGAGAATAGTTCGCCCTTTTGTAAAGGCTTTAGTGAAATTAAGATGTGACTTTAACTTTGTTGCTTCAATTATTCAAAAAGAATATGTTTACGAAGTACAAAAAGAAGTTCAACGAACGAAAAAAAACAATCTAGGAAAAAATTACAGTCGAATATCAACCATAACTGGCATAGACAGAAGATTCGTAAAGAAAATTTTACAAAACGAACAAATATTCATACCGACTAATGGTGTTGATAAAGTTGCAGAAAAACTTTCTCAGATGGATGAAGGTGCAGGAATCATGCTAGATGACCTCTATGAGATCATAAAATCTGAGGCAAGTGGCCGTTATACCAATACAACTGTAATCGATGAATTGATAGCCACTAATCGAATTTCTATTGATGGTGATAAGGTGAAGTTTTTATCAACCAGTGTTAAGGGTAATTATTCTACACACAAGTATAGCCAATTATTAGGAGAATCTTTTGATATATGCCATAATACCTTGTGGCACTTGAGAGCGAATAAAGATTTATTCCATCGCTGGGATTTTTCTTGTCAAATTCATCCTTCGGATCGGGAAGCTGTAAACCACGAACTATTTAAATTAGCGCAAAAACACACTGAGGAAAACCTCAAATGTTTGGCTAGTTTTGAGTCAACAGAGGAGTGGATTTACCCGAGAATAGGCGTTTTACAAGTACACTTTGATTACAATTATACAAATACAGGGGAGATATAACTCATGAAAATTATAAACATCATTATAATTATAACATTATTAGTTTTTTCACAGAATTCTTTTTCAACCGGTAGTGACGGCGGTAATAGTCATCCATGTGCTCAGGCTCCACCAAACCCACCAAGAGGTAGTGGTCCAGCAATGCAACTGTGCGTTGTTAATCCGGTAACGGGTGAAGAGCATTGTATTATCGTTAATACTGACAATAATGGTGAAGTTGAATTATAATAATAAAATTTAGCAGCTATGAATAATAAGCTGATGAATTAATACTTACCATTTAGTAGATAAGAAAAAAGCCTGTGAAGTTAAATAATTTCACAGGCTTTTTTTTATGCATTACTTGAAAGACTTTTAACCAATACGTGAAAGAAGATAAAAAGATTTAGCCCGAATATTTCTCCAATGTATTTTGCCATTTTTACCCTAAAATCCATTCTATGATCAAATATCCGGGTTGATATGTTTTGACTTGTCAATTATTTATGCATAAAAAAGCGT
>CAYGTC010000169.1:0-3393 GCA_964352735.1 uncultured Alcanivoracaceae bacterium | reverse complement strand
CCTTTTTAACCACTTTGGCATCAATGCCCAATTCAATGCCTGCCTGTTTGATGTAAGTATTGCGTGAGCGCGCATGGTACAAATCGAATGTATCAATGTAATAACACTCACCTTTGAGTACATGAATATTCAGCTTAAACTGCTCATAACTCATGTTTTTGGACAAACCACGGATGCGATACTTGCGCGCCTTGTCAGCTTCTCCAAAGCTGATGTTTATTTCATGATCACTGACCACAGCATTAACCTCACGCGGTGCTTTGGGCATAACACTGGCTTGTGGCTCTGGTATTGCTGCTGTATCATCGTCAGCATCATCGCAGATGGTGAACGCCACTGAGCTGGCTAAGGAAGAAAGCTTTTTTTTCTTAGTTGCTGTACTCTGTAATGTCTTGGCCTCTGCGGTTTTGTTGATACTCACATTATCAGCTGGCTCTGCCTTATTCCTGAGGCCATGTGTTTTACCCACAGCCTTACCCATCCACTCAGCCTTACGAATCGCCAAGCCCAAAGCTTTGGCCGCTGGTTGTACGCTCAAGGCGTATTCATTGGCATCCATGTTTTTGGGGAATAATATTCGATACGTGTCGAAACCCTCAGCATTGAGCTTTTTGGATAACTTGGCCGCTGCTTCATTGCCTGCCTTGTCCCGATCATAAGCGATCAATACGCGTGCAATATTGTTGTCCTTGAAGGCTTGCAAGATGTCACCAGTAAAACCGCCGGTGCCATAACTGGTGGTGACATTTCTAAAACCATGATTCCAGAATGTTAAGGCATCGATCAAAGACTCGCACAAAATCACCTCATCACTGGATTGTAAACACGATGAATTGAACACACCAACATGCGCACCGGGCAAATACAAATGATAAGGCGTACCCTTGCGCAACTTGTCTAAAATCTTACGGCCGTAAGCCTCAGTGATCAGATCATTTTCATCAACCACGGGAATAACAAGCGAACCATTAAAATGTTCATGGCCTGATGTGCGGATAATGCCAATATCCTGTAATTGGCTGCGTATCTTTTTGCCACCCACACGATTGGCCTTGGGAATGCGCAAACCCAAAGTACGATTAGCAAAACCTAAATGAAAGGTATCGATCAATTCAGGGTTATCCAAACCCCTTTTTTGCAAGTAGGCCAACGCCTCCGGTGATTGCTTTAAACAACTGTGGTAATAATCCATGACTTGGCGTAAAACTGTGTGATTATCAGCATTATCATTGATCGGTGATGCCAGTTTAGTGACTGTGCTTTTTTTGGGCATGGTGTTATCTAATTCAACACCCGCATCATCACTTAATATCTCACACGCATGACGAAATGATACGCCTTGGGTCTTCATCACCCAATCAATCACCGTACCCGATGCACCACAACCAAAGCAGTTAAACAGGTTCTTTTCGGTGCTGACTTTCAGCGAAGGTGTTTTGTCATCATGAAAAGGACAACACATCACATGATCTTTGCCCTCACGCTTGAGTTGGTAGCCTTGTGATTCAATCAAGCGGGCTAAAGAAATATCAGCTTTTAGGCGTTTGAGTTGTTCATCTGTGAATCTTGCCATTTTTTTACCTTTTTTAAAAATCTGTCAATGTCATTATTGACCTATTTTAAACACGACACTATAATACAATCAAGGTATTTTTAAAAAAAGGAGGTCTATAATGTCCAATAAGACTATCATCGAGATGTACATAAACATGTTGGACTTTGGAAAGAATTTAACGGCAATTAGAAAATCAAGACAATTAACGCAACTAGAACTTGCTAATCTACTGGATGCACAACCCAGAATGATTGGGCGTTGGGAACAAGGAGAGACTAAACCACAGTTTGACTACATCATCAGGCTGGCACAAATACTTGAGGTCAGTCTTGACTATTTGTTACTTGGCATTAACAGTCACAAAGTACCTGATTTTCAGATCAACAACAAAAGGCTACAAGAACTGTGTAAGAAAGCAGACAAACTTGACCAAAACGATCAGGATATCGTGTGCAAATTTTTAGACATGGCTGTTAGACAAAGCCAGATGAAACAGATTGTAGCTGGCTAAGGAAAAACAGTTTTTATTAATCCCACAAGTAAATAAGGAATACTAAAATAACCTATGACAGATAAATCATTAATTAAAGTAGATTCTAAAGCAGCAAATACACTTATTGAGAAAATCTCAGATGCCGTTGGCGGCATATTTAAGCCAAGCCAAATAAAACGCATTGCTAAAGCTGAAAGTGAGGCCAATATAATTAAAGCAAAGACTCAGGCCGAAGTTAATTTAATTGAAGCAAGTTCAACAATTGCAATAACGGATTTGCAGAAACGTGCCATGCACCGTTTTATTGAAGAAGAAGCCTTAAAACAACAAAATATTGAAAACATTATGGTAAAAGCCATACCAAATCTTAGTGAAAATGCTGATGCTAACAAGATAGAAAATGACTGGATTATAAATTTCTTTGATAAATCACGCATTATTAGTGACGAACAAATGCAACAATTGTGGGCTAGTATACTAGCAGGTGAAGCAAATGAACCTCAAACCTACTCGAAAAGGACTGTAAACCTATTAAGTAACCTAGATAAAAGAGATATTGAGGCTTTTCAAGCATTATGTAATTTTGGTTGGTATTTTGAAGATAAGTTTATCCCAATCATAATTAATCATTTTGACTCAATTTACACAGAAAATTCTATCTACTTTACAAAGTTAATCAATTTAGATAGCACTGGTCTCATTAAATTCAATTTTAGTAAAGGTTTTGCTAGAAAAGGACTTCCAGAGAAATACAGGATAACTTATTTAAATCAGCCTCTTGATTTATCTACAACAAAAGGAGTACTACAAATAGGTGGAGTAATGCTAACCAAAGTTGGCCGAGAGTTATCAAGAGTATGCTCAGTAAATAAAATAGATGGATTTTATGACTATATTAAAAAAAATCTAAAAACACATGTTACTTAAATATGACGTATGACAGATAAATCACTAATTAAGGCAGGCAATCTCGCCTCAACATATAGATATTAACTTCATATTAACTGTATAGTGTTTTCAGGGTATGTTTATGTTATTTTATGAGTATATAATAGGTATATATTGGTTATTTTATAGGTATATTTGGGTTATATATTAGGTATGTATATACATTTATTAAGAGTTAACTAATCACAGAAAGGCACGCTGTCGAGTGTATACTGATGGAGATACCCGCCTTGCGCGGGTATGACGGTGATTTTGTTTGTGTCAATCAAATCACATACAGTTCTATACACAGTACAATACTGTACTAACCACTTAACTATACTTTCAAGACAAACTAAACATTCTCTTCTTTGTCATTGTCTTGGTGATATAGCTTTGAAACGCTTTGCATTTGTTG
>CAYGTC010000168.1:0-3418 GCA_964352735.1 uncultured Alcanivoracaceae bacterium | reverse complement strand
TAGATTATATCGTTGGCTATCAAGAGGTTAGGAGTTTATCAGGGTCGACTATTTATGGCTGTGGAACAGCTTAATGATGATGAGCAAGCCATTATCCGTGAAGTTATTGATGGCATGATTGTTAAATATGAAGTCAAACGATTGGCTAATGCTTCACGATAAGATTTAGACGTAAAAAAAACCGCTAATAATCTAGCGGCTCTCTAAATAATTCAGGCTAGAAACGCCTGTCCTTTATGGTTCTAGACTAAAGGAAATTGAAGCATTTTCATTAAAAAACACCTCAAATCCCCATGCTTACTAACTTTGGAGATTTGGATAGAACAGTCTGATAAAGTCAGAGCTTCTACATCTTAAAGAGTAAATCTTGTGTCTTATCGTCTAAAATTTGTATGTGTTTTATCTTGCCATTACAAATTTCAGCTTCTAATTTATATATACCAAATATTAAGTCATTGTTATCACTTGGGATATCACCATTCTCTGAAAAATATTCGAAATAAATGTTTATATATTTCTTTTCAATGAAATTTGAATTATGGTTTATATTAATTAATTTGGTTATTGACGTATCCATATTTTTAACAAAGTATATTTTTTTCAAAATTGACTTTGGAAAATCAAATTTATCATCTCCAGATTTAAAGTTAATATTTAAAACTCCACCGTTCTCGGCATTTAATATAGTTAAGGATTCATCATCAAAGGTTTCTAGACTTTGTTTTTTTATATCTACTAACAAATTAGGCGTCGCGTTAACCTCTAAAAATAAAAATATCAATATAAACATGTATAGTTTTATCGAGTGCTGTTTCATATAAATTTCCCATTCAATTATTAATTATTTTTTATTTGCTTTAAGAAATATTCTATCTTTTGGTCTAGCTAAGTGTAAACCATGACCTTTTTTTACAAATCCTTTATCAGCATTAGAAAATGATTTCACATCTGCATGACCTCAACGACCTCTAAATGGCAAGTCAGGATGTGTCTTTTTAAATTCATTAGTGACGTTAAAAGACTCAACATGAGCATGAATTCCTTCTTTTATAGGTTTGAAACCCCCTGTAGAACAAGAAGTTCTCCCAATTCTGCATCCTACAGGATCGTTATCAGTAAATATTTCTGTAGAAAAATCGGTATCAAATCCAAGACCAAAAGACTTGGGACTTATTTTCATACAAATATTTCCACAATGTTCAACTTCATTTGAATCAGAAAGCTCAAATATACGAATACTTAATCTATCGATATAGTCTTCTTTTGTTTCATTTTTCTTACTTGCAAATGTTTCCACTTTTTGCCTTGGTCCTATTACGTCATTAAACGCCACCCTAAACGCAGCTGACATAGCTCCATTAACAAACTTACCACCTGTCAACTCCGAAATAGAGCCTTGCAATATTGCATTTGACACTATTCTACCAGCCGTGCCACCTTCTTGGAAGAAATTATTGTTACCAATCTTTGAGGATAAGAAAGATGATACGAATCCGTGACCAAAGTGTCCTCCATCAACTTCAGCACTCACTCCACTTACAACAGAATGAGCTAAACCTCTGGTAAATGGGTCTTGAATACCGCCTTTGCCATCAAAACCATGTCCAATGCCATAAGTAACCACTGCTGTCACGGCTCCTTTTAATGCGCCCTTTAAATTCCCTGTTGCAACAGCCCCTGATAATGCTCCACCAGCAGCTACCACTCCAAAGGCATTGGTTGATGCCCATGTACCAAACTGGGTGCCTGCTAATAACTGACCACTAGCAGCACCAGATGTCAATACCGTAATACCAATAGCAAGCGGCACCTTCCACCAACCACTGCGTAATCTCGAATAACCACTGGGATCAACAAAGCTCAGTGGATTATTCATCACATAGCTGTAGCGGTTTAAGCTTTGGGTATCATACGGATCTTGTATGATCGGATCAGCTTGTAAGAAACGTCCAATGGTTGGATCATAAATACGACCATTCATGTGAATAATACCCACTTGATCTAAATGCTCATGTCCGGTAAAGCCACGGTTGGTACTGTCCTCAATCTCCTGACGGATACCCAAACCAGTGTTGCTCCACACCTCATTGACTGGTATCAATAGGTAGTTATTAACATCACTGAATGTTGGTGCAACTCTGCGCTGGCCCCAAGCTCCGAAACTCATCTTAGCAGTCACCTCACCCAATTGATTAACAATGGTGTGGGTTGAACCAATATGGTCTTTTAATAAACAATCAAAGTCCCAAGTCTCTCTGAAGGGGCTGTCATTTTGGATGTTAATCACCAAATTACCCACATAACGTCTGGCTTTTACTGGCTTACCAATTTCATAGGTGTATTCCACGGACCCTAAATAATGCGTCACTGTTTGTTCACCGCCAAGAGAAGTGTCTTTGCGGATATAGCGACTGCGGCTGGCATCATAGGCAAACTCTGTTGTCCAATCATTGGCTGTGATGGTGTGTGGTTTGTCGAATGACGTATAAGCAAATGTTGCTTCTTCAACACCATTGTGCTTGCGCTTGATCACATTACCTACGTTGTCATACTCATAACTCTTGCCTGTATCGGTTGAAATCACACCATGTGGACGAACACCACCATTGTTTGCAAGATTTGGATAATTCAAAGTCATACCATCCTTTTCAATCAAATTACCTGTTTCATCATAACGGTAGATCTTTTGCGTGGCTGGATCGTAATCTACTTGTACATTGGTCATACGGTTTAAATCATCGTAAAAAAATGTCTCAGTGATGTTATCGCTGTTGACATCATTACTGGCTTTATAATCGGTTCTTCGTATCAAGTTACCAATGCGATCAAAGGCAAAACTTAAATCTTGAATGCTACCAAAGCTACTGTTGGTTTTGATGCTTTGTAAATATCCAGTATTGGCCAGATAAGTTTTATTGGTGAAGTAATTGTCCATGTGTTTTTCACTGATCACATTACCGCGTTGATCAGTATTGATCACCTCATGGTAAATTTGACCATTGGTTCCATCGGCGGCATCACGCGTGCGATACTGGAAACCTCGCTGGTTGTATTCAAACAACACACCATTGCCTGATGCATCGAAAGATTGGAACACTCGTCCATACTCGTCATAAGTCGTTGAAGTACGATAGACATGGGCAGATGAGGCATTATCATTGAAACTCTCACCATCATAAATGGTGGTAACCACATCACTCGGGCGTTTATACACATCATAATGAAAATCTTTGGCCACCGCAATGGTTGCACTGTTGGTGGGATTATGCCCAGATACTGAATACTCATGGGTCATTAAACCTTTATCCATTGCATCGTATTCCCACAATGAGACTTCATCAGTATCATCATTTATGTTTACAGTTTCACGATAAAACATACGGCCCCTGACATCATAATAGGATTTCTCAGTGTAAAT
>CAYGTC010000167.1:0-3505 GCA_964352735.1 uncultured Alcanivoracaceae bacterium | reverse complement strand
AGTGGATTGTTCTTTTTTGTATGGTTATTAAAACATGATGAAGTATGTTAAAATATCAAAAATTTTTTTGAATAGGATGCCCACTAATGATTGACTTAAATATTGATAACATTCACAATAATTCCAAGCTTAATGACAGATTTTTTGAAGGATTATGCGACTTATTTCTTGAACTTGGCATTGATGGTCATCAATTTATTAATGAATTTACTAAACACTATGTTAAACGTGCAGCTGAAGCTTCAGAAACTAATTCAGATATTTATAATTCAACTGGTTTTTCACCCTATACAGCAAAAAAACACTTGCGTAAATCAGAAAATATTGATTACCCAAAACGTAAACAATATTACTATATTTTGATAAATAGGATAAAAGAACTATGTGAACACTCAAAGGATGGTTGCATACCAATCAATGGAACACATCAATCATATGTATCAGCTTTTAACGATGCAAACACAGCTGATAACACTATTACAGCACGGTCAATGCTTCGAAAACTTGTTAAGGCTGGACTTGTTGAACAAATTGAAAATAAAAAGATTAAATTTCTTAATTCATTACCACAATCCGGCTTGAATAAAAAAGAAGACATCATAAGACAATTATCTGATTTGGTTAATAGAATATCAGCAACTTTTTTACACAATTTCTTAGCAAAAAATAATGATGAAACATTATTTCAAATGTCATATTTCAGTAATGCAGTGCATCCAGACAACATAAAAAAATTGATCGATAAACTACGTAATGAACAAAGGAAAGACTTTAAAAAATATCAAAAAATTATTGATAGTTTTGAAGAAAAGGGACTTAACCGCATATTGGTGGAAAGCCTAAATCTTGAGATAGGCGTGACCTCCTTTACTTTTAATACTCAATTGAGGAAAAATCATGAATAAAGTTAAATTGATAACCGCTTTTTTTTTACATTAACCACTATTGCAAGTCATGCAGGAGTTGGTGACGGTTCTGGTGCTCAACCTGAATCAACAACACAAAATTGCTTAAATGGTGTTGGTGATGGCAGCGGCGCCGGACCGAATACAACTATAATAATTTCTGGCGTTGGTGATGGATCAGGTGCAAAGCCTTATAACTCAAGTCAATGCACCATGATACAGAGTTGTGATAATCAATATTTACTGATCTGCAACCAATAAGGATTGATCAAAGTGACACTCTTTTTGTAGGAAAAAAGGGTGTCAGCTTACTGAGAAATTGAGCACCGATTTTGTAGGAAAACTGCTTAATTTCTATAGAAAATCATAACCAAAATTTGAAGAAAACACACTTGAAGTTGATTAAGAAAATTGATGTTTTCGTGTACATTTACGTCCTACTTTATTCACATCTATTTTTATATTCTTTTTCTAAATATTTATAAAGTTCAGTGTTTTTATGCTCTTCAATTTTTTTATAATAAAAATCAGGATTTTCTTTCTTTCGATGTGGATTAATGCCAGATATTTCCAAATGCTTTAAGATATTTAGTCCATCATTATCTGTATGGCAAATATCTGCACCAAGCTCAATTAATTTCTCTAATTCTCTAGTACTTATCAATTTGGATGATACTACACTAACAATAAAACTCTGATTCTTGTTATTTACTGTATTAATGTCCAGACCTTTATCTAAAAAATACAAAATGCATTCAAATTCAGAACATGAAAATAAATAATTTGATCCATCAGAGTCAATATAATTTATATCTGCTCCGCGATCTACCATATATTTTACATTAATCATATCCTTCGAATATATAGCACTATCAAGTGGCGTAAACCACTTACCAACCGCATTTACATTAGCACCAGCATCAATTAAAAGCTTACTCATTTGTCTGCTTTTTTCTTTATTTTCTGGAATAGCAAAAGCAGATTTAGCAGCTAAAATCAGAGCGGTATTGTTATATCTATCGACATAATTAACATCCCCACCATATTTGATGATAATTTCAGCGGCCTCAATATTCAACTCATCAACAGCCACCATTAATGGTGGATCTATTTTGTCTTTTGCGCCATAATTTGGATCAAGTTTGTAATCTCTAAATAATATTTCCAAAATTATCAATCTATTATTTGCAATCAGCAAATAGTAATCATCATGGGTCATATATGCACCATCTGAATCCAAATATTGCCTTATTTCCATGTTTGAACCTTTACCAAATAATATGGTTCTTGAATCTAAAGGCATAAACACTTTTTTTGACTCTTTAGTCACAGAATAACTAATAAAAAGAAGCATCAGTGTTCCAATCAATAAAGTAATTATTTTTTTCATTGCCACAACTCCTTAACTCCTGGTGCATCCATCTCTTCTTTAATCAACTGTGGATGACTTGCTCTGCGTTGAACTATGCCTTGATATATTGCATCTCTTGATTTTTCCTGCGCTTGGAATAACTTTCCATTGATGTATTTAATTAATTCAGATTTATCAACACTTTTAACCATTTGCTCATCTAATTTAGGGTTGGTTGCGACAATTATGCCAACTAACTGCTCATGTGTGTAGTCCCCTAACAATCCATTAACATTTCTGGCAAGGCTGTGTCTTTCTGTCCTTGGTATGTTATTAAAACCTAAACCTTTAAGAATAGATCGCATCATATTGAACTCTTCTTCATCACTAATTCCGCCGAAATCTGTGGTCCAAGTATAAACTCCTCCTTCAGTAAAACCTAATTTTCTATGTTTACTTAACAATTGGTTATGTTGATCATCAAGTAATTTTACTGCTTCACCTAATTTTTTTGCAAAATTTTTCTTTGATAAAGTCTGTGTTCCTTGTTTAAGAGTAAACTCATAAACTAACCAAGCTCTTGCTTCAAATGCCTTAACCCTTTTAGAGCCATGATATAAAAAAGCTTTATCTGTGTCATGTACTTCCCATGTATGTCCGATTATTGGTGTTTGTAATTGTTGTTTTTCTAAATCATTTACCTGATCTTTGCGAATATGGAAAAAACTGTCTGTAAAGGCATGATCGGCTGTACCCAATTCAAAGAAATTTTCTACATTATTACCTACATAATCTGTGACTGCATCTCGTAAAAATTCAGGTCTAGTATTACACAGAGCATGATTGCCACAATTATTGATTACTTTTTCTCTAAGGCTTTGACTGATAAGAATTGACTCAGCAGAGGATTGATTTGATCTATCTAAAAAAGCTTTTGTTAAACCAAAACTAATCGAATTTTGTACAGCATCAGCTTGTTGAAACTCATCTCCAATTTGTGCCCCCAATGCAAATGCCGCTGATTCGAACTCTCTTAATCCAACGAGACTACCTATTAATAACGCATCATAATAATGCGCTGTATCATTGCCCTTACCAGTTGGATCAACAAACGATGTCGGGTTTGAACTGGCATATAAATAACGATGAAAACTTGGCGGGTCTTGAACATTTCCATCAAGTGGATCATTTCTCAAAAACCGCCCAGTATTTGAGTCATAAGTCGCATCTAAGGCAACTTTATTTTTTA
>CAYGTC010000166.1:0-3614 GCA_964352735.1 uncultured Alcanivoracaceae bacterium | reverse complement strand
TAAACAATAAGTTTCTTTTGTTTAACAAAAGTTAGTTAAAATTTAAACAAAACTGATTTTAGGAGGTTTTCGCTTTCGCGAAAGCGAAAAGAAATGTTATTTACTATGTTGTGAGGGTATTTAGTATAATAGTAAAAACAGCTATTGATTTGCTTTAGTGAAGGTGTGTAAGAGGTCTTTAATTTTTAATAAAAAAGAATGCGCAATGACATTAATTAAATGTGATAATACAATAAGCGTTACATGAAATTTTTTAAGATTCCTTTCTTTGAGCTCAATGACGATATCCTCTATATCAACTTTAAAATCTTTTTGAATACTTTCAGGTAATATGAAATCTAATACACAAAGGAATTCTAATTTTTTAGTTTTGTTATGTATTTCATTCCTAAACTTCAAATAATACCATAATAATCCTGTTACTATGCCTGAAAGCATTATAATTAGTAAAAAATATATTATTAACAAATCCTCGTGCTTTGTCATTTCTTTTAAATCAGTTTTGTGTCTTATTTCTCAACCTTAGTGGCAGTATAGTAATAGTTGCTCAGTTTAAAGAAGATGGCATGAGCTAATACACTTACCATATTTAAGAGTACGACTCCTGCAATTTGCCAACCTCTAAAGTTTCTTTCTTTAAGTTCTTGGATAATATCTTCTATATCATTTCTAAAGTCTTTTCGACTACTTGCAGGCAATATACAGCTTAATAAAAATGAAAATCGTAAAGTTTTTGACTGTTTTTCTAAGCTAATAACTTTAGAATTTAATAAATAGTCGTGAGATTGGGGCAGATGTTTTTTAGCGTTAATAATTGAGTTATTAACAATAAGAATCACTTTAAAGAGTTCATTTATTTCAGCTTCTGATAAATGATTTATATTTTCAAGTTTTTGAAAAAGGTCATTTACTGTTTTTTGAAAACCTGCTTTTGTGTGATCAGAAATATCTTTGTGTCTTAATGTCCATTCAAGACTTAATTTTAATTGCGTAATAATTTTTTCTTCTATCATATCTCTTAGCTTAGGGTAAACATAGGTTTCAGTTCAAATTTTACACCTTGTAGTACACGGTTCCCTTCAGTAGAGATTTCGTAATATCTTCTTTCTTTTTCTCCATCCATTTTATACTTAGAGGTTACAAATCCTTTTTTTTCCAAAGATTTAAGACTATTGTATAAACTACCTAGCAGAACTTTTTTCTCTAAGTCCTTTAATATTTGATACCCATACTTTTCTTCGGTCTCTATGATATTGAGAATTTGTAATTGTTGTATTGTTAGTCCGTAATATGACATAGTTACTTTAATTATGATTATTACAAATATAATTAAAATAAAGTGTAATTAGATTAATAATAGTTTACTTTAACTTTTATCTATTTATTTTTTATGAATATGGTTAGATTTGAGTTAAAAGTGCATATCTCTAGGTTGCCATATAAATAGAATGCCATTCAGCACTCTAAAAATAGCCTCACCTGCTAAAATGGAGTAGTGTTCTATTTTGCTTAATATCTGTGTACTTATAATCTTGTAGTTCTCCACTGCGCTCGAACGGACAGGCCTACGTTTTTTTTTTGGTAGAATTTAATGAATAGAAAGATCAACAATGCACAGCGGGCAAGAAGTCGCTTGAGTTTTTATAACATCATTATACCCTTTCGTACTTCTGCTTTATTACATTTCGCGAAAGCGTAATAAAAAATCTTTTTAACGCCTACCGCCATAGCCATTCCCCGCACGGTAACTCAAGGAGAATCCCTGCGAACTTCCTAGTGGGGAATTGTTTAAGGCTACGTTATAGGTATAGTTGATCCGAATATTATTAAAGAGGTAAAACCCAACCAGCATATTCACCAGCGAATTGGTGCGATAGCCAATACCGGCTTCGAGTTTGCTTTTATAATTCAAGAAAAGATTCATATCTACTTGCGTAGGTGAACCTTCTGAGACAATCACAAGAGCATTGGGTTTGAGTAAAAATTCTTGCTGACTTCCCATGTAAAGTTTGTAGCCTCCGTACGCATAATAGGGCACGACGAGTTCTATGTTTTTTTCGGAAGAAAGTAAGTCGCCAACAATGTTTGGGGCGGCAAGTCCGACATAAAAATTACGTTCGTTGTACAAAAAACCGGCACCAATGGTGGGGATGGAGGTGTTTATATTTTGAGCGAAATTAATATCATTGGTGATATTGAGGTCTAGTAAATCTTCAGCATATTGAAGGATTCCTGCCGAAATTCCAAAAGAAAGCACATGCGGATTTCCATTATGCCAGCGAGGAACATTGGTATCTTGTGATAAGAAAATTTTATAGGCATAGGACGCAAAAAAATGTGTTGACGTCGTCACGCCAATTTCATCTCGTAAGATCCCACCGCCAAAACCCGAATAGTCCTTTGGAATACTTACCGAAAGCGAAAGGTATCTAGGCGTCCCATCAAACGCATCGATGAGTCCGCGATTGGTGAAGGCAATTTCGGAATCTTCATTAAGGCCCGTATGCGCCGGATTGATAATAATGGTATTGTAATTATAATCCGAAAATAATGGTGTTTGTTGTGCATGTAGGTTTGCAATACAGAGTATAAAGCAACAAACAATAGGTATATATTTTCTCATAGTTATCGCTTTAAGACTACGTAGCCTTTTGTTTTAAGAGGGTGTGGAACTGGAATAGCAATGGTAAAAAAGTAGGTGCCTTCGGGTAAATCTCCCGCACCGCGTCCTGTGGCTTTATTTGCGCTTCCGCGAAAGACATTACTGGCATTATCATAGCCTTTTATTTCAAAAACCAGATCGCCCCAACGGTTATAAATAGAGACGACATTGTCTGGATAATTGCGGATGCCTTTGATCTCCCAAAATTCATTGACACCATCACCATCAGGGGAAAAGCCGAATTTCTGACTGTCGTCTATGACAATAGTATTGTCTTCTGTGGTGAAGGATTCTTCTGGACATGTTTCTGTGATGCCACCAGTATTATATGGATGAATCGTTACATAGATGGTGGTGTTATCGAGCAGTTCTTCGGCGAGTGAGATCTCTGTCACATTTCCGACATCGGTGGTGGCGATGATATCATCTCCTCCAGAAAAGGTGGCAACAGTGATAAAATAGCCATCAGCTCCTTGAACTGGATTCCACGAGATACCTGTGTTGACAGCGACATTGGTACTCCCATTAGAAGGCGAGAGAAGTGTTGTACAATCTGGCGGAAGGAGCTCTGTGATAAATGATATTTCTGAACAACCCTGTGCATTTCCTCCTATATTATAAGGAGTGACGATAACGAATAGTTCAGTTTGTTGCGGTAGGTTAGTAGGCGGTGTATAGGAAGTGATATTGCCAATATCTAGGTTATTTGCGATATCAGTTCCTCCTGAAGTCGTTCCAATAGTTATGAGATACCCTGTGGCTTCTATAACTTCTTCCCAAGTAATGGTCGTTGTTACGGGCACATCTATAGCCCCATCCAGCGGATTTGTAATGAGGGTGCATGATGGCGGGAATGTTTGTGTGATAAAACTTTCTTCACTACAATTTTGGGCATTCCCTGTGGCGTTGTAGGGAATGATGGTCACAAAGATTTCAGTAAATTCTGGAAGGT
>CAYGTC010000165.1:0-3618 GCA_964352735.1 uncultured Alcanivoracaceae bacterium | reverse complement strand
CAAACTATTTTTAACTTAGCTACTTTCTTCTATAGATGCCTGTCTAATGTATTTTTTAACATAAAAGGCTGAGTACCTTTAAATTTACTTTTACAATGAGGACAGGAGATTTCACCTCCTGTCAAGACTTTGTATTTATGATAAAAAGAAATAATTAGCTCCTCACAAATAATGCACTTTTCTTTATTAATCTTCATTATTGACCTGTAATAGCTCCAGTAATCAACCTAGCTGGAGCAGTTATACCCTCCCCTTATGAACAGCAAAGTAACTATCCTTTATGGGCTTGTGCTCTTAGTCAAAAATAACTCAAGCCCAATTAGTTTCAAGAAAAAATCCATTGATAAACACCCGTTTATCAATGGATTTGAGATTGAACCATCAACTGAATTTGAAAAATTCAGTCAAGCTTTACCAACGGTGAAGCGAAGATTGGGCTAACTATCACTTGTCCACGCTTTTAGACGAAGTTGTCTTTCACTTACTCAGTAAATCACGTATTTTATTTACTTTTTCCGTTCAAAAGAAAGTGTGAATAAGACAAATTTTTATTTTTTCATCAATTCTCGATCTAAACTTTTACAGTCTACATCACCAGCTTTCTCTAGATAGCTTGATAAGTTATCTTTTTTATCATTTATTCGATTTATCAAGCTTTCTCTGCTACTTTTTAGATACAAAATTTCTTCAGCTATCTTTTGAAAATCTATATTAAAATCCTTTAGATCATCCTTCAAATTACAAATCGTTATATCTCTAAATGAAATTTTATTTTTCAATTGTTCATTCAGTAGATCATAACCATTCAAGGCTGGAATAGTTTCATCCGGAAACCTAAGTTGTAGAAATTCTAACTTTCTCATTTGGTCATTCAGCTTAATATTCATATATATGCTGTAACCAAATGCACTGAAAAAAAATAGGATGCATATTATTTTTATATATTTAATCATTTTTACTTTCGTTATTGTGCTTTAAATGTCTCTGTAGTTATGTCAAACCTATAACTTGAAGGTGGATACTCATTTTCAGTTGAAACTCTAACTGTTCCAATTTCATTAGCATATTTTTGATAAAATTCACTATATGACCTTCTTGTGTGATTTTGAGTTATTGCTAATCCAACAATAGTCTTATCATCATTAAACCACCAAAAAGGCCTAACATGAGGAGGATCATCCACCACAGCAGATTGGCCAAAATAGGCATCAGGATCCCCCCAAGATTCACCATCTCTTGGGAAAACCATCACATTTGAAGTTTCATAATAGCCTTCATCTTCATTATAGTAAACATATGTACCATGTGGATCTCCACTTAAACCACTATACTTACCAAATTCACTTCGATTTGTTCTTCTGACACTCTGATTATTATTATGAGCTGCTTGCAAAGCCTCCTCAAAAGTCTGAAATTCAGCTCCTTTGTATCCATTAAACCCATCATTAAACGCCACCCTAAACGCAGACGACATAGCACCATTGGCAAACTTACCACCCATCAACTCTGAAATCGAACCTTGCAATATCGCATTAGTAACAATTGCAGCGAGGCCAACATGTCTATGGTTGAAGATTTTAGCACCGCCGATGCTCTGTGACAATGCTGATGATACAAATCCGTGTCCAAAGTTACCACCATCAACCTCTGCACTCACGCCACTTACAACAGAATGGGCAAAGCCTCTGGCAAATGGGTCTTGAATACCGCCTTTTCCATTAAAGCCATGCCCAATACCATAAGTAACCACTGCTGTCACTGCTCCTTTTAATGCGCCCTTTAAATTCCCTGTTGCAACAGCTCCTGATAGCGCACCTCCAGATGCAACTACCCCAAAGGCATTGGTTGATGCCCATGTACCAAACTGGGTGCCAGCTAATAACTGACCAGTAGCCGCACCTGAGGTTAATGCCACAATACCAATGGCAAGCGGCGTTCTCCACCAACCACTACGCAGCCTTGAGTAACCACTTGGATCAACATAACTCAATGGATTATTCATTACATAGCTGTAGCGGTTTAGACTTTGGGTATCATAAGGATCTTGTATGATAGGGTCGGCTTGTAAGAACCTGCCAATGGTTGGGTCATAAATACGACCATTCATGTGAATAATACCAACCTGATCTAAATGCTCATGTCCGGTAAAGCCACGGTTGGTACTGTCCTCAATCTCCTGACGGATGCCCAAACCAGTGTTGCTCCACACCTGGCTGACTGAAATCAATAGGTAGTTATTAACATCACTGAATGTTGGTGCAACCCTTCTTTGACCCCAAGCACCACTAAATTCTTCAGGAACGAATTTGAACAGCTTTAGCTGATCGCGAAGCGATGAAATACAGGGATGTATTTCATAAAACTCATCTTAGCCGTCACCTCACCCAATTGATTAACAATGGTGTGCGTTGAACCAATATGGTCTTTTAATAAACAATCAAAGTCCCAAGTCTCTCTGAAGGGGCTGTCATTTTGGATGTTAATCACCAAATTACCCACATAACGTCTGGCTTTTACTGGCTTACCAATTTCATAGGTGTATTCCACGGACCCTAAATAATGCGTCACTGTTTGTTCACCGCCAAGAGAAGTGTCTTTGCGGATATAGCGACTGCGGCTGGCATCATAGGCAAACTCTGTTGTCCAATCATTGGCTGTGATGGTGTGTGGTTTGTCGAATGACGTATAAGCAAATGTTGCTTCTTCAACACCATTGTGCTTGCGCTTGATCACATTACCTACGTTGTCATACTCATAACTCTTGCCTGTATCGGTTGAAATCACACCATGTGGACGAACACCACCATTGTTTGCAAGATTTGGATAATTCAAAGTCATACCATCCTTTTCAATCAAATTACCTGTTTCATCATAACGGTAGATCTTTTGCGTGGCTGGATCGTAATCTACTTGTACATTGGTCATACGGTTTAAATCATCGTAAAAAAATGTCTCAGTGATGTTATCGCTGTTGACATCATTACTGGCTTTATAATCGGTTCTTCGTATCAAGTTACCAATGCGATCAAAGGCAAAACTTAAATCTTGAATGCTACCAAAGCTACTGTTGGTTTTGATGCTTTGTAAATATCCAGTATTGGCCAGATAAGTTTTATTGGTGAAGTAATTGTCCATGTGTTTTTCACTGATCACATTACCGCGTTGATCAGTATTGATCACCTCATGGTAAATTTGACCATTGGTTCCATCGGCGGCATCACGCGTGCGATACTGGAAACCTCGCTGGTTGTATTCAAACAACACACCATTGCCCGAGGCATCAAAGGACTGAAACACTCGTCCATACTCGTCATAAGTTGTTGAAGTACGATAAACATGAGCTGATGAAGCATCATCATTGAAACTCTCACCATCATAAATGGTGGTAACCACTTCACTCGGGCGTTTATACACGTCATAATGAAAATCCTTGGCCACCGCAATGGTTGCACTGTTGGTGGGATTATGCCCTGATACTGAATACTCATGGGTCATTAAACCTTTATCCAGTACATCGTATTCCCATAATGAGACTTCATCAGTATCATCATTTATGTTTACACTTTCACGATAAAACATACGGCCCCTGACATCATAATAGGATTTCTCAGTGTAAAT
>CAYGTC010000164.1:0-3681 GCA_964352735.1 uncultured Alcanivoracaceae bacterium | reverse complement strand
ATATACCCAATGCAAAGTCTGTTGAAGACTTTGAGAAGTTGCTACCAGAAAATTTCATACAAGCAAGTACGTAGTTTGGTTGGCGCTTACGTTTGTAAAGTGTCTCTATGTATTTTCAAATGTGATCAACTTTGCGGCCTCTGCAGAATCTGGAGCCACCGACATCGGACAAGCATAACCTGGTATGACTTCCAAATCATACAATTCGGAGATGTGCCCATCGATGCGAAACCAGTCCACACAAGTGTTGGTGTTGAGATCAATGATTTGTACACCACACCATGGTTCTGAATCGGCTTCTTGAAGTTTGTTGTCCAATTCAAGTCCTTCAAAACGTTTATAGCGGGGTTTTGATAAGCCAACAAAAGCATAATGGCCATAAAAAGCAAGACCGCGTAAAAAGCCTGGGCAAAAGACACGGGGTTTAAATTCACCCTGTCCGTCATCTGCAAATTCAATGGTGCCCAGTTCACCAGTGCCTGAATTATGCAACCACAACTCTCCATTGTGCATGCGTGGTGAGTGCGGCATGGACAGGCCGGTACAAACAATCTTATTGCGCTCAACGTCCATGACAATGCCCCCATCAGCGCGGCGATCTCGCCAACCATCAATGGTGTTTGAGCGTGAAACTGCCGTCACATATTTGGGTTTACCATTGTTCATTGCCAGGCCATTGAGGTGACAACGGTCCTCATCAATGATGGTGTTGATAAACTCAGGTTTCCATAGGGGTTTAAAACTGTATTTGTGTGAAACTGTTGCCAAGCAATTAAAACGGGTATTGACAAATACTATCTGGTCATTATCATCCATGCCAACATCATGTGCATCCAATTGCCCTGTTACATGGACTGTACGGGGCACAAAACACGCATCAAATGTGTTGTTAACACTTTGATTGGCTTCCAGAATATTATCAAACCGCATGATTTGAAACCCGCCAGTCATGGTCAATCGACCATCCTCACCCAGCCACAATCCCATTGGTTTGGGCAAGCCTGTTTGATGAATGTTGATGCCGCCTTGAGCATTTCTTCCGATAAAATATAACAAACCAGATTGATAAGAAGTCAGGGCAATAGAAACATTTAAATCATGCAGCCGCTTCACCAAACCGCCAGATACTGAATACTCGACTTGTGGTTGATTGTTTTGCTCTTGTTCATTTTTTCCATCAGTGTTGTTTTCTTTGATTTGTTCAGTTGATTGTTCTTTCATCAATAATTTTCGATAATTTTCGTTGAATAAAAGTACAGTTTAACGACTTTAAGTCTTGAGTGAAACAAATTATATGCAGTAACCAAAGATATATTTGATTGAATTTTGAGGGTTAAATGATTCTGATCATCACAATTATGGATAAAAAAGTACTGAATAGTGATGTCTTGAAATAAAACACCCGTCGGAACCGGAAAAAACAGGAAAAAAATGTACATTCTCAATAAAGGTTCATAGCAATATATTCTTCTTAAAAACAATGATTTAAGTCGGGTATATATTTTTTGTCCGATTTTTACCGTACCTGTTTTACAAAATCTCATCATAAACAATTACAGTAAAAAGGCATTGTGCAAAAAATACATTCGAAAATTTTAATAGGAGAAAAAACATGAAACTAAAATATAAATTAATAACACTAGGTTTGGGTATGCTGATTGGTATTCAGGCTCATGCAGAACCTTGGTGTTATGGTGGTACCATTGTTACGGTGGCAAATGTTGATTGGAATGGTACGACCAATGAAGTGATGTCAGGTGGCACTTCATGGCCATGGTCAGTTAGCGATGCCGGTTCAGTATCTAAAGTCTACACAGGGCCATACACTCTCACCAATTCTCTTGAAGGTTATGAATTGAGTATGGGTGTGAGTTTTTCTTGTGAAAAATGCTATTCAATGCCGATATATCAAAGAGTTAAAGAGTTGAGGCAAGTTAGACCCTTACCTGGTACAGAAGGCACACTCTTGTATCAAAGAGAAGTCAAAAGACAAAGAAATATAACAAACTGAACATCACTTTTATGACGGTTTAATCAAGAGCCCATGGTTGATGAAATCATGGGCATTTTTAAGTTTTGATGATCGAAATAAAAGCAATACTGATATATCTATGCCAAAGTAGAGTCTTAATTATTGTAAGCAATAAATAAGAATGCTAATCAAATAAAACAGGTGTCATCGTTGTGTGTAATTGAAATTTTTTTCTTGCTTTTAATGAGAAAAAAGTTTATTTTCACAAAACTTTTTATAATGTGATGTCATGAAAAAAACTTTCGTTAAGTGGGTTTCTATTCTTTTTCCAAAACTGGTGGCTTCTTTTGCTTATTATCAGCTGACCCATCCGCAGGTGAAAAAACTCAGGGCAAATGAATTGGTGACTTTAGACAAATCCAATAAGGAAATCTTTAAATTTAAGAATTTTGATATTCAATGTTATACCTGGAAGGGCGGTGATAAAAGTGTTTTACTGATACATGGCTGGGAAGGCCAAGCTGGTAATTTTGGTGACATCGTTGAAAAACTGATAGCAGAGGGTTTTACAGTACATGCCTTTGATGCGCCATGCCACGGCTACAGCAGTAAAGGTGACACCAGCTTGTTTGAATTTATTGAGTTGGTTGAAGTGCTGATCAAAAAATACCAAGTTAAAAAACTGATCAGTCACTCTTTTGGTGGTGTGGCGACAACGTACTCTTTATTCAATGATCAGAGCCTGATGATTGACCAATACGTTTTATTAACAGTACCGGATACTTTCACCGAACGCATTGATGATGTTGTTGAGCAGATAGGTATTACCCAAAAGGTCAAAGAAATATTGGTTCAACGCATAGAAAGCGAAATAGAAAAAGACGTTAATACCCTCAATGTCAGAGATTTTGTGCAACAGGTCAATGTTAAAAAAGCATTGATTATTCATGATAAAAACGATAAAGTCATTCCTATCCACCGTTCAAAAAGGGTGCATCAACACTGGAAAAATGCCGAGTTTATTGAGATCAGTGGTACAGGACATTTTAGAATATTAAGGACAGAATCAGTCATCGATAAGACCATTGCTTTTTTGAAAGATTGAGCCATGACACAAAAGGTTCATCATGTCGTCAATAAAAAGCGACTCATCATACTTTCGGATCTGTGGGGGTTAGATGGCAAAACTTGGATACAAGCCTATGTAAATCGATTAAGCCGCGACTTTGATGTTTACTGTTATGACTGTTGTCAGTTGGCACAAATACCAACAGGTAAGGATCAACAAACGCGCCATGATCAATTCATCAATGGTGGCATACAAAAAGCAGTTGAGCAGTTGTTGAGTTTTGAAACACAGCCGATACATATTCTTGGTTTCAGTATTGGTGGCACCATTGCGTGGAAATTTGCCATAAAAAGTAAGGTTGTAGAATCGCTGTTCTGTTTGTCATCGACTCGTCTCAGAAAAGAAACCATCAGGCCCGAAGCACAAGTTCGGCTTTATTATGGTGCTGATGATATGCATAAGCCATCGACACAATGGTTGAATGCCATGGCTGTTAAGCATCAAATATTCAATGGCAAAAACCACAACTTTTATAGTGTCAATGCTGAGTGTATAAGTATGCTGATTTGTGATGATTTAAATAAGTAGAGACCTCAGCATAACTATCTGAAAATTTAAGTACAATTTGTTAAAATGAGAT
>CAYGTC010000163.1:0-3748 GCA_964352735.1 uncultured Alcanivoracaceae bacterium | reverse complement strand
CAAGCATTTTAGTCAAACGAATGAATTGCTAAATTCTCTTGGGGAAAAGGAAATACAATGGTAAAATTAAAGTTATATTTAGTTGATATGGCATTTGACGATACCTATTATCAGCACTTATAAGTATTCACATGGACTTAGACTACAATGCGTTTAATATTCTCATTCTTTTTGGAGCGATCCAAGGAATGATTTTATGCCTTTTTTTACGCCAGAAAAGAAGTGTGAATCCGCTAGCCGTAGATTTCTTTTTACTATTTCTGTTTTCGTTATCATTTTTTAATTTAATCTATGCCTTTTTAGACATGGATTTGTTTAAGTATCACAGGCCATTACATATGTTTCCATTTCCTTATAAATGGTTGATAGGAGCAGGGTTTTATTTTTATATAAAAAATCAATTTCCTATAATAGATAACAAACCACCCTATCACAAAAGGGAATGGTACTTACTAGCGCCTGCGTTTGTGTATTTATTCCTAAGAATCTATTGGTTTTCTATAGCTGTTCAAGAGAATAGCTACCGAATTACGGGTGTTGTTGTTTATTCAGGTTTTTTTAGAATCCACGAATTCTTTTTCTTGTTTTTTACCTTTTTTATGGGGATTGCTTCTTTACTTTTTCTAAAGAAAAACGAACACAAAATACATTCTAAATCACGACCTACAGTAACATGGCTTAAAAAGTTTACGTGGGTATTTATAGGTGTTAGCGCTATAGATATAGTACTGTATACATCCGATTTAATCATTAATGCTGGTTTTGAATCCTTTGGGTTTTATTATGCCACGTTACTTATCAATGCAGCATTTATTTATTGGATTGGTTTTATGGGATTCACAAAATCAAACTTATTTTTTAATACATTTAGGTATACCCAAGACCTATCGGGTGCACCTTTATCTGATATTGCAGAAAAATTACACCAAGCCATTCACATAGAAAAAGTATACCTGAATCCAAATCTTACAGTATCTGAAATGTCTTTACAATTAAAAGTACCTACAAAAGAACTTTCTAAACATATTAATGAAGTGTTAGAAATGAATTTTTCAGAGTATATCAATATGCATAGGGTAGAAGAGGTAAAGACGTTAATGGCTTCTGTAGAGGCATCAAAATACACCTTAGTGACCTTGGCAGAAAAGGCAGGGTTTAGTTCTAAATCTTCTTTTAATGAAACCTTTAAAAAAGTAACAGGTGAGACGCCCTCTGCTTATAAAAAGAAAATGAAGCGTTCTTAAAATATGTCCAAGATGTTATTTTCTGGACATATCAAGCTTTAAAAACACGGTGTTCTAGAGGGTTTAGATTCATATTTGTAGTAACTAATCCCTATGTGCTTTATGAAACACTATGCTATTATCTTACTGTTCTTAGTAGGATCCATCCAAACTTCTTGCAATCAAAAATCAATAACACCGTCTGAGTGGCTCATTGAAAACACCATAGAGTTACAACCCGACGGCGTTTATGATTTTTCTTCATTAAAAGAAGTTCTAAAAGATAAAAGAATCGTTGCTTTAGGCGAAAGTTCTCATGGTTTAGGGAAATACTATGACATGAAATCTCAATTAGCGATCTACTTGCATAAAGAAATGGGATTTGAAGTCCTCGCTATGGAAGGAGGTCTTGGTGATATTAATCTTGCTTATGCAGATGTTGACACAATCTCGCCTAAAAGTTTACGTGATTATACCCTTTTTGGAAATTTTAAAGCACAAGAAGTTGATACACTTTTTAGCTATATCAAAGAGACAAATACTTTAGACAAACCATTGATATATGCAGGTTATGATACGCAGTTTTCTTCCAGTTATTTTATAACAAAAATGGTACGACTGCTTGTGCCTATCAATAAAAAAATGTCTGATAGTTTTGGCACTCGAATGTATTCCTTTCAGAAATCGTTTCAAGCAGCACGCAATAATGATTCTCTTGCATATATAAAACACCGTGATATTTATAGTAAAAATGCTAGGGATGCTCGTCTATTACTACAAGAGAAAAAGGATTCCCTAATCCAATCAAAAACGCTCAGTACCGAAGCGTATTTAGTTATTCAAAGGACATTAGAAATGTTTGTCAGATCAACCGATTTATCCTTTGCTGATCGCTTTATGGGGTATCAACTCAGAGATGAGTTAATGGCAGAAAATCTGATTTGGTTACTAGATGAAGTGTATCCAGATAAAAAAATCATTGTTTGGGCACATAATGGGCATGTCGAAAAAAACTCCGCAGAAGGATATAACTCAAAACTCATGGGACATTATCTCAAAGAGAAATATAATGAAGATTATTATACTGTAGGACTTTTTGCATATAAAGGCGAAGCTTATCAGTTTTGGACAGGAAACAGTGTACCTTTTATCAATAATGATAGTACGGCTATAGAGCACACATTTTTTAAGACACACAAAGATGTTGCTTTTTTGAATTTGGCTGATCTACAGCCTACACCTGCAACACAATGGCTTTTTGAAGTCAATACAGGTTTTGAATTAGAAAATGGGGGAACGATTCCTTTTATCCCAACGCATCGTTTTGATGGTATTATTTCTGTTGCAAACTCTACAATCCCTACCTATGAACCAAGAGACGAAAAGTAGTATTGTATGGCTGATTACTTGTCTCGTTTTAGTGAGTTGTAAAGGAACTGTTCAAGAAGCAACCACCATTAAAGAAACGATTGACACTTCTTCAATCACGATACTAGATTCTATCATTCAAATAGCTAAAGCAAATGCTTACAATAGGGAGCATGTTGATTGGGATACCCTATCAAATAAAATGTATGCGATTGCAGCACAAAATGACGCTATAGATGTAATAGGAAAGCCAACAGCCCATATGTTTGAAACGCTTGGTGATTTTCATGGAATGTTAATGCATGATTATAAAGTAGCTTACAGTTATCAACCAGAAGACGATGGGGCTTCTAGAGATAGTCTTTGGCGATCAATCACTACCTCTAAGATTGTATTGCCGTATGAAGTGGTTGGAAAGATACTCGATGACACGAATATTGCGTATGTTGAAATCGTGGGAACTGGGATGATGCAAAACGAAGATATAGCATTCGCTAGAGATACGATACGAAGTGTGATTTGTTCCTTAAAAAATAAAAATCCAAACGGATGGATACTAGATTTGAGGTGTAATACAGGTGGCAATATGCACCCTATGATGGCAGGGATAGGCGCATTAATTCCAGAAGCTGACTTAGGAGGCGATACTATAGATGGTTTGAATTTTCATTCCAGGTGGTCTTTACAAGATGGAAACTTTTTAGAGAACGGATATGCTCATTATGAACAACCGTTACTATGTCCAGAAATAGAAAATCAAAAACGAATAGCAGTGCTTACGAGTAGATATACTGTAAGTGCGGGAGAGGTGGTCGTCTCTAGTCTTAAAGGACAAACCAATGTCAAAATCATAGGGGAGAAAACAGGTGGACTTTCTAGTACAAACGGATGGTATGTATTACCTGATAAATGGGTATTTGCTCCTATGCAAGCCTATTTTATGAGTAAGGATAAGACGATTCATAAAGCCGGGATAGTTCCTGATATTCTAGTCCAAGAAGGTTTAGAACTTTCTAATTTGTTTCAAGGAAAAACAATTAACAGGGCGATACAATGGATTGAAAAGGGAGAATGATAATGGGGTTATATATCAAAATAAGCGCAAAAAAAATGACGCCGAAAATTTGAATTAAGCTTCAGCGCCATTTTGTATTGTG
>CAYGTC010000162.1:0-3875 GCA_964352735.1 uncultured Alcanivoracaceae bacterium | reverse complement strand
GCTTGCTTGTGCGTTATCGTTATGCGCTGTCACAGGACTCTTTGCTCAAGATGGAGCAGATAGTAATGAAATAGGAACAGCAAAGCGTATTTTAATTACAGCTCCTAATATGGATCAATTACACACGATTCAAGATGCAGGTCTTGATTTACATTGTGGTGCCAAATTTGAAGGAGACGATTTACGCCTTGATTTACAGTTTACAGAAGTACAAGTCTTAGATGAACTAGGAATTTCTTATCAAGTTGTAGAAAATGATTTAACTCAATTTTATGTTGATCGCTATGAATCTACACGTGAAGAAGGTGAGACTTTATTGCGTGAAATGAAAGAGCGTTCTCTTGCAGAGAGAGCACAACGTGCTTCATTAAGTACAGGTGACGCTTCTATAGAAAGTTTGATACAGCGTGAAGAGTGTGAAGAGATCGACTGGGTAGCCCAAAACTTTAGACTAGGAGATTCTTTTGGTGGATGTTTAACTGTGGACGAGATGATTGCCGAGTTAGATAGAATGCGCACACTCTATCCTAATCTTATCTCCATGCGTCAAGATGCCTCTCCCACGGGACAGCAGACTCACGGAAATATGACAGCTACTGCTTTTGACCCACAAACGATTTGGTATGTTCGTATTTCTGACAATCCAGACATCGATGAGGCTAATGAGCCTGAAACCCTTATTACAGGTATGACACATGCGCGTGAAGTGAGTAGTATGATGAATATTATTTATTATATGTGGTGGGTTCTTGAAAATTACGAATTAGATCCTGCTGTAAAAAACTTAGTAGATAATCAAGAAATGTATTTTATCCCTATTGTAAATCCTGATGGGGTAAAATGGAATGAGATCATAAGACCTAATGGTGGTGGACTACAACGTAAAAATTTACGCCCTGGTGTAAATGATTGTGGAGGAACCTCATGTAGTTCAACTAATCCCCAACAACAAATGAATGCTTTAAGAGGGGTGGATTTAAATAGAAACTCAGCCTATTATTGGGGATTTGATAATAGTGGGTCTAGTCCTCTACAAACTAGAGATACCTATAGAGGTCCTTTTCCTGCCTCTGAACCAGAATCTCAAATTCTTGCAGATTTTGTACAATCAAGAGATTTTAAATATGCGATCAATCATCACTCAGGGATTAACTCCATTGTGACTTCTTCTTATAATGGAAATCCAAATGCGGCACCGTCCAATCGTGAAGATGAATATCAAAAATTAATGCACGATGCAACTCGTTTTAATAGATATATTCACGGATCTGCTCCAAATACATTAACAAATGCTAATGGAGATACCAATGATTATATGTTAGGCGGTCCAGATGTAACTTATAGTACATTTATTGATGATGATGGAGATAACTTTGGAAACCCAGCAACATTACAATCCTATACAGCCTCTGGATCTGGAAAAAATATCATTACATTTTCACCAGAAAATGGAGATGATTTCTGGCCTACAACAACAAATATCGTAAGAGTTGCACAACGTGCTGTTCGTATGAATTTAATGACTTCCTTATATGCCGGAAAGTATGCAAGATTACATGATTTTACCTCCACCAATCTAACGTCTACAAGCCCTCAACTTGATTTTCAAGTAGAATACCTTGGACAAACTGCTAGTGATTTAACATTAACCATCACGCCAATATCTACCAATATTACAGGAGTTACTCAACCAGGAGCAACGTCTTTAAATGGAATGGATATTCTTGAACAACGTTCGACAAGTGCTACATTGACACTGGATGCTGGGATTGCTGCAAATGATCCTGTAGAATATCAAGTGACTTTAAGTAATGACACCTATACCATCTATCAAGTAACGTATACAAAATATTTTAATCCAACCGTACTTGTTAATGGAGATGGAATTGGTAACTGGACGACGAGTGGTACCAATAATACCTGGTCAGGAACGACCGATGGATTTAATGGAAGTACCAATGCCATTACCTCTACGCCTTCCCCACCGTATAACAATAACGTTTTAAGTTTTGTAACACTAGACACGCCTGTAAACCTATCTACAGCCAATAGTGCTGTGATTCACTTTAATGCAAAGTGGGATATTGAACGTAATTTTGACTTAGCGCAATTTGAAGCTAGTACAAATGGAGGAAGTACTTGGACAGCTTTGTGTGGAAAATATACCAAAGTCCCTTCTGGAGAACAAGGAAATTTTCACCTTAATAAGAGCAACACTGATCAAGTACATCAAGAAAATAATGGGACACTTATTTATGACGGCGATCTTATTCTAGACCCTAATGTAGTCAATACAGCAACCGCTACAGATGATGTTGATAAATGGGTATTAGAAGAATTCTTATTGGATCAGTTTAATAATGATGGAATTGTTGGAAATAATAACGTGATTTTCCGTTTTAGATTTGATACTGATTCTTCTAACCGAGCAGATGGATATGATACTAATTTTGAAGGGTTCACTTTTGATAATTTCCAAATATCTATCCTAAATCAAACCTTTGCTTGTACAGATGAAGTTGTAAATACATTCCCATACACAACCGATCTTGAAGACGGCCTTGGTTTATGGACACAAGATACTAGTGATGGTAGTACCCCTCAAAATGGAAATAATAACTGGACATTAAATACAGGTGGTACAACTAGTGGATCAACAGGACCAGATGCAGGTTCAAATGGGAGTGTATCTGGTGGAGGACAATATTTATATTTAGAAGCTACAGATCCAACACTTACTTCAGATACGAATGCTATTGGTTTTAATGCTACGGCCAGATTGATAAGTCCTTGTATAGAGCTTCCTGGTGCTAGGAATGCCACATTTTCTTTCGATTACCACATGTTTGGTGCAGACATGGGAAGCTTAGATGTAGAAATTACTACAGACCTAGGTAACACTTGGACGCAAGTAACTGGGGCACTTATAAATGGACAACAACAAACTTCAAATGGTGATGACTGGTTAACACAAACGGTAACCTTACCTGTCATAAATGCTGATATTATTCAAATAAGAATTGTAGGTACTACAGGAGATGCTTTTACAAGTGATATCGCTATAGATAATTTAAGAGTGGCTTTAGGAGCTAACGATTATGTTTATGATGCTGGAGTTTGGTCCCCAGAAGATCCTAGTGGAGTATCTCAAGCTTCAGATAATATTATTGTACGATCTGGGAGTGTTGCACTTACAGGAGATACCTTTATTAATAATATCACTGTAGATGCGGGTGCCACTTTTGATTTCGGAGCCAATAGAGTTCAAGTTTCTGGAGACATCACTAATAATGGAACCCTAGATGGAGATCAAGCAGAAGTTATTGCCTTTAAGAAAGATGGAACCAATCAATCATTTTCTGGTAATGCGTTTGAAGTAGCGCAACTTACTTTAGATAACAGTGCATCTATTTCAGTAGATACTGATGTAAGCATCAATGAATTATTAACACTCACACAAGGTGACATCACCACAAATGATAATCTTACCTTATTAAGTAATGCATCACAATCTGCAATGATTGCTCCCGTTAGAAACGGAACCGTTACGGGTAATGTAACGATAGAGCGTTTTGTGCCTGCAAGAAGAGCTTTCCGTTTTGTCACAAGTCCGGTAACGACCTCAACAACCATACGTGAGAACTGGCAAGAAAATGGAGCTACCGCAGCTGGATTTGGAACACATATTACAGGATCTACCACAGGAGCCAATGGTTTTGATACGACTCCTTCTGGAAACCCATCTTTATTTACGTATGACAATAGCGCAGCAACCCCTGCCCTTACGCCTATAGATAATACAGATGTAAATACACTCACAGCTGGTGATGCCTACCTCCTATTTGTTCGTGGAGATCGTACGATTGACGTTACGT
>CAYGTC010000161.1:0-4177 GCA_964352735.1 uncultured Alcanivoracaceae bacterium | reverse complement strand
AGTTGCTACCAGAAAATTTTATACAAGCAAGTACGTAGTTTGGTTGGCGCTTACATAAATCCAGCTTTTATGAGTTTTTTCAACATCGAGGGGGCTGTCACTGATTTTTCTGTAGTGTTGGCATCATTAAAAGCTGATACATATGACCTGTGTTTGCCATGAATTGGAATACTGCCATCTTGTGATCTATCACATAATTCTTTCAGTCTACTAATTAATACATAGTAATATTGTTTGCGCTTAGGATAGTCAGTGTTTTCTGATTTGTCCAAGTATTTTTTTGCCGTGTATTCTGAAAATCCTGTTGCAGTATAAATATCTGATTTAGTTTCAACGACCTTGGCTGTGCGTTGCACGTAGTGTTTTGTAAAGTTATTAATGAACTCATGGCCGTCAATATCAAGTTCAAGAAATAAATCACAAAGTCCTTCGAAAAACTCTTCATTAAGTTTTGAATTTTTATCTGCGTCTTGTGTAAGTGTATCAATCATCAGTGGGTTTCCTTTTTCCTAGAAATATTTCTAGTATTTTAGCACAAAAATTTATGTTTTAATAACCGTACTAAAAAGAACAATCCACTAATCAAAGGAAAAAGGATATGAAACACACAGACCAAGGCCATGAGCCGCAAATAATCACAGTAATTGCCGAACTACTCATTCAATTCAACATGGATTTTGAGATTTTTAGCAAAGCCTTGCGCAGCCAATATGTGATCGATGTTTATAACAGCTGTCACAGCTTTTCCCGCACGGCACTCAAGTGCGGTATTGATCGCCGCATTGTCGCATCAACCATCAAAGGTGAAAAACTCTACAACAAACGTCCCATATTACACATCATCATCGAAGCCATCAAACACAAAGCCCAACACAACAATGGCACTGTTGCCAAATACGGCATTGATTCACTGAGTAACATCATTGACAACCACGTCAACGGCGCAACCACTACCAAATCCGTCATAGATGTGCTCACTCAATCTGGCATGATTCAAGACGATGGCGAGTCGTTCACGGTTATTGACCATCAACCAGTTAATTCACAAGCTGATCAGCACATACAAGCATTGATCACAGATTTAACCCAATCAATTGAGCAATTTAAAGCAGCCATTCAGCACGTGGACACAACAACAGATAATTACAAAACCAGCGCATTATTGTGCCAATAAAGTAAAGTATAATAAAACATACGGTATTGTATTTAATACAAAATTGTATGTGATCACAACCATAATGATAAGACTATTGAAAAGGAACCAAAGGATATGATAAACAATAAAGTCACACAACCCATTATACACAGCATCGCCAAAATCTTGCAAGAGTTGCACTTTGACTTTGACAAATTCACCGAGGCATTGCGCAAGGATTATGTCGAAACCGTTTATAAAGGCTGCCAACACACATACGAAACTGCTTTATTGTGTGGAATAGACCGACGTACCACCGATGCCATCCTCAAAGGCAAAGACTTGAAGTACAAACGTGCCATATTGTTGATGGTTGTTGAAGAAGTGCAAAAATACCTAAAATATAAAAATGACGAAAGAGAAAGCTTTAAACTAGAGGCGGACATGACAATGGCCAAATACGGCAACAACTCCATAGACACCATCGTTAAAACCAAAGCCTACGGTGCAACCTCAACAGTTAACGTACTGAATAATCTTATCAAAGTCGGCATCATCAAAGACCTAGGCCCCAGATTCCAATTCCTCGGCTATCCAACCCCCCAAGCCACGGCCCGAGATAAAGTGACCACCAAATTCAGTGAACAATTAGAACAACTGGTCAACGATTATGCCTACCAAATGCAAAGCGTCTCACGCCTGTATCAAGACAATGATAACAAAGAAGAGGGCATTTAGTTTGTCTAAAAAGTATAGTAAAACGGTGGCTTAAGTATTACATCATGTACACAATTGTATGCGATCCAATTAACCAAAAAACCACCAAACCCACTAATGTCTCGTCATACCAGCGCAGGCTGGTATCTCCATCAGAATAGCACCGAACTACAACAAGTAAAAAAACAGGTTCCTCCTCTCTTGTCCTGTTTTCACAGGGGCGCTTTGCCCCTGTGTTTTTTTTAATTCTATTATCAAATATAAATAAAATTATAAGATTAATATTTTAATTTCAACCTAATTATCTTTGAGTATTTCTTCTTCATTATGATCCTTACTTTCTGTAATATCACTTTTTGAATTTCTTTTTTGTTTATCAAGCAAATTTAATATCGGATGATCTGATTCTTTGTAATTTGAAATCAATTTTCCTGGGTTTTCACTGGTTACAATTAAAAAATTCTTCAATAAATTTGTCCTTAGTTCATTCGAAATTTCATTATCTGCAAGGTTATTAATTTGATTAGATAGGCCTTCAATAGTCATGCTCAACACTTGTTTATGAGAGTATTCTTCGATAAGCCTTTTTGATAAGTTAACTTTTTTATTTGCAGAAATTGTTGTCCAAATCAATGGTATATAAAGAGGCATGAATGAGAATACTATTTTTGGAGATCTTTCAATTACAGTAGCTAAATCAGTACCTGTAGAAAGAAAATATATTCCCACGATAATTGGAAATAATGCTACAGCAGAGAGTAGTGATATTCCATTATTAAAATTCTTTTTATATTCTTCATACAGCACAACTTCATCTTTTTTCTTCTCTACAAAAGCAGAGCTTAAGCCTGCTGTCATTGCATCTGGTAACAATGACTTAATTTTTTCATGTATTTCAATGTAGTCGTCATTAAAATTTTTTTCAAAATCATCCAATTTAAATTGATTTTTTTCGATGAAATTGCGAACTTTTAATGAACTTATGCTTTCTATATTCTCTATATTTTCTTTTAGAACTTGCAAATCATTATTGACTTGGTTATATGACTCTTCCAATTCATCTTTTAGGCCTCTAATTTCAATAGTGTCTCCATTGTTTTCATTTTCTTCTGAGTAACCATATATTTCTCTATAAATTTCGTCAATTTGAAGTTTCTTGGATAAAATATCTTTATAAGTTGTTTTCGCTTTACTCGAATTTTCTTTTAATTCAATAATATTATCATTTAAACTATTGAACTCATTATTGAAATTTGGATGATCTTCAAAAAAGGCATTAAATTTTTCTACTATTTTATGTAACTCATCACTACTCTCAATACTTTCATTGTTTGAATCTTTAGATTCATTTAGTAATTTTTTAATATCTTTTACAGATACAACAACTTGCTCTTTTTTTTGTTCTACAAATTCATAAATTTCAGTTAAAGATTCTGCAATTTGATTTGCTTCATCTAGCCTTTGTTCTGATTTATTTCTAAATTCCGCTGTTTTCTTTGATGCCTGTTTAGCCTCTTTTTCGTAATCGTTTGGTCTTATGTCAATCTTTTGCTCTAGTACATTTAGTTTTTTAGATATATCTACTGCAATTCGTTCCAAAGTATCAATTTTTTTCCCGTGGTCAAACATCTAACATTCCTATGATTAATTTTTTATTTAGTTAAAGTGTGATTATTTTATTAATTAAAATAACCTATGTTTGCTATATTTGTCAATAAAACTAGATGGCATTTTCTAAAAATTAAAATATAATTAAATTTAAATTTTGGGATGGTAAATAGAACTATCATTTTAAACTTCAATGCATCTAAGTAATCCGGAAGCTCTTACTGTAATTTTGATACTTTATAAGATACGTTTATGCATATGTGTGTTCTGTGTTCTAAAAATAATCAAATCAAAAGTGCCATTCTAAGCTCTCAAAATCTTGCAGATTATTTAGTATATTACCTTAATATGATCGCTGTTCTAGCGGTATTAGCGTCGCCTACAGTGTCAAATTCATCAAAAAATAGTATAAAAATACACCATTTTTTTATATAGAAAAAAATTGTTCAGTGAAACCAATGGCGCAGGGGAGCAAACGCAGTATGAATATGACAGGGCTCTAATACTTTACCGATAGGTAGTTTTCTAAAATGTTCAAATCAGCCATCTTGTGTCTTTTTCCTGTAACCATAGCTAGTGCTATGCTTTTCGAAAAAAAACTCAACCTGACTAATCTGCACAGTCCAGAAATTCAACATATCAGCAAAGCCTTAGAGCTTAACAACAACCGCACCGCTGTCATCAAGCCTAACGGCGCGCGTTGGGTTTATACTTATG
>CAYGTC010000160.1:0-4358 GCA_964352735.1 uncultured Alcanivoracaceae bacterium | reverse complement strand
TACCAGTGACATTCGCCTCATTTTTTACTCGTCACGGTAGTTATGCTGAGGTCTCTTAATGTCATTAAAATCGAAATGGTGTTACGTTGCGCCCTTTGTGATGATGGAATTGAGTAAAACGTGATACTTTTTTTGTTAAATTAAGACACAAATAATGTTCATGTGTTACAGTTTGATTGTGTTTCACATCTGCTTTTTATGCAGGTTTATACTGTGATTATTGGTTCAGTTTGTACAGCTTGCCAAATCCTTTCATAGAGAAACCATTGTTAATGATTAAGGACAATTTGAAAGTACTGTTTATCCCTCAAAGCCCATTATAAAAAAACACATCAGGACCTCATCATGAAATTATTACACACTTTGACGCTTTTATTATTATTGCTGATCAATCAGGCCAATGGGCAATCTGCTTTAAAAAAAGTTGAAAAGTTTTTGCAGTATGATGAACAAATCAGGCAAATATGGCCAGGCTTTATCGATCAGTACCATCACAGCATTTATTCCTCTGATGGCACGGCATATCTGGCATTGGATGCGCAAAACCTGACAGACTGGCAACAAGTTAAAGTCATCAATGGCACACCCATTTGGGTCAAAAAAGATAAGAAATTCACTGAGTTCTCTGGTTTGTTTTTTATTAACTACCCCTTGGATAATGGCATTATGATTGATGGAGCATTCAATGATGATCAAGCCATTTATACATTATTTCATGAATCATTTCATGCTTTTCAGGAAACCTTAATTCGCCCGCAATCACTGTGGCAAGATATAGATATCTCAGATTACATGATTGCGATAAAGAGAAAGGAATTTTCTGTTTTATACAATTTATTGAAAAATAAATTTAGCGATGCCAATGAATTGAAAAGAAATATTGTTTTGTATACCAGCATTAGAAAATATCGCGAATCACTCATGAAAGCAAATACCTTTGAGTTAGAAAGAGCAATGGAATGGCAGGAAGGCGTAGCAGCTTATATTGAATACAAAATAAAAGATATCATGAAATCACAGCCTTTTGAGTCCGAGTTAAATGAATTTGGCCTCAAAGCAACAAATGGAATGAACAACACCCAACTAGATCATTTCATGCGATGGAGCGCTTATTACCATGGCGCTGCCATTTGTTTTTTATTGGAAAAACATTATCCACAATGGCAAACACAAATCGAACAAGGCAAAACTCCTTTTGAATTGTTGGAAAAGAGGTTTTCAGCAGTTGAATTAACCGATGAGGATATTAAGAAATTATTAAAGGTCAATAAAAGTAGTAATACTCAAAGGATCCAACAACAAACATTTAACCAGCACAACAAGTGGAAAAACACATTGGAATTTAAAAATTCCAATCCAAATATGACGTATCAACCACAAAAACTTATATCATTTAATAATGGCGTTCTGGCCGAAGGTGTTCAAAAGCTTCAATTTGAGAGTGATCATTTGACAATGTCTGGCAGACCCAAACTCCTATTTATGCCTTTTGAACAAAATGAAGGGTTCAGTCACTATTACATTAATGTCAGGAAGCTACCAAAAAAACCAAAAACATGTGAAACGGTTTCCGAATCAGAATGGCGTTGTAAAGCGGGTACAAAATTTAAATTCTCAGGGGTTAAAATTACCATCAAAAAAGACATCAACATACACATTGTTGATGGCAACATACGTTTCTTCTAAAAAAATTTTATTTAGCGCATTATCAATGAAGATACAGCAAATTATTGAATTTCATGAGTTTTTTTCAATAAGTCCTAATTCTTTTGATATTTTATGACAAATAGCTGTACATTATCAATTTGCTTCTATATGATGTCGACCAGCTAGAAAGAAAGCCTTTTATTTACATTCTCCAATTCGTAGTACATTTAGTAGTTTCCGTCCTGTAGTTTTTAAGTTCCAGTCAGTTTTCTCCGCTAATCACGCCTTAAATTTAAGGCACATTATTATTAAAAGTTTTAGGATATTATTATATGTCAAACAAAGTTAATGGAACCGTTAAGTGGTTCAATGAGTCAAAAGGTTTCGGTTTTATCGAGCAAGAGTCTGGAGCAGATGTATTTGCTCATTTCAGTTCAATTGTTAGCTCAGGTTACAAAACCTTAGCCGAAGGCCAAAAAGTTGAGTTCACCATCACTCAAGGCAATAAAGGCCCACAAGCTGAGAACATTACAGCTTTATAAAATTAAGCAATTAATTTTTTCAAAAGGCACGTTTGTATTAACGTGCCTTTTTTTATGCCTTCCTATAACACTTTATTAATTTAACATACCATTGCAATTATGGATTCTAATCTATAAACGACACTTAAATTTATTTTATTAAATTCAATGCCAATCATTTTACTGTAAGTCTCAAAACACATAAATCTTAAAAAATTTTGACAGATAGTTAACAATTGTTTTGTGGCATTACAGCACCCTGAAGATCAAATATGTTAGAGTAACGACATTTTTATTCTCAGCATAAACTATGGTCGCTCACACTATTTTAATTCTTGCCTTAATTGGTTTTATTGGTTCATCCAGTCAATGGATATCGTGGTGGATTAAAATCCCTTCGATACTGATGTTATTGTTAGCAGGGTTTATACTGGGTCCTGTAACTGGCGTATTGAATCCTGAGTTATTGTTTGGCGATTTATTGTTCCCAATTGTGTCTTTGGCAGTGGCTGTGATCTTATTTGAAGGAGCCTTGACGCTCAATTTCAGAGAAATAAAAGGTCATGGCAAAGTGGTCATTCAACTGGTTTCTATTGGTATGTTATTGACGTGGTTTGTGGTGTCATTTGCAACACATTATTTATTGGGACTGGATTGGCAGTTATCGCTGTTATTTGGTTCTTTAGTCGTGGTAACAGGCCCTACAGTGATTGTGCCAATGCTGAGGATTTTAAAACTTAACAGCAATATTGCTAACATTTTGAAGTGGGAAGGCGTGGTCATTGATCCCATTGGTGCCACTTTAGCGGTTTTGGTGTTTGGCTTTATCAGTTCGGTCAATCAATCTCCAGATGTTTTTACTGAAATTGCTTTAACATTTTTTGCCATCATTGTTGTCGGTGGCCTAATAGGGTTACTCGCAGGTACTTTGTTGGCATTTGTCTTGAAAAGACATCTATTGCCTGAATATTTACACAATGTATTCACTTTAAACCTGATATTCATTACTTTTGCTGTATCCAATCTATTGGTTCATGAATCTGGTTTATTGGCTGTGACTGTAATGGGCATGTGGTTAGCCAACAGTAAAGAAACAAATATCAAAGATATTTTACATTTTAAAGAATCATTAACACTACTATTGATCTCTGGCTTATTCATTATTTTAGCCTCACGAGTAGACTTACAATCCTTACTGAATCTTGGTTGGCCAGCAGTGGCTTTGTTATTGGTCATTCAATTCATTGCAAGGCCCATTGCTGTGATGGCATCAACTGTTAAAGCCAATTTGACTATACAAGAAAAAGCCATGTTGTCATGGATAGCACCACGTGGTATTGTTGCAGCAGCAGTTTCATCATTATTTGCCTTAAAACTAGAACAACAAAACATTGCCAACGCATCAGAATTGGTCAATTTAACTTTTGTAGTGATTGTTGGTACGGTGGTATTTCAAAGCATAACGGCCAAATTTGTTGGTCGCTTTTTGGGCGTGTCCAATCCAGAGGCCAATGGTGTATTGATTGTTGGTGGTAATCCAGTGGCATTGGCCATAGCTGAATCATTAAAAAAAGAGAACTATGAGTGCATGGTCGTTGACTCCTATTGGCGCAACATTCAATCTGCTCGAATGTTAGACATTGCCACTTTTTATGGTAATCCAGTCTCTGAACACGCTGACCATCACTTGGATTTGATTGGTTATGGTAAATTATTAGCACTGTCAATGAATACCGATTTGAATTACTTATCTGCCAACCGTTACCGTTCTGAATTTGGCGCCAATAACGTCTTTACTTTACAAAACATTGATCAAAGTAAAAACAATGAAAAACACCATGTCAAAAAAGACACCCGCGGTATCAATGTATTTGGTGAAGAAATCAGTTATAAAAAACTAGCCAGTATTTTAGCTAAAGGCGCAGTCATCAAAAACACATTAATGACCGAAGAATTTGGTTTTAAAGACTATTTACAACAACACGATGGCAAGGTCATACCGCTGTTTGCCATCAAACCCAAGAGTCGTGATTTGATTGTGCTGACAGGAGGAGAATCATATGGACAAATTTCTGAGGGTTGGAAGGTGCTCGGTGTGGTTTATGAGGACAATTAAAAAATCGCATTTTAATTACTTGAGACCTCAGCATAACCCAAAGATTATTTTAGAAAATGTGATTGATCATCCAT
>CAYGTC010000159.1:0-4369 GCA_964352735.1 uncultured Alcanivoracaceae bacterium | reverse complement strand
AGCAATATATGCAGCCATTTTTTTCATAAAACCATTCAGGTACAAAGTGCCTTTTAAACAAAATCGTCTAACTCAATTTTTTTCATAGATAAAATCGATTTTTTTACCGATTTGATGAAATATTCGGGCTAGGTATAAACGGTATTTCCAAGTTTTCCTTATAAGCTTTTACCATTATAAAGATGAAATTTACTTTTCTACCTATTTAATGAAATGTTCGGCGTAATAGTTAAATTCGATATTTTTAATCGGCTGTGAATTGATCGTGTATTTTTTCGTTGATTCAGTTTCAATTATGTTAAAATCACAAGTCTATTATACAAATATGACTCAATGAAACTCTTCACCTTACTATTGATTTTCTTTACTGCGATGACGCAATCACAAGTGTCTTTTGTCAATTGGGAAAACCATCCAATACATGCCATTGATATTTCTCCCGATAAAAACCGAATGGCTGTCGCCCATACAGCAGACAATCGGGTTCAGCTGTTTGACATCAGTTTAGGTTATCCTGTCAAACTTGGTCATGTTAAGGTCGGCATCAATCCAGTATCGGTTAGATTTCAGAACAATGAAAAATTATGGGCGGTCAATCACATTTCAGACTCCGTCAGTGTGATTGATTTTACTGATCGAAAAGTAACACAGACCCTGCATACCAACGATGAACCTTTTGATGTGGTATTTGCCAATGGTAAAGCTTTTGTGAGTTGTTCTCAACCCAATCAAGTACAAATTTTCAGTGCTGATCAGGGGGACTTGCTACAAACCATTGAGCTGATTGCAGAAGAACCCCGGTCTATGGTTGTAAACAGTGATGGTACAAAAATTTACGTTGCAGCATTTGAATCGGGCAATAGAACAACCGTTTTAGCAGGTGACCGAAATGAAAGTGATGGCCAACTCGGCTTTCCTTTTAATCCAGTGAACAGGGACTTTTCTCCTTATCGAGGGGTTAACCCGCCACCCAATGATGGTGAGGTTTTTATGCCCCTGGTCAACCCAGATAACCCACCTGCGCCAAAAGTGTCATTGATTGTCAAGCAAAATGCTGAAGGTCGCTGGTTAGATGATAATCGTATGGATTGGACTCATGTGGTGTCTGGTGACCAAGCCCCAGGTTCCGGCAGGATAGAAGGTTGGAAACTACTTGATCACGATATTGCAGTCATAGATACAACTACTTATGAGGTCAGTTATATTGAGAATTTGATGAATATTGGTATGGCTTTGGGTTTTAATTCTGCTAAAAATAAGATCACTCTTGTAGGTACAGATGCCATTAATGAAGTGAGGTATGAACCAAATTTGCGCAGTACTTTTGTACGGGTTAAGGCGGCCATGGTTGATGCAGAAACGTTTGAATCCACAGTTCTTGATTTGAATTCCCATTTGGATTATCAACAACGATCTGTAGAGCAGAAAATCAGGAACCTATCGACTGGTGATCCACGTGGTGTCACCTGGAATGCTGCTGGCGACAAAGGTTACATTGCTGGCATGGGCTCAAATAATGTCATCGTAATTGATGAAGATGGTGAGCGTTTGGCCAATATTGATGTGGGTGAGGGACCTGTTGGTATGGTGCTGGATGAAAACCATAAGCGCATGTACGTGTGGAATCATTTCGAAGCCAGCCTTTCAATAGTGGATACCACAACACAGCTTGAAATCCGAAGGATAGCTGTGTTTAATCCTTTACCATCAGCCATTAAAGAGGGCAGAAAATTTTTATATTCTACTCATGAGACATCTGGTCTTGGGCAGGCTTCTTGTGCATCGTGTCATGTGGATGGCAGAATTGATCGCTTGGCTTGGGATTTGGGTGATCCAGCAGGCGAGGTCAAAGCTTTTAATCAAAATTGCCAAACCACAGCGTTAAATTTGATTAACCGAGGCTGTGATGACTTTCACCCAATGAAGGGCCCCATGTTGACACAAACTTTTCAGGATATCATTGGTCATGAACCCTTTCATTGGCGCGGCGATAGAGATGGTATAGAAGAGTTTAATGGTGCATTTGTGCATTTAAATGGCAGTGACAGCCTACTGAGTGTTGAAGATATGCAAGCTTTCAAAGACATGTTGTCCTCTATTACTTTTGCCCCTAATCCATTCAGAAACATTGACAACTCTTTACCTGAATCCGTCGACTTATCACAGCAGTATACCTCAGGGCGTTTTGCTCCAGCTGGTGAGCCATTGGGTGATGGTGATCCACATAATGGTTTGCGACTTTTTAACAGTAATTTATTAGATGGGGTGTTTCAATGTGCCAGTTGTCATACTATACCTACAGGCATGGCGGTCAATGGACCTTTACTTTTGGGCAGCTTAAATATCTCTGTTGGTGGAGAAATTATGCCCTTTGGCCCTTCAATGGAAAATCATCTGGGTATCGTCAGTGTCGATGGCGGAACACAAAAATCATTCAAAACCCCGCAACTGAGAAATATGTATGAAAAAGTAGGGTTTGAAATGTCACAACAAGAATCTTTATCGGGATTTGGTTTTCTTCATGATGGCAGTGTCGATTCGCTGTCACGGTTTATCAGTGCGCAAGCTTTCAGTGTAGATTCTGATCAAGATGTGGCCGATTTGGTTGCCTTGATGATGGCATTTTCAGGTTCAGATCTTGATCCTGGATTTGTGCCTCTTGGCAGTGATGCGCCAATTTCTCAAGACACGCATGCTGGAGTTGGGCAACAATATACTTTGGCGCAAGCTGTTCAAATTGATGCAGTGATTGATGAGTTTGTCTTGATTGCTGAGCATCCAAAGGTTGACTTAATGGTTTCAACATCAAATAATGAAAGTTATCTTTATGATGATGACAACAACGTTTTTGTTTCATCCACAGGAGAGCTGTTGACAAGTGTTGCACTGATGGCAATCGCATCATCCGAGCGGGTATTAACTTATCAATTGATTCCAGAAGATCTGGGGCAAAACATGGCTTTTGATCGAGATGGTGATGACATCAATGATCAACAAGAGTTGATTGATGGCTCAAATCCAGCAGATGCCCTTTCATTTGGCATTGTGCCACGCGCGGGTATTTGGTACAACCCCGCAAGAGATGGTCATGGTGCAGACATTCAAATGGCCGGTGAAAACCTGCTGGTTGTCTGGTATACATATGAAGACAATGGCACACCAACATGGTACCTGTCCACTGGGCCTTATCAGCCAGATTGGTCAGCGCCACTATTGAAAGTACAGTGGGATCATTCAACCAATACAACAGAGTCACAAGAAGTTGGCACGTTAATGTTGAATTTTTCCGACGCCCGAAATACCACATTTGCATGGGAAATTTTGGGTGAGTCTGGTCAAGAAGATTTCAGGTATTTTCAATTTGCTGATGGTGATACCATCAATCAAAAAACCGGAACTTATTACGATATTAATAATCCGGGTTGGGGCGTTTCAATCAATACGCAAGGTCAAAGGCAAGTTGCTGTGGTTTATTATTATGATGAAATTGGCAACCCACGATGGGCCATTGGCAATGGTTCAAACAGCAATGCTTCAATGATAGAAATGTTATCTGTCACTGGCTTTTGTCCTGGCTGTGATTATCAGGCCCCTGTTAATGAGAATATTGGTTCAGTCTCTATTGAATATGCAGAGAGTGATATTTCCAATTTCAGTGTTATTCTAGATTACCCTCAAAATAATTCTGATTTGTGGCAAATCATTAATAGGCCATTAAATCCAATCTCATCAGACTTTCAAGCGCCTGAAAATAATTAGGCGTTTAAATGCTTGGTATTGTATCGTAAGTTTAATATAAGCAGATAGAATAGGATCATTATCTTATATCGGAGGGGTTATTGTTTAAACCCAGTATGAAAGAGTCTGTAATGAGTATTTAACCGCTTATTTTTTTGGCGTATTTGCTTTCGTTTGCTTCCATGATTTTTCGTTCTTTAGCCATTTTTGTAACTTCATTTAGTATAGACTCAAGTTTATACCCTCTTCAATAATACCATTTTATAAGCTCTACTCGTTGTAATGGTCATCAATGTTGTGAAACATAAGCCAATAATAGTATTGCCATTAAGGGGCTTTATCCAGCATAGTTTGTTGTTTTTTTTCAAAAAACCTATTCCGCGAAAAAATATTCGGGTCAGTAATGTTGGGTTCAGAATCACTTGTGTAAACTGCATCAATACATATCGATTAGATTATTTTTATAAAATACATATAAGTACATCTAAATATAATTAGATACAATTGAAATACAATAGACTCGGATAATTATTTGTAATTATTTTGTTAATTCTGTAAAAAATATCACTGTTTTTTGAGAAATACTTCACAGTATAATTAAATATAATTAATAATATCAACAATATAGAGT
>CAYGTC010000158.1:0-4416 GCA_964352735.1 uncultured Alcanivoracaceae bacterium | reverse complement strand
GTCTTTCATAATCCTCGCGATATTATGATGGACAAGTCAAAACATCATATCTAGATACCGTTTTTTGTGATCAAGACAATCAGGTATATTGAATTGATCCATTTACTTTGTCTGTTCACTATTGCTGGATTTCTTCAGGTAATTTGTGTAAGAATTAACACAAATACCATAAAAGTGTTAATTGGTGCATCCAAAATGAGCATTCCAGCGTATTAATGGATGAGTCGTAACACGAAAATCCATTATGAATAAAAATCACATAAAATTATTAAGTGCCACTGCCTTAGGGGACAGAAAAGCATTTCAAAATTTGTATCAAGAAACCTCCGCTCAGCTTTATGCCATTGGTTTGAACATGTTAAAAGACAAGTCATTGGCAGAGGATGCACTACAAGAAACTTATATAAATGTATGGCACAATGCCAGCGAATACCGAAACACCCGAGGCACGGTATTGACTTGGATGATCGGTATCATCAGATATCGAGCCTTAGATATTCTTCGAGCAAAAAATACCCGTATGCAGAAAGATCGATTGCAAAAAGAGGAGTTTGACGAGGCCATTACCAAGCAAGATGGACCTGAAATGGAGTGGTCTAATGATCGTCAGAGGGTAAGGCTTGATGACTGTCTTGATGAATTAGAGAAGCCACAAGCTGATGCCATCAGTTTGGCGTATTTCAAAGGCTATACCCATCGGGAAATTTGTCAACACATGTTGTCGCCATTGGGGTCAGTCAAAAGTTGGATAAGACGTGGATTACAAAGATTAAGGAGGTGTTTGGAGTTATGAATTATCATCAAAAGGATCTTAAAAATGCTTTGTCATCTGCTTATGTATTAGGTACATTGTCGGCAAAAGCCCGAATACGCTATAAACAACTGTTGATGGAACACGATGACTTACAAGAAAATGTCTGGCTTTGGGAGCAACACCTTAATCAATTGGGAACAAAATTACCGCCAATTGAACCAGATAAAAAAGTGTGGGAGACTATCCAAAAACGCTTGGGTTTTATTGAAAGTAATCAAGCTGAGATGCCAAGATTGTCATGGTGGCAAAAATTATTGTCGCCTCAGTTCTTATTCATCAATTTATTCTTGATGGCCAGCTTATTTTTGTTATGGCAAAATTTGCAGAAAACTGATTTACTGATAAGTGAGCCACGCATTGCCATTGTACAAAATGATCAAGCCCAAGCGTTGTGGTCAATCGCATTACAGTCCGATGGTATTAAAGTACAAGCCATGGAGAAATTAACCCAATACAGTGCTAATGATTACCAATTATGGATGATTGTTGAACAACAAGCGGCGCCAATTTCCTTGGGACTATTACCTCAAAATGGTGAGTTATTGCTGGCAAAAAGTGATGTTTTTGATCAGTACGATATAAAAGTTTTAGCAATCAGCCTAGAACCATTGGGCGGTTCGCCCAATGGTCAACCAACAACTGTGCTTTATACAACTGAACTGGTGCAGTTATAATGTTGATCTGATTTTTGCTGGGCATTGGTTTTTGGCAGCGTTTGATAACTCTATGAGCTCAATAGGCTGCCAGCCAAATTGTTGGCTTTTTTGCAGTGCCCAGCATGCTTCAACTAAATGGTTGGCTTGTAAAGCGGTATTTGCCATTAATATCCAACTCTCAATATTCTTTCTGTTCTTCAGGACATCTCTTGCCAAACTCAATGCTTTTGTATGATTGCCTTGTTGCGTATAAAAATCCACCGCATGGTCGCTGATGGTCAGTGGGTGCTTATTGATTAAATGTTCAAACAACTCGTGTGCTTTTGTTAAAGATATGAGTGATTGTTCAGAATAACCCAGTTGTTTTTCTACGCCGGCCAATTCTGCATAAAACTGTGGGTTTTGTGTTTGTTTGCTGACTTGTTGATAAAGCTCATATGCCTTATGTGTGTTGCCTAGGAGTAATTCGGTTTCTGCCAGATGTTCTGTGACCACAAAATATTGTGGAAACCGATGGTGCGCGGTGTTGAAAAAGTGATTTGCTGCTTCAATGTCACCGTACCGAAGAAATGCAATGCCTTGTTGCAATTGTAACCACGATAGATAAAAGGGGTTTGAGCCTTGGTAGGACCATTCTGCCATTTGATACTGTCTACTGGCTGTCATGAACTCACCATTGAGCAGTGCATATTTGGCTTGTGTTAAATGATCATCATGAGTTTCTGGGTTTTTGAATGCATGGTAGTCGCCTGTGGCGATATGTATTTCATGTTTTTTTTGATTGATGACTTGTTCATCAATGCCTAATTTTAGGGCTTTATCAAGATCAGTAAGCGCCTCTGTAAAATGGTGTAAACTTGCTAGTATTGTTGCCCGTGCCATAAATGCTTGTGCATTTGAATCTGTCTTGTTGATGGCCTTTTGCAAATGAGATAAGGCCAGCTCTATGTCACCAATCTTTCCGATCACTTGATATCTGTGATAAAGCTTATTGGCCAATTGTATTTGTGCATTAATATTATTGAATTGTGTGACCACTGCATTTAGATCTTCGATTGAAGCATTCAAATTTTTCAAATATCTATCGCTGCTGGCGGTTTTTTTAATTTTTGTGGTTTGCGGCCACATTGGATTGATCCACGCTCTGACCTTTTCAGTACCCTCAATATGCGATATTTGTTCAGGCGCATGATAATTATGGCTTTCACCATGATGCAGACTGCAATGGCTTACAAACAGACTGCTGCTGATCACTGCGGTCAATAAAATAAATTTTTTATTCATGTTAATTTTCTCCAATCCACGCAGAATGATTCCTGCGTGGAATTTGTAATAATTTTAAGAATCAGCGTGCATTGGCTTCAGCGAGGAAGGGAAATGAGTTGATGAATTGACTGTCATTATCAACCCCATCAGAAACTCCAGGGCCTACCACAGCACCAAACGTATCATCGATAACATCTCTTGCCAGTGTTCTGCCACCACATTGACCTTCAACACCCAGTTCAACAGCAAGATAGGCATCGCAGTCAGCAATACTGGTATTGATGAGTAGTCGATCATTAACCAATACTGAAGCCAGTGTGTTGGCGTCTAATAATGCATTACCTGTCACACCATCGAGAGTATCTAATGCAGCAAGGTTTGCAGCCATTTCAGATTGAAATTGTTGTGCCCATGTGCTTGGATCATTGTTGAAATTGTATTGGTCTTTCAAACCAGTAGATTCTAATAAATTGATCAATGCAGTATTAATGGCAGGACGACCCATGCGGTCTATTTGTCCATTTCTCAACATGGCACATGGGAAACCATCAATTGAGGTGATTCTGCTTAATTCAATGACCGTTGACCCCAGCTCTTGTTCATCATTGGATTGAAAGTTCAAGGTAGTGTTGTCACAGTCGGCAAAATCAAAAACAAGTGTTCCAGCATCAACACGAATAATGTCATCACTGTCAAAATTTGGTGGAAACATTGGACCACTGAGTCTTTGAACATCAATCGAAGCACTTAAACCATCTACTTCGCCAACGCCTGCTAACCACAATGGGTTGCCATCATTATCGAAAACATACCAGGTGGCAAAAACACGATTATCTGAGATAAATTCTAATTGAAAGCCATGCCCTGATTGATCACGATTATAGAAAGCACCAGTGGTTGAACCATTAAGTTTGGCTCCACTGAGTCGTTGTGTTGCTGCATAGACGCCTAAAATTGGATCATTACCACCATTTGTCAATACATCTGTTTTAATCCCAACCACTATAGCCAGAGTATTTAAACCAAGAAAATCATTGTTGCCTGGATTGGTGAATTGCGGCTGTAATGTCGCTACAGTTTGCCTAAATGCTGTGGCATCAAAGTAAAATGGATCATCTCTTAATCCTGCAAACACCCTTATGTCTGCACTGTCGGCAATTTGACCGACCTTACCAGTAATGCTTGAAGCACCTGAAAAGCCACAAGTAAATTGTTGATCAGAAGTGAAACTACAGCTGAAGATAGTGTCCAGACTCGGATCTGTGGTATTGGTGATGTTAAATTGATAATCAATCACATCTGAAAATTGCGAACCCTGACCTGCCATTGGCATAACAGTCATGGCCAGAATCATTTCAGAGGCATCATTTGGATTGGTGAAAGCATAGAGATCATTGATATCTGCAGCTGGATCTATGCGCACCTGGGGGGCTTCATCATGATCTGCAGCAAAGGCAGAATAATTCATCAACAGTGTGAAGATGAATGTCAGAATAATTGTAAATTGCATAACTCTTTTCCTTTTTTTAATTGAATAGAGTTCTTATTACGCAAGTCATCTGGTTTTGGATGCAATTTTTATAAAAAAATTTAAATTATTTCAAATCTAACCCGAATATTTCATCATAGAATGGATTTTAGGGTAAAAATGGCAAAGTAGATTGGAGAAACATCGCTTCA
>CAYGTC010000157.1:0-4444 GCA_964352735.1 uncultured Alcanivoracaceae bacterium | reverse complement strand
ATTACTCTTCAATAATCACCCATTGTCCGTTGGCAATTAAGGGTTCTGCTTGTTTATATTTCACTTCTTTATTTTCACCTGTCATCACATTTTTAATCTATAAAAAAGCAGTTTAAATATTCTGTAAGACAGCCTTTTAAAATAGGTGTAGGGCTAATTGATAACCCAAGGTCCTTTAAAGACTAATTCAAAAGAATTCCATTCGACCATTTGATCGCCATCATTATTTATGAATATATAGCGTCCAGAAGGACCCGTTCCAAATTGTGTAGTGGCCCCAACACGGTTAAACATAGCTTCAATGTTTTCATTGGGGTTGTCTGCATCGGGATTTTGAGTAAACCAATTCTCATTGTCATGAACTTGATTTTGAAAACTATTGCCTTGTCTAAGTTGGTATTGCTCTCCAGGTTTTCCAAAGTATCCAAACGTATTTACACCCAAACGAACTCCTGCTTCGATACCTTCACTGCCAAAGGCATAATTAGCATCTTCTAATTGTTCATTTACGAGAAGTGTTTCGCTAGAGGTTCCTAACGGGGCAGAAGGGATTTCTGTTAAGGATGCAGGGAAGCTACCTCCCAAAGAAATAAAAGTTTGCATATTAAAGCCAGTATTGTCAAAAAGCTCTACGGTACCAGAACCTCTTTGTATTCCTGCGCCAACATTAGCTATGCTCAATGCTCCCAAAGGTGCATTGGCATCATCTATACTGAAGACTGCGAATTCACCGGGGGAACTTTCTAAAATTCCAGGTATGGATGGATTATATAATACATACTCTGTACCAGTTCCATTAAATAAAACGAGGTTGAAATTTCCCAGCTTTACAAGTGCTCCTATACCGTCATCAAAGATGTCAACAAAGTCTGCGTATCTTCCAGGGGGTAAGATTCCTCGCAATTCGCATTCTACAACATCATATTCGGTAGCTAGTGTAGTGCCTACAATCATATCCGGACGTTCTACACTTCGTACAACATAAGATAAAGGAAGCCCTGCACGGATGTCAGTACTTGATTCTAGAAGGTTTGCGATTTCATTTGTGTCTGTAAGACCAGCAAGGCTAAATGATCCACTAGTATTACCGCCGTAAGCAATCACCTTAATTCGTAGATCGTTGAGGCTACTTAGAGCATTCACTTCAAGTTCGCCAGATACAGAGTTATTGAATGCACCATAAGACGCATTTACTTTTAGATCCATCTCACTACGGCTGGAAGTAGTTTCAATAAGCATATAAAAGATACGACCGTATGTAACTGATGAGATAAACGTAGCGGGGTTATCTGGTTGTACAAATACGTCCAGTTGTTCTGGTGTAACACTTGGTGCAAAAATGGCTTCTAGGCTTGTTGGAAGGTCAAAACTCATTGTATAATATTGTTGTGTGAGCTTCACCAAAGATCTATTGTATGTATTGTTTGTACTAAAAGACATATCTGCACTTACTTGGGCACTAAAAGTTGTTGCATCTATTCCCATTTCCAATGCTAATTGTTCCTCAGAGTCTACCTGTATGATATCCAATTGGTAGTTAGCGGGAAGGATATCCCCAGCATTACTAATAATAGTATTCATAGCATTTTGAATACTACTTTTAGTTACAGTTTCTACTGTAAAGCTAGAATTGGTATTTCCATTATTAAGATTGTAGGATATAGTCCCTCCTGCTCGCTCTACGACAATAGGGGCGGGTGTTGCGTCACCTAGTGTACCACCTTGAAGTAAACTTGCAGGGTAAATCACATCACTGTTGGGTGAAAAGAGCGGAAATTGGCCATTTCCGTCAAGTACGCTCACCGTTCTTGAAGTGCAAATAAATCGTTCTTCTGCAGTTTCACCGCTGTCATCTGTAGTTTCATAATCTTCTGGAAAGGGATCAGAAACGGCTACTTCTTCAGTGGTTCTGGATTGTGGGAATGAATCAAAGTCATTTCCTTGTGCGATCACTTGTGCGAAGGTGAGATTTGTAATGTCTGGCTCATTGTTGTCTGGATCTAGTTCTATTTCCGAACCATCCTTTGAACAGGAAACAAAAAATAGTGTGGTAAGAGTAAATGTCAAAAACACAAGGTGCTTGATGTTTGTTGATTGTTTCATTTTAATATACGTTTTTGTGGTTTTAAGAATACTATTTTGTGTTTCTTACCCAGGAGTTCCTGCAGTAATTCCTGAGCAAGACCACAAAACGGTTAATGCTTTTATAAAGCTCTACAAACATATAAGCGTTATGCATCCATTCCTAAAAATAGGGGTGGACACAAAGTGGACAAAATTTAAATAGCTAAAAAACAGTAGATAGATTCCTGTTTAAAAGGTCATTACAAAATCATTAAGAGAAGATTCTGTAGTTACATCTAGTTTTTTCCGGAGGCGATAACGAGCTTTTTTGATTCCTTCTGGCGAAATGTTGAGCACGTTTGCCATTTCTTTTGAGGAGAGATTCATTTTAAGTAGCGCGAGAAGGCGAAGCTCTTTGGTTGTGACACTTGGATATTTTAATTTAATTCGTTCATAAAATCCCCCGTGTACTTGTTCAAAATATTTAGAAAAATCTTCCCAGTTATTGTCGTCTTGTAGGTCAAAGTTTATGGTTCGTATGATATCTTGAAACCCTTTGTTATTTTCATTTGTAGTCTTAAGTGTTTCAGCCTGATTTCTCAGGCCTTCTAATACTTCGTTTTTCTTGGCCATTTGTAAGGCGTAGGTAGTGAGTTCCTTTTGGCGAGACTTTAGGGATATTTGTAATTTTTCATGCTCTGCAGTAGCCCTTTTACGCTTTTCGCGAAAGCTAAAAATGGATAATCCTAAAATAATGGCAAGTCCTACAACACCTATAATCAATCCAAGCTTTTGTAGCGTATCCACTTGTTTTTTTCTTTCTAGAAGTTCAATATCGGATTGCTGCTGTTTTATCTGTCTTTCTTTACGTTCTGTGTCAAAGGTAGCTCTCAATTGCTCAACCTGTTTTTTTCTCTCGATAGTGTATATACTATCGCTTAATTGTTTTTGCGCTTCTAATGTTGTAAGTGCATTTTTAAAACTTCCTAAAGCCTTTTCAGCAAGAAATTTGTTTCTAAGAGCCAGCGCGAGTTCTGGAGGTGCTTTTAATTGTCGAGCTTCAAATACCGCTTGATTTGCACTTTTGAGTGCTTTCACCGGGTCGCCTAGTGTATAATAGCCTTTGCTAAGATCATTAAGGGTCTGGACATGATCAAGACGTCTTGCTGCTACATTAAATAATTCTGCTGCCTTTTGATAGGTGTTGATCCCTTCTTGTATGTTACCTTGGGCAATATATACTTCTCCAATGGTTCGATAGGCGAGGGCCTCTATGTCAGGAGAATTTAATTTACGAGCATCACTCGTTGCGCCCAAGGAAAATTGTATAGAGCGTTCATAGTCGCCTATTTTGAAGTAGTGGAAACCTATAGCAGATTCTGTGAGTGTCTGGTAGTATAGATCATTAAACTCCTTATAGATGTCTAAAGCTTCTGTAAGGAATTCGATAGATCTATTATGATTAGAATCGACTGTTTCTGAGGTAGCTAGAGAATATAAAGCATCTGCTATGCCTAATTTATTATCTATCGCTCTATTGAGTTCCAGTGATTTTAGTACAGACTCATAAGATTTTTCAAAGAGGCCTAATTGGTTGTAAATGCCTCCTTTAAAGTTGTAAAATGAAGCGAGCATACTCGTGTCCTTGTGACGAGTCACAAAATCTATATTCTTTTCTGTAATTTCTAGAGCTCCTTGGGCATCCCCTTGGGCGAGTTTTGTTATTGCTATACCTTTCTGGGCTTTAATTATTTCGGTCGAGTCTTGAGTAGTGAAGTGAGATAGCGCTTTGTTAAAATAAAAAAGCGAAGAGTCTCTTTCCGAAATTACCATAAAATAATTTCCCAGATTGGTATTTGCAATTCCCTCCCCTTTCTTATACCCTATGACTCTTGCAAGCTCAAGTTGCTCAAGGCTGTATTTTTGAGCTTCATTAGGCAATGATAGCCTTGTAGAATTGTACAGAGCATCAAGTGTTTCAAATTTTTCTCGATTATCTTTTTGTGATGAATATACAGTGCGGAGACTATCATAAATGCCCTCATTGCTTTGCGCTTTAATTGTATTATAAGAGAAAAAAAGTGCTAGACTTAATAAGGATTGATACACACTGTATTTATAACTCATAGTACAATTTTAGTTAAGTGACCCTCTTAAGTGACCCTCTAAAGATAAGAGTAATTAGTAAAGATGCAAAATCAGTAAATAGTATATGTAAGTGTATTTTTTGTTTTCTGTTTTAACCTTGTTTGCTTTCGCGAAAGCTTATTAAAATAAAAAGGCAAACTATTTGGTTTGCCTTTTTGTTCTGTATATTTTCAAGAAATTACTCTTCAATAATCACCCATTGTCCGTTGGCAATTAAGGGTTCTGCTTGTTT
>CAYGTC010000156.1:0-4622 GCA_964352735.1 uncultured Alcanivoracaceae bacterium | reverse complement strand
CGCCTCAAAGCCATGAATAACTGGCTTTGAGGCGATATTTCCCCAATCTATTTTGACATTTTCCCCCTAAATTCCATTCTGTGATGAAATATTCGGGTTAATTGGGGCTTTGATAAATGAGCACCAAAAATTCAATACACAGATATGATATGCTGTTGTTTGATTTTTCTTTGATAAGATCTATGATTTCATATGCAGATAATATAAGTCCAAATTCTTTCAATCATTCTTAAATAGCAGAATAATTATGATCGCAGATGAAACACTTAGCACAAATGATTTACCTTATGCGGCTTATTATTATGCTTTATTTGAATCCATGGGTATAAAAAGCTTTATTGAAGAAGGAAATTATTTTGTAGTATGATGATGTCCTACCCCAGATACCACTAAAGGTTTCTATGCTAACTGTTTCCGTGATCTGAATGGCAAAAAAACCTGGGCTTTTTGTATGGTAGTGTGAACATTATTTAATTAACATTTTTAACCACTTATTCTTGTATTTTATGAGTTGAAAACCTGGGCATCATATACATATCAGTTGTGATGCTCTGCCTTTACCAATTGCGCTGATAAAATATTATGAGACCTCAGCATAGTCAATTAACTTTTACTGAGCTTTAAATTTTTCTTGATATCTTTTTTGAACCAATAATCGTAATGATTGGATATGTTTACCAAAGGGTTCAATGTCAATCAGGTCACTGCCCAAATCATTAACTTTGGCACCCAGCATAACAGATAATAAACTCTGATTAACCAATTGATCTGTCCATAGAGATAAATCCGAGGCAGGTGCATTGCCCATAGTGCCAACAATATAACTGCTCAGCAGACACGGCGTACATTTTGGATCCAGGTCCAATGATGATCTGATATCATTTAGAGCTGACTCAAAACCAGCGGTTTGATGAACCCTCATTTGAGCACGCAAGGCAAATAATTCAGGTATCATATCACCCTCTTTTGGCAGTACTTTTAATAATTCAAGCCCAAATTGCCATTGTTTTGCTTCTCTGGCTGTTTTTGCTGCCAATAGTTGTTCACCATTTTTCCATGCTCCTATTTCTTTGACTTTGTCAAATGATTGTTGAGCATAGTCAAGATCACCAGATATAATACGCAACAAACCAATCATCATATTGGCTTTAGGATTATCTGGTTCTAAAATCAGTGCGTGTATTGCCCATTTCCTTGCCTCTTCATACTGCCGATTCGCCTGATACAAACCAGCCAAACCAAGAGCGGCTCGCACATGCTTGCCTTCACTCATCTCTAAGGCCCGTGAATAAGCTCTCAGGGCTTGACTCCATTTTCCCGCCCGAGTTCGGACAACACCAAGATTATAAAAATTTTCTGCGTTGGCACCTGTCAAACGGCTGCTTGAAGTGACATGGTTTAATTCATCTTTCAAACGACTGCGTTTTTGTTGAACTTCTCGAACTTGTGCTGCTAAATCACTTTCACCCAATGACTGGAGTGCATTAGCCAGGTTATTTCTGGCCCCCGCATTTTCTGAATCTTTTTGTAAAGCACGTAATAGATTCGGCACAGCATCTTGATAACGCTGTTGTTGCATCAATGACTTGCCGTATTCGCCATCGGCACCAATCGCCCCTTTATCTATGGCGTCGAGAAACCGGCTTTCAGCTGCACTGTAATCACCATTATCACTCAATAACTGGGCCAATAATAAGTTTGATTGAGGGTCATGAGTGCCATTGTCTTGAAGTTGTGATTGTAAAAAAGCCATGGCTTCATTATTTTTGCCTTGCTCAATTAAAGATACAGCCAAACCTCTGATGCTATCCATATTTCGACTGCTGAGTTTCAATTCATTGCGAAACAATTGTTCTGCTTGTGGGTGATTAGATTTATCACCATGAATGATAGCTAAAGCATAATTTATACCTGGCGCATTAGGATGTGAACGAAGATATTCCTGACCACGATGCAAAGCTTGATCATGTAAACCATTGCGATGCATTTCAATCAGCGCTTCAGTTTCGCGTTGTGCAGCCACCAAATCCACAGGCGTGGTATCATGACAAGCACACAAAATTAAAAACAAGAGTAACAATGCTGAATATTTCATCGTTGAATGATCTCATGATAGCGACCAATGGTGTAATCCGAACCTTTGAGTTCCAATACATCACCTTCTGGCCATTGAATACGAATATTGTCAACCATCGTTAATTGCCCTAATCCAAAACGCACCCGCAAATCTCCTTGTGACAAATAGCTACTTCCACTGATTGACGTGGCAATTTGTTGCTTTCCTCCTGCATTGATGGTCACAACTGTGCCAATGGCCTCGCGGCCACCATAGCGGCTGACCAGCTTGAAGCCAATCCAAGAGTTAGTGCCTTTATTCTCTATGTGATTGTTCTTCAACAATGTTGGTTTATTATTGGCATTGATGATGAGAATGTCCGCATCTCCGTCATTATCATAGTCCGCAACAGCTGTCCCTCGGCCCACTTTTGCCGTAGAAAAATAAGCACCAGCATGGCTGCTTATGTCTGTAAAATAATTGCCTTCGTTCAAATATAATTGATCCGCCTGAGCATGGTGGATTGTTGGATATAAATCATTAATCTTATCACTGACATGACCATTAGCGACGAATAAGTCAGGATCACCATCCAGGTCAAAATCAAGAAAAACTGTACCAAAACCCACTTTGCCACGACTGGGAGAGCTCAATCGATAGGGTGCTGTCATATCTGCAAATCGATCGTCGCCAATACTCAAGTATAAAGTATTGGTTTCAAAATCGAGATGGGTAAGAAAAAGATCAAAACGTCCATCTGCATTAACATCAGCAATACCTACACCCATGCTGGCTTCAGTTTTGCCATCGTTATTGTAAGCAATACCTGCATAGGTCCCAACTTCTTCAAAATGGAAATCACCCAAATTTCTAAATAAAAAGTTACGCGTGCCATCATTGGCAACAAAGGCATCATTATCCTTATCACCATCTGCATCAAACCACACTACCCCCAATCCTTTACCATCACCTTTATCTGCAATGTCAATGCCACTGCTTGCTGATACATCCTCAAAAGTTCCATCACAGCGATTGCGGAATAACTGATCTGGTGCACCTGCATAAACATCAGGTGAACAGTAAAGTGGTATGTCACTGCCACCACAATTGATGTGATTATCTACATTAAACTGTATGTAATTTACCACATGAATGTCTAAACAACCATCCGCATCAACATCGACAAAAGCACAACTAGACCCCGGAGCTGTAGCAATGATGCCAGCTTGTTCAGTAACATCCGTGAATTGTCCTGAACCGTTGTTTCTTAACAAACGATCCGCTCCAAAGTTGGTCACATAGATGTCTGTGGCACCGTCGTTGTTAATATCTCCAAAACAACTGCCCGAACCAAAACCCCTATCGTCTGTACCAGAGTTTTCACTGATATCAAGAAAACCTTGACCTTCTAAATTGCGAAATAATTGATTACGATTTGTCAGTTTTCCACCATCAATCGGTCCACCTTGTACAAGATAGATGTCTAACCAACCATCTTGATCGACATCAATAAAACCACCTCCACCGATAATAGCTTCCATCATGTAGCGATTACCTTCTGCTCCATTATCATGTATAAAATCAGGGCTTATACTGTCGTCAACTACAGAGAATAACTCGGGGGAGTCTTTTTTACAGGCGCAAAAAAATAGTGTCATGCCAAGTAATAAATTAAACTTCATGCATGACACCCTTATTTTATAGATTCAACAAAGAACCTTAACATGACATCTGTTTATATAAATATAGAGGATATCAGTCGATTGAAAACGATTGCAATTCTACAGGAACCAACTCACAACCTGTAGCTGTTGTCTCTGTGATAGCTAGGTCATAAGTCCCTTCTTGAGTTTGCCAGCCATCAACAATAACAAAGTAGTCCGTACCTGCAGTGGCAGTAAATGCGGCATCCTCAGGATCATCCCCTCCGGAAACACAAGTCTGTGTACCACAGTCGGTAAGCACATAGACGGCCGCATCATAACTTTCATTGGTAACAGTGGCCTGTAAATCACAATCGGTATCAACTTGTACACGATAAGCCCAATCTGCACCTTGATATGGCTCAAATGAAGCACCTCCACAATCAGCAAGTAATTCATAGTCGTTGCTATTACCAATTGTTGTTCCTGAGTCAGCAAATGGTGGTGTAGCAAGCTCATGAGTTGCGGCACCGCAAGTATTTCCAGGAACCCTGGTATTGCTTGCCTCAATATTTTGACCTAAAATAGTCACACTGGGCGGCTTTGAAGAGGCTTCGTTTGCCTTCATTTCATCAAGCACAGATTGATATGCCGCTTGCTCATCTGGGGTCAGTAAGTCCCAAACTTTTTTAACACTTGGCCAATCTATATCAGCGCCATCTTGGGTGAATCCTGTAACAGAAAATGTCAAACAGAAACTTAATGATATGGCTGATTGAATGAGTTTGCGTTTGGTTTTTTTGTTTATAATCATTTACTACTCTCTCTCTTTTTTATTGTATAAATTAAATGTTAATATATTTACATTTAGAGACCTCAGCATAACCCAAAGATTATTTTAGAAAATGTGATTGATCATCCAT
>CAYGTC010000155.1:0-4675 GCA_964352735.1 uncultured Alcanivoracaceae bacterium | reverse complement strand
TTAGTATATACGTACCTACTGCAAAAACTACGTAGGGGTACGTAGTCCTTGAAATCGAAATCGAAGCTGAAATTGAAATTAAAAAGGTGACTGAGTGATGCTGATGTAATCAGAATTGCGCTGTGCTGAGCTTGTCGAAGTATATCGAAGTTCCGGTGATGAAACAGAAAACGAAGATGAGGTTCCCGCCCCTGTCTGCTGACAGGCAGGTTCGCGGGAATCAAAAAAAAGACCAAACTTGCGTTCGATCTTTTTTGTAAAATGGTTTCTTAATCCCTCAATTAAATCATTTTAGCCAATTCTTATGTCTTAAAAATACCCTAGTATCGAATCATCAACTTTTTAGTAATGGTAGTTTCCTGGGACGTAATTTGCATAAAATACATTCCTTTTGCAAGTTGCCCTAGATCGATCGTTTGTGTTTGATTAAAACTACTTAGATCGATGCGCTTGATGATTTTTCCGTTGATGTCCGTAATCACTGCTTTTTCAAGTCTTGAAGGTCCAGCATATGCTAGTGTCACCTGACCCTGTGATGGGTTAGGGTAGAGGTTAATTACGCTTTCGCGAAAGCTTTCTCCGTCTACACTCAATGCCTCACGATCTTGGAATACAATCGTGAATCTATCTGTATATACTCCTTTCTGAGCTGTGAATGTATAGGATTGTTCGTTTAGGTTAACAATGGTATTTAACACACGATCAATGATAAAAATAGGTGTGTTTTCTATAGCGATTCCTTCAAATTCACCGATGCTTATGGTGTAGGTACTTGCCTCTTCGATAGACGTAGAAAAACCAAGAGCAATCTCTATGTCAGTATCAAAAGCTTCTCTTGCCTGAATGCCTAAAAGTTCCCCAGAAGCTACCGTTGTAAATAACGATAAGAAGGTTCCCAATCGCGGACTATCATAGCCTTTGTCAATCGCGGGCGTGGCATTAGGGGTAAACCCAATACCAGTTTGTGCCATGGCTTCATCATAAGCGGTTGTGGTCAGATTGAGCCATAGTTTATCAATATCGGTACTGGTTTCAGAGTTTCTAAAGCCATCATTATTTCCTGTTACTCGGATGCTATTGGTGAAAATCACAGGTGTTCCCGCCATCATCTCGGCTTGATCTGCTTTGATACCAAACCCCTGCCCAGAGGCCATAAACTGTCCAGGTGCGGTGCCTCCATTGACGGCAGCAATGCCCATCATGGCATTGCGTATAGAAACATCATTCATAGAGAAGTTACTCGTTCCAAAACCTGGCAATGCAGCTGTAGGATTGGTGATGTGATCCCAATAATAGACTTCATTGACGGCGTCATTGGCATTGATAAAAGCTGTGACATCAATCGCTGAAGCATATGGATTCCCTAATAAATTATAGTTATTGGTGGTTTCAGGACCGTTATAATTAATCGGTACAGAAATAGTTCCTGAGTTTAAGGTTCCTGGGTTGGAAGGACTTTGTGTGTAGGTAAGCGTATACGCACCATCTCCTATATTGGGTTCCGGTTGTGGGAAGATCAATTGCCCGATACCTGCTGCGGGTGTTGCCGTGCTTCCTGTGACAGGTAATAGATAATCTCCGTTATCATCCAAGAAATTTTCTGCAAACTCAAATTCTGGAAACTCCACAAAGTCAATTACAAAAGGCACAAAGTTACTTGGGATGATACTAAAAACCGCTCTAGAATTTCCATAGACTCTGTCTCTTGCTTCGGCAGTCACTGGACTACTCATGGCTACAAAATTACGATCGTCTAGGGTTGGGGTTGTTTTACTGATGCTGATCATACCACTGTTTATCGTAACCGCATCTTCTTCTATCTGTACGATACTTCCTGTATTTTCTACAATAAGATTTCCATTTGAAATAATATCATTTGAGATATTAATAAATCTTCCATCTGTTATAGTGAGTGTTACTCCACTATTGATGATAAGTTCACAAGCTGTAATGTCACCAAGACCCATCGTCGAAGTGTTATAATCTTCGGTAATAATAGCTCTTGTCGTTGCATTTGGAGTTCCATTGTCCCATCCTGCTGCTGCTGTATAGGTGGTCGTGGTAGGACAACTAGTCCCTGCAGAAAATACATTCACAAACGCATTGCACGTATTTGTATTTCCATGTACATCGGTTACCGTATATGTCACTGGATTTGATCCTATATCTGCTGTCGTAAATGTGGTTTGATCCATGGTAATAGAGGCAATTCCGCAGGCATCAAAAACAGCTAAATTTTCGTTGATTACCGCAGAACCATCTGATTCGGTAAGGGTTTCGGTCCAGTTTGCAGTGGCAAATTGCCCTTGAAAACCTGGTTGGAAGTTCGTAATGGTGGTCGTCGCAGGACCAAAGGTGTTATCTAGCGTAAAGGCCCTAAATCCAAAAGTGTCACCATTACTTAACATTACGGCTTCTGTACCCGATTGATTGAATTCATCACCAGCGATATCCGTTAGTTCTGTAAAAACACCATTGAGGAGATATCCAAAAGGGTCAAACTCTGCGCCATCATCGGTTGCGTATGTCCAATCAAAAGTGATGGTAACATCTTCGGTGATAGGCACTGTAATATCAGAACTTCCTGGTAAATTTGAATCATTATTTCCACTTACAAGGACTACTTCAAAAGTTGCTAAGTCAGCTAAAACAGTTGCTGGATCTAAGGTAATTGTACCACTCATGTCGAGATCTACGGTGAGATCCTGACAATTAATCGTAGGAGCAATGTTGTCTTCTACCGTAACCATCGCAGTACAAGTATCTATATTACCACTACCGTCATCTACCGTGAGTGTGACCATTTGTGGGGTTCCTACATCTGCACAACCAAAAGTAGTACGACTTACACTAAGATTTATACTATTACAATCATCTGTACTACCCCCATTTATATCCTCAGGATTAAGGGTAGCCATACCATTTGCATCCAGTTGTAAGGTAAAAGGTTGACACACTGCAACAGGTGGTGTGCTATTAGCAACAATAACATTAAAAGAGCATGTTGCCACATTTCCAGCAGCATCTACTGCTTCAAAAGTAACTACAGTAGTTCCTGATGGAAAAAATTCGCCAGAAGCAAGGCCTGCTACTTGAGTAACAGTAGCTGTTGAACAATTATCTGTTGCGGTAGGGGTTGTGAAAGTTGCTATAGCTCCACAATCTGTTGGGTTTGCTGGTTCAGGAACCATGATGTCTGTAGGGCAATCTGAAATTACAGGCGGTATGTTTTCAGTACCTATATCTATGATATCCCAATTAAAATTATCTATGATAGATTGTCTAGCAGCTTCTGCAGTACAGTATCCGCTATTTCCTGCATCAAATTCTACATCATTTTGAAGTGTTTGCGTGCTCCAACCTGTGAGTAGACTGTCATAATTATCACTAGAAAGTGTAACGCCAAAAAACATAGCCGTCATATTGCTTACATTTTCTACATTCCAACTGCTTATATCTTGATCAAAGCTTGTTGCTTCATTGAACATAAATTCCATATTCACAACACTCGCTGTAGTTGCTCCCCAGCCTCCAATAGGCATATTAAAAGAGGTTGCACCAGAGAACATACCAGCCATTAATTGTACATTGCTTACATTCCATCCACTTATATCTTGATTAAATGCGGTAGCTCCTTCAAACATGTTAGTCATATCCGTCACATTTCCTAAGCGTGTTGCCCATTGATCCAGAGGTTGATTAAATGCAGTCGCATCAGAGAACATAAAAGCCATATTGCTTACATTGCTTACGTTCCAAGTATTGATATCTCTATTAAAAGCGGTGCCTTCAAATACCCCTACCATATTGGTCACTGTGGTTACATCCCAGTTTTCTATAGCGCCATTAAAAGCAGTAGCGCCTCTAAACATAGATGCCATATCATCTGCACTTCCTAAACGAGTTCCCCAGGCACTTAAATCTTGATTAAACGCAGTGGCGCCATCAAACATAAAGGCAAAAACGCTTACATTGCTCACATCCCAAGGACTTATATCTTGATTAAAGGAGGTGTTTCTAAACATGCCATCCAGATTCTGTACATTGCTCACATCCCAGTCTCCAATATCCTGATTCATGGCCGTGGCGCCATCAAACATTCCCGCCATGCTAGTAACTTGAGATAAATCTGGGGAGTCAGGTGCGTTTATAACCAAATTGGTACATCCATGAAAAGCCCTTGCCATCGAATTCCATACCGGGTCTCCCCAATTTTCTACAGTAAGGATTTTCTCGCGGTCTCCTCCATTATTAAAAAATATCGTTGAGAATGTTCCAGAAATCGTTACTGTATACGTTCCAGCTGTGGTATACGTATGAGTAATCGCTCCACTTACATTGGTGTCAGGTGTAGACATATCACCCCAATCTATGGTGTAATTGCCTCCAATAGCTGGTATGGTAATCTGGTTGTCATTAGAAGTACCAGGGTTATCAGTTTTCCAAGTGGTTATAAATTCTGACATTTCAGTAAATACTTCTATCGTATCACTGGCAGTAGCAGCACAACCGTTATCATCTGTAAATGTATACTCAATAGTGTGTGTACCTATGCCTGCAACTGCTGGGTCAAAATTATACAGGGTTCCACTAGCTTCATTTGTTACACCAGGACCAGCATATATACCAGAACCCACTGTTTCTGAACTTGCTGTCCCCGAAGCCGATACAAAAT
>CAYGTC010000154.1:0-4706 GCA_964352735.1 uncultured Alcanivoracaceae bacterium | reverse complement strand
TGGTGGCTATGGGTGGACTTGAACCACCGACCCCAGCATTATGAATGCTGTGCTCTAACCGGCTGAGCTACATAGCCATGTATGGTGTGCTTGAAAGCTTAGCTCTCAAGAGGGCGAGAATTTTCGTCTTTCTTGCTGATTTTGTCAAGAATAAATAGATAAAAAATTATTTTTTTTGTGTTATTTTGTCTACTTGTTGATTGAGTATGTCTATACAATTGTGAAAGGCTTGGATTTCTGTCTCACTGAGGCTGCTGATCAGTTCCTTTTCGAAGGCTTCAGCCTTGGGTTTGATTTGATTAATGAGTGTCTGACCTTGAGCTGTGAGTTGGTATAATCTGGATCTGGCGTCTTTGTTGCAGGTTTTTTCTCTGATGTGTTTTTTGCTCAACAATATCTTAGCCGTACGGCTGATTTTAACTTTGTCCATTTGGCTGCTTTCTGCCAGTTGCTTGGCGGTCATTTGGTTGTTATTGGACAAAATAGCCAAGATGCGCCATTCAGGTATGGTGATGTCATGTTGTTCTCTATAAAACTTTGCAATACCTCGGCTGACCTTGTTGCTGAGTATTGAGAGTTGATAGGGTAAAAAGTTTTTTAATTCCATGATTAACATGTCTTTGTCTTGATGTATTTAATTTACTACGTGTGGTACTGGATTGGCTATTATTTTCTCTTGTTTTTGCCATTAGTTGTCAATTATTAGTGCAACTTAAAGTAATTAGTTACAAATGCAACTAAATGGTTTCATTTGTAACTAATTACCTATAAAATATCAGGCAAATTAATCTAGAGACCACAATAATGACAACACAAACAACAAATGAAATCAGAGGATTTGGTTTTATTGAATATGCATCTAATAATGCCGATAATTTAGATGTTTTATTCAGAAGATTGGGCTTTAATGCGATCAAAAAACATAAAAATAAAGACATCACATTATACCGACAGGGTGGCATCGATTTTTTATTAAATAACACCAAAGACTCATTTGCACAGCGTTTTACTGATGCCCATGGGCCTTGTGCCAATGGTTTTTCTATCATGTTTGATGATGCTCAAGCTGCATTAAAACATGCTGTTGAAAATGGCTCTGAACCAGTAGAAGGGGATTTAGATTTGCCAGCGGTAAAAGGCATTGGTGGAGCGGCCTTGTATTTGGTTGATATGAAAAGTTATAAAGCTTTGTTACAAAATGATTTTGAAGAAATTGTTGGCATGAATCAATACCCAACAGGGTGGGGACTGACTTTTATTGATCACCTCACACACAATGTGTATTATGGTTCAATGGAAAAATGGGCACAATACTATATTGATTTGTTCCAGTTTGAAGAAATCCGTTACTTCGATATCAAAGGTGTAAAAACTGGTTTGACATCAAAAGCGATGAAATCCCCTAATGGTTCAGTGAAAATACCCTTGAATGAATCTCCTGATGAAAAGTCACAAATCAATGAGTATTTGGATGAATACGATGGTGAAGGGATTCAGCACATTGCTTTATACACAGAAAATATTTATGAAACCATTGAATCCATTAAAGCTTGTGGCGTTGACTTTCTGAATACGCCAGATGCCTACTTTACGATCATTGACAAGCGTGTTACTAAACATGAAGAAGACATTCCTCGCTTGGCCAAAAACAATATTCTAATTGATGCAGATGAAGAGACGGGTGAGAAGATACTGCTACAAATTTTCACCCAAAATTGTATCGGCCCCATTTTCTTTGAAATCATTCAGCGTAAAGGCAATCAAGGTTTTGGAGAAGGTAACTTTCAGGCTTTGTTCGAATCGATTGAGCTCGAACAACAAAAAAGAGGTTTTCTCGAGTGAAAAACTGGATCCAGACATTTAAAAAATCTGGTAAGACTGCGAAACAGGCCCACTATGACTTACCTGATAATACGTATGAGAGAGAGGTGGGTAAGGAAGGTTTCTTTGGGCCCGTGACGCATTTTTATCACCAAAACCCACCCACTAACTGGTCTGACTTTGAAGGGGAATTGAGACCGCGTGCATTTGACACCAATACATTTAAACCTGGTCAAAAATGCCCATTTGAAGCGCCTGTTATTTTGCACAATGCATCCGTGCAAATTCGCATGTTAAAGTATCAGGGCAAAATGGATCACCTAGTGAGTAATGCTGATGGCGATGACTTATTGTTCATGCACCGTGGAGGTGCAGAGTTGTATTGTGATTATGGTCATATCTCATTGAAAGAAGGTGATTATCTGACTTTACCACGGTGCACCAGATGGCGTTTGGAAACAGATGATGATTGTGAAATTTTAATGATTGAATGTAGCAATCAACATTACCAATTCCCTGATAAAGGCTTGTTGGGGCCTAATGCTATTGTCGATCCTGCCGTGTTGGATGTGCCAGCCATTAATGAACAGTTTTTAGCGCAACAAAATAATGATCAGCAATGGCATGTGGTGATTAAACATCGACAAAAACTTTCTAAACAAATTTTTCCATACAACCCGCTCGATGCGGTGGGTTGGCAAGGTAATTTGATGCCAGTGAGGTTGAATTGGCGTGACATTGCGCCAGTAATGAGCCATAAGTACCATGTGCCACCTTCGGCACATACCACTTTTGTAGGCAATAGGTTTGTTATTTGTACTTTTGTTCCCCGTTTGTTTGAGACTGCTGAAAAAGCCCTGAAAATCCCATTTTTTCACAATAATGATGATTATGATGAAGTGTTGTTTTATCATAGCGGCAATTTCTTTTCACGAGACAATATACACCCTGGCATGGTGACTTATCATCCTCAAGGTTTTACCCATGGCCCTCATCCTGGTGCTTTGAAAAAAGCATTCAAACAGGACAGTGACATGACTGATGAAGTTGCAGTGATGATAGACACGCGTGACCCGTTGAACGTCAGCAGTGAATTTGAACAAGTTGAATGGACAGATTATGTTCACAGCTGGAAACCAAAAAAATAATACCACAGAACAATACGAGATAACATATGAAATTAGCAACATTAAATGATGGCAGTAGAGATGGACAATTGATCGTTGTCAACAATGCCGGTAGTCACGCTGTGAAAGTTGAAGATATTGCCCAAAATATGCAACAAGTTTTGGACAATTGGGATGACCTTGCTCCTCAATTAGCAGATATATATCAACAGTTGAATGATGGCAAAGCCTCTGATGCGTTTGAGTTAGATTTACAAGTATTGGATGCACCCTTGCCTCGTGCTTATCAATTTTTGGATGGCAGCGCCTATTTGGCTCATGTTGAACGTGTTCGTCGTGCCAGAGGCGCAGAAATGCCACCCAGTTTTTTGGTTGACCCCTTGATGTATCAAGCCACCAGTGACAGCTTTTTGGCCGCTCATGCGGATGTTGAGGTCACCAGTGAAGATTATGGTATCGACTTTGAATCAGAAGTAGCCGTTATTGTTGATGATGTGCCGATGGCCGTTTCCCCAGAAGATGCGATTAAGCACATCAAATTGATCTGTATTTTGAATGATGTGTCATTGCGTAATTTGATACCAGCTGAATTGGCCAAAGGCTTTGGTTTTGTTCAGTCAAAACCACCTACAGCACTTTCGCCATTTTTTGTGACGCCTGATGAGTTGGGTGAAGCGTGGAAAGATACCAAGGTGCATTTGCCATTACACTCACGCTTAAATGGCGAATGGTTTGGTCACCCCAATGCTGGTGTTGATATGCAGTTTAATTTTGCCGAATTGGTAGCCCATGCAGCTAAGACTAGGCCATTGGCTGCAGGTGCGATGATAGGTTCGGGGACCATTGCTAATGAAGATGAATCATTAGGCTCATCCTGTTTGGCAGAAAAAAGAGTGCTTGAAGTGATCAAAAATGGTAAAGCAGAAACGCCGTTTATGCAATTTGGTGACGAAGTTGAAATATCGATGCTGGCTGACGATGGCAGCAATATATTTGGTACCATACATAATAAAATTGTACAGTCTAAATAGAATAGGGCTTCAGACCTAATCAATGGTAAAAACAATGAAATTATACAGTTATTGGCGCAGTACAGCGGCATATAGGGTGAGAATAGCGCTCAATTTAAAAGAAATTGAATATGAGCTGATTCCAGTGCATTTGGTGAGAGATGGTGGGCAACAGCATCATGATGACTATCAATCGATTAATCCACAGTCATTGGTGCCTGCACTACAAATGCCAGATGGTAAGGTGTTGACTCAATCATTGGCCATTATTGATTATCTTGATGCGAAAGTAGCAGATAAGCCATTATATCCGAGTGATGCCATTGCTCAGGCACAATCAAGAGCTATGGCATTGAGTATTGCATGTGATATTCACCCCTTGAATAATTTACGGGTATTAAAATACCTTAAGGGACAGGAAAATTGGCAGCAGTCACAAGTGGATCAGTGGTATGCCCACTGGATTCATGAAGGGTTTGCAGCCATTGAAAAGCAACTGGCTTTCAGTGCCCGGCAGTATTGCTTTGCTGATGCGATTTCTGTGGCTGATATATTTGTGGTTGCCCAAGTTTATAATGCCAATAGGTTTAAAGTTGATTTAGGGGCTTATCCTCTGATCAGAAAAATCAACCACAACTGTCTACAGCAACAAGCGTTTATTGATGCAATGCCAGAGAATCAAATAGACTGCGATATTTAGTCAACCCTGAAAAAAGCACAATTATTCAGGTTAATAAATGGGTATATG
>CAYGTC010000153.1:0-4847 GCA_964352735.1 uncultured Alcanivoracaceae bacterium | reverse complement strand
TGATAAAGTATTGTCTCTTTTATTAAGAAATAGGATCAGCTATTTTTAGTAAGCCACCTCGTATTAATCTTTTTGCTATTTTTATTTTCCCTTCGTCATTTACAAGAGGAATTTCTGAAATATTAAATCCTTGTTTAGCATTAGCAATAAATTCAAAACAAGGGAAGATTGCAGCAGGTCCTTTCACTACATTTCCAGGAAATATTATTCTACTAAATCCTGCAATTTGTATCGTTTCTATATTCATAGCATTTCTATGTATTAAAGAAGTGTTGATGTTTACTTCATCTAATTTGTCCAAATGTGCAAAGTGTCCATCAGCAAAAGACCCCTGAGTAAGCCTGAAGTTTTCAGATAGTAATCTAATACTAGAATAGGCATTTACCTTTGCTGTCGCTTTTTCTATTAACGAACTCAATTTTTCTTGTATTATTAACCTAAAATCTTCATTGATTTTATTTTGGTTTGCATAACCAAGAGGTAATGGCTTTCTTAAATCAAGATCAGTTTGAGCGAGATCTGCAAAAGCTACATTTACCAAATCTAACCATTGCATTGGATGTACTCCCATTGATAAGTGAAGAGATGATTCATCATGAGTAGATGCTTCATGTGGCACACCACGAGGAATGAACAACATATCTCCAGCTTCTAATTTGATTTCTCTTACATTGCTTAAATGTTCTCTATCAAAAACAGGTTGTTGACTATCTACTAATGGAGTATCATATACGTTATCATATAATTTCCAATATTTTGTCCCTTCAAGTTGTACGACAAAAACGTCGTGGGCATCATAGTGAGGGGCTAAAGCCTTTTGATTTTTTGGCGTTAGAAACATTTCTCCTAATGTTCGAAAATTAAATTGTTTTTGTAGATTTAAACACAGTCTTTGGATTGGTATAGAAAAACGTTGAACCTCGTGAATTATGATAGAATAACCATCGGCGTAAGCCGTATAAATTTGATTTAAATTAATACTCCCATCTAAGTTTTCATATTTTTGAGTATTAATAGGAACTTGATTTTTAACAACTCTTAAACTCGGGCCTTTAGGTCGACCATGAAAGATGATATCATCTATACCCTCTTTAGTAAGAAGAGAATGATAATATTCTTTATCTCCACGCTCTATATGTAAAACTTTTTTGCCCCAATATTCATTAGCAAAGGTGTTGATGTCAATAGGATTAATTAAGCTTTCAAAATCCTTAATTTCTTTTTTTTCTAATAATAACGTACTCATAGTATATGTATTTGAATTATTTGTTTATCATTTACATTAACAAATCTAAAGCGATAGGAGCTGAAAAAAATGACAATAACTCTTCATAAACTGACAAGAAAGGAGAATCTAAGTTTTTAACTAAGAGTACGTGCCAATTGTTTTATAATGGGGGAATACTAAATACAACTTTAGGGGGTTTAGTTTAAATATTAAAATATCCTCTAAGACATTTGTCTTAGAGGATATTTTAATATTTAAAACGTGGATTAATTAAAATTATATGGATGCATCATTTTCCTGTCAAACTCAAAATGATACCATAACTTTGAATTAATACTCCAAAAATTAAAACAATTAAACTTGCTTTATTTTTATCTGATGCTAAAAGCATTATTCCTACGAGTATCAAAAGTGACCCTATTCCTAAAAACATACGTGATTTTTTTTTCATATTGTAAAAATACTTATTAAAAAAAGAAATAAGAATTTATAATCCTTTATTTTATCAATCTAGAAGCCAGGCGATGCCAATACCTACACCTACACCTACTACAGCTACTGCTGCAACTATCGCAACTGCCGCTCCAACAGTAATAACTACTGGTCCAATTCCTCCAGCAACCATTTCAAGTTGTTCATCAGTTAGTTCAAAGTTCTCAAGATCTACTTTTCTTGGAATATTTAAATATACTATACCCTCATCAGATTGATCTTCAACAACAATTTTTGTGTCTTCGTGTATCACACATTTTTTTCCAGTAGCCTTCTCAATCGCTTTTCCTGGGTTTTGTCTTAATTCATTCTTGAATGAATCATTTTTCATACATTCAGATACTATCATTTGATAGAGATTCTGACTATTTTCGATTGTTCCTAAAGTTGCCATATTAATCGTCTTTTGTTGCTTGGTTATAAATAGTAATTCCTAATCCTACTGCTCCGATGAATAAAATGCCTAGTCCAACAACTGCTGCTGCTCCAACAACTAATCCTATCCCGCCTGCAACCATTTCAAGTTGCTCATCAGATAATTCTATGTTATTCAGATCTGCTTTTTTTGAAATATTTATATAAATCTTAGAAGTATCTGTTTGATCCTCAACAATGATTTTAAAATCACTAGGAATATTTAAATTTTCAAATTTTAAGCTTTCGATTGTGTTATGAGGGTTACTAATTAATTGCTCTTTAAAACTTTCGTCTTCCCAAGATTTGGTAACTAATTGTGTTAACAAACCCTCTCCTTTACTTAGATGTTCTTGTGTTAATGTCATTGCTATTATAGTTTATATTAGTTTTAATTTATATTACCAAGTGCTATTGCCTGGTTTTTTTGGATCCAAAATAATTGGGCCATCAGTGACTATTGGTCCGCCAAATATTGGCGGTAAACCTGGAATTTGAGTAGTACATCCGCCAGGCCCTTCAATTACTCCTCCAGCTACTGCTTCTAGTTGTTCTTCATTTAATTCAACATCATCCATTTCTTGTGTTGCAGGAATGTTTACATAAATAACCTCTTCATTTGTTTGATCACGTACGACTAGTTTTTTTCCTTCTGGAAGTTGTACTTTTTCCCCTGTTAAATCTTCAATAGCTTTATGTGGATTACTAATTAGTTTTTGTTTAAAAACATCATCTTCCCAAGCTCTGTTAATGATGGTTTGAAATAATTTTTGTTCTTTTGTAAATTCCATAATTGTATTATTTAATTAGTGTGATTTATTTTGTTGTAGATGATGCTTGTAAAGTAGGTTGTCCATCCCATAATATAGGAGGTGTTGTCCATTCGCTAGGGTCACCAAATTGTATAGCAGGTAATGTATAAGCTGTTGCGCTTAATAGGGAGGATCCTTTTCCTCCAGCAACTGCTTCTAATTGTTCTTCATTCAATTCAACATCATCCATTTTTTGCTCAGCTGGGATATTAATGTAAATAACACCATCACTAGTTTGATCACGAATAACTAATTCTTTTCCTTCTGGTAGGTGTAATTTTTCTCCTGTAAAGTTTTCAATTGCTTGTAAAGGATTTGCTACTAATGCAGCTTTGAAAGAATCATCTTCTCTAGCTTTGATGATAATAGATTTGAATAGTTTTTGTTCTTTTGTTAATTCCATGATATTAATTTTTTAGATTATGTAAATGTATATGTGCGTGTTAAGATAGAAGTGCCATAAACCCCGAAGTAAATGACATTTCAGATTTATTGTTGCCCTCCATTTTTGCCAGATAAGTTATCTAGGAGATCTTGTAGGTCAATATTAATAAATGGAGGGAGTAAACTTCCTCCAGCTACAGCTTCTAGTTGCTCTTCATTAAGTTCTATGTCTTCCATGTTAGGTTCTGCTGGAATATTTATATAAATGACATTTTTATTTGTTTGATCTACCACGTGTAATTCTTTTCCTTCCGGTAGATCTATAGTTTGCCCTGTAAAGTTTTCTATAGCTTCTTTAGGGTTCTCAATCAAGTCATTTTTAAAAGTTTCATTTTCCCAAGCTTGGGTTATGATTGTTTGTAGCGAATTGTGTTCTTTATGATTTGTCATAATTTAATTTTTAAAATTCTAATTGTTTGATTATGATTAATTTATCTAAAAAAATTATACGTTAAAACATGAAATGTTTCTGTTGCTATAACTGCGACTGCGGCAGCTACATCCCCAACAGTGGGGTCATCACCACCTCCTGCTACCATTTCTAATTCTTCCTCAGTTAATTCAATACTGTCTAAGTCAGGTTTAGCAGGAATATTTAAATAAAATTTTGAAGGAGCTGTTTGGTCGTTTACAACTAATTCAACATCGTCTCTAAGATTTAGTCTCTTTCCTAATAATTTTTCAGCAGTAACCTTAGGTTCGTTTATCAATTGATTTTTGAAGGTTTCATCAGACCATGCTTTAGCTAATACAGTAGCTAGATCATTCTTAAGCTCTTCTTGTTTTGCGTTTAATTCCATAATAAATTGTTTTTATTGTGGTGTAAATATATTTTGTCAACCCAAGACAATTCTGCCATAAAAACTGTCAATTCTGTATATGTGATGTATTGACCTGAGGCTACATAAAGTAAACTAGAAAAAAGGTGTTAGTGGGTAGTATTTTGAAGTGTATTCTCTTTATTTATAAGAGCTAACTCATTGTTTTATACAAGGTCATTGTTTACGAGTGCCGATACAGTTGTATCTATTGGGTTTAGCATTGTTCCAACAGGATTTACAAGAATTGAAGTAGCCATATCTAAAAGGTAACCTCCCCAGCCTCCTCCTGCGACCATTTCTAATTGGTCTTCAGATAATTCCATATTTTCCACATCTGGTTTCTCAGGAAGATTAAAATAGTATGTAGCAGGAGTAGATTGATCAGTTACTACTATATTAACATCATCTTTTATGTTTAATTTCCTTCCTGTTAGACTTTCAATGGCTTCTTTTGGTGCCGCTAAAAGTTGTTTCTTAAAGCTTTCGTCTTCCCATGCTTTTTGCATTGCCTTTGCCAAATCTTTTTTAAACTCTTCTTGTTTTGCGTTTAACACCATTATTAAATTGTTTTTTTATTATGATGTAAATGTATTTTGTCAACCCAAGACAATTCTGCCATAAAAACTGTCAATTCTG
>CAYGTC010000152.1:0-4850 GCA_964352735.1 uncultured Alcanivoracaceae bacterium | reverse complement strand
ATAGAATGGATTTTAGGGTAAAAATGGCAAAATAGATTGGAGAAAAATCGCTTCAAAGCCAGTCATTCATGGCTTTGAAGCGATTTTATTCAAGATATGCAGCCATTTTTTTCATAAAACCATTCAGGTACAAAGTGTACTTTTACAAAAATCGTTTAACCCTATGTTTTTCATAGATAAAATCAATTTTTTTACCGTTTTGATGAAATATTCGGGTTAGGTTTTTATGATCCTGTAAAGACTCTTTCAATGATTCAGTTTTTGGGCGCTGAGCATAATAATTTTCTAGAGCTTTAATTTTAGCATTAGATCTATTCAAGTTATTTTTAATTCACAAATTTAATACAACTAATAAATTTTGTTGAACTTTGTTAAATATTGTTACATATGAACTATTTTAATTAAAAGTTGACATCTTTTTGATCATTATGGTCTATAATAAACTTGTGCATGAACGCACAAGTTTTATTTTTCCTAAATCGCTTCATAGACATTATTAAATGACACAAAATTTAACAGAACAGAAAATTAGCCAACTTAATGTGATCCCTAAAAAGCTAGTGAGCTTGTTTTCGCGTGCTGTAGCTAAATTATTGTTGAAATTCAATATCAGTCGTCATGATTATCAACATTGTTTGAACGAGCAATTGGTGCTTGAAGCAAAACGACAAAACCCAAAGGCAACAAAGGTCGAGTTGGCAGTGCGAACCGGCATTGATAGGCGTTTTATTGCAGGTTATTTGAATGATGAGATGCCTGCTGCCAAATCTAATAAACTTACTTTGATATTAACTGATGTCAAGTGGACTTTAGGTAAATATTACTCTGGTAATAAGTTGCCAAAAAAAGGACCGTTTAAGTCTTTTGAAAGCATCTGTGAACAGTGGTCATCAGGAACCTTGACTTACAAAGCCATTTTAAAAGAATTGGTACGTGTAGGCAGTGTTATTGACCACGGTAATGAAGTGGAGTTGGTGGTTGCCAAACATTCAGAATGTGTAAAAACAAGACAGCACTTTGAAATGTCCACTTCTATATTGAATCGTTATGCAGATACGGCAGTACATAACTTAGAAAACATTGAGATTGCAAAACAAAATTATCAAATGTCAGCTTATTCTACACAAATTTCTCCAGAAGATATAAATCAATTAAAAGCTGAATTAAAAATTTTATTAAGACATCATTGTGATGAAATAATAAATGTGCTCGAAAAATATGAGAGCGATGTGCAACCAGGCACTCATCCTGAATATGGGATATCAGTGTTTGAATTTAATGATAATAAGGAGAAATAAAATGAAACTATTAACAATGACTTTACTAATGGCTTTAACAACTTGTATATATGCTGCTGGTGCAGATGGAACAAGCGGTATGCCGCAAAATATTATTTCAATTTCTGCTATTGATGATAAATCAAGTTTGGTTTGTTATGTTAAAAGTAGTAGTAATGATATTGAATGCATTGTTGTTAATCATTGATTGCTAGTCTGTTAATAAAATAAATGTCACTAAAAATAATGATAATAGGGTGAATAAGGTAATATATATCAGAGTTTTTGGGGAGGAGAATTAAATTACATGGATTAAACCAGTTGAGAAGGAGGACCATGTATGTGCAACCCCACTGCACATGCCCACGAAAAGGGAAGAGGAGAGCGATAAAAAACCACAATTTAAGTGATAAGCTTAGATTGTGGATTTTTTATTTGATTGTTAAATTGAGTAAGCAGTCTTAAATTTAATCAAAGATGATACCGTAGACCAGTTCATCACACCATTGACCTGACAATTGACTGAATTCTTTAAAATGCGCTTCTTTTTGCATACCAAGTTTGGACATAATATTGGCAGATGCAGTATTCTCGGCAACACAATAAGCGACAGCTTTATGAGGCTTGAGTTGTTTTATAATGAAATTGAGTAAACCTTTGGCGGCTTCAGTGGCAAATCCAAGCCCATGGTGTTCTGTTCCTAAACGCCAACCCAATTCAACTGTATTATTTTCAATTGACTCGTATCTCAGGCAAACCATTCCTACATATTCATTTGTATCGTGAAGTCTTAATGCAATCAAAACCCATTCTTTTTCTTGGCCTTGCCAATCAGCAACCATTTGCATGGTTTTTGCTGTGACTTCATTTTTTGGCATGGGATCTCGAATATAACGCATGATGTCTGGGTTCATTTCATGGCTGACATTTGAGTCTACATCAATTAAACTGAATTTTCGCATCATTAACCTCTCTGTTGTACAGTTGAGATTATTTACCGCATCAATAATGTATTGATTAACTTTTGTTGAATTGTTCATGGTTAAGTTCTACATTGTGCATCATCAAAAAATCCTTATTCTAGTAACTATTTCTATGTTTTTTCTTGAAGCATTTGTAATATACTGGAAAAATCTTTTTCGCCTTGTCCATTATATTTGTGCATTTCAAACAGTTGCCCGGCTGCTGAACCAAGCGGTATTGGGCTGTGTGATTTACTGGCCAACTCCTGTGCAAGTCCCAAATCTTTGCTCATAAGATTGACCATAAAACCGCCTTGATAGTCATTGCTTGATGGCACATTGGGCATGACACCCGGATAAGGGTTGTATACCTGAAGAGACCAATTATCGCCTGAACTTGCTTTCATGATTTCTGACAGTACGCTTGCATCCAGGCCTTGTCGGGTGCCCATATTGAGCGCTTCAGCGGTGCCAACCATATGAATGGCGAGTAACATGTTATTGCAAATTTTTGCTACTTGACCGGCTCCTGATGAACCCGCATGAAAGATGTTTTTGCCCATGGCCTCCAGTATTGGTTTGGCACGTTGAAAATCTTTATCCTCACCGCCACAGATGAAAGTTAAAGTTCCGGCTTGCGCCGCAGCGGTGCCACCAGAAACTGGGGCATCAATCATGCCAATGCCTTTGGTTTTACAAGCCTGCGCTACATGACGGGCATCTTCTGCAGCGATGGTCGATGAATCAATGACTAAGACATCATCAGCGATGTGATCAATTAATTTGGTTTTACCTGTGTACAAAGATTTCACTATTGAACCATTAGGTAACATGGATATTACAACACTGGCATTGGTCAGTGCAGATAATGCTGAGTCGGCAGATTTAGCACCAACTGATACCAACTTTTCTACAACATCTTTGTTTAAGTCATATACAGTCAGTTTATGCCCGGCTTTGATAAGGTTTTCGGCCATGGATCCGCCCATATTGCCTAAACCAATGAAAGCGATATTTGTCATTTTTGTCCCCAAAATGTTATGTTATTTAATGACTACGCATTGTAGCAAATTAGGTGTTTATTAAGCAAAGATTTATGGCTTTCATCATCAATTGTCAGGGTTTATTGGTGAGCTAAGTAAGTTCGAAATGAAGGCGTTGTATGTGGTTTGGGCCTGATAATCAACATTTTAAAATGAATTATTTATCAGGCCTCTGTGATTGCCGTTAAGGCATTAGTTCACTTAAATGCCAATCTATGTTATTAAGACTAATGACTGTTTCACAAGGGCTTGTCCAGAATTTTCCAGCATAATATCTGTCCTGACTATCGAGTGCCCAACCTGCAAAATACTGATTGCCTTGATTATTACTTTGCGGGATGATTTGCCATTGTGGCCAAGCACCATTTGACAAACTCATGGTATGTGACCAACCATTATTGCCATTGTTAGCTAAGAGTTCATCTTTTCCATTACAATTGAAGTCTCCAGTGACAAATCGGTCTCCATTGGTCATGTTCCATTGTGCAATAAATCCATTATTTCCTCCTTCTATATATTGCCAATCTGTACCGTCAAATTTCATGGTATGGTGCCAACCGTTTTGGTTTGTTGCCAGTAGTTCGTCTTTGCCATCACCATCAAAGTCACCAACGGCATATCTATCATTGCTATTTAAGTTCCACCATTTGATTTGGCCATTATTGCCACTTTCTACAATATCCCAATTGTTATTATTATACTCAAGAGTATAGTGCGAACCATCGGCATGTATGGCCAGTAATTCATCTCTATTGTCATTATCAAAATCGCCGACTAGGTAGCGATCGCTAATATTGATATTACCATTTGAATGGCTTGATAATGTTAACCAACCTTGTATCGTGTAGCTTGAAAAATAGGTCAGTGTTTGATACTTTTTACTATTAGGATTGGCAATCAATAGTTCATCTTTACCATCACCAGTGAAGTCACCAGTGATGAATTTATCATTAGCAGTTATATTCCATGCGCCTATTCTGGTTCTACCTAGGGCTGTATGCCTCCAGTCAACATAAAAATAGGGTGTATAGTGAGTTCGAAAATGGGCCAATGCAAATTCATTGAGGCCGTTGACATTGATGGTCATTAAACCATCTCTGCCATTACCATTGAAATCACCTGTCACGATGGCTTGGTGAGTGCCGATAAAGGAGTCTAGACCTGAATCGATTTTACTCCACGTTTGGGCGTAACCGGTAGTCGAATATAGTGAAGTTAAAAAAATCAAAGTAGAAAATTTGTTCCACCAATAATGTTGCGTATATTTCATATTTTTCTCTGCTTTGTATTACATTAACCTGAATGATCTTTTATGCTGGGTTAATGTGATACTTATTATTTAATTGATATGTTTAGGAATTCTTTAGAATGATTAAAAGAGGCTGTTAGGGCAAAGCCAAATAACTTAAGTCCCAATCACCACCGTTAATGTTCAATACGGTTTTACAGTCTTGAGTCCAAAAGTGTCCAACTCCACGCCAATCATTGTTATTGAATGACCAATTGGCAAATTTAAAACATGGCTATGCATGAAACTCCTGTTTCATATTGTTTTTGCTGTTTTTATT
>CAYGTC010000151.1:0-4870 GCA_964352735.1 uncultured Alcanivoracaceae bacterium | reverse complement strand
ATGCAGCCATTTTTTTCATAAAACCATTCAGGTACAAAGTGTCTTTTTAACAAAACCGTCTAACTCAATGTTTTTCAGTGATAAAATCGATTTTTTTACCGATTTGATGAAATGTTCGGGTTAGATTCAAAGATATTTGAAAAAAGGCATTGCTCATAAAGCACAACACCAGCAATGAATGCTTGCTGGTGTTTTAATTAGGACATTATTTTATAAACTCGGCACCAATATAGATTGGATTCAAGTTAATATAATGAGTTAAAATATGTCCGCTTTTATTCAATCATATTGACGGGTTGATCATTACGTAACCTTTCATTGCCCCTGATGATGACCATATCACCTTCAGACAACAAACCTTTGACCTCAATCATATCTCCCTCAGCCATTCCGGTCATGACATTAACCTGATGTGATTTTCCTTGTTCAACAGTATACACAAACGCACCGCTTTTTCTAATCACCAATGCATCTCTGGGTACTGCCACAACTGCTCTCTTTTGTTGGGTAGGCACCAAGACATTGACAGCTTCACCAGGCCACAGGTTATATTCACTGGCAACAGATAAATGTACTTCAATGGTTCGTGATTGACCTCTTGCAGCGGGAACAAAACGGCTGATCTCAACATCCATTACACGTTTTTCTCCATCATTATCCGCAGTGGTTTCAATTTTCCAAATGGCTCCATTTCTGATTTGAGATTTGTATTTCACCGGAACATTAACCACCACTTCAAGATTATCAGCTTGCATGAATTCTAAAACATCATCACCTGCACTCAACAATTGTCCTGGTTGTGATAATTGCTGTAATACTACGCCGTTATAGGGGGCCAATATGCTCAGTTTATCAACAAAATCTAGATATTGCTCTAAGCGCGCTTTGATTTGATTTAAGTCATTTTGGGCTGAGACTAAATCTGATTTATTTTGTTCTAACTCAGATGAAGAAATCAAGTTTTTGGCAACAAGGCCATTGAGCCTTTTATTTTCTGACCGCAAAAAAGCCAATTTTGCCTCACTACTTTTCACTTCACCATTCAATTCATCCTTTCTATGTCGTACTTGCGTATCAACCAATTCTGCGATTACTTCGCCTTGTTTAACCAAGGTACCAACTTCTGAAATGCTATTGACAGTGCCTCTTGACTCATTTTTGATTCTGGCGATGAATTTAGCAGCCACCATGGCAGGTACTTTTCTCACGGGTGCCATCATGGTATTTTTTACCGCTGTTACTTTCACAGCAGCCGGTGGCTGAGCCGAAGCATGATTCATCATTAATGCCGTCAAAAAAATCAGCAATGATGCGACTATTTTTATTTTTTTCATTTTATGTGTACGTATACTTTGAATATGTATTGAATTTTTATTCCATTGCTTCATATTTTTTAATTTTTGAATGTTACTGCAAGACAGTTCAGTGGTTTCATAATTATCATCAAACATTATTTAACTCCTTTGTCATTAATTTTGCCTTATCAACTTGAGCATCACCTACCTCACCTGCTGTAAATAATTTCAACAAACTTGGCAACAGTATTAGGGTAAATAAGGTCGAGAATAACATTCCTCCCACAATAACCGCCGCTAAACCTCTATATAGCTCTGTTCCTGCACCAGGAATCAGCAACAATGGCAGCATACCAAAAATACTGGTTAATGTGCTCATTAATATGGGCCGAATCCTTAGTAACACGGCATTTTTGACCGCTTCATCTCGAGTCATACCATCGGCCTGTGCTTTAATTGCTCTGTCTACCAATAAAATCGCATTGTTGACCACCAGACCCAACAAGATGATAAAACCAATCATGGTCAATAAATCCATTTGTTGTCCAACCGCAATATCCATGACTCTAATGCCTAAAATTCCACCAAAAGTTGCCATCGGTATGGTGGTGATGACCAACAATGAGTCTTTAAACGATTGGAACATGGCGCTGATCAGCAAATAAAGAATGACAATCGCGAGTAAAAATGACTCGGTTAAGCTTTTTAAAGCCAATGTTAATGATTCAGCTGTACCACGGTAATTTACTATACTGTCAGCTGGTAACATCTCTTTTAACATCGGTGAAAGCTCTTGTTGTAGTAAATTCAAGCCTTCTTCCAATGCAATAGTGTCTGGTAAAGACACTTGCAATGTCAATGTTCTTAATCTGTCCAATCGATTGATTTGGCTAGGTCCTGCTGTACGAGTAATTTTGGCTAAATCACCCAGAGCCAGCAATTCATTTGATGCCGTATATAAGGGCACATTCTCTAACTCTTCTGGGGTTAACCATGAGTCGTTCCTCAAAATAACATTATACCGCCTGTTACCGTTAAAATATTCGCCGACGAAATTTCCATTACCCAGTGATCTAATCACTCCTGAGAGTTGTTCTCGTGTCCAACCAGCTTCTGATAAAGTCCGATCATTTGGTGTGATGCGCAACTCTGGCTCTCCAAATTCCAAACTCGGTGAAGGCCTAACTTGAGCGTCAGGAATCAATTGTTGTATTTTACCAAAGGCCGCTTTGCCTACCTCAAGTAACCTTTCAAAGTCTCCACCTTGTAAATCAACATTAATCTGTCTTGCACCACCAACGCCTCTGAAGATAGATGCCCTCCTGGCAAAACCAAAGGTATCTGGCAAATTGGTGAGAATTTGTGAATTGACAATTCCCAACAACTGATCAACTTCCTCAGATTTCTCGGCTTGTACACCAAAAAAAGCCCCTTGCCCAAATAGCCCTAAGAAATAGTTTTTGACCTTGGGTTGCTTTTCACCATCCACATAAGGTTGCATTCGTTCTTTAATTACATCAACCAAATCTTCTTTAGCTGATTCAGCTGACAACCCTGGTTGTGGCAATAAAAAGCCAAAACTCTGTGTTCTTTTTCCAGCAGGCAAGTAATCAGCAGCAGGTATGATCTGCCAGGCAATGACCATTGGAATAATAGTTAAAGCCAATATCCAACTGATTTGTTTGGTACGAGTATTGGTAATGCGACTGATAAAATTGGCAACACCTTCCCACCAATGATAATGGTGGTCTTCAAATCGATCATCTCTGATCCACTTTGATGCGGCAGCAGGTAATACTGTAATCGCAACAAACAATGAAACAACAATTGAGACTGATATGGTTACGGCTAAATCAGCAAATAGTTGGCCAGATTCATCTTTAAGAAAAATTATTGGCAAAAAGATTGCCACGGTTGTTGCAGTTGACGCCAACAGAGCTGCCCAAACCTGGGTTGTTCCAAGCAATGAAGCTTCTTTAGCCCCCAAGCCCTTTTCTCTTTGCCGGATGATGTTTTCCAAAACAACTATGGCGGCATCCAACACCATACCCGTTGCAAAGGCCAAACCCGCTAATGAAATAATATTCAATGAACGACCCAGTATTTCCATGGCTATAAATGAGGCCAACAGACAAATGGGAATAGCCAATGCTACAATCAGTGCAGGTGTTTTTCTCTTTAAAAAGTACCACAACACCACAACAGCCAAAAACATACCCAACAACAAATTATTTTTAACCATGCTGATGGAAGATTTAGTATAAACCGTTTCATCATACAACTGACGAAGAGCCAATCCATTATCATTCAACAATCCTGTTTCTAAATCAGCCATGGTTGCTTTTAAGTCGGTCATAACCTCCAATATGTTAACGCCTGCTTCAGGAATCACATTCAAAACTAACGCCGACTCCCCATTTTGTGTGATAGAACCACTGATGTCTTGCATTTGCATTTGCACGTCAGCAATGTCTCGTAAATAGATTGGTTGACCATCGCGCCACTGCAATATCAGCTCTTCTATATCTTTTGCATCATATTTGCCTTCATAGCGAATGGTGTATTTGCGTTTACCAACATCTTTAGAGCCCGCAGATACATTTCTAAATGAATTACTTAAGTTATTGATTTGTGTCAAATCAATTCCCAGTGTTGCGGCCTTAAATGGATCAAAAGTGATTCGCAGCTCAAATGGTCTACCACCAAAAGATGATACGGTTGTAACACCTTTAATTTGCTCAATCCGTGGTACCACATTATCATTGATAAAATCTTGGTATGTAGCGATATCTCGGTTGAGATCACCTTTTAATTTAAAAGAAAACCAGGCGATAGGATTGCCGCCAAATTGACTGGCACCCAGATTAACGCGAGGCTCTGTTGCATCAACTGGATATGATGGCACTTGATTAAGGCGATTAATCACTTCAACCAATGCCCTTTGCATATCCATGTCTGAGGAAAACTCCAAAGTGATGTTCGATCCCCCGGCACTGGCAGAAGAGGACATTTGTGTCAAACCGGGTAATCCTTGAAAAACTTTTTCCTGAGGCTCAAGAATTTCTGACTCCATTTCTTCTGGAGCGGCCCCTCGCCACGAGGTGCTGATACCAATCGCTGGACGTTCTACATTTGGCGCCAATTGTATTGGTAATTTTGTTAAACTGATGTAACCAAATATCGCCACCAATAATACAGCAACGGCAACGGCCACACGATTTTTGAGGGAAGCTTGAGTTAATTTCACGAAAAATCAGACATTTGTAATAATCCTTCATTATAAATGATCCTTACTCAATGTATCCATGCCATTAGTCATATATTTTCTAATTAGGCCACATGATATGAAAGGCGCAACCCCAATGAAATCAAACCATTCACACAGAGCACATCGAAAAAGTGAACATTTGTTAATGGAAAATCAATCAAGTTTGTTAATAAAAACACAACACAGCTCCTAAAATGAGAACAGCACGAGTATTTTTTACTGATTTGGAAAATCCAGCTGTTGTTAATTTCGGAACATGGCTCTGCACAAGAGTCCTGTTTCATAATCTAGATTCTCAATATTTGAG
>CAYGTC010000150.1:0-4918 GCA_964352735.1 uncultured Alcanivoracaceae bacterium | reverse complement strand
ATAAAAACAGCAAAAACAATATGAAACAGGAGTTTCATGCATAGCCATGTAACAATAATACTTTTGGTGTTAAGGTTATGATTGCTGCCAATGTTTATCAAGTCAATGAAAGGTCAGTCAAGTACAGCTTTCTGATTGTGCTGTTGAGTTTTGCTGCCTTCTTTCTGGCAGAGTTATTTTTTAAATTGCGCTTGCACCCTTTTCATTATTTAATCATTGGGGTTTCATTGAGTGTGTTTTATTTATTATTACTGTCAATTTCAGAATTCCTTCATTTCAATAAGGCTTTTATGATCGCTGCCAGTGCCATTACAGTTATGGTCTCTGGGTATTGCTCGGTCGTATTAAAACAAAGAAAACGTGGTGTACTGACTGGCTTGTTTTTTGCTTCATTGTACGGTTTTATTTTTGTTTTGGTCAAAGCAGAGCACAGTTCATTATTAATGGGCAGTATTGCCATCTGGTTAATACTTTCAACAGTCATGTATTTGACCAGAAAAATTGATTGGTATGCCATTAATGTTCATGAAGGTGATGACAAGAAAAATGTGTGAATCTTATTTCATCGAATAAGCAAGCCCCATCAAACAGCCTGAAGTTATCGGGTTGTTTGATGGGGCTACTCAAATTTCAATGTTCATATGAGGGTCAAAGTCAGGGTTTTCTTCACCCAAATAACCTCTGGGATTGCAAATGATGCGAGTATCGTTAATGGCGTGATTCACCGTATGATGTAAATGCCCATGGATCCAGTAATTGGGTTGGTATTGTTTGATAACGTGATCTAAATCAGAGGCATAGGCAGCACTGATGATGTCATCATGATGAGTTGAGGGTAAACAAATTTTACTGGGCGCATGATGAGTAATGACTACAGTGACTTGTTGATTAAATTGACTGAGTGTATCGCATAACCAGCAAAGAGATTGTCGATGAATCACAGCAACATCTATAGAACGTAACTTTGAATATCGAGGAGATATGCGAATTTTTTTATAGTCGCTCATCACTTGTTGACAAGAGAATCCTGCAATTCTTGGGTCCCCAAATAAATTAAAATCTGTCCATAAAGTGCATCCAATAAAGTTGATTCCATCTATAGAAAAAGTATCTTTCTCAAGAATATGCACATGAGTTCCCTTTGTTAGCATCTTGAGTTTATGAATGAGTTTTGGATAGGCACTCCCATAGTATTCATGATTGCCTAACACATATAAGACTGGAATATGACTAAAGGTTTTGATGGCCCACTTAACACCTTTGTCTTTAAGGTGAATATCCCCCGCTAATATGACCAAGTCGGCATTGTGATTTTGAATTTCAAGATCATGAAATTCAAGGTGTAGGTCACTGAGTATGAGTGCTTTCATAGATGAACCATTCAATGATAGCTGTGATGATCTGACCATTTCCACAATGGCGTAGTCAAGATGTCTTGGCCTTGAATTTCAGTTGATCCGAGTTGTTTTTCTAACCTTATGGATTGGCATTCATCATAAGATTCCAGTGCGTTAATCAGTCGGTTTGAATGGGACACGACCCACACTTGTGAATTGTGCGCGGCATTAACGATCAATTTGGCAAGTGCCGGTAACAAGTCAGGATGTAAACTGGTTTCGGGTTCATTCAAGACCATGAGTGGAGGTGGTCTAGGCGTCAGCAACGCCGCAACCCACAACAAATATCTTAATGTACCATCTGACAGTTCCTGTGCCGTTAAAGGGCGCAGTAAACCTTCCTGATGTAATTCCACCAAAAATCTGTTGTCATTTTGTCGCGCAATATTGAGTCGTGAACCAGGAAAAGCATCGCTTATGGCTTGGTGTAATCGATCATGGCTGCCAATTTCCAAAATGGTTTGTAAGGCAGCGGCTAGATCGCGTCCATCATGGTGAAGTATTGTGGTTCGTGTGCCCAATTGTGGCTGTCGTGCAGGGGCTTGGTCGTCGGTTCTGAAATGGTCATAAAATCGCCATTGACAGATGTGTTGTTTTAAATGAAAAACCTCAGGCGTGGCTTGTGGGTCCGAAATGTGACTGAAAATGCTTTCATAATTGTTGATTTGTTCAGATATGATGCGCCACTGACGGTTGTCTCGAGACTTAACCAATACATTTTGACGATCAATCAATGCCCTGTTTGGGTGGTAACAATCACCTGCCCAAATGGTTTCTCGTTTGATTTCTGGATCAAGAGTAAAAGCCGATAATGAGGGTGTGGGTAGGCCCAATGCGATTGAATAACCAAAATCATCACCATAAAACCCTAGTCTCAATCTGGATACTTTTTGTTTGGGGCCTCCTTGCACGGGTACTTCACCAGAGAACATGCGTTTGGAGAGCTTTTCTGGGCCAGCCCAAAAGGTTGAGCTGAGCCCTCCTTCTTTGGCCAAAGCAGCAATGACCCCACCTTGAGCCGTTTCTGACAGCAATCTCAGCGACTTATATAAATTGGATTTACCGCTGGCATTGGCTCCTGTTATCACATTCAACTGTCCCATTGGCATGATCAAATTCAATAAAGATCGGTAATTGCCAATGGCCAATGTTGTGATCATCATGTGTACCTAAAATTCAGATTTTCTCAATAAATTCAAAATCAATTTTTCTTTGATCGATTGAAACACTGGCAACTTTGATTTTCAGCTGATCGGATAACTGGAATTTTTGACCAGATCTTTCACCGACCAATTTGTGCTGTATGGCTTCATGGTGATAGTAATCATTTGGTAATGAGGTCACGTGAACCAAACCATCCACCATGATGTCATTTAATGTGACAAAAACGCCAAAGTGGGTCACTCCAGAAACAGTGCCTAGCATTTCTTCACCGATGAACTGTTCCATATACATGCATTTGAGTCGTGCATCAACGTCTCTGGAGGCGGTTTCAGCCCGTCTTTCGGTTAAGGAACATTGTATTGCCATCTCAGTGGCTTTTTGAGGTGAATAGATGAATTTCTTAGGTTTGTTAGCTTTAATGATATAGTCTATAGCGCGATGTACCATTAAGTCAGGATAACGTCTAATCGGTGAGGTAAAGTGCGCGTAATCACTCAAGGCAAGGCCAAAGTGTCCTCCATTTTCTGCCTCATAAGTGGCCAAGCTTTGGCTGCGCAATAAGACGCTTTCAATTAAAGCCGTATCATCTCTGCCTTGAACTGAGGCTATGATTTTTTCAAAGTCCTTGGGCTCGACTGGGTCATGAAATTCAGGTTTTAACCCCAATAATTGTAAAAATGACTTAAGATCCGTCATCTTTCTTTCTGGTGGGGTGTCATGCACACGAAAAGCAGCAGGTACTTTGTGTTTGCTGACGAATTGTGCAGCACAAATATTGGCTGCAATCATAAATGATTCAATCAATTTATGGGCATCATTGCGTTGATAAGGTGTAATACCTGAAACCAAGCCTTCTTCATTGATGCCTATGTGAACATCGGATGATTTAAAACTGATGGCCCCTCGCTCGATTTTTTCCTGAGACATGACTTGATACAAAGCATACATGCTGTCTAGTGCTGGTGTTATTTTGTCTCCCCACTTGGCATTGATGTTATTGTTGTCCAGATAATCCCAACATTGATCATATGTAATGCGAGCATGAGAATGCATAACTGCTCTGAAGAACCTGTGTTTAATGATCTTACCAGAGTTATTGATTTTCATGTCACAAACCATACACATTCTATCGACGTGTGGGTTAAGTGAGCAAATACCATTGGATAACTCCACTGGTAACATGGGTATGACTTTACCCGGAAAATACACCGAAGTGCCCCTTTTATAGGCTTCTTTGTCCAGATCAGAATTGGGTGGTACGTATTTTGAGACATCTGCAATGGCAACAATCAGACGCCATCCTCTGTCCAATTTTTCAGCATATACGGCATCATCAAAGTCTCTGGCATCCTCTCCGTCTATCGTGACCAATGGTAAGTGACGTATGTCTACCACCTCTTGGTCAATGTCTTCATCAGTGACTTCTGTTGGAATATATTTGATGACCTGATCAAAATTATCAGGCCATTGATTGGGTAAATTCTGCGCGGCCATGGTCAACTGCATTGCCAATTTTGCATTGAGTTTTTGCCCAAGTACCGCAATGATCTCGCCCAATGCTGGACGGTTGCGATTTGGGTATTCGTTGATCATTACCATGACATAATCACCATCATTGGCATTGGCATCACTGCCAGATGGCACGATGATGTCATCAATGGTGGTATTATCGGGCTTAACCATTCCTTGGCCATTTTTATGGAAGAACTGTCCAGCAAGTGTTTTATGGGCCCTTTCCAGAATTTCTACGATAAAGGCATCACTTTTGTTTTTTCTTGGGCTGGGTTGTATATTGGCAAGCACAGTATCGCCATCCATGACTTTGCGCATTTCACCCGGCACAATGAATGCATCACTTTCCAGTTCTGATGAGACCAGAAAACCAAAACCATCGGCATGGGCTTGAACAACGCCCTTAATCAAGTCTGTTTTATCCCTTACGCCATAACCGCGCTTGCGATTAATGAATAAGGAACCATCGTTAATCATCGCATTTAATCGCCGACGCAATGCTTCATGCTGCTCATCATTGGTGACACCAATTTTTGTGGTAATTTTGTCCAGAGATAAGATTTTTTGTTCTTTAGTGAGGAAGTCTAATAATGCAGTTCGACTGGGCACTGGATTTTGGTACTTTTTCACTTGTTCGTCGAAGTGTGGATCAGGAATGTTAAATGGATTGTTATTATTTTTATTTTTACTTTTTCTTTTATCTTTACTTTTATTCATGTGGCGGATTATAGCATAACAGTTAATAATGCAGTCAAGAAAGGACGGCGGTATTGGGTTAATACTGCTGTCCTTAGATATGATGTTTTGACTTGTCCATCATAATATCGCGAGGATTATGAAAGACA
>CAYGTC010000149.1:0-5149 GCA_964352735.1 uncultured Alcanivoracaceae bacterium | reverse complement strand
TCTATTTTGCCATTTTTCCCCTAAATTCCATTCTATGATGAAATATCCGGGTTAACACATTGATTGTTATCGTTAAATCCTTCGGGCAATGTCTTTTCACAATATAAAAGATTGGTTTGGGAGGATTAATCATGCATAAAAAACTGTTCATTAAAAGCAGAAATCTCACTTGCGTTTTCATCATACTTATTATCTCATTCAACATTGTTAGCACAGCAACTTTCTCACAAAGTTACTCACCACCTTCGCAATTGCCCAGTCAAATGGCATTGGTTGACTATCAGAAGCTGTTGTATGAATGGATCATGCGCTTTAATTACAAAAAACTGGGTTGGACTGCAGACATGGGTGTTCGAGATACTGGCCCTTTTCTGGACCAGAAAGATTACGGAACCCATGGTGCGGTGAGGATATTTTATTCACCAGAGGTCATAGCATGGTTGAAAAAGGACAGGTCTTACCCTCTGCCAGATGGTGCCATCATCATTAAAGAGATGTACACACCACCTGCTGCTATTTACCAGGAACTCAAAGGGACTTCGGCATACCACACCGATGAATTATATGAACAAATGCTGGAAAGCGTTCTGACCAGCTGGGTGGTAATGGTCAAAGACAGTCAACTCTCAAGTGATGGTTGGTATTGGGCCAGTGTCGAAACTCAGCAAGCTGGTAAAACCATCGATGAAACCATCAATACTTATGAAGTAGATACCTATAAGAACCGCGGTGGCAATACTTCAGTCAGTCAATTGCGTTGGTCTGGTGCTGCCATGCCTTGTATCCGTTGTCACGCCTCTGCAATCAATGAGATGACTTTTAGTGATCTGAACAATGTTGATGGCTCCAATCCATTGATTTTTAGAACCGATGATTCATGGAGAACAGCTGAATACTTTGCCAACCACAGCTATTTAAGTGCCATCAAAGACAACCCCTATGTCAAAAGGTTTATGAACACCAATAATGCGGAAACAGGCATGAATACTGCTGACAGCGATGTTAACACCATATTAGCAAATTTGGATGATCACAGTCTAAGAAACAATGTTACAGACACGTTACCAGATAGCCCAGATAAAAAAGCCAACCCTTTATTTTTATCCACTTTTAAAGGGGTTAAGCAGCTTAAAAAAACTCAAGTTAAAAATTTCCCACCAGAGTGGATGGACCATGTCGTGATGCCAGCCAGTCACGGCAAAGACAAAAATGGCAATACCGAGCACATCACCTCTGATAATTGTGTGGGTTGTCATGGTGGTTTAAGTGGTGGTATCAACCGCGAAGTAATGTTTGTCGCCAATACTCAAGAACTGTCAAACGCAGATCAAAGAGCCAATGGTTTCAATCTCTCGGAATATGGAGAATGGCGGTGGTCACCCATGGGTTTAGCAGGGCGAGATCCGATTTTTCATGCGCAACTGGAAAGCGAGATGAATTTATTAATCAGGGATGCCAAGCTAGATAAGAAAAACAAAAAAGGACAACAATTGCTCAAAGGCCCATTGAAGGCCACCCAACAAGCCGTTACTGATAAATGTTTGACTTGTCATGGCGCCATGGGAGAGCGACAATTGGGCATAGATACGCCTCGTCAAGAAGGTAAGTTGTGGCCAGATTTTCAGATGGAATATTTTTACCTCAAAGAAGCCGTCACACAAAAGGAAGTTGATCAACAGAAAAAAGCAGGTACTTACCAATTCGCAAAATATGGCGCACTGGCTAGGGAAGGCATAAGCTGTATGATCTGTCATCATATTGACAATCCTGATCCCAAAAAAGTGGCCAGCTGGGACCCTGACAACCCTGATTGGCTGGGGAAAAATATCAGTGATACTGATAGAGAATTGGCTTATAACCTGTTTCATCACTCATCAGGAGAATACCGTTATGGTCCTTCAGATCAAGTTTTTGGACCCATTGATGAGGTCAAAACCAAGCCAATGCAACATTCGCTTAATTTGACGCCCATGCACAACAGTTATATCCAAGATTCACAAATGTGCGGCAATTGTCACACCATTAACCTGCCCAATATTGGTTCTACTGTTGATGAGTTTCCGGTATTAACCGCAGCGGCTGACCCCAATTTCCCGGCCTTCAAAGATTACAACCACACCATAGAACAAGCCACATTTGTTGAATGGCAAAACAGTATTTTCTCGGTAAAAGGGCAAAATGACGTTGACAAAAACCCAACAGCCTTTGCCAGCTGTCAAGATTGTCATATGCCAAACGGTTTTAAAAATAACGATGGCTCCATTGACATCGATCCGCTGATCACGCAGGTTGCCAGTATTCAAGACAGCAGTTATCCCAGCGTTGAGAGTTCTTTACCAAATGACGACATCAACGTTCCTGTTAGAGATGATTACAGTCGCCACACCCACGTTGGGCTTAATGTGTTTTTGCTGAGTATGATGGATCAGTTTAATGATATTCTGGGACTCAGTAAAAGTGACTACATGACTGGTGTCAGCACAGGCCCACAATTGGCCATAGACAACATGATCCAACAAGCCCAGCACCAAACCGCTGAACTTGAAATTGGTACATTGGCAATAAACAGCAATAATGATGGCAGCATTCAACTCAAAGCACCTGTTACCGTTACTAATAAAACAGGGCACAGATATCCAAGCGGCGTGGCTTTTCGTCGTGCATTTCTTGAGTTTACCGTCACCGATAGCTCAGGTAAGGTGGTTTGGCAATCAGGTGGCACCAATAATGTCGGTGTGATCATGAATTTTGATACAAACAAACCATTAACCAGCGAGTTTTTACCCAATAATGGTACCGATGAACCTTTGAAAGAAGTTGACTACCAACCTCATTATCAAGTCATCAAAAAACCCACGCAAGTACAAATTTATGAAGAGCTGAACCTCAATGCACAAGATGAATTTACCTCCAGTTTCATTCACCGTGTTCATCCCATCAAAGACAACAGATTGCTGCCACGTGGCTGGAAAGAATCACGATTTTTCAAACCACAAGGACAAGTCATTCAACAGTTTATGGCTGCAACTGACCCAGAGGGAGTTGATGATGACCCAGATTATCAAAGCAAAGATGATCTGAATTTTGCTGGGACAGATCATCTGCTGTATGACATCGCCCTTGATAGAAGTACGATAAAATCTGGCCCATTGAGCGTCAGTGTAACTCTCTATAATCAGTCAATACCGCCCTATTGGTTGAACCATCGATTCACTGAAGCACCAAAAGGCATCGCCACACAACGATTGTATTACATGGCAAGTCATCTTGATTTGACAGGAACACCCATGGAAAACTGGAAATTAAAACTGGTTTCGGATGAAAAAAGTGTGCCTATTTATCCTTAAACCAACAAATCAGCATCTATTTATTAGGCTCACTACAATTTTTTTCAATAAGTATTAAAAATGGTAGTGAGCCTAATAAATTTGGTTATTCTTTACTACTTATCTGTGTGTTTTAAATTTTGACATTAATCAAATGGATAAATACACACTTGTTTTTTTAGTAAAATTTGTCAAATAACACCAAAAAACAACCATTTTCTACAAATATTTTTAAATAAACTGTTATTTTGTGTCTTAAAATGCGATATTATCGAATTATTGTGACAGAAATATAGCGCCATGTTAATCAGAGTTTTTGCTTCTAATATTTTATCGTTTGACTCAGAAGTTGAGTTCAGCTTAATTCCTGGTAAAGGAAGTTCTAAACCCAATCATATTGTTCGTTTAAAGAACAATAGAGATGACATACCCGTTCTAAAAACAGGGGTGATTTATGGAGCCAATGCATCTGGCAAATCAAATTTGATAAAAGTTATGGCTTTGATTAAAAAAATGACGACTAAGAGCCTTTCTTCTATTTCTAGAGAAATATCTGTAAAACCATTCAAATTAAGAAGCAAAGTTGGAGGCTATTCGAAAATAGAAGTGGAAATTAAAATTGGCAAATTAAATTTTGCATATGGAGTTAAATTTAATAGTCAAATAATTAAAAATGAATGGCTGGTACAAATTAATAAACGCAGTGAAAAAATTATTTTTGAAAGAAAATCCAGTTTAAAAGAAACCACTATTACTTTACCCAAAATTAAATACAAAAATAAAGATGACGAACAATTTACAAAATTTGTTGCAAGGGGAACCCCTTCAGATAAGTGTTTTTTAAAAGAGTGTTTAGATAGAAATTTAACATTCATAGATGAAATAAACGATGTGTACGATTGGTTTGACGATAAGCTGAAAGTATTTTTTCCTAAAACACGTTTTAGGGGAATGGAATTTCACCTCGATGATAATAATGACCTATCGCAATCTATGTCAAAATTCTTGAAATATTTTAATACAGGCGTATCTGATTTAAAACCTAAGAAAATAATTGATTATGAAAGTGAAATTAAGAACATTCCTACTGAGGTTATTAATGAGCTGATTAATGACCTAGAAAAAGAAAAAAAAGCGCTTATTAGCTCTGGCGATAACAGGGTAAGTTATGCCTTTGAAAAAAACAAAAAAGGAACAGTAGAGGCATTCAAGTTAGTAACGATTCATAAAAACAAAAAAAATAAAGACATTGAATTTGAGATTAATGAAGAGTCAGATGGGACAAGGCGACTGATTGACTTCATACCAATGCTTGTAGATTTAACTAAAAATGATTCAGTTTATTTAATTGATGAAATAGACAGAAGCATGCATCCTATCTTAACTAAGGGAATTATGGAGTTTTTCCTTAATATAAAAAAAGAAACGAAGGGGCAGCTTATTGTCACAACACATGAATCTAATTTACTTAATTTAGAATTATTTAGAAATGATGAAATTTGGTTTGTAGAAAAAAATAAACATGGCGCCTCACAATTTTATTCATTATTAGAATTTAAACCACGAGGTGATAAAGACATTAAAAAAGGGTACTTGAATGGCAGGTTTGGAGCAATTCCATTCTTAACTAACCCATATGATTTAAATTGGTAATTATGAGAATTAAAAGAAATTTTAAAAGACCTGAGGGTAATAGAGATGCCAAACTAATTGTAATTGCAACGGAAGGACGACACACAGAGAGAATATATTTTGAAGGGCTAAGTAGTTAGTCGACCCTGATAAACTCCTAACCTCTTGATAGCCAACGATATAATCTATAC
>CAYGTC010000148.1:0-5171 GCA_964352735.1 uncultured Alcanivoracaceae bacterium | reverse complement strand
AAACAGCAAAAACAATATGAAACAGGAGTTTCATGCATAGCCATGAAATTTAATTCGGCGACATTCACTTACCAGTGACATTCGCCTCATTTTTTACTCGTCACAGTAGTTATGCTAAGATCTCTAAATATTCGGTTTAGGTTTTATTTATCCTTCTTGGTTTCAAGTGAACAGTGACGAATTTTACGATTATAAAAAATTCATTATTGTCAGAGACCTGTGCTCGATTCGGGATGAAGATAAAAAATTAAACAACTTGTACTTCAGCCTATTGATTTATAGCCAAACGACCCAAAATCTGATGCCTTGATTCAGTGCAGAATTTTATTTTATGAAAAAAATCAACACTCAACTTAATATTGTGCTTTTCAATTGTGCACAGCACTTCTGGTCTTTAGAAATTTAATCAATTTGAGCGTTAATAATGGGTCTTAATAATAAATCAGCACTTATTGCTGGCGCAACTGGTCTGGTGGGTGGACATCTACTGAAATTATTGCTGAACTGTCAGCACTATGACAAAGTGACCGTGTTGACTCGGAGCAGTTTAAATTTAAACAATGAGAAAATAGCTGAAGTGATTATTGACTTTGATGACCTGGAAAATCATAAAGCACATTTACATGCAGATCAGGTTTTCTGTTGTTTGGGAACCACCATGAAAAAAGCGGGCTCAAAACAAAAATTCAATAAAATTGACCATGACTACCCATTAAATCTGGCCAGATTAACACAACACAATGGCAGCAGTGACTTTATGCTGATTTCAGCAATCGGTGCGAACCCTGATTCCTTATTTTTTTACAATAAAGTCAAAGGTCAGACAGAACGAGACATTGAAAAGCTTAGTTTCAATACATTTCATATCATTCGACCCAGTCTAATCATTGGACAAAGGCCAGAAAAAAGGCCACTAGAAGAAATAACTGGCAAAATGAGCACACTGTTCAATAAATTATTATTTGGTCAATTCAAAAAATACCAATCCATCAATGCTGAACAAATCGCCAAAGCCATGTTCGCCATAGCGCAACTTAATACACAAGGCGCGCATATTCATCAAAGTGATGAATTGAGCCAATACTAATAAAATCTTTGACTTGATTCTTAAACTGATGATCAAAAAATCAAATAGTCATCCGGAATCAAACAAAGACATCTGATACATTTTTAATCATTTACTTGGAGAAACATATGAAAATTTTATTTGTACTGACCAGTCATAATCAACTGGGTAATACTAACCCGAATATTTCATCAAAACGGTAGAAAGATAAATTTTATCTTTAAATAACAAAGACTCATGCAGAGTACAATAAAATAAAATACAGTTTGCACCTGAGTGGCTTTATGAAAAAAATGGCTTCATATCTTGAATAAAATTCCTCACAAGCCATGAATGACTGGCTTGCAAGAAATCTTTATCCAACATACTTTGCCATTTTTCCCCTAAACTCCATTCTATGATGAAATATTCGGGTTAGAAAAAAACAGGATTTTGGGTAGAAGAGTTTGCGGCACCTTATTATTTTTTGAAAGATAAAGGTGCAGAAATCACCTTGGCCTCACCAAAAGGCGGCCAACCACCCATAGATCCAAAGAGTGCTTTACCAGAATCACAAACCCCAGCAACCTTGCGTTTTAATGAAGATGATTTAACACAGTCAATTGTGGCCAATACTGTTCAATTAAAAAACGTATCTGAGGCAGATTTTGATTCCATTTTTTATCCCGGCGGTCATGGACCATTATGGGATTTATCTGAAGATCAGGATTCAATCAACTTAATCCAAGACTTTTATAATAATGACAAACCTGTAAGCGCTGTATGCCATGCCCCTGCGGTTTTTAAAAACACCAAAGACCTTCATGGAAACCCCTTGGTAAAAAATAAAAAAGTCGCAACCTTCAGCAACACTGAAGAAGCGGCAGTAGCCTTAACTGATGTAGTCCCTTTTTTAGTGGAAGACATGTTGAAAAATCACCGTGGACTTTACAGCAAAGCAGACGATTGGATGGTTCATGCCATTGAAGATGGCTTATTGATCACAGGTCAAAACCCCGCGTCATCAGAAGCCGTAGCAGAAAAACTTTATCAAAAACTGAGCAAAAACTGATTTAGAAGAACATTTTTTGAATCAAAGGGATCAAGGTCAATTATTTTTAAAATCAACAAATCAACGACTCTGACCCCTTTGGTTTAGAACTTATCATCTATGATTTGATAATAGTTCAAAAGGTATATTCTAATTTAAACTCAAACATTATTAACCTTTGTTTTTACTATAATTAAGTAAAGAAATTTAGAATAAATAGGATTCATTGATTATTTCATTTAAAATTACACTAATGTGTATTAATTTTCTGTATTTTAGAAAGTTTTAAAAAAATATTATTAAAGGATAAAGATGAAAATTGGATGGGTTGAATGGTTGTCACTGCCTGAGTTAAATGTAGATTTAATTAAGGCAAAAATAGATACTGGTGCTAGAACTTCGGCAATACATACTTTTAAAATAGAGACTTTTGAAAAAGACGGGATTGAATGGGTTCGGTTTTGGGTTCACCCAAATCAAGATGACTCTTTAAATGAAGTTATTTGTGAATGCCCACTCAAAGATCAAAGAAGTGTCACAAACTCTGGTGGCAACACTGAGAATAGATATGTGATTGAAACCATGGTTAAAATTTCTAATAAAAACTGGCCTATCGAGATAACGTTAACAAATAGAGACGAGATGAAATTTAGAATGCTACTAGGACGACAAGCCATGCAGAAGATTAGTGTGATACCCAGTCGTCAATATATTCAAAAAAGGCCTAGAAAAAAGGTACGCAGCCGTTTCCTAGACATTTTTAGATTCTAACTGATTATAATGTAAAAGCCTATATACCTTTGATTATTTAATAAGTTTGAGCCACTAACTATTTATGATAGTTGTATGTCAAGTATTAATCATCATTTAAATCGAGGTTTTCTTGCATTAACTCAAGGTTTTCAACGACATCATCTGGATTTTTAAAATAGGCAATGTGATACACCGCTTCGCCTTCATGTACTAGAGGTATATTTTGTTTACCAATAATTATACCATTAGCATCACTGAGAACTTTTGCAACTATTTTACCCAATGGTGTTTTAATCACAGCAATAACTTCACCATTAACAACATGATCGCCTAGCTTCTTTTTATGGATAACTATGCCACTATCAGGTGCACGAACCCAGCCACTTTTTCTGGCAACCAAAGGTTCTACTTTTTCTTTTTTTGATTTTCTTGGGTTTAGCATATCCAAATGGGATAAAACATTAAATACGCCACTAGTACCTGAACGAATAGACATTTCATCAAATCTTAATGCTTCACCTGCTTCAAATAAAAGCATTGGAATACCTAGTTCATCCGCACATTGACGTAATGAGCCATCACGTAAATTAGCATTAAGCATGACTGGAACACCAAAAGAATGAGCTAATTCTAATGTGACTTTGTCGTCTAAATTAGCTCTGATTTGAGGCAAGTTACTGCGATGAATCGCTCCAGTATGCAAATCAATGCCAAAATCACATTTTGAAACAATTTCCTTGATAAATAGATTAGCTAAACGGCTAGCTTGTGAACCCTTAGTTGAACCAGGGAAACACCGATTTAAATCTCTTCTATCAGGCAAATAACGGCTTTGGTGGAGCATACCATATCCATTGACTATAGGGACTGCGATTAGAGTTCCACGCAAATATCTGAGCCTAGGACTATTAATAACTCGGCTAATTATTTCAATGCCATTTAATTCATCACCATGAATAGCTGCACTAACAAAAATTGTTGGGCCTGGTTTTTTACCTCGTTTCACATAAATGGGAATAGACATTTGTGAGTCGTTATATAAACGGATTGTTTGAAGTTCAATTTGTTTAGCTTCCCCAGCAAGTATAGTGACGCCACCAATTTTTAGTTCTTTTATATGCTCATTCTTTTTCACCATTAGATTTCTAACCTTTACCTATTGTTTTGGTATTATTAGGCTTAGTAAATTTTTCTAAATATTCAAATGCTAGCGATGCAACATCTTTACCAGTAGCTTTTTCAATGCCTTCTAAGCCAGGAGATGAATTCACTTCCATTATTTGTGGGCCACTGTTAGCCCGCAATAAATCTACACCACACATATTTAATCCCATGGTTTTAGCAGCTTCAACAGCTGTTTTTCTCTCAATCGGCGATAATTTCACCAATGTTGCACTACCACCACGGTGAAGGTTAGATCGAAATTCTCCTTCAGCACCTTGACGTTTCATAGCTGCGACTACTTTCCCGCCTATAACTAAACAGCGAATATCAGCACCACCAGCTTCCTTTACAAATTCTTGCACTAGAATATTAGCCTTTAAGCCCATAAATGCTTCAATGATACTTTCTGCTGCTTTATTTGTGTCTGCTAATACCACACCAATGCCTTGGGTCCCTTCGAGTAGCTTAATAACTACAGGAGCTCCACCTACATTCTTTAATAAATCAGGAATATCATCAGCTCGATTTGCAAACCCTGTACGTGGTAAACCTAATTTTTTACGGGATAATAACTGTAAAGAACGTAGTTTGTCTCTTGATCGACTAATAGCCACAGACTCATTAATGCTAAAAGTACCAGCCACTTCGAATTGTCTAACAACAGAAGTACCATAAAAGCTAATTGATGCTCCAATTCTAGGGATAATTGCATCATAGTGAGGAAGTGCCTCACCTTTATATCTCACAGATGGTTTAGCACTAGTAATATCCATATAACAATGGAGTGTGTCAATAATGTCAACAGTATGACCTCGCGCTTCGCCAGCTTCTTTTAATCTTCTGGTAGAGTACAAATTTTTGTTACGTGATAATATTGCGATTTTCATATTTATAGCCTTATTTATTATTAATAATACTGGCTGAATTTATATACCCAAACCAATTTTCGCGATTATGGTAGCGATTAATAATTTCACATAAGTTTATTTCATTTTTATTTGAAAATAGTTAGGTTTTATCGAGAAAAATCGTGAAATCTAGCTTTAATCAAAATTTAACGTAATTCGGGAAAACTTTAATAGGTCTAAGGTATTTAGTTCAGAACAAATATGCTGGACAGGCATACAAATAGTCATTTTCCTACAGCAATATCAGCAT
>CAYGTC010000147.1:0-5387 GCA_964352735.1 uncultured Alcanivoracaceae bacterium | reverse complement strand
CACCAGAAACCACTGCAATGGCATCTGGATTGGCTTTCGCCTGATCTTCAAACAAACCATGAATCAACGCGGTATCAGGATAATCGACTTGCGTTTGGTTCAAATCTACCAACAAATGTTGTTGCTCTTTTTCTGGCAACATTGGCAACTGGCATACAGGCGCATCAATATTGGCAGCAAATTCTGTAATTAAACGACAAAAATAATCAGACCATCGTTGAATAGTAATCTCATCAAATAAATCTCGAGCATAACCTATAGTACCCAAAATGCTAGAATCAGCATCATTCGCATTTTTATTATCAGAAATGGAGAGAGACAAATCAAACTTTTCTACAACACTAGACTCTAAAGCCACTCCATCTGACGATAGGCCTGACAAATTTAAATCATCTTCTGTACCATTCTGTGTAAAGGTCAGCATCGATTGAAATAAGGGAGCATAGCGTAGACTGCGTGTAGGCTGCACCAAGTCTACCACTTGTTCAAATGGTATATCTTGATTGGCATAACCATTCAATGTAGTGGTTTTGACTTGTGAGAGTAATTCTCTGATACTCAAATCTTCACTTAAGTCAACGCTTAGGGCTAAAGTATTAACAAAGAAACCAATCAGGCCTTCTACTTCATGACGTTGTCTATTGGCTACAGGTGTGCCAACGACAACCTGATCTTGACCACTCAAACGTGACAATAAAATCGACCACACTGCATGAAATATCATATATGAAGTCATACCTTGACTTAAGGCAAGAGATCTTATTTTTTTACTTACCTTTGGATTCAATTTAAAATCAACTATACCACCACTATAACTGGGCATCGCTGGACGAGGATGATCAGTGGGTAAACTCAACAACTCTGGTACATCAGCTAAATGTTTTTGCCAATGTTTCCCTTGTTGTTCCAACAAATCACCACTGAGTTCATTACGTTGCCATACCGCATAATCTGGATATTGAATGGGTAAGCTAGATAATGGATTAGGTTTATTTAATCGATAAGACTCATACAAAGCATTAAACTCTTGAGCCAACACCCCCATAGACCAACCATCAGAAACGATGTGATGCATCGTTACCAATAAAACATGAATTTTTTCTGATAACTGTAATAACATCCCCCGGATCAATGGACCAGTGGTCAAATCAAATGGCTTCTGATTAAATTCCTCAGCTTCAATGGTTAACACTTCATGTTGATTTTCAATGTTGCGCAAGTCTTTATGTGCCAATTTGAATTCAAAATCTTCATTGGAAATAATTTCTTGCCAAACATCTCCATCTTTTTCCCTAAACACCGTGCGTAACGCTTCATGGCGGGCAATTATAGTACTTAAGGCCAATTCTATCGCATCACTAGAAAGCTCACCTTCGAGTTGAACTGTACCAGGTATATGGTAGGCAGCATTACCACCATCTAATTGTGCAATAAACCACAAACGCTGTTGAGCCCAAGATAAAGGAATATGAGCAAGATCACCTCGAGGTAATATTTTAGACTTGATGGTTGATTCATCACTTTTACCAGCAGTTAACTCCGATAAATATTTAATTATTTCAACTTTATATTTTTTTAATATATCTCTTAGAGAGTCAGGTAATTTATTTTTAACTTTTACCGCCAGCATGCCATTCTTTATGGACAAAGAAACTCCAGCATTGCGTGATTCTTCGATAATCTTCTGAATTTCCATTAAATAAAAACCTCTTCGGTGTAATCATTATTATCAACAAACATAACGTCAATATTGTTTGCAAGTTCATATAAATAGCTGGCACTAAATACAACTTTTATTGGCAATTGAATATCAAATTCAATTTCTATTTGATTTATTAGTTTTACGGCTAAAAGAGAATGACCGCCCAAGCTAAAGAAACTATCATTACGGCCAACTTGTTCAACATTAAGTAAGTTCTGCCACATTACTGCGAGTTTAATTTCAGTTTCTGTCTGAGGCGCCTCATACTGCGCGTGTGCAAAATGCTCATCACCTGGCTTGGGTAATGCTTTTCGATCCACCTTACCATTACTGGTTAATGGAATATTTTCAAGTTCTACATATATTGAAGGAACCATATACTCAGGCAGAGACTCACCTAAATTCTGACGCAAAAACTCACTATTCAATTCAGAACCATCACTAGCTGTCACATAAGCAACCAAACGTCCTTCACTGTCATCAAGAATCACCACCGCATCACGGATCGATTCCTGATTCTGTAATTGTGCTTCTATCTCACCCAACTCAATACGGAAACCACGCAACTTAATCTGATGATCAACTCGGCCAATAAATTCTATATTGCCATCTGGCAAGTAGCGCACCAAGTCTCCAGTTTTATATAAACGTTTGCTACTTGTATAATCAGTGGGCTCATAATATGGGTTGACAATGAATTTCTCATCTGTCAATTCCGGCTGATTCAAATAACCACGAGCTAATCCCGAACCACTGAGATACAATTCTCCAACCACACCTTGTGGTGATAATTTCAAGTGCTTATCCAAAATATAAACACCTCGATTAGCCAATGGCTTACCAATCGGGATGTTAATCATGGCTTCATCTGAAACATCAGGCATGCGGTAGGTACAACTGAAAGTCGTATTCTCAGTAGGCCCATAACCATTGCCCAAGTTCAACTGAGGATTCAGCTGCTTCATTTGGCCGAACATTTCAGCATTGACCTGTTCGCCACCAGCCAATAGATAACGCATGTCATCCAAAGGCTTTTGATAAGCCGCCACAAACTGGTCAAACAACCTCGCTGTCATCCAAGCGGTATTGATACCATGTTCCGATAAAAATTCCCCCAAACTTGACATCTCAATCATGTTATTGCCTTGAACAACCAAACGTCCACCATTCAATAACGCGCCCCAAATTTCAAAAGTTGCTGCATCAAAGGACACCGATGAATGGAACAACATGACCGTCTCTTCAGAAAAGTCGGCATAATTGTTGTTAATCACCAATGAAGTCACGTTTTGATGTTCAATCAATACCCCTTTGGGGTTACCTGTGGTACCCGAGGTATAAATAACATAAGCCAGATTGTGAGCATTTAAACCTTGTTTATTGACCTCTACATTATTGTGAGAATATGCTTGTAAAGATTCACACATCTCGTTGTTATCCATGCAAATTGTTTGAATTGACGCTGTTACCGACAATAATTCTTGCAAAGACTCTTGTGTCACAATGATATCCAGTTTAGCATCACTGATCAGATACGCCAGTCTGGCCTCAGGATAAGTAGAATCCAAAGGCACATAAGCACCCCCTGCTTTTAATATGCCTAATAAACCGATGATCATTTCAATTGAGCGATCCATACAGAGGCCAACCAATGAATCAGCCTGAACACCCTGCTCGATTAAATAATGGGCCAGTTGATTGGCTCTTTCATTCAGTTTTTGATAGGTGATACTGTGCTCATCAGAAACCACTGCAATAACATCTGGATTGGCTTTCGCTTGATCTTCAAACAAATCATGAATCAACGCGGTATCAGGGTAATTGATTTGCGTTTGATTCAAATCCGCCAATAAATGCTGACGTTCTGTTTCTGGAAGCATTGGTAATTCATGCACAGAGACTTCAATATCAGCAACAAATGCTGCCGCCAAGCGACTGAAATATTCAGACCAGCGCTGGATTGTCGACTCTTCAAACAAATCACTAGCGTATTCCAAACTTCCAGAAATAACACTGTTATTATTCACATTGTCATTATTGTCATCTACGAGTAAAAGAGTCAAATCAAACTTAGCCACTGCATCTGATTCAATGGCAACACCATCTGTAGATAAACCAGATAAATTCACATCACCCTTTGCATCACTCTGTATAAAATTAAACATAGCCTGGAAAACTGGACTATAACGTAAACTGCGTACTGGCTGTACCAATTCAACCACCTGTTCAAAAGGCACATCCTGATTGGCATAACCACCCAAAGTCATGTCTTTGACTTGCGATAATAATTGCTTAACACTTAAATCTTCGCTTAAATCCGCACACAAAGCCAAAGTATTGACAAAGAAACCTATCAAACCCTCAGCTTCATGTCGCTGACGATTCGCCACTGGAGTGCCCACCACAATCTGATCTTGTGTACTCAAACGTGACAATAACACCACCCACACCGCGTGCAATACCATGTGCACCGTCATGCCTTGACTTAAGGCCAGAGCCCTAAGCTTTTTACTGACATCTGCATCCAATTCAACACCCACCAGTCCACCTTTATAACTCGGCATGGCTGGACGTGGATGATCGGTAGGTAAATTCAACAGTTCTGGTGCGTCAGCCAAATGTTCCGTCCAATAGGCATTTTGTTGTGACAACACATCACCACTGAGTTCTGTACGCTGCCATGCTGCATAATCTGCATATTGTATCGGCAAGGCTGGTAAGGGGTTTGGCTTGTTTGAACAATAAGCTTCATACAATGCATTAAATTCTCGTACCAAAACACCCATAGACCAACCATCTGAAACGATGTGGTGCATCGTCACCAATAGCACATGTTTTTGCTCTGATAACTGTACCAACTGCCCACGAATTAATGGGCCTCTGGTTAAATCAAAAGGTCTTTGATTAAACTGTTCAGCTTCGGTTGACAACTCAACTTGCTGGTCATCAACAGTGCGTAAATCCTTTTGTTCCAAATTGAAATTAAAAGCTTCTGGAGCAATAATCTCTTGCCAAACATCACCATCGACTTCATTAAATACCGTGCGCAACGCTTCATGACGGGCAATGATAGTAACAAGTGTTTTTTCTAAAGCATCACGTGATAAATCACCCTGTAATTGAACAGCGCCAGGAATATGATAGGCCGCATTACCTCCTTCTAATTGTGCAATAAACCACATACGTTGTTGCGCCCATGACAGTGGCAAACGTTCAGAACGATCCGCCAATACAATTGATGTCAACTCAGATTTCTGTATTTCATCTAAAGCTTTGGACAAGTCTTTAAGCACAGGTTGGGCAAACAAAGTTTGTAAATTCAACGAACGTTCCATGCGCTGTTGCACCAACGAAACAAGGCGAATAGCCAATAATGAATGACCACCCAGGTTGAAAAAGTTGTCATGACGACCAACTTGCTCAACATTCAGCAATTCCTGCCAAATATCAGCCAATATCACTTCTGTCTCACTGTCTGGTGCTTCGTATTCGCCATATAACAAATGTTCTTCACTCGGCGCAGGCAAGGCCTTACGATCGACTTTACCATTAACAGTTAAAGGTATATTATCCATTTGAATGAAGATTGCTGGAACCATATACTCTGGCAATGATTCGCCTAAATATTGACGCAATAGTTCATTGTCCAATTCAAAACCATCATTTACTGTAACATAAGCCACCA
>CAYGTC010000146.1:0-5448 GCA_964352735.1 uncultured Alcanivoracaceae bacterium | reverse complement strand
CACCAGAAACCACTGCAATGGCATCTGGATTGGCTTTCGCCTGATCTTCAAACAAGCCATGAATCAATGCTGTATCCGGATAATCAGCTTGGGTTTGATTCATATCTAACAATAAATGCTGATGCTCTGATTCTGGCAGCATAGGCAATTCATGTACAGAGACTTCAATATCCGCAACAAATGCTGTTGCCAAACGGTTAAAATACTCAGACCAGCGTTGGATTGTTGAGTCTTCAAACAAATCACTGGCATATTCCAGATTACCTACAATAACACTGTCATTATTCGCATTATCATTGGCACTATAGGTGTCAACAAGTGTAAGGGTAACATCAAATTTGGCCACTGTTTCTGAATCAATGGCTACACCACCTGTGGATACATCAGATAAACTGACATCACCTTCTGTATCGTTCTGCTCAAAGTTAAATAAGACTTGGAAAACCGGACTGTAACGCAAACTGCGCACTGGTTGTACCAAGTCTACCACTTGCTCAAATGGCACATCCTGATTGGCATAACCACCCAAAGTCATGTCTTTGACTTGCGATAATAATTGCTTAACACTTAAATCTTCGCTTAAATCCGCACACAAAGCCAAAGTATTGACAAAGAAACCTATCAAACCCTCAGCTTCATGTCGCTGACGATTCGCCACTGGAGTGCCCACCACAATCTGATCTTGTGTACTCAAACGTGACAATAACACCACCCACACCGCGTGCAATACCATGTGCACCGTCATGCCTTGACTTAAGGCCAGAGCCCTAAGCTTTTTACTGACATCTGCATCCAATTCAACACCCACCAGTCCACCTTTATAACTCGGCATGGCTGGACGTGGATGATCGGTAGGTAAATTCAACAGTTCTGGTGCGTCAGCCAAATGTTCCGTCCAATAGGCATTTTGTTGTGACAACACATCACCACTGAGTTCTGTACGCTGCCATGCTGCATAATCTGCATATTGTATCGGCAAGGCTGGTAATGGATTGGGACCACCCAAACGATAGGCTTCATATAATGCATTAAACTCTTGCACCAATACACCCATAGACCAACCATCTGAAACAATATGGTGCATGGTCACTAACAACACATGCTCTTGCTCTGAGAGCTGCACCAACATGGCCCTAATCAATGGACCAGTGGTTAAATCAAATGGCATTTGATTAAATTCTTCAGCTTCAACTGACAATTGATCGTGTTGGTCTTCAACAACGCTCAAGTTCTTATGAGTTAATTCGAAACTAAAGTCTTCACTAGAGATAACCTCCTGCCAAACATCACCATCAACTTCATTAAATATTGTACGCAAAGCTTCATGACGAGCAATAATGGTGTTTAATGCAATCTCCAAGGCATTACGGGACAACTCACCGGCCAATTGTACGGCTCCTGAAATATGATAAGCCGCATTACCCCCTTCTAACTGTGCGATAAACCATAAGCGCTGTTGCGCCCATGACAATGGCAATGGTCGAGAACGATCTGCTAATGCAATCGATGTCAACTCAGATTTTTGAGTCTCATCCAAAGCCTTGGATAAATCTTTAAGTACCGGCTCAGCAAATAGTGTTTGCAAATTCAATGAACGCTCCATGCGTTGTTGTACCAAAGAAACCAAACGAATCGCCAATAAAGAATGACCACCCAATGTGAAAAAGTTATCATGGCGACCAATGCGTTCTACATTCAGCAATTCCTGCCAAATACCAGCCAATATCACCTCACTCTCAGTTTGTGGCGCCTCATATTGGGCTTGTGCCAAATGCTCACCATCAACTTTTGGTAAAGCCTTACGATTCACTTTACCATTGCCAGTTAAAGGCAAGGCATCCAATGCGATATAAATCCCTGGAACCATGTATTTCGGCAATGTCGCACCCAAGCCCTCAATCAATGATTCACTATCCAGCTCATAACCATCACTGCACACGATATAAGCCACCAAGCGGCCATCATCTATGCTGTCATCAAGTAATACAACCGCTTCATTAACCGGTGCCAGAGTCACCAACTGTGATTCAATTTCACCCAACTCTATGCGGAAACCACGCAACTTGACCTGGTGGTCTGCACGGCCCAAATATTCTAAATTACCGTCCGCTAAATAACGCACCACATCACCTGTGCGATACAACAAGGCACTGTCCTTTGTATCTCCCTGTTTAAAATATGGATTGGTAATAAAACGTTCTTGTGTCAATTCAGCTTGATGTAAGTAACCACGGGCCAAACCACCTCCAGCGACATAAAGCTCTCCAGCCACACCCAATGGCACCAGCTGTTGAGCAGGACTTAAGATCAAAGTCGATAAATGTGGTAATGCACTACCTATGTTGCTGACACTACCTGAAACAATGTCTTGCTCACTCAACACCTTATGAGTTACATGCACTGTGGTTTCTGTAATACCATACATATTGACCAATTCTGGTGCACAACAACCAAACTCTGCCACCCAAGGCTGCAACATACTGGTATTCAAAGCCTCACCACCAAACACCACATAACGCAAGCACAACTGTGCATCACTTGACCTTAAGGCAACATCACTCAACAACTTAAAGGCACTTGGGGTTTGATTCAGTACTGTTACTTTCTCATCCACAAGTAACCTGTAAAAATCATCAGATGATCGACTCACGTCCTGAGGCACAATCACACAACGCCCACCATAAATCAATGCGCCCCACATTTCCCATACCGAGAAATCAAAAGCTATAGAATGGAACAAACTCCACACATCATCTTCATTGAAATTAAACAGTTCTTGTGATGCACTGAATAAATGACTGACATTATGGTGCTCAGTCAGCACACCTTTGGGTTTGCCTGTGGTACCTGAGGTATAAATCACATAAGCCAGATTGTCTCCATCCAACTGATCAACAGTAGGATTATCACTTGAATAAGTATTCAATGTTTTTTGCACATCAGCATCATCCAGACACAAAGCCTGAACTGATGCCAATGGCAAGTCTTCAGCCACCGATGATTGCGTCACAACAATGGCCAATTGTGCATCGCTGATCTGATAAGTCAAACGCTCAATCGGATTATGTGGATCCAATGGTACATAAGCACCACCGGCCTTTAATATGCCCAACAAGCCAATAATCATTTCACAGGAACGCTCAAGGCACAGACCCACCAAAGTATCTGGCTTAACGCCCTGCTCGATCAAGTAATGGGCCAGTTGATTCGATTGTTCATTCAACTCTTGATAGCTCAAAGATTGAACACCATAATTCAAGGCAATAGCCCCAGGATTGGCCGCAACCTGTTGTTCAAACATGGCATGAATCAACGGCTGCTCAGGATAACTGGCTTGTGTTTTATGTAAATCTGCCAACAGTTCCTGACGGTCAGACTCTGATAATATATTGAGTTCATTTAATGAGGTATTTAATTGTATTTCCGCATCATCAGCAATCGATTTAACCAGTGTTTCCACGGCCGTTTGCATGTAATCAATTAAACGTACTCCGTCTATTTCATCAATGGCGTGAAGAACTAAGCCGAATTGCTTGCCGGCAGTATCATTAATATTTAAATTTAATGGATAATTACTGCGTTCATGGGTGCAGAGCCCCGTAACATCTAATCCGATATCTGTATTTTTACTCTCTTGAGAAGTTTCAAAATCATCTTCATCGGTTTCTAAGCCATCTCTACGATAGTTCAACAAACTGGTGAATAATGGCGCATCAGTAGATAAGCCAGTACAACCATGAACCTGCATCAAAGGCGCTTGCTCATGCTGTATCAAATTCAACAATTCATTGTGTGATTGCTTTAATGAATCTTCAATGGTACCACTCAATGATAAACGTACTGGGAGTGTATTGATGAATAAACCAACACTTCTTTCGGCGCCCTTACTGCCTTGTAATCGACCAGATAAAACAGAACCAAAAATCACATCATCACGACCACTACAACGGCCTATGACCAAGCCCCAGGCCAAATGAAACAAACTGGCAGTACTGATATCTAAATGCGAACAAATGTTACGTATGTTACGGCAAACGGAATCAGTGAAATTATAATCAAACTCCTTGATTCTATCCGCATCAACTTGAGTATCATACACACCAAATGGTACTGTGGGTTCATCCACATCTCCCATGCGTGACTCAAAATATGCTTGAGTGGTGCCACTGTCTGCCAGCATCAAGGTATGTGCAATGAATTCACGATAAGGAACCACAGCCGGCAAATCCGGTATCTTCAGCTCTTCGCCTTCATTTTGCAATGAGTAACTACTGACTTCCTTAATCATGGTTTCAAGGCCAATATGATCATTGATTATATGGTGCTCATAGAGGATCACATAAACCGCACTTGAATGTGGGTCTGCGGCCAAATCCATACGCAACAGAGGCGCTTGCCCTAAGTCCATCCACAAATTACCATGATCAGTATACTGATCCAATTGAGCAATCGTGTCTTGTGAAGGATCTAAAGTCAACTCATTGACAAGCAGTGAACATTCTCGCAATACCACTTGTACTGGCCGCGGTAAATCATCCCAGAAAACTGCAGTTCGCAACACATCATGGCGACTGATCTGATGATTCAATATATCAATAAAACGATCAACCTGTTGTTGATTGGGTAGTTTAAACAGAGATGGTCTTAAATAGGTATCGCCTGTTTCTGGAGAAGCCAACATGTGATGGAATAACACCCCTTCCTGTAATGGACCAAGCGGGTAAATATCTTGAATATTGGCTGCACCACCCGGTATCTGTTCAACCAGTTTATCAATCTGAGATTGCTCCAATGTCACCAAAGGCAAAAGATCTGGGGTTATATGAGTACAATCTGAGGCAATCAGATTAGGTGGAGCATTGAAACTGGTTTTTTCTGACTCATTAATTTCATGTGCCAAATCCTTCAAAACAGGATTTTCAAAAACCATGCGCACTGTCGCCACAAGATCTTTAACTTGTAATTCAGCAATCAAACGGATGATCAATAAAGAGTGACCACCCAACTTGAAAAAATTATCATGACGGCTGACTTGCTCAATATTCAATAAATCCTGCCAAACTTCTGCCAACGCTATCTCTGTATCGCCTTGTGGGGCTTCATACTCAACTTGACTCAAATGTCCATCAACTTTGGGCAAAGCTTTACGATCCACTTTACCATTTGCAGTTAATGGCATTTCGTCGAGTTCAATATAGATCTGTGGCACCATGTATTCTGGTAATGAAACACCTAAGTTCTCACGCAACAAATCAGTGTCCAATTCATGATCATCACTGGTTGTAACATAAGCCACCAATCGACCCTCATCAGTTTCATCGAACAAAACCACTGTATCCTGTACAGATTCCTGACTCAGTAATTGCGCTTCAATCTCACCCAACTCAATGCGAAAACCACGCAACTTAACCTGGTGATCAACACGACCTAAAAACTCCAGATTCCCAT
>CAYGTC010000145.1:0-5519 GCA_964352735.1 uncultured Alcanivoracaceae bacterium | reverse complement strand
CGGCATATACCCATTTATTAACCTGAATAATTGTGCTTTTTTCAGGGTTGACTAATTACTTGTGAATCATTTAAAACATGCCATCGATCAAGCCGCACAGCAAGCCCTTGATGCGGCCAGTTTACTTAACCAGCAAGTATACAATGAACTCAAAAAAGTGGCCCATCGTCTGATGATTAAAGAAAGCTTACATCATTCACTCTCGCCAACAGATCTGGTACATGAGGTTTATGCCAAGTTATCAGATAAAAATACCCAGTTTCATAACAGTAAACACTTTTTTTGTGTGGTGGCTAAACAAATGCGCTGGTTTTTGGTGGATTATGCTCGGCATAAATCAACGGCCAAAAAAGGCGGTGATCAATCGCCAGTTCTTTATACAGATTCTTTGGGGTTGGCGACCAACCCAGAATTAGACTTTGCCGTGATCAGTAAAGCCATAGAAGCGCTAAAGCTCATGGATGAACGCAGCATGGAAGCCATAGAACTGTGCTATTTCGCTGCACTGAGCCGAGTACAAGCGGCCCAAGCCCTAGGGATTTCTGTGGCTACTTTAGAAAGGGATGTAAGGTTTGGTCGAGCGTTTATCAGTGAATACATCCACAATGCCAGTGAGTAGGGGCCATCATGAAGCCAACTGAAGATCCAAAATTTGGCGCACACGTAAAACAGTTGTTTGATCAATGTTTGGATAAAACAACAGAACAACAAAAGGTCATCTTACAATCGAGTAAAGCCAGTGAAACGGTCATCTCACGGGTACGCAGTTTACTGAATCACAGTAATGAAGATCAATTGGCTTTAACCAGATCCGTGATACAAAAAAGCCAAAATACACCCACATTACAGCCGTTGCAGCCGCAACTGCGTATTGGCCAGTTCACGCTTGATTTGCCATTGGGGCATGGTGGGCAAGGTGAAGTATGGAAAGCCAAACGAGACGATGGTCAATTTCATCAAGATGTGGCAATCAAATTTCTCAAGCCCGTTTATACAGACAAAGAACTGTCAAGGTTTCATAATGAACGAGAGTTGTTAGCTGCGCTCAAACACCCAAACATCAGTCATTTGATTGATGGTGGTGAGTTCAACAATCGACCCTATATGGTGATGGAGTGGGTTAATGGCCAACCTTTGCTTGACTATTGCCATCAGCAAAAAGCCTCATTGCACACTCGGTTGGGTTATTTTTTACAGGTGTGTGATGCCGTTAGTCATGCGCATATGAATCGTGTGATCCACAGAGACATTAAACCTTCGAATGTTTTAATCACTGAGGATAATTTAGTAAAATTGTTGGATTTTGGCATTGCGAAAACCATCACCTCTGGTCACGATATGGAACAGACCAAAACAGCAGCGACTTTGACATTGGCGTATTCTAGCCCAGAGCAAGTCACAGGAGGAACCGTCAGTACAGCCACGGATGTCTATGCATTGGGTTTATTGTTGTATGAGTTATTAACAGGACAAAGGGCGCAAGCCCACGACAGTGAAGTACCTGCTGCGGTGATTAAGGAGATCACCACCGATGCACCCACATTACCGAGCCAAATTGAGCGCAGTATAAACAATACTTTTGATTATTCTATAAAGCGTTTGTCTGGTGATTTGGATAATTTAATCATGAAGGCCATCAGTAAGGAGCCCCAGCGCCGTTATGCATCGGTACAGGCCTTGGCTGATGATGTGCTCAGTTATTTGAAGGGCACACCCTTGAAAGCCACTGGAACCCATTGGAGCTACAAAGTTTCAAAATTGATTAAGCGTAACCCTGTCAGCTCTACATTGACCATTGTGGCATTATTATTGTTGATTGGGTTACCAGCGATATTGTTGTATTATCAAAAACAATTACAATATGAAAGAGATGAGGCACGACAACAAGCGACCGTTGCACAACGCAGTAATGATTTTTTAACCACTGTGCTCAAATCAGCATCGCCACTGGGATCTGATGGAGAGGCCGTTATGCTCTCTGATGTATTGAAAGTCGCGGAACTACAGTTGACCGATGATTTAAACGATCAGCCTGTGATTAAAGCGCCTTTATTGTTTCTTTTGGGAGAGATTCATTCAAACATAGAACAATACGATCAAAGCATTGCCTATTATCGGCAAGCGTTGTCAATGTATACGGCTTTGGGTGATCAATTGGGGGTTGTTCATACTTTAGACCAGTTGGGTTTTAGTTTGTATGAAAATGGGCAAACTGATGAGGCAAAAAAAGTGATAGATCGGGCTCATCAATTATTTCTTACTCATCGTGATTTACCGGAATATTTTCGCGCTAAGCACCTGAGTCGCCAGGCAACCATGATGAATTTTTGGGGGCAGCACGAACAAGCGCGGGGAAAAATTCACCAAGCCTTGAATATTATTCAACAAAATCAAATCAAAAATCACAGCACCATCGGTCGACTTTACAGTGAATTATCAACTGCCTGGTACATAGAAAACGATGAATTGGCGCTCAAATACATCAATCAAGCGATACACCATGGACAACAAGTCGGTAAAAATAACCCATACTATTATTTGAGGCATCAAACCAAGTCGTCCATATTGATCAGACTCGGCAAACATGAAGAAGCGATTCAGGCCATACAAATTGGTAAGAAAGGCATTGCATTGTTGTATGCTGATACGCATCCCAATTATGCTGGTCTGTTACAGGAAGAAGCCAATATCTACCATGATTTAGGACAATACCGTAAAGCAGAAGCCTTGTACGATCAGGCTCTGGAGATTTACCAAGCCAACGCCGGAGAAACCTCTTTTGATTACATCAGGCAATTGAATAATCTGGCTTATTTATATGAAGACATGCGTGCATTTGATAAAGCAGAACCGTTATACAGAACATCATTAGCCAAAAGGCGCGAGTATTATTCATCTGAGTCGATGCGAGTGGCAAGCAGTGAGGCCAATTTGGCCCGTTTATTGGCCAAAACCCAGCAGTTCTCTGAGGCCAGCACATTACTGAATGAGGCCATTTTAAAACACAAAGCACATAAACGCAGTAATCTATACAATCATGTTACAGCTGCCTCCATTACTGTAGGTGATGGCACATCGATAGAAAAGTGTCAACAAGGCATCGAACAGATTATGGACTTGCAAGTTGAGTTGAATGAACAATCACCGAATAATTGGCGGCGTATGCAGGCAGAATTGTGGATGGGTCAAATGGCCATCATGTGCCAGCAAAAAAGTTTGGCCATCGACATGCTAACGGCGGCTTCAGAGAAATCCAAAAACATCTACAAGCCAGGTTCATTGAGGCAAAAAATCATCATCGAACAAGTTAAGATAGGACTAAGAGCAGTCAATTAAGCATTTTATTGTTGCTCACAGGTTGTCGACACAAAATAATGGTGATATTAACTTCGTCATTTTTCCCCTAAGCTCTATACTATGATGAAATATTCGGCCCAGTAGTTCGTTATTTTATTTTGATGTGCTATTAGTGCTGAGTCGAAAACCACATTACTTTGGTATTGATTTGCAAAATACCCAGAACCGATTTAAGAGAAAATTTGATGTTACCTATACTTTATCAAGATGAATATATTGTTGTTATTGATAAGCCATCTGGTTTGTTGGTGCATCGTTCATTGATTGATAAACGTGAGACACGATTTGCTTTGCAAATGACCCGTGATCAAATTGGCCAATATGTTTATCCAGTTCATCGTTTGGATAAACCAACCTCAGGTGTGTTGGTGATGGCTTTATCGCCTGAAATAGCAGCACAACTGACCGAACAATTCACACAAAAAGGCATCACTAAAAACTATCTGGCTTTAGTCAGGGGTTATACTGCAGATGAGGCCACCATTGATTATGCATTGAAAGAAGAACTGGATAAAATGACTGATAGAAAAGCACAACAAGACAAACTTGCACAGGCTGCTATCACGCATTACAAAACTTTGTGGCGGGGTGAAGTTCCTATCCCTGTCGGGCGCTATCCTACCGCTCGTTATTCTTTGGTTTCTTTAACACCAGAGACTGGCCGAAAACATCAGATAAGACGACACATGAAGCACATATTTCACCCCATTGTTGGTGATACAACGCATGGTGATGGTAAGCACAATGCATTGTTCAGAGAGCGATTTGATTTAGACCGTTTGTTACTGGTTGCCCAGGCAATCAAGTTTAAGCATCCAGTTACTGGTGAGTGCATTCAACTTTCCGCCTCATTAGGAACAATGTTTGAAAACATTTTGACCAATTTGGGCTGCTCAGTCGATGTCAAGTTACATTGATTATTATCTTTTTCCTAAACTCCATTCTATGATGAAATATTCTGGCTAATGACGATTGACAATGTCCTATTTGAGCCGACCGTCAATGTTTTTTGATAAGGCCAAAGCCACCGATTTATGCTCAGCAATGGTGTCGGTAACGGTGACGGTGATGATTTTTTCTTGGTAAAGAGCATTCAATAAAACATGTCCTGGCATGTTTTTCTTTTTACGTTTTCTATCCAGCATGGCTCGTTCGCCGATTCCAGCAATATCAATCGCCCCCAGTTCTTTCAAATAGTCCCAGCCATAAGATTTACCCGAATATATGGTCACGCGAATTTGTTTTGAGCTGTCTCCTATACCGGCTTGCCATTTACAATCGAGATTGCCGGGTGTCACTTTTACTGGTGCACCCATAAGGGTTTCAATCTCGGTTTGACTCCATGTGGAGCAAATATTAAAACCAGCATTATTTTGTGACGAATCGTTATTGGTATCTGAAGCCGGTACAGCTGGTAGTTTCTTGGCAACTTCATTTGCAGTAGCCAGCAATCTTTGTTCATCGGTATTCATGCCGGTCACATAAATCATCACCAGTTTATTGTCTTGTTCAAAAGACATGGCATATGCCTGTTCTTTATCCCAAGTGGTATCATAAAGAATCGCAGCGTTATCACCAGGACCCGTTTGATTTTTAATCACAGGCGGGTTTTTTAAATTATAATTACGCTTGCTGATTGGTTTAGCTGTGCTTAATGGCTCGATAGTTACATTGATTGAAAACCCCGCATTCTTGGACCAATAACACCCTTCATTAGATGTTGTGCGACGCTTAAGAGTCCAGTTGGTTTTTGCAGTGGCCACAGCGGTTTTGTCAGATAAAAAAGGGCAGGGAGCAGGCTCTTGTTGATCAGAGTTGATAAGGCCAAGATAGGCCTTTTTATTCAGTGGTGTAGATGTCACATTGAGTTCCATTGATTGTATTGTTTCAGTCTGGTTTGATGAGTTTGTACTGTCTTTTTTTGTGGGTTCTGAATCGCTGCAAGCGATCAAAAAAATAAGTGTCGTGAATACAAGGGTTCTGCTGGTGTTTTTAATTGACATAGGCCTTCTTTAAATTTTTATATAATTATTGAATACGTATCTTTGATTAAATTGATGACACGAATGGTAAAAAAAGTTGTAATGAATCATTTTGGAACAAATGAATTAACCCGGATATTTCATCAAATCGGTAAAAAAATCGATTTTATCTATGAAAAA
>CAYGTC010000144.1:0-5571 GCA_964352735.1 uncultured Alcanivoracaceae bacterium | reverse complement strand
ACCCTGTGGCGCCACAGGGTCCAGGCCATGGCTGTGCTCATCTCCTCGTACGTCGCTCCTGCCAGCACTTCCGGTTTGAGCTTGTGAGCTCCCAGCAGCTGACCCCACAGCAGGAGCAGTTGCTGAGCCGCCGGGGAGGGCTTGGCCTCGCGCAGGCGTATGCTCGCGCGTGAGGCAGGTATTGGGGTTTCTTTTTGATTCTGATCCTGGTGTGGATCGGCTTCACGTGGTGAAGGGGGTACTTCACGTGGTGAAGGGGGGTCGTTTGGCAGCTTGAGTTTGTAGAGATTTGAGCTCGATTCCTTGCCTCGTCTTCGCTCTTGGATGCTGATAAATCCACGCTTCTCAGCTTCTCGAAGCCCCTTCCTGACGGAGTTTCCGCAGAGGCTGCAATCTCTCATCAGCCTCGATATCGATGGGAAGCATGAGCTGCCATCCAGCGCTGCGTAGTCCATCAACATCGTCAAAACCAACTTGGCCTTGGACGACAGCTTTTGGTCATTGCGCACCGCGTCTTTCCAGACAAAGACAAAGGGTCTACTTCGCTCGCCCACCGGAGCCTCCGTGTTGTTGGAGCTCAAGCAAGACGCACAAAAGGGGCTGACAAAGCCGGTTGCCCGTGACACCCTTGGGAGGTCCTGCAAGCTCAAGATTCAAGTCAAACGGACACCTGATGCCCAGCAGGGGTTACTGCTGGGCATCGCCCGTTTTTCAGCCCGCACTATCGCTCGCCGGCAGACCTGGCCGCAAGGTTGGCCCGCCGGCCTGATCCCCCAGCGCAACCTGGCCACTGCCCCGTACACAACCCCACCACGTACATGCTCGGCAGCGCGCGCAGCTGCCCGGTAGTGTGACGACGTCGCCAACATGTTCGCCATCTGCGCCGCGTCGACGTACGTCACGTGCACATAGGGGCGCTGTAGGGGGCGACATGTCGGATCCGGGGCATGCCGCGTGCGCAACGTAGAGCTCCAGGGGGGGTGAACCAGTGCAATCAACCCCTGATCTTGCCCGCGGCGCCGCCAAACACCCCCCTACAGCCCCTTTTGGGGTCTACAGCAGCCCAATAAGCCGGCAGCGGCACCCTCCAGCTGATCGAATTGACGGCTTTGGGCATGTAGGAAGGCCTTGTACGGGCCCGTATAGAGCGCTTTCCGCATGCCCGAGACGGACATCAACACCCCACGGACCCCGTATTGACGGGAAATTGCTCTAGAAGACGGCGCGCTCAGGTCGAGGCCTTGTACGGGGATGGCCCCCGGGGGGCCCCTGGGGACGCCAGAGGGGGGTGTTTGAGGGTGTTTGGGGGTGTTTGAGGCGATATTCGACGTCAAAACAGGGTCTGAGACCCCTTCATTGTCGACAAACGACCGGGTTTCGGCGATCGACGGTGACCTGGGCCCGATATTGTCCTGCACATACCCGATATCAACCGCAACAAGTCGGTTTCAGACCGGTCCTGGACCCTCCTTTATCGACCGATTACCCCTCCATATCGACCCGACATCGCCTCGAACCCACGCTACACCTCTCCAGGACCCCGAAAAGGGCTCCAGACACCCCAAAACACCCCCTATGGGGCCCCGAAACACCTCCAAAATGACCCGAAACACCCCCTGAACCGGGCTAGAACGCCCCCTGTTGGGATTGCATCGCCCCCTACCGGACGCACATGCGTGCACGGCCCATAAGACTCTTGATTCATTGAAGTATACGCCCAATATTGCCCTGTCGACGACATGCCCATCGGGCGGGCGCGCCCCCAGGGCTTCCTACCGTGTACGGCCGGCGAACGGCCCCCTACCGCCCATCGAACAAGAACTACCCAGGGATCTACCCATGTTCTGGCCTGTAGGAGCACCGTTTTGGCTGCCAGACGCGGCGTACTGCGACGACACGACCCGTCGTCCGCGATGAACGCCGTGTACTGGATCCAATACCGCAGGCTGTGAACGCTTCGATCGGCGGTATTGGGTATGCGCGCGAGGCTCGAACATGCGTCTGGACAGGTCGACCGCCGCTCGATGACATGTCACGGCCGCGAATTCGTCAGGACAACCAGGTCTGCATGGCCTGTACGCATAAGATCCCGGGCCCGCAGCTGCATCGAAGGCGGTGTTCTACTGCGCAACATGTCCAGGACGTACGCTGCATATGCCTTGCGCAGGTGTAGAAGGCCTCGTCGATCGGCGCCGGGGCCCCTCTACACCTCCGAATTCGCCTGTATATCCCCCTCAAAGACCGCCGAAGCCCCCTGGATGGCCCTGAGCTTCGCGGATCCCCGGGGTGCTGCAGCGCTGGGGCAGGCCGCGGCGCGCGCCGACAGCCCATGGATCCCGTAAACACAGGGTCGAAGACGGTACGTGGGGGCGGTGGAGCGCGACGAACGGCGTAGGAACAGGCCTTCTACGGGGGTGTTTTGGGGTCATACGGGGCTGAAACCGGTCTTTGAGACGGGTCCCGGCGGCTTCACCGACGGCGAAACCATCCACGGGAGGGTGTTTTGGGGTCAAACAGGGCTCTATGAAGCTTCAAACAGGGCTTTGAAGCGCATGATCACCCCCCTTTGACGCCGATTGGCCATCGACTCGGGCCCTGGACCTGTCCTCGTAGCGCTCAGATTGGCGCCCCTATGGGCCAACAACCCCTCACATGGCGCCAGAACGACCCCATGTACCCCCGAAATGGACTCAGCAGGAGGTATGTCGCGGGCAATTGGCCATAGGAGAACCCCACGAGGACTCTTCGCCGGAGTCCGGCGGTGTGTTCGACAGCTCAAACGAACGCGCCAGGACGTCCGAGTGGATGCATTGGGGGTGTAGAGGGCCAAAGAGAACTCTTTGTGGCCCCCGGTAGACGTCAAACGGCAATGGCGTCCTGGTGGGAGTCATGATCAGGGACTGACAGGGGGGGATTTTGGCCTGCTATGCCCGCAGCGGAGACTGGCGCCAGCCAGGCATGTGTCCGTCGAGGTAGTCCTGGGCACTGAGCGGCAGTGATTTGGGCAGGGCGACCAACATGCGCTGGCGAGCTCGGGGGTCTGGCAGGGCTTCCCTGATGGTTTCAATCAGCAGGCTTTCGTCAGCGTGGATGTAGTACTGCCACCTGTCTCGGAAGCGGGGCCTGCAGTGTGCCCCCCTGTGACCCGGCACTCCTTCGATGCCATGGCGGTGCTCAGCCAGACACCACGGGCACCTGATGACGAACTGACGCTCCTCAACCCATCCAAAGACCCGGGGATTGTGGGGTGCGACAAACCCTTCGAGGTCGGAGGACAAGAGGTCGCCGTATCTGCGAGCCAGCGGATAAGCCCTGTCCAAAGGCAACTTGCGAAGCTCCAGCCGATTGAGGTCAGGAACGCTTGCATGGCCTGAGTGTAGAGGGCGCCCATACCTGTAGCCGGGCTTCCTGTACCACGAAGTTTTGATCAGCCCATCGCCATGGAGCGAACGCAAAAGCTCGGGCCAGAAGGCTGCAGAAAAGGTCTCCGGTGAGTGAAACGAGAGTTCACAATACTTCCGAGCAGACTTCAGGTAAATTTGCAGACCGCCACCGTATTCTTCGGACTCGAAGGTGTTTGGCTCCATGAGTATTTTACATCGGCTGTGGCTTGTCTCGCCCATCGCCCTGATGGCAGGATGAGGCAGACCGAATCGATGGAGGCAGGCAACCAAGAAAAGCGAAAACCGACACCCACGAGGTTCCCCCCACCAGCATCGGCCCGCCTACCCAGCACCGATGCTAGTCATGTCTCCGATCCCTGTCTAGTCCCTTGGTGCGGGGGATGCCTTCGTGTCTCAACGAAAGGATTCCCCTGTGAACGAAGCACTCGAATTCGACTCTCACCCCTATCTGGCCAGAATCGTCGCTCGACAGCTGTCCAAAGATTCTGAAGCCGACCTGGTCTTCACCGAAAAGGTCTTCTGGCTTTACAACGGAAAAATCTGGGAACCCCTCTGTTCAGAAACAGTCCGCCTCGCTGCCATCGACCTTGACAGGCATCCTGTCATTCGGGGCAAAGACCCCCAGAGCGGAGAACTCCTCTGCCGCCCTTTGAAGGCCAATTACCACCTCGTCGAGGGCATTGCTTCCACTCTCAAAGTGCTGTTTGGAGCTCGACAACAGGACTTCTTCCAAAAGGCCCCCTTTGGGCTCCAATTCAACAACGGCTTTGTCACCGTCGACCTCGATGGTCAGGTAACGCTCAGACCTTCATCTCCCTCTTGGCGGCAGCGGATTTTGATGCCTTGGGATTGGGATATAAACGCCCAGGCTCCCCGATGGGAGCAAGCCCTCGACCAATGGTTCAGGGTATGCCCTGCAAATGGTCAAGAAGTCCCCTTCGATCCCGATACTGACGCACTCCACAAGCGTATGTTTCTTCAGGAGTTCGCTGGCGCCAGTTTGCTTGGCCTTGCGACCCGCTATGGCAAAGCCACCATCCTCACCGGCCATGGAGAAAACGGTAAAAGCAAGTTCATCGAAGCCATCCAGAATGCCTTCCCTGAAGGGGCTTGGACCACACTCGAGCCCCAGACACTGGGCGAGGAGTACCGAGCTGCGGAATTGGCTGGCAAACGCATCAACTTCTCCGCCGATATCCCTTCGACAGAACTGGTCTCAAGCCATGTCTTCAAGGCCGCCGTCACCGGCGATGCCATCATGGGTCGGCATATCCGACAGGACCCCTTCAAGTTCAAACCCGAGGCCGGACACCTCTTCAGCGCCAACGAGCTGCCCCCCACTCGGGATTACTCCCATGGATTCTGGCGCCGCTTCGTTGTCATCGAGTTTGCCAACAAGTTCATGGGCAAGGACAAAGACCCTCATCTGGCCGACAAACTGCACCAGGAGATCCCCGGCATCGTTGCTTGGATGGTCCGCGGCGCCAGGCGCCTTCTCAAAAATGGGCAGTACACAATCCCCGCCTCAAGCAATGCACTTCTCGACGCTTGGCGCACCGACTCCGACGTCGTCGCTCGCTGGCTCGAAGAGGCCACTCAACCCGTCGAACACTTCTCCCTCGGAACTCCTCCCAACGTCCTCTTCGAGCACTTTGATACCTGGAGGGCCCGCAGGCGCTACAAGGACATCACCGAAACGGCCTTTTACAAACGGCTCGCCCAACTCATTGGCCAAACCCAACACCAGGGAAATTCACGTCGCCACTTGAGACGCCTGAGCTGAAAGGGCTCCAAAAAGGACGGACAGCAACGGACATGTCTGCTGTCCGCCCTAAGTTGCTTGAATCAATAAATTTTTTCCTCGACGGACAGCACGGACAGCAAATCCCGGCAAAGGCCATCGTGCGTATGCGCGCGTTGATACTCAACCGACGAAGAAGAGTATCTATAACGCGCGCTCGGCCGGGCGCGATACACATGCGAGGAATTACCTGTCCGTGCTGTCCGTAATTAAAATTAACTAATATTTTCAATTATTTAGGGCGGACAGCAACTGTCCGTTTGCTGTCCGCCTGCTGTCCGTCTTGCTGTCCGTCTGTCCGTCAACTGCCCCTGGAGGGCTCCGCCCCCAGACCCCCGCCAGGGACCGCGGTCCCTGGACCCCGCA
>CAYGTC010000143.1:0-5770 GCA_964352735.1 uncultured Alcanivoracaceae bacterium | reverse complement strand
GATAGGAAATCTATTCATTTTAAGCAGAATCAATGACTCTGACCCCATTGATTATAATCATATAAAGGTTCCAACTATGAGCTATATGTTAATGGAATTACAAGAAGGCCAATATGAATTAACATCAAGAACATATAAGCATATACCTAAGAAAATTTCTTTAAAATTAGAAAATGGAAAAGTTCACTATATTCGTATCAGTCATGGGACTGGATGGATTGATATTTGGTATGACTTGTTAATAAGTAATAAAAAAGAATTTGAAGATAAGTTAAATATTCCAGTTTTAGGTGAAATGAAACGAGTTAACTAAACAAAATGAAACCCCAAATCAATGGGGTCAGGAATTCGCGAAAGGATGAATGAGCGGCGTAAATTAACCATCAAATATATCGAGGGAAACTGTGTAGATAAACGGATCAAAGAGAAATTAAAGGACATGAGGGTTGTTCATTGATGAAATATTCGCGCGACTAAGCATTAACCCTGACAACTGGTTAATGTATTTAGCGCTTTTAGAATACCTATTTTGTACTCATCAAAGATGACTTGTACAATCACAAGCTATCACAAGCCGTGACTAGCGCTGATTCTTTTTCAATTGCTGGTAAGCTCTGGGACTCATGCCATAATTTTTTTTGAATGAACGGGAAAAATACGACATCGAGCTAAAGCCACAAACATCTGACACATAAGAAATTTGCTTGCCGGTCATCAATAATTCTGTTGATTTAACCAGCCTGACTTGCCTGAGCATGTCCATCGGTGAGTCATTGATCAGGGCTTTGGTTTTTCGTTGCAACTGTCTGTCACTGACAAACATCAAGCTGGCCATTTTTTGTACATTGAAAAGTGGGTCGTAGTAACCTTCTTCAATTATTTTTTTCAGTTTATCGATGAACTGTTGATCGGTTTCTGAAAAGTATGAATTCAGCGGAGCATTGGATTCACCGGTATTTTTAATCAACAGCTGCCTGGTGTTGAGTATGTTTTTTAGCTGTATCACCAGTTCCCGAGCATCAAAAGGCTTGTTCAAATACCTATCAATGTTTTCCCTCCAGCCTTTGATGCGGCTGGACTTTTCATTAACTGCTGTCAAAAGTACCAAGGGAATGTGCGAGGTGATGATCTCATGGCGTAACTGTCGACACACTTGAAAGCCATCGACCTTCGGCATCATGACATCACATACGATGATGTCTGGTACGTATTTTAATGCTTTGGCTATGCCATCTAGTCCATCAACGGCCAACAAGCATGTGAAATGCTTTGACAAAACCTGTTTGATGTACTGACGCATGTCATCGTTATCATCAATGATTAATACCGTTTGTTTGTCTGATATGATGTTTTCTTCAAGATGGGTTTCATTTGCCAAATCCAGCGTGGCAATGGTGTCACTGTGGTTTTGTAAAGCTGGATCAATGGTGAAAGTGATGCTGAATTCACTGCCCTGTCCCGGTATACTTTCAAGATGTAACTGTGCATCATTCACATCGGCCAATTCTTTGACCAGGGCCAAACCAATGCCAGTACCAGGTGATGATCCTTCTTGATTCAAGCGATTAAATCGCTTAAACACTGACTTTTGGTCTTCCTGACTGATACCATGACCACTGTCTTTCACAAAAATACTGACCTGTTCTTCCAAGCATCGTGTACCAATACTCACCGTTCCCCCCTTGGGAGTGTATTTAATGGCATTGGACAGAAAATTGCTGACGATGGTTTCCAGCGCATCCTCAGTGAGTGACAATTTGGCCTCATCAAGGGGATGAACTTTTAAATTGATGTCTTTTTTTGTTGATAAATAAACAAAGGGTTCGATGATCATATTGAGCCTTGAAGAAAGGTCAATGACATATTTTTGTGTTTTATCTGTTTCATTGATTTGTGCCAGCTTGAGCATTTGATTGACCAAGTTCAATAACCGCCTGGCATTGCGAGCAATCATATCAAAATTATCTTTTTTGGCGGCTTCTTTTTCGACCCTTTGTAGCTCTTCAATTGGCCCCAGAATCAATGTGATCGGGGTTCTGAATTCGTGTGAAACATTCGAGAAAATTTCATTTTTGCGCACCATGAGCTCTTCAACGGTTTGCTTTTGTTGTTCAACCGTTTTTTTCTGTTCAGCAATGTGCTTGGTTTGCTGTTTGACCTGTTGATTAAGGTAGGCGTTGATTTTTTTCTCAGCCGCAATCTTTCGTTTGATATAAATAAATACCATAACAATGGCCACAATAGCATAACAGACAAATGCCCACCAACTCAACCAGGGTGGTGCTTTGATGGTAAATGATAAAGTTTGAAAGGATTCATCGGTAAAATATCGACTTTTGATGTCTAGTTGATAGGTGCCAGACTTTAAATTGTTAAAGGTTAAATGACGCTCATTATTGGGTAAACTGACCCATTCTGATGACAGTGGCTTTAATCTATAATAATAATCAACTTCTTTAGGGTTATTGTAATTCAATTGGATGAACTCAAAACCGATGATTGTGTCGCGATGACTGAAAGTCAGATTTTCAACCTGTTCTATTGGCGTATCTAAGACAAAACCACTGTCGGTTTCGATACCTTGAGTAACGGCAGTATTTTTGAGTAACAATTTGTTGAAGACCAAAGAAAATACTCGAGGTGTTGTTTCAATGTTTTCAGGTTCAAACTCAACAAAACCACCCTTGCCTCCGAAATAAAAATTGCCGTTATTATCTCGGTAAGAAGTTTGATCAAGCTCCCAGTGATTGATTAGCGTTTCACTGGTATACAGGGTTGATTCATGATTCGTCAAATTTAAAGACGCTATGCCTTTATTGGTGCTTAACCACAGCTGAGTAATTATCTCATCAGGAATGATTTCTGAAATTATTATGTCCTTGTGATTTTGATAGTAATGCTGAACCAATTGATGATTTGCATCAAGGTGAAAAAGCCCGAAATTTTCAACACTTATATACAAATGCCCTCGTTGATCTGTTGCTATACTAAGTATATTTTTACCAACAAAAACTTTATCTAAACCTTCAAACTCTCGTAACTGTTTGTCTTTACCTAGGTATAAAAGCCCCTTGCTAGTCGAGAAAAAAAACTCGCCATCACTGTTTTTAACATAATTTTTAAAACTAATGGCGTTGAATTTTTCATCAGGTAAGGCAAGCGTTTTGATTGTTTTTTCAGTAATGTTATAGGTTAAAATACCCACACTTGTGCCTAAAAGTAATTGCTGTTTATTTACTTTGTGAATAAAGAAAACGACAACCCCTTTCATGTCTTTATTAACCATTGTCAAAGATTCTGATTGATAATCATATCTGAGTAAGCCCACACTGCTTGCTACCCATAAACCCATGTCATCAACTTGGATATCAAGTACTGAAAAACCGACAATATCACTGTTCGCAATCTGATCAATAAATTGACATTTTTCAATTGTCTGCTGCCACTTGACCAAACCAATGCTGTTTCCTAACCATAGCCTATTGATCTTATCTTTTTGGATACTGTATATATGAGGATCACTGATACAGCTTAAGTTTTCATCCGCTACAGAGTAATAATTAAAGTGATTAAGGTTGAGATCTAAGCCATTAAGCCCGCTTGAAAATCCGCCTGCCCACAACATACCTGATGAGGTAATATAAACCGTCATGAGGTTATTTTCAGATAAACTAAAAGGCATATTTCTTTGGGTTAAAAATTGTTTTACATCCAATGTTTTTTTGTCGATTTTAAATAAGCCACCTTCAATGGTTGCAATCCACATGTGATCATTATATTCGTCTATTGATAGTATTCTTGAGGCTTGTGTTAAATGTGGAACTGGCAGTGATTCTTGATTCTTCCAATCGTAACGAAACAAGCTTTTTGATGTGGCTACCCATAATGAACCCAACTCATCTTCATGAAGGTCATGTACACTATCTCCTTCATCCAAAGTTATGGTTTTTACCTGCTGGCTTTGTTGATTATATATGTAGATTTGTCCCTTTAAAGCGATGGCCATGGCTTTGCCATTCAATTTTTCTATGGTGTTTATTGAATCACTCTGCAAAAAACTTAAGGGCAAGATTTCAGTTTTAGCAAAACTGTCATTTGTATGTTGTTGAAAAAGCCCCAAACTTGTTGCCAACCACAGTTGATCTTCGTGGTCTTTGATGATGGCATTTACAGAAACTTGTGAATCATCAACTATTGCTATTTTCCTCAAACCCATATGATCATATCGCAAGAGACCATGATATAAACTACCGATTAACAAAGAATTGTCTTCATCAACATACAATGATTGGACTCGAATACTTACAGCAATTGCTGAGGTATCAATTTTTTCAAATACCAATCCATCAAACTTATATAAACCTGAAGATGTGCCAACCCAAATATAACCAGATCTATCTTCCACTATAGATCTGATGTTATCGTCAGTTAAACCCTGTCTGGCGCCAAAATGACTAAAAACTGCCAAACTAGCGTGCGCATAACAGCCCAATATCATCAGTAATGTTAGCAAAACTATCTTCACTGTTTATAAAACTCATATCTTAAATATGACGCCGATTATAAACGAGTTAGTCTTTTCTTTATATTATATATCGATGAATTAGTTGAATAATCAATTTTTACTAAGGATTACGTACATTGATCTCAAATTTTGCCAATCCATTGACAAAATTATTTATTGGTTCTGCAATGGTTTTTATTATCATATTTTGAGATTATTGTGCATTGGTACCATGTGTAAAACATTCAGGATCAACTACAATATTCTTTTGGACAATTTGTGGCGTTACTTTACTATTAACGTTTTTATCCTTACATTTTCGAGTAATCGAATCTGCATCTTTACTACATAGATCCACTTCATCGGTACGGAAAATGACATGTGTCTCATACAGCGTTATTGGACAGCCTTTGCTCAAGTTATGGTAGTAGCATTTTAATTGAACTGGACTCAAGCCAGTGCCCTCTTCATCCAGAATGCCCGGCCCAGATCCCATACCAGTGGCAAAAACTGAGGAGGTGCATGCCAGTAAACTCAATAATAATAATTTCATAATATTTTCCTAATGTTGTAAATTTAATAGTCAATATGACGCGATAGTATAATAGAAACCTTGTACCTTATAAAGTATGAAATTAACTAGATTCAGTTAATTTCATAAGTTTCTTGTGGTTTATCTGAAGTGTGGTTTGATGAGTCGGCAAAGGTTTTACATGTGGTATCCATCTGTGCGCTTTATCAATTTCATCCATACCAACAATTCATTAAATGTCATATAGATCAATACTTTGATTGATGGGTTAATTTTAATACAGATGCTAGTCATAACTTTTCATTGAGCGTCAAAAAGTTGCATTTGAACGACATTTTGTTCAAATAACCTTTAAACAATCAATACTTTGGCATCAGTTTCAACGGCAATCGCATCTATATCACTTACAGCAATAACGAAATGAATAAAATTAAAAAAGTTAACGAATTGCTTGGCAAAAAACACAATGTTATGGATATTTCAGATTTGACAGGAATCCATCAGTCATAAGTAATGACGATTATTAAAAGCTTGTAAATTTTTAATTTTGTGTGGTATAAACTAGGCAATTAAACCACTAAATAACCATGAAGAACAGAGAAGAAGGAATATTTGAATCAACTGCAAAAGCACTAAAATTCAGGATTAGCAACCCTTTTATTGGTTCTTTTGTAATAACATGTAATCAATGGGGTCAGAGTCATTGATTCTGCTTAAAATGAATAGATTTCCTA
>CAYGTC010000142.1:0-5840 GCA_964352735.1 uncultured Alcanivoracaceae bacterium | reverse complement strand
ACGATGCGGATACAGGTTACTTACAAACCATCACAACCACCAGTGCCAGCGGTGTGATTCAGGATTTGAGTTATGCCTTTGATAAACTGGGTCATTTGATCAGGCGCACCGATCACACCGTGAGTAATTCACCGGGTGCGAATAACATCAGTGAGACATTTGAATACGATGATTTGAATCGCTTGAAAGCTGAGTTTTTGGATTACAACAGCACACCAGAGGCCACTTATGTTTATGATGCTTCAGGTAATCTGACGCAAAAGGATGGGATAACATTGACTTATGCCGGCACGGGCAATGCAGGGCCGCATGCGGTGACTTCTGCGACTACCAATGTATCAGGTGTCAATCTTACGTATCACTACGACAGTGTAGGCAATGTTATTAGTCGCGATAGAGGCGCTGTGGGGGATGCTATTTTTGCCTATACATCTTTCGATAAGCCTTATTTTATCAATACCAATGGCTGGGAAGCACGTATTGCTTATGATGCTAATCGCAACCGCTATATACGCAAAGACATCAGCAATAATGGTGAAAGAAAAGTCACGCATTATTTGGGTAATACAGAGTACATTTATGAATTGGGCAAACCTGTTAAAGCCAAGCGTTATATTGGGCATTTGGTCATCACCATTGATGATGAAACCTCCTCACGTGCTCGTTGGGACTTTAATTATTTACTCAAGGATCACATAGGTTCGACCCATACTGTTGCCAATAGGTTTGGTAATGCCATAGTACACATGAGTTTTAATGCTTGGGGTCAGAGAAGAACCACGCCTAATTTTGAGGTGGTTCCGATAACAGCAGTGTGGAATACATGGGGTTTGGGTCTTCGCGCTCAGATTGATGAGACAACCAATCGTGGGTTTACCGGGCATGAGCATTTTGATCAGGTCGGTATTATCCATATGAATGGTAGGATATATGACCCTACAATCGGTAGATTCTTACAAGCTGATCCAATCATACAAGATCCTTACGATACACAAAGTCTCAATAGATACAGCTATGTGATGAATAATCCGTTGAGCTATACTGATCCTACAGGATATTCGAGATTAAGGAGTGGTTGGTGGCGTGCCCCATTGGCGATAGCTGCGACCTTCATTCCTGTTCCGGGAGTTAATAAGTTGATAGCTAAAGCTGCAATCAAAGGAGCTTTGTCAGGAGCCATTGCAACAGGTAACCTTAGAGGTGCAGTCAAAGGTGCTATTCAGGCTGCGGTTACCAGTCTTATTGGTCATGGTTTAGACGGTAATGGCGGTATTGGAAAAGAATACTCTCTTGCAAGAATGACCGCTCATGCAGTTGTTGGAGGAATAAGTGCAGAAGTAGATGGAGGCAAGTTTGGTCATGGTTTTGCTTCATCTCTTTTAACTCAAGGAGTTGATAAAATTGGTGTTACAGAAACAGGAAATGTCATAGGAAATATATTGGTAAATGCTATGGTTCAGGGTACAATATCTGAAGTACTTGGTGGTAAGTTTGCTAATGGTGCAATTACAGCAGCTTTTAGGCAATCATTTAACTGGGCATCCCAAAAGGGTTTTTATGTACATCAGAGAGCTACTTTTTTAGCATTACGAGATCAAATTACAATCAGAGAAAATAATATTTTAGCTGAGGCTCAGGTATATGCAGATGGGGATCCATTTCAGAATATTGAATATTCTTTTAGGCATGCAATGACAGCTGAAGGCCAAAATCCTAATGAGGCTATGAGACTCGCAGAAGAGCATGTAAGGTTTCAATTCGAACTTGCTTGGAATGCAGATACAAGAGATGAAGCTTTATTTTATTTTGGTGTTGCGTTGCATACTTTACAGGACTCAACATCTCCAGCTCACCATGATTTTCAAGAGTGGAGTGGAGGTTTCTTGAATTCTGCTAAGCATGTTAAAAAAGAACTATTTAACCCTGGAGAAGGTAGTAATTTGTATAGAATCACTCGTGATGCTTATCGTTGGTTTCAAGAGAAAAGTCTTCCAAAAGGAAATTTATTCAGATATGAGGCAGATTAAATAAAGTCTGAGAATAATATGTTATCTACAATTTTAATTTTAATAATTTTGGGAATAGTTATGACTATTCCCTTTATGATAATTACTTATTTTGAAAATAAGAATAATACACAATATGCTAAATTACATTTATTAATAAACACTCCATTTATTTTATGGTCTTTTTATAATTTTTTCTTTAGTTACCCAAATCCTCATAATTTGAACTCAGCTTTTATCATAATTCCATGCTGGCTTTTATTTTGTATCTTTTATTTATTTTATTTTGTAAAATTTTCTAAATTCAAAATATGTAAAATCATCGGAATATCTTTATTTTTTGTTTACCTTATAGGCAATTTTTTTATAATTTTTGAATATTTTTATAAATGATTATTTATATTGCCCAAACTTAATTGAATTATGAGAGTGTGAATAAAATAAGTAAAATGAGCAGGGACAGACACCGTTCGCCCAATCTACGCTTCACCGTTGGTAAAGCTTGACTGATTCTAGCGAATCATTTGATGGTTCAATCTCAAAGCCATTGATAAACGTGTGTTTATCAATGGCTTTTTTCTTGGAACCAATTGGGCTTGAGTTATTTTTTGGTGTTTGGGTAAGGACATGTTGCTAGTTGGGTGGTAGTGAGTGGTTTAGCAGGCTACGTTTTAGTGCTTTGAACCTGTGATTGACACAACTTCAAAGCAATGGTTATTGGCTGCGTTTATCTCACTGCAAAGTTTATTCGTCCCATCCTTGGGACTCACCCCTTCGGGGCTGACGTGAAAAATCGTTCCAGACGATTTTTTGACAAACCGCATACTATTTCAGCCAATGGATGGCGTGCAGAGATCAGTTATGATGCCAATCGTAACCGCTATATTCGCAAAGACATCAGGTCTCTTGGTGGTGAAAGAAAAATCACGCATTATCTTGGTGCTGTAGAGTATATTTATGAATTGGGTAAACCTGTCAAAGCCAAACGCTATATTGGTCATTTAGTCATCACCATTGATGACGAGACGACCTCACGTGCTCGTTGGGATTTTAATTATTTGCTCAAAGATCACATAGGTTCGACGCATACTGTTGCCAATAGGTTTGGTAATGCGATTGTGCACATGAGTTTTAACGCATGGGGTCAGAGAAGAACCACGCCAAATTTTGAGGTGGTTCCTATAACTCAGGTTTGGAATACTTTTGGTTTGGGTCTTCGTGCTCAAATTGATGAGACCACCAATCGAGGATTCACAGGGCATGAGCATTATGATCAAGTAGGCATAATCCATATGAATGGCAGGATTTATGACCCGTCTATTGGGCGATTTTTACAAGCCGATCCAATCATTCAGGACCATTATGATACACAAAGTCTCAATAGATACAGCTATGTGATGAACAATCCTTTGAGTTATACCGATCCAACGGGCTATTCGCGATTGAGAAAAGGGGCAATCTTTAACACGGTAGCATCCATTGCTATAGGTGTATTTTTACCCGGATCAACTGCGATATTTGGTTCTTCGGTGCAAACCGGGGCCACATTCTTCAGTTCAGCGGTAACAGGTGCAGTGATAGGGGCGATCAATACGGGTAATCTTAAAGGCGCAGTTAAAGGCGGTATTTTTGCGGCGATCACTTTTGGTATTGGTCATAAGTTTAAAGGATTTGATAATGTTCCTGGTATTGGTGAAGAAGGTTCAAGTGCCCGTATTTTTGCCCATGCCTTGGTTTCTGGAGTGAGTGCTGAGGTTGATGGCGGTAGTTTTGGTCATGGCTTTGCCTCAGCATTTTTGTCTCAGCATATTGGTAAAAATGCCTTCTTCCATAAAGGAGGTAGTACTGGTACAATAGTATCCAATGCGATATTGCAGGGTACTATTTCTGAAATCACGGGTGGTAAGTTTGCCAATGGTGCAATCAGTGCTGCATTTAGGGTGGCGTTTAATGAGATTCAGGTTATAAGTACAGGTACTACTCCTGAACAAAAAGAGCAAAGGGCTAGAAAAAAAGATTATGAAGACTTTGTTGAAAGCTTAAGCACTGATGAAAAAAAGGCTCTTAGAGCTGGCTTTCATAAATTGAAAGCAGATCATGGTTTAGCTGAACATTTTAATGATTCACGAAAGAATAGTGTATTAGGGATAGGGGTTTTTGATGTAGATGGTTCTTTTGGGTTTTCAGGTGTTAGTGATGATGCGATAGAAGGAGTTCTACATAACCCTCCAAATATTGGATATTTTAGCTGTTTTGGTAGGTGCCAAGAATCTATTGTAGGTTCAACAGGACTTCGCTTATTAATTTTTAGACATCCAAGAGGATCAAAGAATATGATGGAGTTTCACTCTCACATAATGCAAAATTTATCTAATCAGGGTAATGTTCCTGTAATATTAAGAGACGGTTATTTGAATCAATCTTATTTATGGAGGCCAGAAGTTGATGAACATTAGGCAAATTTTATCAATATTTTTTATGCACTTAATTTTGTTCAGTTGCTTTGCTGATGATAAAAATGAGTCACCGTATGTTCAAGCTCTTAGAACAATAGGCAATGATAAGAGTATTTTTATGCAAATAATATATAGTGGAAACTATAAAAAGTTTGAAAATACTGAAATCGATTTATATGGATATTTTAATGAGGATGATTTTAGAATATATCTTTCTTCAGATTTTAACGATCCTATGTTAAAAGATGATGAGTTTAAAAGATCTGAGTCAATTGAGTTATATAGAAAATACGATAATAAGAAATTAGCTGATTTAAGCTTCTGTAAAGGCGGAGATAATTTAATTCAAGTATCAGGTATCTTTCGTGTAGAAAAGTCAACAAATAATAAAGTTATTAATTACTATATGACTGATATTGAAAATATTTATGAATTTGATAAAACCCCTATTCATGAGGGTGGAAGGGGAGAAAAATTCGAGTGTTATCTTGAATTGAATGAACAATTTACAGATAATTAATCAATAACTGTAATAATTGTGATGTCCTAAATTTATCATAAGGAATGATAAGGAATGCGAGGACAGTCACTTTGCTATCCAATAATAAAAAAACAAGGACAGTCGTTTCTACCTTAAGTCATTAAAAGAGCCGCTCACTTGTAGCGGCTTTTTAGTATCTACCTTTTAGCCTCGCTCATCATCTGATTGAGTTGCGCTTTCTTCATCAGTCCATCCATAACCTGAATCAGGGCTTGTTGATCAACATCGGGAAGATTATCGTAAGCGCCAAGCCATCAATATATAAGACACGCATATAAAAAGATCAAAATTTAACCAGAAATCATTATGCTTAGCATGATATATGCAATTAAAGTTGTGGGTTGTGATTGAAAATAGTGTAAATCAGGTATTTTGATAAAAAAATAAAGGTTTCTGCCTATTTTAAGCGTAACTATCCATCACACTCAGATAGCGTAATGGTCATTTCTGTGTATGTTTGTTATTCTAAAGCGGGAGTGAGTTGAATTCCAGTGCGCCATTTTTTGTTGACGTTATGGCAGAAATCTTTTAACTGTTGAATGGTTCAAATCTAAGGGGTCAGATTCGTTGATCTTGATCAATTAGATAATTTATATTTAGAGCCGCTATATTTTTAGCGGCTTTTTTTATGCTAGTTTGCGGCCTGTTGTTTAATCACGGTATCAATCATCTCCATAACAAATTTCTGCTTGCTCTTGGGAAGATAAGATAGCTGCTCAACTTGGCGTAAAATCTTAGGTGTTGGGCCTCGTTTATTTGGCTGTTCTTGTTGACCCAACGGCAGAAACTAGGACACACGCTTTTATTAAATCAAGAAATGTATTAAATTTGCATTTT
>CAYGTC010000141.1:0-5858 GCA_964352735.1 uncultured Alcanivoracaceae bacterium | reverse complement strand
CCGGAAATTACAGTTAAATATTAAAAAATGCGACAACTATCTTGAAAAACACCGGTTGAATAAACCCTATTTTTACACTACTCTGTTTGATAAAGTAAATTCTTTTATAAAAAACAAAAACTGTAATTTTTAAAAACAAGAAGAGTTATTTAAATCAAAATATTTTATTAGCTTTTTAAATGATGAAAAATTATTAACAGATTTTGATTTAGAATGTAAGTTGGGTTTTTGCATGTCAATAATATGATATACATCTAAATTTGCTCTATATGCAGATTCAATCCCCTTATAAGAATCCTCATAAACCACACACTCATCGGATGAAACCTTAAACGTATTTTGTACTTTTAAATATATTTCCGGTGATGGCTTTCCAGTATTCACTTGATCACCACCAACTATTAAATCAAAAAAATCAATTAGTTTTGTTTTCTGTAATTTTAATTTGGCTAAATTAATATTTGAAGATGTTGCTACAGCCAATAACTTTTTTTCACTCTTTAAGTAATTTAAATAGCTCAAAACCCCTGACTTCAATGGAATAGGTTTATTTTTCAAAGTTTGATAATACTCAAAATCCCATTTTCTTAGAATTTTGTTACATTGATCATTATTACTATTTTTACTTAATAAACGATTTCTATCTCTTTTATTCGCACCAATAAAAGGTAAAAAGTCTTTTATTTCAGGTTTATAATTATAAGGTTTACCAACTTTTTTTAATGTGTCGAAAGCAATAGATTCTGTATCTAATAGAAGACCATCCATATCAAATATATGCAATCTATAATTTGTAATTTGATTAATCTTAGAATCATTTTTCTTCATATTTGGCAATTTCATTATTTTTTTCTATAATTTCAGTAATAAGTATAGATATGAGTTTCGAGTTTATTTTCAATACTGCATCGATAATTTGGTCAATCTCATTCTCTTCAAGTATTTGTAGGTCTAACAAAGCCTTTTTTTCTTTTGAAATCAAAGGCAATAAAATAAGAAATCTATCATATATTTTTAACTTCCTATTACTAATAGTTTCTGAATTCAAATTAAATATCCTTTCTAATGTATCATCTGGGTTGTCAAATCTTTCAATAACATTATCGCCATACTCCAATAAGTTAGAATACTCTTTGTCATTTGATTTTCCAAAAGGTTCATTATGCTTTAATAAAATTCTTAATGATTGCATTTCAATTAATCGTTTAAGACTTTCAATCATCTCTTCGTCTTGAAGAAAAATATTGGAAGGTATATTTCTTGCTTTTTTAAGGCAAACTCTACTCTGAGTAGATAATTTTTCATAATTAATAATTGCAAACATCATATGAAGCCCATTTACAATATAGAATTTACGGTCATAATAATATTGATAATCTTTTTCATTAACTAACCTTGTTCTATAAAAGTCCAAATCCAATTCATGAATTACTTTATCATTAACTGCATGTATTACAGTTTCATAATAATTCTCAGCTACAACATAAATCTTTTTTTGTAATAATTTTATACTTGTACAAATCCTGTCTGCCATGACATTTACTCTAATCAGCTTCTCATTATTTACTGAGCAGAAGAAGTTATCCACACTATTTACATCGTTTTCAAAAGGATAAAAGTTTTTTTCTTCATCAAATTTAATATTATCAAAATATTTAATTATGCCGATCATACCTTTTGGTCCTAGCGCTGAACTAAAACTATTCCCGTAAGATAACAAAGATTTAATCTTACTTTCTGTATTAGATATAAAATATACATGCTCTTTATTAGTAAAATTTATATCAGATACTTCACGTATAACTTTAGCTTTAAAAAGAGTTGTTTCCCTTTGTTCAGTCCTTGTCTCAAAGCTAATTTTCTCACCATCACTATATTTTCTTACTTTTTCACTATCTCTTTGAATAATAATAATTTTATTATATTTCTCAAAATGTTTTAAAGCTAAACCAACCCCAAGTTTTCCTGCTCCAAAATGTATGTGAATATTTGATTTAGAGACTTCATTCTTTTTTTTTTGTGTCTCAATAGCATTCCCTACAATGACTTCTTTATCTGGAACAAACTCAGATAAGTTATTATCTTTTCTATATTTTTTTATAAACTCAGTGAAACAAGGGTGAATAAAATACTTTTCTGAATCTGGTAGTGGGATTACATCGTCGCTTATATATTGTTGACCAGAAGTAACAAAATATTGACGCCACAAAGAAGAAGAATTAAATCGATCATACTTTTCATATCCAATTAAACCTTGCAGATGCAAAATACTAAAAATATTTAAATATTTATCGCCTCCATTACATTCTAAACAATTATGATTCGGTTCAAAGCCATTATATTTACAACAAATTTCTTTAATTTCTTTTTTTGTCAATACATTTTTTTTAATTAACTGGCATAACTTATCAAAATCAACATCTATAAAATACTTTAATTCTTCAATATATTGTTTGCCAATATCATATGATTTATTGTTTACTTTTGTTCTTAGCTCATCAATATTTTTTCGACTCTCTACCGCCATGTGAGAAATAGATCTCCCCAACCCCATTAGATCTCTTGGTCTCCCAAATGTATGCCTATAAATATAATCAAAAATATCTTCACTTTTGTTCTTACTATTAGATAAGTTTTTAATTTTTGACAACCCAGTAAATGAAAGAAGTGGATCTTTGTGCAGCTTATCTGGGAAAACTAAACGATCAACTTGTTCTTTTTTAATGTTATTGATAAATATTTTTTTTAATTCATGTTTTGCATATTTAATCTCGGATATAGAACTCATGTATTGTGTATACATAACATCTTGATCTTGTAATTTATCTAACACTCTTTTTCTTGTTGTAAAATAAATATGTAAATGTGAGCTTAATTGATCAATTTGATAAATACATTTAATCAAGGCAATTTGAGAATTAAACCATATATCACCTTCATGAATATAATTTGCCTGTTCTTCCAAATAGTATTCATCAATATTATCTAGAAATACATATACTGCATGAGTCAGAGATTGCAAAATCCCTATTAATATTCTTCTAAGATTTTTTTCTTTATTTATGATTCTATGAAAAATTTGATAGTTATCTATCAAATAAGAATAATTTAGCTGAAGACTTTTTGAATACTCATATGCAAATAAACCCCTAAGTATTGGATGTTTTTCATATAACTTTTCAACACTCTCTAACAATTCAGTGTTTGAAATAACAGTAATAATAATAGCAAGTTCCCAAAGACGTGAGTGCTTTTCAATATCGTTAAATTGAATTTTATTTTGAGCACTTATTGAAGGTCTATGAGCAGGAATAAATTTATCGACTAATTCTTTTTGAGGAATAAAAGTCGCACCAGTTTTATCTGATCGATAATTTATACTTTTTATTTTAAGTGCAAATGTTTTACCAAAACCCTTAGTTGCTGAAATCGAACAAATATCTGTTCTTTGTAAAAAATCATCTATATCATTCGTTCTGTACAGCAAGTCCATTGAAAAATCCTTATCTGAATTGATTTGCTTAGATTCAACTATCCAATTTTTTGGCATGTATTTTTCCTAGTGAGAATTGGTCAAATAGTAACACGAGACCTCAGCATAAATCCACGATTATTTTAGAAAGTGTGATTGATTGGCTACGGTGTTTTTCAAGATAGTTGTCGCATTTTTTAATATTTAACTGTAATTTCCGGAGCTACCCACCCTTTACCCACCGGCATCCAATAATGGGTGTTTCCTGCCCAACGGTTTAGGTTGACGGCTTTGGCCTTTTGAGAAACTTGGTGAGAAACTTGGGATATATATGAACGCCCCTCAGACTACAAGTTTTTATTAATAATTAGATAGTGGTTTCGGACATATATTCGGCCTTTTGATGAGATTATTGATAAATCTTAATCTCTGGCCTTGATGAGATCCGTGGTAGAACTTTGCTTATCAGGCACTCGGTATTTATTTACCTTGTCCTAGAACAGTCTAAAACTCTACCAGAATAACCTATTATGTTCATCATGTTTTCTAACTTGTAAGGCGTGCTGGTTTTGTATATTGTTTGTTAAGTTGTTGTATTTTTAATTCATGTTTTTAATTTAATGTTCTATTTAACTGTTAATAAATGATCAGGATTATAAGCAACACCTTTGGTTTGCATGGCCCAGATAATACGAGCCATTTTGTGTGCCACAGCAACATAAGCAATGTGTTTGCCTCTGTTGTGTTTGATCTTGGTGGCAAATTTCTTCAAGGGGTCATCAGTGTTTTTATATAAGCTAACCACAGCTCTAGCTCCATGAATGAGTAAGGTTCTCAAATACCTGTTACCGTTTTTTGAGATGCCCATGCTCTTGATTTTATTACCACTTTGTTCATGTTTTGGATCCAAGCCTAACCACGCAGCAAAGCCACGAGCACTGCTGAATTGTTTGGCATTACCAATGCTTGATACAATGGCTGAAGCATTCATTAAACCAATGCCAGGCATATCTAGTAAGTTTTGATAACCAGATTGGGTTGAAGATAATTGGTTAATATTGTCATCAATCTTTGTAATTTGATTATTTTTACTTTTTAACTCTTCAAGCAAGTCATTCAAGGTTTCTCTCATCATAAGGGAAAGGTTATTTTCCATGTCTTCGATAAGCAGTGGTAAATCCAATAATACTTTTTGATGGCCTTTATTGAATATGATCCCATAATCTGAAAGTAAACCTCTGATTTGATTGCTCATGGCTGTACGATGTGTAATGAGCCTTTGTCTTATCCTCTGCAGGTTTTGAATGTCTTGTTGCTTTATGCTTTTAATTGGCACAAAGTGTAGGTTTGGTCTTTGACTGGCCTCACAGATAGCAACAGCATCATGCTTATCATTTTTATTACCTTTAACAAAAGGCTTAACATGTTGTGCAGGTATCAGCTTGACATCAAAGCCATGAGATTCAAAAAGTCTTCCCCAATAATTTGCTGAATAACAGGATTCCATAAGAGTTCTTTGCTCGATTAGCAAATTCTGTGTTTAAACCGCCATCAAGCGATTTTTTGATCTATTTGTCGTATCACTTACCCAGTTTATCGGGTATTTTGGCCTTTTGGCCAAATTTCAGGCGCAACTGTATTGTATTTTTGCCGCCCTTTTCAAATTATAGGCCATCAATGCCAAGCCCATAGAAGTCTTCAATTGCCTCAAACCAAGATGTCTGGCCTTACCAATTTTATAGTGTAGCTTAAGAATACCGAAGACTGCTTCAACCTGATTTCTCACTTGTGATCGCCACTTATTGGCTTTTTTTTGTGCAGCGTCCAATGGCTTGTTGCGATATGCCCTGTGATGAATTTGATTGTCAATACCACGAGCCAGTAAATATTGATCATGCTCAAGGCTTTTATATGCACTGTCAGCATAAACCTGAGACTCATTACCAGTAAGCACATTGGTAAACTCCTGTGAATCATGTGTATTGGCAGCAGTGCAAGTATATTTTTGAACAAAACCATCTTCGTCACTGTTATTAACCTAGCGACAAAATATGCTTCTATTATGATAAAATAGAGATATGAAAAAAATAGATTTAAGAACACTTACAGCAGATGCTCGAAAGGAGCTCAAACGAGTTACGATAAGAATGTTTAAATCCTGTAAAAATAGGACAGCCATCGGACTACAACTAGGAATCAGTAGAGTGACAGTGAACAATTGGATAGCCCACTATTTACACAGCGGTGAATTGTCAGAAGAGAAGAAAAGAGGCCGCCCTGTTGGATCAGGCAGAAGATTATCATCTGAGCAAGAACAACTTATCCAAAATAATAATCAATGGGGTCAGAGTCATTGATTCTGCTTAAAATGAATAGATTTCCTATC
>CAYGTC010000140.1:0-5915 GCA_964352735.1 uncultured Alcanivoracaceae bacterium | reverse complement strand
TAAGCTTTCACAATCCGATCAAAAATTATTTATTTCTTATTTAGATCCAGTCATTTGCAATATGCCTAAGTGAATGTGGATAACAGTGTAATGGTAATCTTATTGTGAAGGTTCAAGCTGGCGAGAACCGAATCAACGGGTCATATGTGAAAGCCTTTGATGATTCAACTACGTTTTGATTATTTTTGTTGATCTAGATATTACATCACAATCTCTATTGTCAATGAAGTTTTTAATGCACGATGAGAGTTGGTATCGGTCGTATATTCGGCCAGTTTGAGAGGTACCTTTGCCTCTGGTCTTGATGAGATCCGAATCTGGATTTGCTTATCAGAGTGATGGCCTTTTATGACGAGACCCTGTTATCGGTTTAAATTCAGGCCGTGTTACCTTTTTTTTCATCATCGCATCGTACTGGTGGATTCATTTTATAAGTGATTCAGCTAGCCGATAAGATACAAAAACATAGGTATTAACAAATACTACCAAATGTATTTTTTCTGTAACATATGAAAGGTATAGACGTTATCAATAAAAACGCTGCAGATGGATAAAAATTTAAAAGTTCTTGTATATGTTCTTTTTTATGTTGATTGTATCGTATCATCAGAAAACGCAATACAATCAGTGATTCAGAATATTGCGCTCAATGGGTTGTTTCTTGGTGTGTTCATATATAGAGAAACAACAGTTAATAACTATTTAAAATGAAAAATCATCCATGAAAAATTTAATTATAATTACCATACTTCTGACATTTGGCCCTTTTTTAAGCGCCGAAATACTTCCTGTCACAAATGATCGTGCCCTTGAGTTAGAAAAAGCATTTAATGATTTATTAGAAAAACATAAAATCAATACCATTGGAGTTTCAGTGATTAAGTCAGGTGAAATGGTATGGATGAGCCATTTTGGAGAACAGTCGCTGGGTGTTCTTGCTTCAAAAAACACCTTATTTGATGTTGCCTCAATCACTAAGACCATTACCACACAAACGGTTCTAAAACTGGTACAGAATAAAAAAATAGCTTTGAGTGATCACATGTCAGAGTATTGGATAGATACTGATTTGGTGAACGATAAGCGACACAATTTACTGACGCCAAGAATGGCCTTATCTCATAATATGGGGTTGCCAAATTGGCGCTTTTTTAGTTCAGACAATAAGTTAAAATTTGTAGATGATCCTGGTTCAAATTACAGATATTCTGGTGAAGGCATGGAGTATTTAGCTAGGTTTGTTGAAAAAAAACTAGGCGTTCCTTTTGAGGAATTAGCAAAACGCCATGTTTATGGTCCTGCCGGAATCAATAATGTATCATTAAGTGTGAGAAAGGAAAATTTCCCAAATATTGCTATGGCGATGGATGCAAAGGGCAAATTTTATGGTCATTATTGTAGGCCAAATGGTTGGTGCTTTAAGGAAGGAGATACTTCCGTGGCAGGAAGTATGGTCATTACAGTCGAAGACTATACAAAATTTTTAATTTGGTCAATGAATGGAAGTGGTTTATCTGATGAACTCAACAATGAAATTAATTCTATCAATGTAGATCAAAAACTCATCAAAGAATTTGATTGTCAATTACTACCCAGTGCCATTTGCCCTAAACGTCAAGGTTATGGTTTAGGATGGAATGTTACAGAATTTGATGGTGGCAGTTTGATTGGGCATGGTGGTTCGGATTGGTCAGTGGTATCTTTGGCATATTTTTATCCGAATAATAAAGATGGCTTAGTCATTTTTTTAAATGCTCCTAACGCGGCGGCAATGCAAGGCATGGTTGAAGCCATTAAACTTTTAGATCCACACTCCCCAAAATTACATGAATATCAATTCCGATTGGATAGAATGCTAAAAAATAAATAACTGTTGTTTTCATTTCCATTAGAACTAGTGCAGATCAAATCAAAGTGGTCTGGTCAATTGTTTACTGGTCAAAAGAGTACCGATTGAATCAAAGTCGTTCAATCAAAGAAAAATCAACAGCTCTGAACCCTTTGATTGAGCAACTCCAACAGCAGGTGATGTTGAATCTCCTTGAATCGACATCTATTAATCATCAAAAGGAAACTGCATAAAACAACAGAGTTCCTTCGAGGAGTGTTATCACACCAAGTGGCTTTTTTATCTAATTGTGTTCATGGGCTGACTGCTTTTTCTTAATTATATTTTTTGGTAAAAAACTGGTAAGAATCTACATTTAAAATTTTTACCCTTGTTTTACCCTAGTGCAACATTGTGGTTTTTAAATTGCATGACTAAAATTTCCACCGTCTTCTTACAAAAGAAAACAATTTATATTAATCAAATTAATGAGGAAAAAAGCATGAAATTTAAGTTTAAAAGTACATTGATAGCAGCAACAACATTATTATGTGGTTTGTCACTACAAAGCTCAGCGGCTCCAACTTGCCCAACATGTAGTGGTTATTGGTATACAGCATTTACGCAACTCAACAATAGTGGTTCCTTATCTTATCAATATGCATACAGAGGAGCCTACAGCAGTCATGAAGAATGTCAACAAGCGGTTAATGCTGACCAAGGCAATAATGATTCATGGTTGCCATACTATGGCAGTCCAATTTGCACTTACCGTAATGAAAATGATATTGGTGCTTATGATGATATATTGGATTTTTGGAACCTCTCCAATGAACCCTCGCATCCTGGCTTTGATCTCATGAATCATGAAGAACTTATCAGAAATATCGTAATTCTTAGAGAAGAATATGATGTTGATGCTTATGAGAGACACTTAGATTCAATGATTACTGATCCAGAGATGTGATTGGGTTTGATTGATAGATCGAGTCGTCTATCTTATTGGTACCTTTGCTTGATTCCTAAATTTTTTATCATTGTTCAAGAATTAAGCAAAGGTCAAGATCGAAGGGGCAGAGTCATTGATTTAAAAGATCCCCGATCACTGTCGGGGATGACAAATATTTAATTGTAATCAACAGGGACAAGTCTGAAAATAATGGTGGAGACTCTTGAGGTTTTAAGGTGATGTCTCTGTTAGTAAATGAGCCCGATAGTAGGCTTGCAGGCGTTTGAGTTCTGTTAGAGAGTAGCTTTGTTCGAATTGATTGAGTGCTGTGGGGTTGTTTTGCAGTCTTGAGCGGGTTTCAATATAATGGTTGACTGTGGTTTGCCATTGTTGCTGTGTGTGATCTAGTTCAGCCAATTGTTGGGCTACGGCTTCGCCATAGGTGGCTGTTCTGATGTCCATGCGATCAGTGTCGTTGATTCCTGAATCGTTGAATTGTTGATTCTCAATCAATACATCGTGATAGGCGGTGGCTTGATCTTCGTTGTTGAACCATTTGATTTGTTGTTCTTCTGATGCCTCTGATGTACCGGTCAGCTGCATCTGTATCATGTGTCTGGCGTAGGCTTCTTCTTCACCGAAAAAAGCTTGTGCCATGTCTTCGCCCAGCAGTTGGCGTCGTAATTGGCTGATGGCATTGAGTTGTGCCAGGCCGTCTTTGGTATTTAGATTGGTGCTCGCATAGTCCTGTGCGGTCGTTAGATAATCAAGGTATCGATCAAAATGGTCCTGTAATTGTGCCAGCTGATCTGGGGACAGGGTGTTACCAACGGTGTTGAACATCAATGACCTGATCGCTTGAATGGATTTTTCACCAGTTAGGCTTAAATAGTAATCAAATAAACGGTGTAAATCTGTATCGATCTGCACATCGCCATTTACAGTGATGTTAACAGCGCCATCGGGCAATGAACCATTTAATGAACCATGCAATGAACCCTCAATAGAGGATTCATTAAATGCTTGATCTGTTGTGTGATTCAATGGGGTGAGTTGAATTGTTTTATCCTCACCCTTTGCATTGGGTTGCTGTTGTTGAATGTTGATAACCGGTTGATCTCCTCTTTGTGTTTGGTCAACATTAAGGTTTTTGATAGCCGCTTCGTCAGTAAGCATAAACCACACCAACAGAGATATGAACAGAGATGTGGTCAAGACGAATACAGTTGTCAATTTAAATTTCATGGTCACAGGCCAGCATTTTTCAGGCGGTTGGCATGGGCACGATAAACAGATACTGGATTGGCAGTAAATAAACCTCTGAGGCCAAAGACTTGATTAATTTCGTCTCCGTGATTCCATCGGTAGTCATCGCGCAGAACTTGTCCTAGGTGCGATGAACACCTGCCCACCAAACCATCGTTGGCTTCACCAAAGAACAGAATGCTGGAGGCTCCCAATAAGAGGTCACTTGCATCCAGTACATTGGTTAAGGCTCTGGTGCCACTGAATGAGTAGTAGCGCACGCCGTTAACCACATATGCTCCTTGGCCACAGGCACTGTTTGGCATTGCCTCAGGAAACTGGGCATTAAATTGGGCCGCGCCAGACGAAGACAAGGCATTCAATGCGCCCAACACATCTTGTGGATCTGAGGTATTACCTGAGAAAAGTTCAATGAACACAGCCAAAGCATTGGCCAAACCCTCTAATGTTGTTTCCAGAAAAGAACCTGGTGGTGCCACTGTTTGCACAGCATCTGCTACGGGGCTGCCGGTATTGGGTCCTCCGACAGATGTGACTGACGCCACCAGATCGGGCCGCACTGATGCCGCATAGCGCACCGTTGGGGCGCCGTGTGAATGGCCGATTAAGTTGAATTTTTGATGGCCATACATTGCTTTTAGGGTTTGTAGTTGCATCAATAATTGTTCGCCGCGCATCTCACTGGTGTTGGCTGCTGATACATCGGCCACGTATACGGTGGCTCCGTCATCTGACAACTCGTCGGGAATGCGATAAAAATAATCATAAATGCCAAAGGCTTGATCAAAACCGAACAGTCCATGAACCAGAACGATGGGGTATTTTGTTTTTGTGTAATTGCTGTTCCACCAAAAAGCGTTGGCTTGTGATGTAACCACCATCATCAGCGCTACAGCCACATAGATTTTATGTGTTTTCATGAGTCTCTCCTCTTGTTTTTGTTGTGGGTTCTAACGATCCTTAATTTTTTATAACAGAGTACGTGGTTGTTGTCAATAATATTTCAAACGTTCGTTTGAATCAGTTGAATAAGGCTTCTTAGATTTACAATAGTGCTCTTCTCCAACAAATATTTATAAATTAAAAGAATATGGCCAAAAGCATCAATCGCCGTTAGAATACCATTGTTTTAAAGTCGATTCACATAAACAGATCTCTTTGAAAATGAGGAAAAAATCATAAACAGCATCTATTATTTTTCTTGATGATTCAATGTAGCTTGTTCAATTATACTAAATCTAAACGTATACTGAATATGGATTCACACATCAATGTGTTGTGAATCCACATTTACGTTTCTATTCAGCAAGAGGTAAAGAAGTTTTTAGCATTGCTTCTACCGCTTTGGAGTCACTAATTACCAGAGGTAACATCTCTTTTGCATACTCCCCTGGATAAACATCTTCATGGGCCAGTTCTATTGCATCAATGGACTCACGTGCCACCTCATGTGTTGTCGCTTTTGGTTCTGGATAGTTTTTTGCAAGTGTTGTATCCACTTGCGCAGGCATTGAGCCGACGACTAAAGTACCTTGAGAGGCCAACTCTGCTCTGGCTGAGCGTGTTAACGCCAATGCAGCAGACTTTGAAGCTGAATAAGAACCAGACATCGGCAGTGTTATCAAAGAAAGGAATGAGAGAATATTCAGTATCGCTCCACCACCGTTGGCTTTTAGTACTGAACTGAATGCACGAATTGTGCGTGCTGTCCCGAAATAGTTTACGGCCATCTCTTTCTCAGCATAGTAGTTATCTCCTACTGATAAAAAACCTTTGTCATAGGCTACCCCAGCATTGTTGACTAACAAGTTAACGTCTCTAGCCCGAATATTTCATCAAATCGGTAAAAAAATCGATTTTATCTATGAAAAA
>CAYGTC010000139.1:0-5924 GCA_964352735.1 uncultured Alcanivoracaceae bacterium | reverse complement strand
TTTGCCAATGAGTAACTTATTTTTTTAACTATTCACTAAATGCACCACGGGTAATCTGTAATTATATTTCTATCCCTACAAAAGCCAGAAAAGGTATTTGCTATATGCTTAATTCTTGGAAGGACTTTCCATTCATTATATTTAGGGTTAGATGATCTATAAATATAAGCTTGAGAATATTGAATGTAGTCATTGAAGTAATCAATATTCTTATCAATTTTTTGTTTATATTTGATAAATTTTTCATCTTCTTTAGAAAGCTCATCAAGTACATGTGATACATCTTGCATATTGGTTAAAGCGCTTTGGTATTCATGAGTCATAAAACCAGCAATTACTCCCAATAGGCTCATCACATCCATTGATTCTCTTGCTTCTCTGTCATAATCTTCTACTGATGAAATATTTTCATATACAGACTGATAGCTTGTAATTAATCTATCTTTATCTTCAGGAGTTAGTCCTGGAGAACTATTTATTATCTCAATTGTAGATAATATCTCTCCTTGAGCATTAGTTGATTTTGCGTCCCTTTGTAGTTTTTCTTCTTGATTCTTTGCGTCTTTATCAAATTTAGCAATTAACTCAATAGCATATCTAATAAGTTCAAATAGTTCATTATAAGCTTGATTTTCAACAAATCCTTGTCTATCCATATTAGGGATAAGGCATTTAGAATCATCAACTGAGGATGATTGAACAAAAACAGCTCCAACAGTTTGTTGGTTATTAGGAAGGTTTAACATCCAGTTTATTTTTGGTCTAGTATATGTATCATTATCCATTTCATGATGAATTTTTGATAAATTAGATCTTGGATCTCGTTCACTTGTGGCATTATCTAGAGATAATTTTAGCCAATCATTATCACCGTAACCATATGGCTTGATTGCAAATTCACGATCATAAATTTTAATACCATGGTTCTCTTTTAACCAATTTTGGCTAATTAAAGCGCTGACACCACTATCTTCTTTTTTTCGAAAGACTCCTTCTCTTCTTGGGATAAATCTGATGTCAGCATATATATCAGAGTTTAAATTTTCAATTTTAATGTTTTGTTTATAAACTAATTTAACAACTCGCGGTTCTTTATACCAATTTTTTACAGACTTATCAGGAGTCCAGAGATAAATTTTAATTTCAACATTGTTACCTTTTTTTGTTAATAGTGCTCGAGCAACATAATTTTCAATAACACTTTCAGCAACTGTATTTCTTTTACTTTGTTCTTTTTCAGTGTCAATCAATATAGAAAAACCAGGATCTTCAGAATTATTACAATCAGTTGATAAATTTTTGTAATTGTTGGGAAGTATTGACTTAAATGTTTCAAATGGGGATGTTATATTCAGAACATCTTCCTTAATATTCTTACATGGCTATGCACTTAAATCCTGTTTCACTTGTGATCCAAAAATAAAAGTATTAGATATCAATAATTTAGATCGACGCTTTCAATTGTCATTGTTTTTTCGATATTTATTATGTACTTCAGACAGTTAAAAGCATGGAACAGGATCAAGGTACATAGTCATGTATTCTTAACAAACTCTGCTGTAGGTTTGTTGTTTTTCCGTAAATTTGATATGTATAAAAATGTGCCTACTTCATCATTTACATCTGGAATAATTTCATATGGAACTAAAATATTGGTAATATCATCAGTCTTATCGGTTTCTTGCCAATCAAATTGTGCGATTATTTTGTCTTTTTTGCCAGTAGCTGGATTGACAGCAATAGTTTCAAGATCTAAATTTTTACCGATAAACCTAACAGCAAATCTTCCTACGCCCTTTGAGCCTGTTAATGAGCGTCGGTACTTTCTAGATTTAAGTTGTTTGAGCTTAGATGATGTTCCAACTGTCATCCATAATGTTTCTAATTCGTTCAAAGTCATTCCATGACCATTGTCACTTACCACCAATTCATCATCAGTCCATTCAACTTCGCATTTGGTAGCATCGGCATCATATGAGTTTTTTATCAATTCAGAAATTGCAATATCAGCAGAGCCAACCAGTTGTTCACCAAGCTCTCTTAGCAGGGCAGTATCAATTTTAAACTTTAATACTTGGTCATTTGTATTAATATTTTCTTCTTCAGTGGGATTTGACATATATTTTTTGGCTATTCCAATTTTCCAACAATTTTTTGTAAAACTGTATTCATTTGGTTAACTTCTATTCTTTGAAACTTATCTGAATACTCTAGTAATTGTGACCTAAAGTCAAATGAAAATAGTTGATCAACAAGATATTTTTTAGAAACACCTGAAACTTTATGTATCCCAAATACAGACCCAACTACTTTTGCATTGATCGAATTGACTAAAAACCTTGGTCTTGTAACTTTAAATCCAGGATTAAAAACGATATCGGGAGTATCATGTTGTTTATAATTCCACCAAGGTGACTTGTTTTAGACAAGTAGCGTTTGATCGTTCTGATTTAGGAACACTTTTTAAATACTTTTTAAGTGAAAATGAATTGTTTTGACTTGTGTTTATTAACCAACACCTTTGATTGTCTTCTACGAAGTGCTTATTAAAAACTGATTTTGACAAATACTTTATACTTTTAGGTAATAGTCTTAAAGTTGTTACACACGGTATTACATCTATATTGATCTTAAGATTATTTAATTTTCTTTCTTGTTCAGTCAAACAAAAGACTTTCTGATTTCCAGGGCTTAAGCCTCTTTGTGCATAGTTTGTTTTTGTTCGGGCCATATGTTTTAATAAACTATACTGAGTGCCAGTAGACCATTTGATTTTGGTAACTTCGAACTTTCTATTTATATTGAAAAACTCCCAATCAACGCATTTTTGTGATTTATCTATCAATGTAATAGATGCAGTTGTTGACACACCAGGAAAGATGTTTTCTGTAAATTTGTATATAGAAACTTTCCACTGATTTTGTTTAATGTAATCCCTGACTGTTTTACATGAAGGTCTTGATACCCATTCAAATGGAAGTATTAACGCAATGGCCCCATCACGATTTGTTTTAATTAATGCCTGACATAAAAATAATAAAAAGACATTAGCATTTCTGTAGATCTTAATTTTCATTGTAGACTCTAATTGGTTAACTATTGAGTTTTGCCAATTGATCTCAACTTTGCTTTGTTTTGCAAAAGGAGGGTTACCAATGCATAGATCATAATTAGTTTTTTTAAATGAGAATGCGCATTTGTTAATAAGTTTTGCGTTATTTGGTAGGATTGATGATTTATTTCTTCTGTCATCAAGTTCGTATCCATGGTATGACGAGTATTTTCCAAATGTAGCAAATCTACCATCTCCAGCGCCTAAATCTAAAACATTATTAAAATCACCAAATTTTTTATTTAGAAACTGCCAAAGATTAGATACTATATCTATTGGGGTGTCTACTTGGCAAGTAGAAAGAAACCTATCGTGTTCAAGTAACTTGATTTGTTGTACGGTTTTCATTTTTAATCTCTCTTAATGATTAGAAGTTAGATTATAAGAGAACAAAAATTTAGACATATTTTGCATTTAGATATATTAGTCGGCTTTATTAAAAAGAATACTCGAATGTATCTTGATATAAACTAATTTAATTAGCAAGAAATTAATTTAATCGATTAAATTTATCAATAACTTTTTTATACCAATCTGGGCATTCAACAAAATCTTTTTTGAAATGGTTGTAACGAATTATTTTATTTCGCCAAAGCAGTTCTGTTCTATTTTTCCAATCAAATAGTATCCAGATAGCAATTTGAATGATCTCGTGCCTGTTTTCTAATGAATGGAGTTCAAAGAAATTCATATTTGGGCTATATTTAATATTATTTTTTGAAAACTTTTTCTGAAAGTAGTTTTTCATTAATGGGCCAGAAAAAGATGAGGTTGCTAATTTGCAAAATTGATGGAGCACGGCAAATTGCTCTGTATTCAAAAAAAGGTTTTGATCGGTATTAAATTTTTCTAAACCCTTGTTGATTTTGATGAGCCATTCAAAAGAGTCTTGATCAAATATATCAATTGATTGGTCATCAGAATGCCTAAGATCAAACTCACAAGTGCTACAAAAGCACATTTCATTGCTGCTATTGGTATCTGGTTTTCCGATTTCTTGACGATAAAACATAATGGGATGTTTGCAGTTTGGACATCTGTCTCTTAACATGGTTTTATGTTTATGGCAAAAAGTGTTGAGAGATACTCGCCACCGTTTTCTAAAGTAAGGTATATTATCTTCATTCAGACATTTTGAACAAAATTGTTGACCAAAACCTTTACGTACTCTGTGGTGTATTTTTATTGGCAAGATCCATTTTAAAATACCAGAAGGGTGATAATACCCAAATAATTTGGCTTCATAATCTTTTAAAGATAGTTTGTAAAGGTCATCGGAGTTTTTGCCAATTTTATTAGATAATTCGATGATTGCTCTTTCAAGTGGATATCTGTCTAGGTCCCTGTTCCATAGAGGTATTTTTATACCTAATGCTTGTTTGGCAAAAGTTTCTAATTTCATGCCGCTATTTCTAGCCATCCTGACAAGCCAAGAGGTGAGTAGTTCGTCATCAAATGGTTGAGGGTGAATGGGTAAAAAATTACCAGAAAGACTCATTGAAGTTAATAGTTACCTTTCTGAGGGCAGTTGCCAGTTTAGCTTTTTTAGGGTTTTAAGGCTTATTTTTTCTGATTTATCTTTAATAGCAACAATGGCTGCTTTATTGATTAACTTTGTAAGCTCTCCAACAAGATTCTCGCTCATATTGAGTAGCTTATTGGCCAATTCATCCTCGTGGAGTAATGAAGCGTTTTTGAGCGGTAAAATATGTTCATAACTCATAAGGAACCTGATGTAACCCTCATTTTCTTTCCAAAGTGGCAATCTAATGCGTTCAAATCTATTAGACAGTTGTGGTTCTGTTTTCATCGCGCTTTCAGCTTCTTTTGTTCCGACCCCAACTATCGGAACACATAGTTCATTCCCCAGATATTTAATAACATTCAAAAACACTTTTTGCTTGTTTAAATTACCAGCCATGATGTGGTGAATCTCATCGATGATAATCATTTTATTGTCAACCCTATTAAGGACAGTCTTAACTTGGAATAGCTTTCTATCAACACGATCCGATGTTTTAAAGGGTGCAAATAACGCTTCAAGAATTATATTGTAAAATCGATGCTCATCAGGTACAGCAGGTGCTTGAATGTAAAGCACAGGAACTTTAGCGGCATCGCCTTCTAAATTGTCATCAGAAGGGTGAGATTTTAAAAACTTTCTAGCAATCATAGTTTTGCCATTGTTAGTATCGCCAATGATTAATAAGTTAGGCATACGGTGGCATTTTGGATGCTTTAATAAATCTGATAAGATATTAAGAGTTTTAACGGCTTCTGGGTAACCAATCCATTTGGGCTTAAGTATATGTTCAATTCTTTCCTCGTCAGACAGAAGCAAATGCTGTTCTGCTTTTTTAGATAATTTATTTTGCATTAAAAGTCCTCATCAATGTCGTCGAAATGATTGAGGTGTGATACATCTGTTGGTGTAGATTGAACTTTTGATATGTTGTTGGCTTTGGTTGGGGTTTTTGTCTTTCTTTTGGATGTTTGGATTCTTTTTTGTAGGTTACGCCTTGCCTTTGATGTTTTGAGAACAGCGTCTTCTTCAATTTTCTTCATGATTTCAAAGGCCTTAAAAATTAAGGCTTCATCTATCGCATGTTCGTTTTGTTTTTTTAAGTATGTATTAACTTCTCTTAGTTCCCAAATGCTCATTACTGGTCTAGAGGTGTTTCTATAGGGAATGCGAAAATATTCTTTGAGTTCGGGATCATAAAAGTAGATGAGACTGATGTCTCGTGGATCAAATTTAAATACATGGCTCTGCACAAGAGTCCTGTTTCATAATCTAGATTCTCAATATTTG
>CAYGTC010000138.1:0-6060 GCA_964352735.1 uncultured Alcanivoracaceae bacterium | reverse complement strand
AGTTGCTACCAGAAAATTTTATACAAGCAAGTACGTAGTTTGGTTGGCGCTTACGGTGAAACTATTAGAAATAAATTTTTTTTATAAGATTTATGAGCTTTTTATCAAAGAGCTATAACTGATATTTGATACTTTTTTTGTATTCTATTAGTGGCAAATGATGGAGTATGCTGCATTTTATTCATTAACATTGTTTATATTCTTCAGTTTTTTCAATGAATTAAATCATTTAACTTCTCTCTAACTTTTCGACTATTGAATTGTAGTAGAATGTGATGTTTTATCGTAAAAACAATAATATTATATGAAACATAAAGGGGTAGGGTTATTTTGTCTTTTAATTGGACTGAGTGTTCATGTTTGTGCACAAAGTAAAAAAAATTTTGAGTTATGTGAACAGTATTATAAAGAATACGATTGGGCAAAAGCACAACAGATATGTGAGGTGGCATTATCTGAGGAATCAGACAACATTAAAAAGTTAAATATTCAACTGACCTTAGCATATATTTATTTTAATTTGGATGATGTAGATCAAGTAACACGAAATCTTAAATCAGCTCAGGAGAATCCTGAATTTTTTAATCAAAAAATGCCTCAATACCGTTGGAAAAAACTTCAGGGGCGATTAGCTTTCATTGATGGTAAATATGAGAAATCACTGGACTATTTTACTCAAGCATTTGATATGTCAGTTCTGCTCGGCGATGAAAAATTAAAAAGTAGAAGTTATAATGATTTAGGAGTGGTCTATGATCAAACTGGAAATTATGCCCAAGCCATAGAAAACTTTCAAAAAAGTTTAGCCATAAAATTAACTTTAGGTGATGATTTTGTATCAGCCAATACACTCAGCAATATTGGTTTGTTGTTTTTTGAGATGGAAAAATACGATGATTCTATAAGTTACGCTTTGCAGGCCATTGAATATTATCAACGTGTTGATAATGATGAAGCAAAAAAAAAGATAGCTCATGTTCATGAAGAGTTGTCAATGGCTTATTTAAGAAATGGTCAGGATGATAAAGCAGAATTTTACATCAATGAAATTGTGGCTTCAAAATATATCCGAACTACAGATGAAGAGCAATCCAATGCAAATTTGGCTTTGGCTAAATATTATTATGAAGATGGCAAACCAGAAATTGCACAAGCGTTACTTAATAAAGCCATATACACAGATAAACCCATGTATTTTTTAGAAACCAGTTTGGAATTGGCTAAAATAGAATTGGAGTTAGGTAATACAGAAAAAGCACAAAATGTGGCTCTGAATGGATTAAAAAAGGCACGAGAGATCACTGATTTATTTTATCATTTTAACTTTAGTCTTCTGCTTAGCCAAAGTATGGAGCAAGATGATCCGATCAAGGCTCTGAATTATTTAAAAGATTATCAAACAGTCAGAGAAACTTTTTTGAAAAAAAAATATGATTTAAAAATTGATACCATAGAATTCCAAATCAAAAAACACAAGTTTGATAGAGAGTTGTTAACAGAACAGCTGGTCAACAGTGAAAAACAAAAACGCATTGCAAGTTTGACCAATTTGGTTTTGATGGTTAGTTTATTCCTAACGATTACGGTCATGGCATGGCTTTTATACATTTACAAAAAACGCAAACAAACACAAGCCTTTTTATCCCAAATCAAATACCATAAGGATCAATTCGAGTTGTTGAATGCTGCTCAGCAAGAGCAGGTGGTGGATGAAAAAGCGACTAATGTGATCACCAAGCATGATTTTAAAGAGGCTTTAATCAAGGCCATGATAGAAGCAGTGGATATCTGGAATCGTCATACCGGCAAAAACCGAATTGACTTGGCCGAAAAAAGTAAAGTATGGACGGTTACTATAGATAATGGCACTTTGAGAACACGCTCAATGGATAAATACTTATCGATAAAAAATATCCCTGCCAATCCCCGTTGGAGAAAAGTTGTCAGGACTTGTCATTTTATATTATCTGATAGTAGTTTAAATACGGTAGACCGAGAATTGTTGAATGATAATGTCAATAAAATTATGGATGTGATTAAAAAACTCTAAGTGTTATGATACTCTGTATAACGTAAATTTTTAACAATAGTTTCCATTAAAAAAAAGAACCTGAAAGACAAATGTCTTTCAGGTTCTTTTTTAAAGTTATAATTAAGGTCTTTGGATTAGCTTAAGGAGCAGCACTTATAGAAGGACTTATACAATAATAAATAACCCCATCAGTTAACAAGTAGTCGGAATTTTGTACGTTGCCTGATAATGCGCCCAAGAGATTTTGTGGTCCAGAAAATATGGGTATTCCTCTCCATCTGCTACAATAATCAATTGCAATAGATCTGGCTTGCTCTAATTGAATGTTATGTATTTCATGGTGCATATCAATATTGTTCATTCCTATATATTTTCTATCACTATCATTTGCTCTCATCAATGCTATCTGGCTAGCATGAGGAATTGTTAAGCTTTCAGGATCCCAAGTACCGTGAGGATAAATCCTATGATCCTGTGGGTCATCTGTTATTGGTAATTCATTTTGATCAAAAGACACGATTATGTTTTCAATGATACTTTGCCCTTCTTCAGATTCAGGATCAATTCCGATAGATGATTTCAGTAATGTGCTTCTTTCTAAGTGTTCTACTTTTTTTGTCAGTTCTTCACCAGTTAAGTTGACTTCATCACCGACCCTTTCAAAATTTTCAACTACAACACCATTTTCTGCTAATACTTGCTCAAGTGTTTGATGAGTATCATGTGCTTGTGCAATACTTGAAATCAATAACAATGTAATAAATTTTTTTTTCATATCCTTCTCATGTGTAATGTATGGCTCAATTATATGAATTTAGTGTATTTAATCAATGTAATTTATGGCACAAATAGGTACTATTTATTTATAAGGTATTGATATATAATGATTATTATGTTCTTGTGTATTGTGTTTATTTATGTTGATTTTAACGAAATATTTATATTAATTGCATTGTTTTTTATGAGGTTTTTGATTCTGAAAATGTGTTTTTAGCAAGTGACTCTAAATATTCAGCCACATAAGAATGGGATTTAATTACTTTTTATTGCCGAATTAAATATTTTAATTTAAGCATTTAGAGGCAAGTGATGGTTAGCATTGATAATCGTTCTATTTTGTGAATGACTTAAAAGAATTAAAACAGAATAAGTTTAAGATGAAGATTACCTACATCTTAATATAGTCATGAAAAAAATCTTATTCTATTTATTGTTCATCTTTTCTTCTTCGTTCTCATTCGTCGTGCAAGCAGGCAACCAACAATTATTGGGTGTGAACTTGGCGGGTGCAGAATTTGATCATGGAACGTTTTGGCCAATCCATCAAGAATTTGAATATTTTAAAAACAAAGGCATGACTGTTTTCAGGTTGCCATTTAAATGGGAACGCTTGCAACCGCAATTGAACCAGGGCTTTGATACTACACAAATGAATGATTTGATCACAGCAGTGAATCGAGGCACAAACAATGGCTCATTTGTGATATTGGATCCCCACAATTATGCCAGGTATCAAGGGCAACTCATTGGTTCTGCCGCAGTTCCTGATGCTGCATTTGCTGATTTATGGACAAAATTGGCGCAACAGTTCCTTAATAACCCTCGAGTCATTTTCGGCTTGATGAATGAGCCCCATTCAATGCCAACTGAACAATGGAGAGACAGTGCAAATAGTGCCATTGCAGCGATTCGTGCAACAGGTTCAGATCATTTGATCTTGGTGCCGGGTAATGCTTGGACTGGTGCACACAGTTGGATGCAAAACTGGTATGGAACAGCCAATGCAGAGGTCATGCTCAGTATTGTGGATCCTAACGATAACTATGCCTTTGATTTGCATCAGTATTTTGATGGTGATTTTTCCGGTACATCTGCCAATTGTTCAACTGGTCATGGTGCTGCTCAATTACAAGCGGTGACTGATTGGTTGCGAACCCATCAAAAAATGGGTTTTTTGGGTGAATTTGGTGGTGCTGATAACAATAACTGTCAGCAATCCATAATAAGTGCTTTGGATTTTATTCAAACCAATACAGACGTTTGGTTGGGTTGGAGTTGGTGGGCAGCAGGTCCAGAGTGGGGTGAATACATATTTACATTAGAACCAAGCAATAATTTTCAAACCGATAGACCCCAAATGGCATGGTTACAACCCTATCTCTCTGATAGTGATGTCATTTTTGCCAATGATTTTGAATAATAAATCTATGCGGAGATGACATTTGCCATTCTTGTTGAAGGACTCAATAGGTTATCGAAACGTGCCCGACAATCAAAAAACAAAAACAAGCCTCATTGAAATGACGATAAAAAATATTGAAAAAGCAGTGGACCAAAAAAATCCAGCTCATGACAAGCGGGTAAATCCAGTTAAAGTTGAACCTTTAGTATAAATCAATTCAACGATAAAAAATGAGAACTAATGTAAATTTATGACAATTTTCTTTACAATATTTACTTTATTAATAGGCTTTTTAAAACAGGGTATTTTGAATGAATCGAAACTACATTTTCTTAATTTGTCACTATGAACTATACATTTAAAATACTAGAACCAGAAAGCTCATTTGTTATGTAGGTTGGAACGCAAATATTGTGCTTTTATAACAACGAAGGACACTTAATTGTACATGTGTACTTTATGGAAAATCAAGCTATATCAATCATTAAGGGAGCAGCCAGAATGGGAATGGGAAAAGTTATACTTTCCTATATGGGTGTCTCTCACTCTGGTGCTTATACTGCGTCTGAAAACTTAAGAAAGGTTGAATATAGGTTCTTGAAACCACAAGGCATGTGTACAAAATTTGAGTTTTTGGGTAACACAAAAAAAATTAATGATTGAAATGACCACATGCATTATTTTGACATTTTCTATATGGGATGGTTAATAAATCATGGGGTTTTATAAAAAGCATTTACTAAAAAAATTAACAGACAAAGGTTGGGAGCTGATCAGCCAAGATGATAATACCGAATGGTGGGTTGAGGAGTTGTGGACAATGAAATCCATCAAACAAAACTATGGTTTTACTGTGGTTATTGGATTTTTAGTAGACTTACAATACGATGGAATTGATAAGCGTTCAGCTGTTGATTCAATCTGCGCCTGTTTAAAAGAGCCAAAAACATATACTGAAGCAAGACAGGGTTTGATAATGTACCTCACAAGAGGAAAGTTTAATGTTATTGATCAATTGGTAAACGATATAGATAAAATCAGAAAAAGAGGGTATGAATGATTATTTTGTGGTTCCTCGACATGTATATATTAACCATTTAAAAAAATGATAAGCGATTCAAAATTTATCAGATTATGGTTACTAACCATGCTGTGTATTGGGTGTTTTTTTAATCATTGTTTAGCAATAGGATGGCAGGAACTTTCAGAAAATGAGATCAAAGACCGTGGTATTTCAGTAGATTGGAAATTTAATGCTGATTACGAGTGCAATGATTTTAAAATCACATTGCCATCCATATTATTTTTTGAACAGTTAGGTGATAGAAACTTTGTATCAGCAAGTTATAAAAAAGTATCAAATAAGATTAAGGGATGGCAGCTGAACTCTAAAGGCACTCAAATTTATTTACCTTACTTTAATGATAACAATAACATCCATTTAAAAAACATCTGTTTGGGCCATCAAGATTTAAAAAATGCTTATATCTCTTTATATTATCAAGGACCAGAAGGTACACCACCAATGATTGTATTGTTAAATCTCTCAGAATATATGCGAATACAGTCAATTGAAAAACTCGATGCACAATAGAAGTGTTAGGCATTCATTATTAATTCTGCATTTGATGAGGTTTATCTGATTGATTTGTATAACAATAAAGCTATAGGTAATAAGGTTATAGATAAATATATTTAAATGAGTTCCCGTAAACAAAATTAAATGTTCCCGAAATAATTTGTGCCAAAAAGTTAGACTTGCTGCAAGATATTGAAATATAAAAGGAATTTTGGTGGCTATGGGTGGACTTGAACCACCGACCCCAGCATTATGAATGCTGTGCTC
>CAYGTC010000137.1:0-6077 GCA_964352735.1 uncultured Alcanivoracaceae bacterium | reverse complement strand
ACTATTAATAAGGGCATTGAAGCGATGTTTATCCAATCTACTTTACCATTTTTACCCTAAAATCCATTCTATGATGAAATATTCGGGCTAGTTATGCAAAGGCCGCAATAATTAATACAATAAAGTCAGTTTCCTAACATTTATTTAATTATAGAGCGTCAATAAGTTGTATTACTTCTACCATCAATAAACATTAGATTGTTCTAAATTAGTAAATTCTAATATATATTGTCTTTTCAATTGATCTTTTATTAGTAAAGGAATAAAATTTAATACGAAAGTTATAATAATTAATCGAGGGAGATAAGAATGAAAAAACTATTACTTGTTGGTCTATTGGTCAGCGCAGTCTCAGCTGTTAATGCTGAAATCAAACAATCATTGGGTGTAGATCAAAGGGTTGATTACAAATCATTAGAGGCCCTTGGTCCATGGGATGATCGTAATTATCAACTCACACAAGAGGACTTGGCAACGCTTCCCGCAAATGATCAATATTTGAGTCATGTTCCTGTATTTTTCAAAATTCAAAAACGCAGAATGGAACCAACCATAGGCAAATATTATCCCAGGTCAACATTACAACATTTCCAAATGTTACATGGTGGATTAATTGTTGATGGTGTTTGGTACAAAGAAGGATTGGGTGTCGGCTATCATCCTACATCTAAAAATGGTAGATTTGCCAAGATTCCTGGCGTTGATATTAAAGGAGTGGTTATTGATCCAAATACAGAAACTCCATTTGAATTGAATGTCAGTGGCAATGAGACAACTGTAGAATGTAACCCAACAAATAACCTTAATTGTGTTGCTGGTAGTAATGGTGCAGGTGGGCAAAGAATGTATTACTCATCCGATGCTGGTGAAACCTGGACATTATCTCAAGTAAACCCCGAAAACAGTTGTTGTGATCCTGTTGTTGACTGGTCATTGGATGGATCGATAGTTTATCAAGCGGATTTGGGTGGATTGGCTGGATTGGGAACGCGTTGGTCGCGATCACTTGATCAAGGTGTCACTTGGGAGCCGATGCAAACGATTACGCCAGCTGGTACTGATAAAGAGTGGATTCATGTTGATAGATCGCCCACTTCTCCACATGTCGATAATATTTATGTGACCTTCCATGTGGGCAATGTGATGCAATTTGCCCGTTCTACAGATATGGGGTTGACCATGTCTACTCCCATTGCTTTTAGTGCTGAAGATAGAGGTATTGGTAGTGACATTACTACTGATTCAATGGGTAATGTCTATTATGTTTATCCAAGCACACAAGGTGGTGGCTTAAGGTTGTTAAAATCAACCGATGGTGGCTTAACTTTTGCAGCCGGTACACAAGTAGCCCCATTAAACGGCAGCTTTGATTTTGCCATCCCGTCTATGGAGTCAAGAAGGGCTTTTATTTATGTTTCTGTTGATGTTGACTCAGAAGACAATATTTATGTGGCATTCACGGATGAAGCCGATGACAGTGTGGGTGGCGGTGGTCCCGGGCCTGCAAACCTTAGAAGAGGTGTTATTAAAGTGGCAAAATCAACCGATGGCGGTGCCACTTGGGCTTTAACAACGACACCTCATGCCAATGATGGCGAGTTGGCCAGCGGTAATCCAATTGATAGGTTTCACCCATGGTTAATGGTTGCTGAAAACGATGCGGTACATATTGGTTTTTATGATACGCGTAATTCAGTGAATAGAACAGGTGTGGACTTCTACTATAATGTTTCTTTAGATGGTGGTGCAACATGGCTACCTGAAGGAGAGCAACGTTACTCTACTGAAACCTCGGATAACATTACAAATGGTCAAGAATGGGGTGATTATAATGGCCTATCTGTGGTATTGAATAAAATTGTAATGACATGGACAGATAATAGACCAAGCATTGGTCAAACAGGTATGGCTGGATCAGGAGATAACTTATTTAGTAGTCCAACTTTTACTTTAGGAGCTGATCCAAGTGCACTTTCTGTATGTAGTGGAGATACTGCTGTAGCAGTGAATCTTAATGTTACATCTATTCAAAATTATGCTGAAAATGTCACTTTATCTATCCCTGCCTCTAGTATGGCAACTGATAATGAAATGTTTTCAGTGAATCCTGTTGTTCCAGGCAATGCATCAGTATTAACATTTGATGTGACAGCAGGTCAACCAACTGGCGAATACACATTAACAGTACAAGGTGAAGGAGCTGAGCCTCCAACTGATATTAACGGTGGAGTTGGAAGCATTATTAAACAATCACAAATTGTTATGTCATATTCTGCAGGTGTTCCTGTAGGTTCTTTACTAAGTGCGCCAGCTGATATGTCAACGGATGTAATATTACAACCTACATTTATGTGGGACACAGATGCCAATGCGAATACATATTTAATTGAAGTGGCAACAGACATGGCCTTTACCGATGTGATTGTATCGGAAACAGTTGATGTAAATAGCTATACGGCAACAACAGATTTACCATCAAGTACTACATTATATTGGAGGGTAACCGGTCAAAGTGCGTGTGGCATGATTGCCAGTGCTGTGTCAAGTTTTACTACATTGGCTTTAACAGGAGATTGTGCAATTGGTGAAATACAAATTGATGTGGTTAATTATGACTTTGAAGCAGCAAATCTCATTTTTGCCAGTGGATTTGAATCAACACCACCACCTGCAGGTGGCGGTAATGGTACACAAGGATGGATGACAGCATCACTACTTGGAATGGAAGTTTGGGGGCTACAATCAGCTATTCAAAATTCTGGTATGCAAGCATTCAATGCAACAGATTTGGATACAGATTCTGATAATACATTGACTTCTCCAATGATTTCCGTCCCAACTGGTACAGGGCCATATACATTAAGGTTTTGGAATCAGCAAAATATGGAAGCCAGAACAGCTGGCGGTTGTTGGGACGGAGGCTTTGTTGAAATTTCACAAAATGGCGGTGCATTTGTTCAAGTGGCAAACGATAAAATGATCAATGATGAATATGATGGTGGACTTGAAGTCGGTCCTGTTGGTCAAGGTTTAGCCGGCACTCTGGCTTGGTGTGGCAACCCTCAACCAGGTCAAGTGAACTCTGTTGATATTAATGATTTTGCAGGATCTGATATCCAAATTAGATTTAGAATGACCTCAGATGATCAAGTAGGCGTACCTGAAGGTTGGACTATTGATGATGTCAGAATTACTGGTTGTGCGGTTCCTCCTACACCAGGTAAGTGAAGACCATCCATTCTTAAATAAAGCTTGTTTAACAGGCGCTAAACTAGTGACAAGCCCCAGATTTTTTCTGGGGCTTGTTGTTTTTATTAATTGAGATTGGTTTCAGTAGGAGTATCAAAGTTTTGATTCTTATTAGAGTCAGTAGATTCAAAAAACATTATAAATATAAGTCTGTTAACTCAGTCTGCTTTGATTCATAATTAAACTTTAAATAAGGGTTAACAAGGGTCTATTTTACACAGGTAAGAAAAAGGTAAGATTTAACAATAACTAGGTAAGAATAAAAAAACTTCACTGGTATACAGTAGATTTGTCAGATATGACAAACCAATTTAAACTAATGAGGGTAAAATGAAAAATAAAATAGTTAACACATCGAATTGGTTGCGGTGTAAAAAATCATCATGGTTTTTTATTGCTGTATCTTTTTATTCGATGAATATTGCTCTGGCAGATAATAATGGTTTTGTTGCCAATGCAAGATTGCCAACTAATGCACAGAAAACCTGTACTACTGATATCGATTCGTGGTTCTTCTCTGGGGCCGCAAGCAAGGATGGGTGGGTTAAACCTGCTAATAGCCTTAATCCGATCTTTGCAGATTCAAAAAATAACACGAGATGTGATTTTTATAAATGGGGATCACAAATGTTTTTATGGCTCACTTCACAAGGTGCTGATCAACATGTTTTTACCAGTTCGCCTGCTTTTTATAATGTCTCTGTCACCTCTGATGGGCAAAGAGCGTTCGAATCAAGCAATGGTGTGATGAACATGACGGTGAGAAAAGGCAAAACTGACGAAGAAATTGAAGTCGGACAAGCCGGTAATAGTGACGCGTTATTAAGTCAAAAAGATTCATTGGTTTATTACAGTGTGCATGCCAATGATGTTTATGCATTATTTACAACACAACAAAAAAATAAAATTATTCCGGCTTGCGTTAAAGAGTATCAACAATGTGCCTCTGAAATAGTTGGTGAATGTAAAAAAGAATATGTGGCTTGTATCACAGCTCCGATTAATAATGTTGAATTCCCAAATACACAAAAACAATTGAATGCTGTATCTTCATTTGCTGCAAAGTATGGTTACCCTTTGGGTTGGGATAAAATGGCTTTAGCGATGGAATTAAAAACTTCGTGGGTTGATGCAAGTACGGTGGATCAAAGTCAATATGTACTTGGCCAAGCCATTGTGCCAGTTTTTGACCGCAGTCAAAAAGCAGGTCCTTGGCCAGTAAGTAAGAATGAACAAAAAACATTGGCTTTGGTTGGAATGCATGTTGTTGGAACAGTTAATGGTCATCCAGAAATGGTTTGGTCAACTTTTGAGCATGTTGATAATGTACCAGACAATGCTTATGTTTATAATATCAGCAATAAATCCAGTGCTACACGGCCATATAATTCTGAAGGAAAGCAGTGGAATTTTATAAAAGAAAGTTCAGCAAAGCCAAGCGTTATTACGGCTAATGCCAATGTGAGTACAGGTCAAAATAGCAGTGCCCCTGTGCAAATTACATGTGTGAAAGACCCTCAAAATGCCAGTAAATGTCAAGATCCCAATGCCATTGGGCCTACTGATGTAATTAGGGTTGATCCATGGGGCAACTTGCATGGCAGTACCAATAAAACCAGTAAAGGTCAGACGGCAGTGGCCAATAATACAGATTTGGTGTCAATTAATGTCTCGGTATTATCACAACTCTCTGATGGAGATGTTCGCGGTAACTATATCCAAACTGGTGGTATTTGGACAGTAAAAGGGCAAATACCACCTGATGGCAGTGACAGCGATTTGAGAGGCTCCTTGAATTTGGCGAATACAACAATGGAGACTTTTTACCAGTACCATACCGATGGTTTTAATCCAATTAATTGTTTTGGTTGTCACGGTAGCTCGACTGACAATGCCACAGGTATTAGCCATGTATTTGATGAATTACAGCCTTTGCCACCAAAGTTGCCATTGTCTAAATAGTAAATTATTCTTTACATTAATTGACCATGCTTATTATTTTACTAAAAGAATCAGATAGTAAGCATGGTCATTAAATAATGTACCTTTTATCTTTATGGGCTACCCATAGTTGCTACTGTTGTTGAATTTATAAGTATTGGTAGGCCAGATGGGATACAGTTTGAATAAGTGTCTGTAGTGGTATAAATATCGTACCAACCATGACTATTTAATACGGGGAAATCTGTAGGACTGGTTGTTATACTAACAGTGGTGTAAGGTGTTGTCATTGATGTGCAGCCATTGGTTCCTATGTCTAACCGTGCTTCTGATGATTGAATTGCTAATAAACAGGAGGTGATTATGACTCCTGATAATAATAATGTTTTCATAAAATATTCTCATTTGTTTACTTGAGACTTTTGTATAACCGTATAACTAAAAAAAATAGAGATTGTTGTCAGATTGAGGTGAGAATCGTAGTTAACAGTTGACTGATTTTCCACAAAAAGCTGATGATTGTAATTATTTTTAATTGGTATCATAGTGATGCAAAGGCCTTCATTTAATAAAAAAGCATTAAACTTATGCTTGAGGTGTATGATAATGATTTCTTTTGCAGTAACAAGAGGCATTTATGTATGTGTCGTTATACTAAAAATATTGTCGTTACGATAAATGAATTTGGCCAAGGTATGTTTATAAAGGGTTATTTTTAATCTTCAGCTCTGTAGTAAAACAAATAGTATTGCTATGATTTGCTTAAATTTTAAATGCAATATGACATGAGAAGAAAAAAGTTAACCAAGTTAGCCCGAATATTTCATTATAGCAGTCTGTCGGGTTGAAAGGTACGCAAGAGCAGAATTTGATTAGTAAATATGAGA
>CAYGTC010000136.1:0-6184 GCA_964352735.1 uncultured Alcanivoracaceae bacterium | reverse complement strand
GCTTTTGCCCATGAGTAACTTACTTTTTTAACTATTTCCTAAATGCACCACGGGTAAGTTGAGACCTATGTATTAATCATGAATCATGTAAAAAAGTTTGAAAAACCCAATTTCTGCGTTAGAAAATTCACCATTAGCCTGCTATTGCTAGCGTTTTCTGCCTTGAACTTGTGCTTTTCAATTCTTTTTCCAAAGACCCAGACTTATGCAAAGGTTTCAAGTTATCAAAAATTTATAATTTATCATATATACCGTTACTTTGACACTCATCTTTAAAAGACTTATAATTGCGAAAAATATAATATCCTCTAAATTCATGACTTCTCTAATTATTCTTTCTATATTTGCAGTATCAACTTTTTATATTCATCGGCGTGGTGCTTTAAAGCATAAGATACAAAGGCAATTACTCGATCATTCTACTTTTTTTGCACCTATAAATTGCTTAATGTATGCATCTTCAAAAGTTGAAAATACCCCTTACATTACTGTTGAAAACTTTCCGGAGTTACAGCTCTTAGAGGATAATTGGCAATTAATTAGAGATGAGGCACTGGCATTGGCCAACCACGATTTAATTAAAAAATCTGATAAATACAACGATGCAGGGTTCAACTCTTTTTTTCGACAAGGTTGGAAAAGGTTTTATTTAAAATGGTATGACAAACCGCTCACTTCATCTTTAAAGTATTGCCCCGAAACCGTTAAGTTACTCAATCAAATCCCTTACATCAAAGGAGCAATGTTTGCCTCGTTACCAGCAGGCTCTGAATTAAAAAAACACCGTGACCCATATGCAGGCTCTCTGCGTTACCATTTGGGTTTAACCACTCCCAACTCAGATGAATGCAGTATTTTTGTAGATGGACAACAATATTCTTGGCGCGATGGGAAAGCGGTCATATTCGATGAAACCTTCATCCATTACGCTAAAAATAACAGCGATAGCAACCGGATTATTTTGTTCTGTGATATAGAAAGACCCACCAATAATTTTTTGGCTCGATGGGTTAACAAATTTTTTAGTATGACTATGGCAAGAGCCTCGGCCTCGCCCAACACTCCTGATGATAAAACTGGACTGCTTAATAGAATTTTTGGTTTAGTTTACCCAATAAGAGTATTGGGCAAACGCTTAAAAGTCTTCAATTCTAAGCTCTATTATTTGGTTAAATATGCGTTGGTTATCTTGATTTTATACGCCATTATATTTTAATTAATTTTGAATCAAAACTTGATCCTGATTTATCATTATTGGGGTTTTCAAAACAGTACCCCACATTTAGGGCCGGTTGCTTAGGGATGGACTTCTCTTATTTTTATGCAGCCTTTTGATGGTTGCTTAAAATTTTTGCGTTCTTGGAAATAGGTGGTATTACGTCCCTGTAATATGTTATCACGCAATATTTCAATGTCACTACCAAATAAATGAACAACCGTTATTGGTGGTTGATCAACTATATCTGCCAGAGACCTCACATCATTATTTTTTTCATAAATGAGTAGCTGACCTTTGACGGTTAAGGATTGTGAGTTAAATTTAGTGACTGAAGTGACCATTTGTTCATCGTCAAGAGCAACCACTCTACTGGCAAATGAACTTGGTAATACCTCTGGTTATTCTGGCCTGAACAATCTTTGGGTCTCGATCCATTGGTCGTCTTGAAACTCAAAGATGACAATTTGATTGTTTCTGTTCATTAGGATTACAAAGGGGCTGCCCTTTTTAGCCGACATAAATGGTGTTTTGCTGAAGCTTGGCTTGCTGCTCAGCTCAAAGAGGTTTGAGTGAATAAATTTGGTGTGCTGTCCTAAAATAAAAAGATTGCTCAAAGAGGTGAGTTGGAACAATAGAACCTGAGAGGTAATGATTTCATTGCGCAATTCTCTACATGCTTGAATCCCATCGTTCAGTATTGTTTTCTGTGATTTATGATTGGTTTTTTTATATTTAATACAGAATTCTCAAATGGTTGAATCATCTTTTGAAATATAAAAATACCCTTATTTTTACTGCATTTATATGTACAGAAATGTACTTTCTATTGTTTCCTCTGTTAAACTGTTCTGAATTCGAAGAAAAACATTAAATAACAACAAATCGAAAACTTTCACAATAAATAGTTAAAGGTAAATCCAATGAATGAATTAACTCTTTTTTTTAGTAAACTGTTAACCAATGCAGATAAATTGGCTCAATTTAATTCAGGTTCCTGTGCACAAGAAATTGCTGCTAATCGTCAAAATATATTAACTTTTGAAGGCATAAAAGACTTCAAAGAAATCACCAAAGTAGCGTGGATGAATGCTGAAGAATTAATAAAATTCATGAGGTCAAAAACTACAAATCAAGCAAGTGATATTGCTAGTCATAATACCCATTCAATCAGTCATTCAAGTCAAATCCTCAATAAACAAAAAACCATTAATAATGTCAATAATGAGAGTTTCCAGCAACAACAATACAACTCAGAGGAAACCATTTGTGGGTTGATTCACAAACAAATGCAAGAACATCCAAGTAGAATCGCAATCATTGATTGTGAAACCACAATCAATTTCACGCAACTCATGCAAAAAGCGAACGCTATCGCAGGAGAACTTGAGGATCGAAATATTGAACCAGGCGCATTGGTTGGAGTCTGTCTGCATCGTTCTTGGGAGCTTGTGGCCACTTTAATTGGTGTGATGCAAGCCGGTTGCGCCTATGTTCCTCTGGATCCAACCTATCCAAAAGACAGAGTGAGATATATGCTAAAGCATTCTCGTGCAGTCGCAGCGTTTGTTGATGACGATGCTTCAGCTAACCTATGCGAGGAGGTACGTGAGCTGTTGAGGATTGATGAGATCAATGGTACCAAGGCTTGCTCAATAAAACCATCAGCAGATGATTTGGCTTATGTTATTTATACCTCAGGTTCAACAGGAAAACCCAAAGGTGTTGCTGTTGAACACAGAAATATAGTGGCCATGAGTCAATCGATGGGAGTTCTATTAAATGATGAGGAGCTCAGTGGTGTTTTTGCTGGGGCTTCTGCGTGCTTCGATACATCAGTCATGGAAACTTTGGGAACCTTATCACTTGGTGGAACAGTAATACTGGCAAAAAACGCACTTGAATTGCCAAAGCTTCCTTATGCAAACCAAATAAAAACATGCGTCATGGTTCCATCATCGATGCAGGCCTTACTCTTGACAGACAAATTGCCAGCCAATATTCGGTGTGTTATTTTTGGTGGGGAAGCACTCAAACGTTCATTGGTTGAGCAAATTCATGCGTTAGAATCCGGTCCACGAGTGGTCAATGCTTATGGCCCGACCGAAGACACCGTTTATTCGACCATTAAAGAGGTTATGCCTGGTACAGAGGTCATTACCATAGGGAAATCTGTTAACAATTCACGTTCATATATTTTAGATGGCGGTATGCAGCCGGTTGCTCCCGGAGAAGCTGGAGAACTGTACTTAGCGGGAAACAAATTGGCCAGAGGCTATTTGTATGATACAGATCTGACTGATGAGCGTTTCATCAAGTTCCAACCCAATGAATTAACTCCAAATGAGCGCATTTATAAAACCGGAGATTTGTGCAGATGGACAGAATGTGGAGAGATCGAATTTCTTGGTAGAGTCGACCAACAAGTAAAAATCAGGGGCTTTAGAATTGAACTGGAAGAAATTGAGTCCACACTCGAATCGATGCCGGGTATTGATGCAGCCGCAGCAGCTGCCATCACTGGTGGCAGTGGTCAAAAATTGCTCGCTGTTTATGTCGTCACTAAAAAAGAAACATTAACGGATGCTACTGTGAAAGGTTTTTTGGCCAATCGATTGCCACAATACATGGTCCCACAAATTGTGATACGCCTAAAGCAGTTACCGCTATTGCCGAATGAAAAACTCGATCGCAACAAGCTCATGAACCTTGAAGAAAATCACTTTTTTGAGCATCCTGCAGTGAATTCTGACATCAGTAATACTGTTGAATTTCAAATGGACTTTGAAAAACAACAGCCAACAACATTATCCATCATCCAACAGCAAGTGGCGTCCCTTCTTAACTTTAGTGACCCAAATCAGATCCCGCCAGACCAGCTTTTCAATGACATTGGTCTTGATTCGCTAACAATATTGGAATTGAGCGGCCGATTAAGCAAAATTTTAAAGCAAAAGTTGCCACCACAAGTCATTGAAAAGCACAACAGTCCCAATGCTCTGGCCAAATACATGATGGGCAGGGTGGATGGTCGTACGGATGATAATGCAATGGATAACCAGCCAAGTGAAGCAACAAACTCACTGGCCAGTTTTCAAAAACACATACAATCCAGTCATCCAACATTTCAAGCCGCAAAAGTTTCATCTTGGTGTGTTATGGATAAGAGTAAACTGGTACAAGAAGTCTTGTTAATGGTTAACGACCTTCGCAGAAACCCATACAGCAAAGTACTCACAACAGGTAGCGCATCAAGAGGGATGGTTGCCGATGTCTATAATGATGATCAACAAGAGGCCATTATCTGGACAACCAACCTGTATCTTGCCTTAAATCGCGACAAAAAAGTCATGCAAGAATCTATTGCTGCTTTAAAACGTTATGGCACAGGAATGGGCACATCAGCTGCGGCTTCAGGATTAACCAATTTACATCTAGAATTTGAAAATGAATTTGCAGAATTGGTAGGCAAACCCAGTGCTTGCTTATTCCCAACTGGCTATACCGCAAATGTTGGTGTGGTTGCCGGACTTCTTGGCAAAAACGATGTTGTAGTCGTTGATCAACTTTGTCATGCATCCATTGTTGATGGTGCACGGCTTTCTGGCGCAACGATCAGAACATTCAAACACAACGACATATCAGATTTGGAATCAGTGCTTAAATCAGAAGTTTCTCCCTATCACAGCATTCTTGTTGCTCTCGAAGGTGTTTATAGTATGGGTGAAGGTGCAGCACCCGTTGCAGAAATCATACATATGGCCAAAAAATACAATGCATTGGTGTTGGTTGATGAAGCGCATTCCTTTGGTTTTTACGGCAAACGTGGCGCTGGGATATGTGCTGCTCAAGGTGTGACAGACCAAGTGGATTTCATCATGACGACCCTCAGTAAAGCACTTGGTAGTCTAGGGGGTGTGATCGCTGCAAAAAGAGAGTACATAGACCTATTAAAGTCATCCGCAAGGGCATACATCTTTCAGGCTTCAGTAAGTCCTGCAGATATTGCGGCTTCGCTGACTGCTTTGCGCCGACTGAGTACCGATGATCAGCTGCGCGAACAACTGTGGGAAACAACACGCTACATGCGTCAACGTTTCGAAGATGCCGGTTATGATTTGGGCAGCGGCGATGGGCCAATCATCACCCCGCACTTCAGTGATAAAGATAAGCTTTTTGCCATCGTACAAGAACTCTATAAACGCGGCGTTCAAACATCGGCCGTCACTTATCCAATTGTAGAAAGTGGAAGAGGGCGTTTAAGACTGATTTGCTCAGCTGCTCACACAAAAAAAGACGTGGACAAAACACTACAGGCCCTGATCGAAGCAGAGCAAGCCGTTGATAAAATGTTAATGACCGTTAAAGATGAACCGAAAGATGCCAACTTGCTTGTCAATTCTGAAGTGCAAGATTGGGCCAAAAGCTTTTTTGATTACCTACAAAAATCAGCGATCAAAACCGCTGAAATACCTCCAGATCTTGCCTTGATATTTAACGTTGGCCAACAGCCTGAACCACTGAAAATCATACTCAAGGATGGCAGCATCACATTCAACGCAGAATTGATGCCCAGTATGCCATCGTGTTCATTACATCTCACAGACAAAACAGCCGTTAAGGCCTTGTGCTCATCTGATGTACAAAGTTTACTAAAAAATATTTGTAAAGGGGCTTGTGTGTTAAGTGGTCAAGTCGAACCTTTTGTTTGGTTTATTGGCCGAATGGTTGATCAGCAAAGAGAATCGAAACCAGAAGAGGCTTCGATACAATGATTAATATAAATTGTTGAATGAAGAAACATAAAAAAATAATCAATACAGACATATATGTGCGAAACCGATATCTAGCCCTGATATTTCATCACAGAATTGAATTTAGGGGAAAAATGGCAAAATAAATTGTGAAAATAACGCCTCAAAGCCCTTATTGATAGTTTATAAAGCCTCATGGCTTTGAGGCGATTAA
>CAYGTC010000135.1:0-6237 GCA_964352735.1 uncultured Alcanivoracaceae bacterium | reverse complement strand
CAAAAGAACGCTTTTTTATGCATAAATAATTGACAAGTCAAAACATATCAACCCGAATATTTCATCAAAACGGTAAAAAAGTTGATTTTATCTGTGAAAAACATTGAGTTAGACGACTTTGTTAAAAAGACACTTTGTACCTGAATGGTTTTAGGAAAAAAATGGCCGCATATCTTGAATAAAATCCCTCACAAGCCATGAATAACTGGCTTGCAAGAGATCTTTATCCAACATACTTTGCCATTTTTACCCTAAACCCCATTCTATAATGAAATATTCGGGCTAAACAATAAACATTGAGTTTTTAGTAAAATACACTATTTTATCTTGATCATTATTTATATAATGAATCTATGTCTTCAACTATCGTAAACATTAATCTTGGGCATCAAGCTTATGATATTGTCATCAGTCAAGATGGCTTCGATTTTAATCATATCAAAGATCTTTTGCCAAATAGGAAAATTGCCATCATCAGCAATGATGTGGTTGCGCCTTTGTACCTGTCTCAGGTTAAAAAGTCTTTATCTCAATATACTGATCAGATTTTCCCCTTGGTATTGGCCGATGGAGAACAACATAAAAATATGTCGTCTTTTAGTACGATCATGAATTTTTTGGCAGATCATCAATTTAATCGCAGTGATTTATTGATCAGTTTGGGTGGAGGCGTCATCTGTGATATGACGGGATTTGCTGCAGCCTGTTGGATGAGGGGCGTTGATTTTATTCAAATACCAACCAGCTTGTTATCACAAGTTGATGCATCGGTTGGAGGAAAAACAGGGGTTAACCATGAAAAAGGAAAAAACCTCATTGGTGCATTCCATCAACCCAAAGCCGTTATTATTAATACTTCAACCTTGAAAACCCTGCCAGTTAAAGAGTACCAATCTGGTTTAGGTGAAGTCATTAAATATGCATTTATTAACCAAGTTGAATTCAAAACGTGGTTACAAAGCAATTGTCAGCTCATTCTTAAACAAGATGTTGAGGTCTTGACGAGTCTGGTGGCAAAATGTTGCCAATTCAAGGCTGATATTGTTGAACAAGATGAAAAAGAATCAGGGATAAGGGCATTGTTGAATCTTGGTCACACTTTTGGTCATGCTATTGAAACTCATACTGGTTACGATACGTATACACATGGAGAAGCTGTGGCCATAGGTATGGTGATGGCTGCGGAATTGTCTGATTTATTGAAAGTGACCACAACCAATAATCTACGAAAAGAACTAGAAAAGGTCTTGCAAGATTTTCATTTGCAGACTATGCTACCTGTTACCATAGATGCCAATGCATTGGTTCAATTGATGCGTTCGGATAAAAAAGTGATCAATAATAAACATCGATTGATATTGCTAAGAGACGTAGGTAAAGCTTTTATACAACGTGATGTATGCGAAGAACAAATATTACAAGCCATTATAAATTGCCAACATTAGCTGTCCTTTTGTTTAATCTTGTTGCAAGTTATGCGCAAGACAAAGAAAAAGGCGAGAATGATACCAATATCATTTGTTTTGCAGCGCAAAATAAGTGGGTTTGTGCACCAGAAGATAAGCAACATATTGCCAATGAAAAAGCCACTAAGCTTATTAATGAAAATTCTTCAGAATTGGAAACTTCTGATGTCGTGATTAAATCAATCAATATACCTAAGTTTGATGCTGCTGATACTGTTGACAGTTCACCTGCTTCGTCAATCAGTCAAGATAACAATGTGAAAGTTGCAGAACAAAAGGTTGAGGCACAACCGAGAACAATCAATGAACAACAACCTTCAAATGCCTCTAGCATCATCCCAATCAATGATAATAACCCTTATGCAAAACTTTGGTCGCATCAATTGATTGGTTTGAGTACACCGCAAAGCGCAATCAATTTTGTTAAGCAAAAAAATCTCGATCCTAACGAAGTGCTTATCATCAAGTCAATCAGAGCAGAGATGGATTGGTGGATAGTATTGTATGGCTTATATAAAGATAAACAAACTGGCTTGGATAGTGAAGCCAGTTTGCCAAAAAACATTAAAAAACCGTGGCTAAGACCGTTGAAAAATTTAAAAGCTTTAGGTTTTATCGAAAAGTTTTAAGTTCATCATTGATGATGCGATCTAAAATGATTTTTCTTTAGATTTTCTGTTAACTGTCTTTGCGGTGCTCAACAGTAACATCAGTATAAATGCCTCCACGTACCATGAACTCAATTCTCAGTTGCATCCAACGTGGGTCAGTGGCTTTAACCAAATCATTTAATATTTGATTGGTAACGGCTTCATGGAAAGCGCCTGTTTCACGAAATGACCAGACATATAGTTTTAGAGATTTTAGTTCAACGCATAGTTCATCTGGTGTGTAATCCAGATATATTGTGGCAAAATCAGGTTGGCCTGTTTTTGGGCATAAGCACGTAAATTCAGGGATTCGCATGGAGATTTTGTAATCTCTGTCTTTTTGTGGGTTAACAAATGTTTCTAATTCTTTGCTTGGCTTTGTACTCATGGCATAATGTAGCGTTTTAAAAACGTGAACCTTAACGAATAATAAAAGGAATATCAAGCCTATATGCGATTATCAAAGATAAAATTAGCAGGATTTAAATCATTTGTCGATCCGACGGAATTTTTGATGCCATCCAATTTGATTGGTGTGGTAGGGCCCAATGGATGTGGAAAATCAAACATCATTGATGCGGTACGTTGGGTAATGGGAGAAACCTCTGCCAAGATGTTACGTGGCTCATCAATGATAGATGTGATATTCAGTGGTTCTAGTGCCAGAAAACCTGTAAGTACTGCCATGGTGGAATTGGTATTTGACAACAGTGATGGCAGTGTGACAGGTGAGTTTGCCAAATACAATGAGATTTCAGTCAAGCGACAGGTGACAAGAGATGGTCAGTCAAACTATTATCTTAATAAAACCAAGTGCCGAAAAAAAGACATCACAGATTTGTTTTTAGGTACTGGATTGGGCCCCAGAAGTTATGCCATTATTGAACAAGGCATGATATCTCGGATTGTTGAGTCAAAGCCAGAAGAGTTGCGCCTTTATATTGAAGAAGCTGCAGGTATATCGAAATACAGAGAAAGACGAAGAGAAACAGAACGTCGCATAAAGCATACCCGTGAAAATTTAGAAAGATTAGATGATTTGCGAACTGAGGTGGGTAAACACATCAACCATTTGCAACGTCAAGCAAAAAATGCTGAAAGGTATAAGGCATTGAAAGAACAGTTCAGGGTGATTGAAGTAGAGTTATTGAGTTTACACTGGCAACAGTGGCATGCCAAAACAGAAAAAAGTACCCAAGTGGTCACAGAACTGGATCTTGCTTTAGAAGAGGTGAAAACCAATTTAACTGGCAGCGAAACACACATTGACAAGCAAAGAATTGCTTATCACTTATTACAAGATAAAAGCAATAAAGTACAAGAGCAACTGTACGAGGTTAACTCTGAAATAGGAAAAATAGAACAATTCATCAGTCATACCAAATCATTATCACAACGTTTAAAAAATGAGTTGCAAGAAGCTGAAAAAGCTTATGCAGCGAATGATGAGCAATTACAAAAAGATCAACAGGAACTATACAAAACTCAATCAGAGATTAAACAGGTCGAACCACAAATTGAGAAAATCGCACTGGATTTAAAAGAGAAACAAGAGGCATTCTCTACTTTGGAAGATGATTTGCTTGAATGGCAATCAAGCTGGAATGACTTGGTCGCTCAAATTTCAGAAAAAAATCGCATCATCGAAGTCGAAAAAACCAAAATAGCCAGTCTCGACCAGCAATTAATCAGGCAAACTGAAAGGTTACAAGTCTTACACAAAGAAAGCTCTACCACTACTGCATTACCATTGGAACAAGAACTAGAGGCATTGCAATTAAAACAAGAAGAGCAAGACATGGCTCAACAAGAGCTGCTTGAAAGGTTGGATGAGACTAAGGAAAATATCGAGTTGGCTAGGCAACAATCTCGTTTGCAACAGGATAGACTGAACCAATTACAACAAGAAATACACCAGTCCAAGGGTCGCAGAGGATCATTACAAGCCTTACAACAAGCTGCCATGGCTGATGATAATGAAGATGTAAAGGGCTGGTTTAAAACGCATGAACTGGATAATGCAGAAAAGCTTTCACAGTTATTAAGTGTTGATGCGGGCTGGGAAAAAGCAGTAGAAACAGCACTTGGTGACCAGTTACAAGCATTGGTGCCACAGCAACAGTTGTCATTACAGAAAGTGGTGCAAGACTGGCGTTATGGTCATTTGACCATCATTGAACACAATGACGGCGAAATCAGTGCGAATAAGGGCTCTCTGGCCGAAGTGGTAAAAGGACCCGATGTCATCAGAGAATGGTTCAATAATATTTTTATTGTTGATGATTTTGAGCAAGCTTTACACGACCGTCACAAATTGGCTACAGGTCAAAGTTATGTGACTGCCGATGGTATATTGATTGGTAAGAATTGGATCAAAAGTATCGCTGGTGAAAATGAGGGTGGATTTTTGTTGCGTCAGAAAGAGCTCAAGGAACTTGATGAATCGATAGAAACATTGGAAATCAGCATCAATGACACGGTTGAGATAATAGAGCAGTCACGAGTAGACATTGCACAACTGGAAAGTCGTAAAGAGCAATCTCAGATGGATGTGAATATGGGGCATCGCAGAATTTCTGAATTGAATGCCAATATTTCATCCAAGAAACACAAAATTGAACAAATTCAACAGCGTAATGTTCAGATAAATACAGAATCTGAGCAATTGCAATTGCAAATAGAAATAGACGAAGCCAGCGTCAGAAAAGCCAGATTCGCACTTGAAGAAGCCATAGAAATCAACACAGAGCTACAACACCAGAAACAAGAACAGGAAAGGAGTCAACACGATTTGGTGGCGGTCAAAGAGCAGGCCAAGACAACCCTTTCTGAAACTTCCAGTTTCTATTACCAACAGAAATTGTTATTGCAAAGTCTGGAAAGTAAAATAGGCTCTGCAAAAAATGGCATCGATCGTTTGAAGCACCAAAGTGAACGATTGCAACAACGCAAAAGTCATTTACTGCAACAAATGTCTCAGGACACCAGCCCTCTGGAATCGAAACAACAAGAACTCGAAGGGTTATTGGAAAAACGCATAGAAACTGAAAAAAATCGAGATGAGATTCGAGCGCAAGCGCAATCATGCCAGGCTGAATTAGAAATACTTGAACGCCAACGCAGTGATCATAATGCCAGCATAGAACATGCCAGAGCCAAGTTAGAAAACGCCAGGCTTGAATTGCAAAGTAATGAATTAAGAAAAGTCAATTTCCAAGAACAAATCAGTGACAAAGGCTTTGAACCTCAAGAGGTACTTTTACAGGTACAAGATGGGCATAACACCGAATTTAAACAAAATGAACTTGAACGTCTGCAACGCAGTATTACCCGACTTGAGCCGGTTAATTTGGCTGCCATATCTGAGTATGAAGAAGAAAGTGAGCGCAAAAACTATCTGGATCAGCAAAATGATGATTTGGTTGAAGCGTTAGAAACGTTAGAAACGGCCATCAAAAAAATTGATAAAGAAACCAGAACCTTATTCAAAGACACATTTGAAGCGGTCAATAGTAATATTAAGTTATTGTTCCCGAAACTTTTTGGCGGTGGGCATTGTTATTTAGAGCTGACCAGTGATGATTTGTTATCCACTGGTGTAACCATTATGGCAAGGCCGCCAGGCAAACGTATTTCTAATATCCAATTGTTATCAGGGGGGGAGAAGGCTCTGACTGCGGTTTCCATGGTGTTTTCTATATTTAATCTGAATCCTGCGCCATTTTGTATGCTTGATGAGGTTGATGCACCATTGGATGATGCCAATGTAGGACGTTTTTCACAAATGGTCAAAGAAATGTCTGATAAGGTTCAGTTCTTATTTGTGTCGCACAATAAGGTCACGATGGAAATCGCAAACCAACTCAATGGTGTGACCATGCGTGAGCCTGGTGTCTCCAGATTGGTCAGTGTTGACTTGGCGGAAGCTGAAAAATTGATTCTGGATTAACCTGAATATTTTAAGTCATTATTATTTATCGATGAACTCAACATGATAAATTCGTCTAACTCAATGTTTTCCATAGATAAAATCGATTTTTTTACCGATTTGATGAAATATCCGGGCTGATATGTTTTGACTTGTCAATTATTTATGCATAAAAAAGCGTTCTTTTGTATTG
>CAYGTC010000134.1:0-6559 GCA_964352735.1 uncultured Alcanivoracaceae bacterium | reverse complement strand
CATCCATATTAGCATCGGCGCCACTATATACATTGATACCTCCTGAAGCATTGATAGCATTAGAAATATCTGTATTAAGGATGTTTCCATCTCCTGTGGCATCACCTGCATATATGGCATAGATCCCATTACCCATATCGCTTAAAGCCAATGAACCTCCTGTGACAGTAACGATACTAGTACTGAAATTGACAGTAGTTGTACTAGCAGAAAGGGCAATTGCATTAGATGATAACACCCCTAAATGATTACGGTGTTTTATGGCTATGTAATAATTTCCAGCATCTATTTCTATAAAAACGGCAGAAGTTCCATCGGTAGCGACAATATCTCCATCACGTTGTAATAAAGCCGATTGTGAAGCAAGGATTGTGGTATTATCTGAAGCATCTCGAAGTTCTATAAGTACCCAGTCTACAATAGCATTTGCTCCTGTCGTACTAAAAACGGAAGAATCACAGGTAGTGCTATCATATGGACTTGTTGTGGGTATAAGACTTGCAACTCGTAAGTCATCGCGCATAAGCGTTTCTTCTCCCATATTTGGATTTGTAAAAGCACCTTGAAGGTATACTTTCGGAGAAATTTCTATACCACAGCTTAGATTATCTCCTGTGATAGTCCAATTGTAAGTGTCTATTAAGTCTTGCCTTTCAGTATCCGATTGACAATAGATTAAGCCAATAGCGCCTAATTCTATCTCCATAGGAATTTGAGTTTCTCCAGTATCTAAGGTTGCCCAACCTATAAGCGTATTGTCATAATTTTCAGTTGACATTCCACTATTGTTGAGCATATTTCTCATATTTGAAACCTGACTTATATCCCAACCTTCTAAATTTTGATTAAAAGAAGTAGCTCCCCAAAACATTTCCTGAAATGCTCCCACATTGCTTACATTCCAACCACTAATGTCATTATTAAAACTAGTCGCATTTCGAAACATCGTATTTATAAACTGAGCTGTATCAGTATTCCATGCACTAATATCTTGATTAAAGTTTGTTGCTCCTTGAAATATACCACTTAAACTAATAATTTTATTGAGTTCCCAATGATTAAGTGGTTGATTAAAGAATATTGCATTTGCAAACATATTTTGCATATCCTCTACATTTCGAACATCCCAGTTATTTATGTTACTATTAAATGACGTGTTTTGGAATAGTCGTATCATCGATGTAATATTACTTACATTCCAATTCCCTATCTCACCACCATTATCTACAAACATAGTAGCATCTAGGAACATATTTGATATATCATCTGCTTGCGATAAATTTGGGGTATCTGTTGCTTCTAAAGTTAGGTTAGAACATCCACGGAAGGCACCCATCATTGTTGTCCATATATTATCACCCCATTGATCAATAGATACTATTTTTGTTTTATCACCTGCATTGTTAAAATGTATTCTAGGGAAATTACCATAAATTTCCACAGTATATTCACCTGCGGTTGCATAGGTATGTGGTGCGTTTCCTGTTTCGAATGTTACTGGGGTTCCATCTCCCCAATCTACTAAATAGTAATATTCAGATCCCGTTGTAGGAATGGTGATACTTTCGTTAGCGGTATCTGTTTGCCAAGTAGTAATAAATGCACGATCTGTACACTCAGGGCCTTCATCAATTATAATCCAATTGTATGGTTCACTTTCTAAAGTGTTTTTGGCGTGTAATGCTTCACAATAGTTGAGTCCAATAGTCCCTAAATTAATATTTGAAGGAATTTGTGTTTCTCCCGGATCTAAAGTAGCCCAGCCTATTAACGTAGCATCGTAGTTACCCATGGATAATCCAGAATTAGTAAACATATTGTTCATACCTTCAACATTAGAAATATTCCAACTTGCTAAGTTTCGGTTAAAATTACTGGCAGATTGAAACATATTACTCATAAATATGTCATCTGAACCTACATTTTCCCCTATGTTCCAGCTGCTTATATCTTGATTAAATGCGTTAGTTTCTCCAAAAACCCCTTGAAATCCAACACAATTCCCTACGTCCCAGCCTGTAACATCACTATTAAAATTAGTCGCGCCAAAAAACATAAAATTCATACTTCTTATAGTAGACATATCCCAATGAGACAAATCTGGACTCTCTAAAGAGGTGCATTCAGCAAACATAAACGCAGTGTTTGTAACTCCAGATAAATCGGGCACATCTGTGGCAAGAAGTCTTACGTTACTAGCTCCTTGAAATGAAGTAGTCATACTTACCCATTGAATTGTTCCCCATTGATCTATGGACTTGATTTTGTCTCTATCTGGAGCATTAAACAAGTCGATTCTAGGGTACTCACCATAAATTTTAACAGGATATGTACCTGCTGCACTATAAGTGTGGGTTGCATCTCCTGAAACATTATTTTCTGTGGTTCCATCTCCCCAATCTATATAATAGTTGTACCCTGAATTAGTCGTTGGAATCACTATACTCTCGTTAGCATTGGTAGTTTCCCAAGTGGTTATAAAAAAATCTTCGTTAGCAACAGTATTACAGTCTAAACCAGCATCTATAAACACCCAGTTATAGGGTGCCTCAGAAAGTGTCGTTCTTATTGCTTCTGCAGTGCAATAGTGAGCATCATCTGCACGAATGGATAAACCTGTTGGAATTTGTGTTTCCCCACTGTCCAGTGTTCCCCATCCTATAAGGATTTTATCATAATTACTTGTAGATAGTGCAGTGTCTCTAAATATAGCGGCTGTCCCCGTTACATTACTAATATCCCAATTCCCTAAATTTTGATTAAAAAGAGTGGCTCCTTGAAATATTCTATGAAGGATTTGTACATTACTTGTATCCCAATGGCTTATATCTTCATTAAATGAAGTACAATCCCTAAACATTTGCTCCATATCTTGCACATTACTCATATCCCAGTCGCCAATTTTATCTCTAGCATCTGTGAGTGACGTAGCGTTTTTAAACATCTTATTAGTGGATGTTACGTTCGTGAGATTAGGGGTGTTGTTGGCACCAAGGGTTAAATTCGTGCAATTTTCAAAAGCTCTTTCCATCGTCGCCCATTCATTGTTTCCCCAACTTGCAATATTTGTTATTTTATCTCGGTCTGGACTAACCGAAAAGTTAATAGCAGGAAATACACTGTCTTCTAGTATTTTAATAAGGTAGAGACCTGGATTTGCAAACGTATGGGTGAGTGACTCCGTAACATTGTTGTATGTCGCTATTGTAGCTGCAGGCAAAGGTCTTATGATCTCAACATTATAATCGTAGGTGTAAGTAAAACTGTTAACAGGTATCGTAAATGTTTCATTTGCATTTTCTATGTTTATAAAAAATTCAAAATCTTGTGCTTGAATTGAGGATACGATTAGTGTAAAGAATATAAAAAAATACAACTGTTTCATAGTTCAGATATGATTTATAGGGTAGCTACAAAATTAAAAAATGAAAGAAGGGAGTTGTAGTATGGGGTTATATATTTTGAAGGATGAATGCCTGTATTTATAGGGGTTCACAGCATGTACCCGCATTTGTACCCTACATATAACAACTTTTTTGAATTGTTTTTAGGTAAATTATATTTGAACAAGTTCACAGGACATTGGTTTAAAACTATTTTTTATTTCAAGACATGCCTTGGAGTATTATACTCTTTGGTGATGCTAATAAAAGGATGCCTCTTTCTTATTTTTGTAATATTAATTAACCGACTTTTGAAAGCACACTATTTTCTCCATTTACTTTTTATCTTCTGTTTTACAATTCTATGTAATGCTCAAAACAATATAACAGATGAAAATGTCATTGCCATAGATAAAGTTTCTTCAAAGGAGGTATTAGGAAAATATATACAAGTCGCAGAAGATCCTACATTAAAGATGGGCATCGAAGAGGCTAAGACTATTCCATATAAAAAATCAGAAAAGGATGTCATCAATCTAGGATTTACAAATACTAATGTTTGGCTGAAATTTAAAATTAAGAATGAAGGTACGTCATCTATAAAGCGTTTGTTAAGAGTTAGAAAGCCATTGTTAGATTCAGTGAGTCTGTATTTTAAACAAGGGGATGATTGGAAGGTATACCATACTGGCGTTATGGTCAATCAAAAAGACAAGCTTATAAAAGCTACATCTTTATATTTTCCATTAGAATTTGAGGTAGGCGAGACCGAGACTTTTTATATGAAAACGTATAGCCAATATGGAAAGTCTTATTCTATAACGCTGGTAAAAGAATCGGAATATTTGGAAAGCGAACAAAATGAATTATTAGCGATTGCTTTAATCATTGGAGCGCTGGTTATTATTATTTTTTACAATCTATTATTAAGTGTTGGTTTAAGAGATAGTGTTTATTTTTTGTATGCAGGTACTATCTTAGGAGGGCTCTTAGTTCAGATAACCGTTCGTGGTTTTATGAAGAAATACTTGTTAGATGAAATGCCTTTTCTACAAGAATGGTGTACTCCAATATTTCTAACATTTGGAACCGTCATCACCGCACAATTTTGTATTCACTTCTTAGAAACAAAGAAATATAGTACGTCTTCTCATTGGTTGTTGAATGGTATTTTTTATTATGAACTTATCGCCCTAGCTTATGTAATGTTTAGACAAGAAATATTAGGCCATCCTCCCAATAATAGTCCTGTAGCTATGGGGTTAATGCTTTGTAGCTTATTGGCATTATATTCAGGAATTAGGACCTATCTAAGAGGGAATTCTTTTGCAAAATATTTAATAATCGCTTGGGCTTGTTATTGTACTACGGTAATTATTTACACACTTACGGTATTTGTCATTCTTCCAGAAAATATTTTTACGCTTAATGCCTACATGATTGGCTCTGTATTAGAGGCTATTCTTCTTTCTCTCGCTATCGTAGATCGATACAATACTTTAGAAAGAAAAAAATTAGATTTAGTTACTCAATTAATCTCAAAGGAAAAAGATATTTCGTTAAAGACTAAGGAAATTATGTCCCTACAAATGGAGAGCGTAAAGCAGTTGCGATCTAAGCTTAAGATAGCAGAGGATTTACAAAAGATTGTAAAAAATGATGAGGAAGTCAATACGCAATCCATTTTAGCGGATATACGCTCTAGTAAATTAGAGGATCAGAAAATTTTAATTATAAAACAGCAAATTATAGATTACCATACTCGTTTTATAACTCAACTTAGGTCTCAATTTCCAAAGTTATCTAAAACAGATATTGAGATCGCCACTTTTTCTAAAATGAAGCTAACCCGAAAAGAAATTGCTGAGCTTCGTGGTACTACTGTACATGCAGTGAAAATTGCTAGGGCACGTTTGAAAAAAAAACTAGATCTTACAGCAAATGATCCACTTGAAGAGTTTCTTGATCGTATTGATCAATAGAAGTAAAGTTGGTTCAATTTCAATATCTAGAAGTGTCTATTTACTTTTTTTCATAGTAGTAAATTATAAACTAAAAAATGAAAGAAGGGAGTTGTATTGTGGTGTTATATATTTTAAAGAATTGAAGAATGAATGTCTGTATTCATAGTATTCACGGCATGTACCCGCATTTGTGCCCTGCATGTAACAGTTTTTTTTGTATTGTTTTTAAGTAATTTGTAAAATCAAAATACACTTACTATTACCGCGTAATCATCTTAATTCGCTCTTTTAAGAAGTGTAATATTGTCGCTTTTTATGCGAATGTATTCATGTGTACATTTTTGTGTTCATTTTATAGGTGACAATACATAAAAACAATTATTCACCCTAATAAATCATCAATTATGTTTAAAAGATTACTATTAATTTTCAGTTTATTTTTTGCTTCATTGTCATGGGCACAACAAGTACCTCAAGCATTTAACTGGCAAGGAGTCATTAATGATGCAAATGGAAACCCTCTTGTAGATACCACCATCGGGATAGCGTTTCAAATCAATCAAGGGAGTCCTAATGGTACGACCGTTTATATCTCCGAAAGAACACTTACTACGGATGCAACAGGTTTTGCAAGTACATTTATAGGAGATCCTACAAACGCCTCTGAGTTTTCCAATATAGATTGGAGTGTTGCCAATTACTTAGAAGTACGAGTAGATATCAATGGTGGCGTTAATTACTCAAGTTTAGGTGCTTCACAACTTCTAAGTGTCCCTTATGCAATTGCAGCAGGTGAAACTATAAATAATACGACACTAAAAGATACAGACGGAGATACGAAGATCCAAGTAGAAAAAAATGCCGACGAAGATATTATTCGATTTGATGTAAGTGGAATAGAGTATATGACCTTATCAAAAGGGAATTTAGGTTTTGAAAACACAGGAAATAGTATTTTCATTGGTAATGGCGCAGGATTAAATGATAATAGAAATACAAATAATAATAATATCGCTATTGGCGAAAATGCTTTAGAAACCAATATTTCAGGAATTAATAATACTGCCTTAGGTCTAGCTACATTAAATCAGGCTACAGGGAATGAAAATACAGGAATTGGTGCTGCAGCCTTAGCGCTTAATGCAAATGGGAATAACAATGTAGCATTAGGATACTCAGCAGGTTTATTAAATACAGGAAGTGGTAATATAT
>CAYGTC010000133.1:0-6727 GCA_964352735.1 uncultured Alcanivoracaceae bacterium | reverse complement strand
AGAAGGAATACGTATTTGATCATATAGGGATAACGTGTGGGAATGGGTGTTTATTTTTTAGTTGCTAATTTGTTTATGGGTATACTTTTGTTTTTTCTGCAATAGGAGTTGTGCGCTTTTCAAAAGCTTGTTCTATATATTTTTCAGGGTCACGTATAAAATCATCCCATTTTACAAGAATACAATAGCGATCTTCTTCAGTCCAATGACACTTATTATTGGGGATATAGTAGTTATAACTAAACTCTTTAATGGTAGTCTGATCATTAATGCTAACGTAATTAAGTGTTGTTCCACAAGTAGAACAGATGCCATTACCTGTGTATATATCATTGTATATAGTGGGTAATACAATACCTAGAACCCCGTTTTTTGTGTTATTTATTCTGCCATATAAAGAGGCTTGCAATTCTCGCTTAATATACTTTTGTTCTTCTTGACCGAGGTCTTCAGCACTTTTAGTGCCAATAAGGTGAATAGTTACAGTAGAACTAGATAGATAGTCTTCTCTTATTTTGCGCATTATATACTCTTCATCTTCTGACTCTATAGCTACATTAAGAGATTTATCAATCATATCTAGACTCAATTCGTTCTGAATATAATTTTTATAATAAATATCTTCGGTTTTAAAGGATACATAGCATTTTCTTTTCATATCAATCTAATTAAGATTTGTTATTTTTTAACACCTTCCAGTAAAATTTACCTAAAGGAGTCAGCTGACAAGCTTTGTTGTTTTTTGCCGCATGATATAAATATTTTTCTCCTACTGGAATGAGTAATCCAGCTGACAAGTATTGTCTAAAGTTTGCCATGATTTTTTCATTTTTCTTATGTTTTGGCTCAAGTTCAGGGTCATAAGAAGAATCAAGGTTATATATGTAATCTTGCTCTGGGAAATAAGTTGTTAGTTTAGAAAGTAAAGTTTTATTAATTACAGGGTCACATCGCCGAATGGAAGTCATCTCCGTACTGTGTGTTTTAAATACAGGTCTTTGGTCCCATGGGCCTAATATCTTTTCGGTGTATTCATATAGACCAGCTGCAGTAGTATTCCCTAGGATGTCTGAAGCACCTCCTTTAAGGGCTTCTACTAAAATACTAGTAAACAATCCTTGATTCGTATCTCGTTTTTCAACAGCGTATTGATCATATAGGCTTGCAGATATGATAGATACGCCTCTTCGTAATAAGGCAATATTATCATTTAAAATAGGGACGCCACCAGCATTTCCACTATGACAACAATCCAAGATAATAACTACTTGATTAATGTTATGAGCCTTATTTGCTAGTGTAATAATGTCATTGATTGTTATTCCTTCGGCATGCTTTACAGCATCTTGAGTTACTAGCCACCCTCCCAAACCATTGTATATACCATGCCCCGAAAAATAAAGCATCACCATTTCTGCTTCTCTAGAAAATAAGTCTTTAATATTTTCCATTAATCGATGTTTAGTCACGCGTCTTTTATCACTAGACAATAAAGTCTTACAATGAAAATTGATGGTATTATCATGATGCTTTTCTAATACCTCTTTCATATGATATACATCGTTAATACACCCCTTTAAAGGAGCCCACGTATAATCATTAATTCCTACTAATAATGCTCTTCTCATTCTTATAGTTTTAAATATTAAATTTTGTAGTAAAGGTTTTTATGGCTTTTTCCAGTTTCATACGTTGCTCCTGGTATGAAGACAATGCGAATGATCCATTTGAAGTTTCTTTTGCCATATCTAAATAGTTGCTTTCATCGGTTAGATTTCCATTAGCAAAGGCAACTTCAGATAGAGTTTGATAAATCCAAACCTTATCTGTTCTGTTTTCAAAGTTTTCTGAGGCTATTATTTCATGACACCATTGTCCTACTTTTTTATATACTTCTTGAGCTTGTCCATAACTCGCAAATGCAGCAAACTGATCATCGGTTTGCGAAGCTTTCATCATAAACAAAAAGGCTAGATTAATACCATTGTAATAATCCTGTTTTATATAAAAACCACGCCCGTAGTTCCAAAGTGCTTGTTCAAAGTGTATGGTGTCTTGAGTAAGACTATATAATCTTTTGTAAATAGCGCCTGCTAACCCAAGTGATTCGGGATCTGTAGTTGTTTTTAGATTTAATTCTTTTTTTAAGATATCAAGTGCGTTCTTTAATGCCGTTTCTTGATCAGGTAATTTTGATTTATAAGTGTTTACAACACGTTGCTGATTAATAAAATCGTTGTTAGGATAAATTTCTGCAGCCTTTTCCAAATACCTTAAAGCAACTTGGTGATTTTGATTTTCTAATGCAGTTTCTGCAATTTCTAAAAAGTCAGCAACAGATGTTTCTTCTTCTTCTATTTCTTCTTTTATATCCTTTATCTCTTGATCTGTAAATGATGGAGTGTTTAAGCCAGGTAAATAAGTGTATACAGGACTGTCAACTCCAGGTTCTTTTAATAACTCTTTTACAGTTTTAGATAGAAATGTTTTAAACCTATTTGCTTCGTCTACACCTATATCTTTCCCTAAGTGTTCGTAAGAGTGTATGTAATTATGATTTAAATCAAATGGGAAATCAGTTCCATTTTCTGCAATGAGAATGGTTGTGTTCTTTTTTAGAGCATGTCGTATCCCTAATTCATAAAAAGCATTAGGATTTAAAGTCGATAAATCTGCAATTACAAAATCTGCTTTTAATATATTGTCATACATCGCTACATCAATAAGACCAGAAGGAGGTAAATCATCTGCTCGGTAGCATATAAAACCTAAATCTTCAAAAACAGGTTTTATTACATTTTTATAGGTTTTATCTAGATTGAAGGTCTTACTTGTTTTATAGTTGGTTTTTTGCCCAAAACCCATAATAACGAAGCATGTTTTTTCTTTCATAACATATAATTGATTGATTCTTGAATGTCTTCAAAATTCAACCAATTCCCTGTCTTTTAAAACCTCTGATATATTGATATTTATCTCCTCATTTTTAAGGATATAATTGGTTTGAAAGTTTTATACGCTTTCGCGAAAGCGTATGTCTTATTTAAAATATATTGAAGTTATATATATCCTTTTTCTATAGCATACTTAACGAGCCCCTTAGAATTAACAACTTGTGTTTTTTCTATTAGATTACGCCGATGGGTCTCTACTGTAGAGGGTGCTATAAAAAGTGCTTCTGATATTAAAGGCGTTGTTTTTCCATTAGCAATTAATTTAAGAACATCAATTTCTCTTTTGGTTAATTTTACTTCCTTCTTTTTATCTTTATCTTTTAAGTCAGAGATAATAGATTTAGTAACAGCATCTCCAAAATATTCTTCTCCAGAAACGATCACTTTAATCGCACTTACAAGTTCTTCTTTTCCTCTGTTTTTTAGAATATAGCCTTGTACACCTATGGCTATGATTCCTTTTATAAATTTGATATCATTGTGCATGGTTAACATTAATATTTTGACTCTTGGATAATCTTCTCTTATCTTTTTTGCAGCTTCTAAGCCATCCATTTTGGGCATATCAATATCCAATACAACCACATCAATTTCTGTTTGTTGTAGACAATTAAGTGCTTCTAAGCCATTCTTAGCTTCAGCAACAATTTCCAATCCTTTTTCAACTTTAATTAACGATTTAAGTCCGTCTAAGATAAGTTGGTGATCATCTGTAATTAATATTCTTATTTTATTTTGACTATTCATCTATCGGTATTTGTATGGTTATAGTTGTTCCATTTCCTTTTCCAGAATCTATTTCTAGTTCTCCGTGTAATTCTTCTACTCTAGTTTTAATATTTTGTATACCCATTCCCTTTTTTACACGCTGCATATTAAACCCTATACCATTATCAATAGCCATAAGATTCAAGCCTTCATTGTTTTTTAAGATTTGAATGGTTAGTTCAGATGCTTTAGCATGTTTTAATACATTGCTAATAAGTTCCTGAACAATCCGGTATATATGAAGTTCTATTTTACTATCAAGACGATCTTCTAAGTTATGATCAACAAACTCAATATCAATTTGATTAGACTTTTCAATAGATATTATTAAATCTTGTATTGCCTTTACAAGACCAAAATTGGAGAGTTCTCCAGAAGACATATCATAGGCAATTTTTCGTATTTCTTCACAGGCATCATCAAGTAGATTATTCGCCAATTGATAATTACTTACATCATCTACAGCTAGTTCTTCTAAATGGTCTTCTACAGTTTTAAAATGAATTTTCACAACAGATAATTTCCCTCCTAAATTGTCATGAAGTTCTCTAGCAATACGTTTGCGTTCACTGTCTTGAGTGGCGATCATCGTATTGATGGATTTGATCTCTTGATCTTTTAAAAGTTCATCTATATTTTGCTTTTGTGTTACCACTCTTCTAGAATAATAAAACAAAAGTCCTAGCAAAAAAATCCCTGCGGATAAAGCTGTAATGAATGTGCTTTTTTGGTTATTTTGTGCTTCTGCTTGTGCTAAGTTTGCTTGATTAATCTCATTGTTTTTCTTTATGATTTCATTGTCTTTCTTTAATAACTCAGAACGCTTTATTGCTTTGTCGTATAATACTCGAAATTCTAATGCGTTTTTGTAACTAGTATCAATACTATCTCTTAAGGTATTATACTGATTATAATACAATACTGATTTGTCATATCGTTCTAAAGCGGTATAAGCTTTTGATATATTACCAATTACTTTTAATCGTAGCGTTATGTTATTGCTTTTGATAGCTTCTTCGAGACTCTTTTCATAATAATCCAAAGCGTTATTATACTCTTTTTTATGATTGAATACATTGGCAATATTATTATAAACTTCAGCAGATGTGTTTAATCCATTTTGTTCTTTTATAGCTAAGCTTTTCTGATAATATCTTAGGGCTTGATCTAGTTCATTTTTCTTTTCAGAAACAATACCTAAATTATTATATAGAACATCTTGATTTTCTTGGATTTCAACCTTTTGTTTTAGAGATAGACTTTTTTGATAATAATCTAAAGCTTTGTCTAGTTCATTTTTATTCTCGTATACAGTGCCAAAAGCACTATGTACTTTAGAGAGTTGTAAATCTTTTTCTAAAATGACTAGAAGTGCTTCGCTTTTCGCTAAATGATCTAATGCCAGTTCATTATTTCCTATGAAATAATAGAAATTTCCTAAATCTAAATGAGAATCAGCCATCCCTAGGGAGTCTTTACGTTGTTCTCTAATTGCGAAGCTTTTGATATAGGCCTCTTGAGCTTTTTTGTAATCACCAATATATTTGTAAGCAATTCCTAGATTATTTGTGACTGTAGCTACTGATTTTGAATCTTCTAAACTTTCAAAATAAGGCAAACTATTTTCAGCATGGATAATTGCCTGATTATAATCTCCTAATTCCCGATAAATAATACTGAGTTGATTTTCAGATCTAGCGATTCCAAAAGTGTCTTTTCTAGCTATTTCTGATTTTAGGATCTCTTCGTATAATTCTTTTGCCTCTCCAAATCGACGGTCTTGTATGAACAAAACTCCTATTCTGTTGCGACTGGTTAAGTATCCTTCCGTATAATTTAAAGAATCACTCAGTTGCTTTGCTTTATAGGCATAGTCTAATCCTTTGGAAATATCAATATCTTTATATTCCCAGGCTAATTCATTATAGGTGTCTACTTCTTGTACTTTTGTTGTTTGCGCATTTAGAGATATAAGTAAACTATCAATAATCTTGTTTTGTCCATAGGATAAAGATTGTAATAAAAATAAAAATAGTAAGAGCATTATTCTTTTTATAGATAGGGGGTTATTCGACTGTATCTTTCTCATAAAAAAGGCTTTACATTCTTTAAAGATACGTAAAGCCTTTAAATTGAATCTATTGTGGAGTTGTGTTAACTTCCTTCTGGAATTCCACCTCCTGGTTTAATTACACCATTTGAGTCTTCTTGTTGTGGTGTGGGTGTGGGGCGTGTTGTTGTTGTGGTGGTCGTGGTGGTGGTTACCACGGTTACCGTTTCTGAATTAGGATCATTTGTTTTCTGATCCCCTTGGCTTTCATCTTTCCCCTCTGTTGATTTTTTACTCATGGTTTTAAGTTATTTAAATTAATAGACTGCTAAAATCAAACATTTACTTCTCAAAACCTTCAATAGAAAAGTGTGTTTTTATATCCTCATTTCTGGGGAGGAAAAAAATCATTTTAAGTGTGTAGCTATAAAAACAAGGTTCATTATACATTGCAAATCTAAAATCATAAAGAGGGAAAGTAGTATGAAAAAAAGGAAGACATTTATAAGTTATCATTATAATGATGTGAAGTTTTATAGGAGGTTTATTTCACTTTTTGGAGACCTTATAGTAAACAAATCGGTAGAAGAAGGAGTCATCAAATCTGATAATCACGATGATTATACAAAACAGCTGATACAACAAGGAAATCTTAAGGACACCTCTGTACTAGTAGTCCTTATAGGATCTAAAACCTATTCCAGAAAACATGTGGATTGGGAAATCTCTGGTGCATTAAATAAAGATGTAGGAGGTCTCTATGCAGGATTATTAGGTATTAGACTTCCCTCACATCCTGATTTTGGAATAGGTGATCATAAATACAATTCTAATAATATACCTGCTCGTTTGATAGATAATTTAGAAAGTGGGTATGCTAAACTCTATGATTGGACTGGGGATAAAGAAGATATAGAAAATTGGATTCATGAAGCTTTTTACCGAAGAAATTCTC
>CAYGTC010000132.1:0-6822 GCA_964352735.1 uncultured Alcanivoracaceae bacterium | reverse complement strand
TATAGACGAAAATGCCTATAATCGCTTACTTTCTGAAGGGATTAGCTTTCGCTAACTATTATTTTAAAATTTTTATAACAAGAGATTGATTATAGTCATATGATCGAGATGCTTAGGATCACTTCGTTCTAAGACTTTCTGTTTTAGTCCTGATTCTTGATTCCTCTGATTCGTGTTTCTTTTTTCGCGAAAGCGAGATTTAAAAGGACCGTGGAGAAGTAATGATTCTGGTTTTTTAAACCGCTTAAAACAGGTGTAATTACCTATAAACTATTATTATATATTTTTTAATTTTGAGAGGTTTGCGATATGCATCCTATGTAAAAGCACTTTATAAACCCATAATATAATACATCATGAGTAATCCAATTTCGACCTTGTGTTCAGAGTTAAAGACCGTATTAGGTAATGGATCTTTAAGTTTACCTAATAGTAAAGTCACCGCAGTCAGTGTGGATGATTTCTTAAAAAATGTTTTAAAAACAAATGCAATCACTTTTACAAACGCTACAGTCGCTTGTGATAATTCAACAGTTACTATTAAAGGGACTTTCCGATTATTTGGTGTTTCATTAATGGCAAATTGGGGGTTTACCTCAGAAGCTGATGGTACCATAACATGGCAATTTGGAGCATCTACAGGAGATGTTTCTACAATTACCAGTATGACCAATCATTTCTTATCAGAAAAGTTCAATATTCCTTCTAATTTATCTGGGTTAGCTGTGAAAAATATTGGATTTGAAGCCAAAATTAATACGGGAGAAAAAGATTATTCCTTAGACTTAAATGCAAAAACGAGCTGGGGAGATGTAGCGTTGTTTGTTCAGGATAACGCTGGAACTTGGGGAGCAGCATTAGGTATAGGGGTTGCAAAAGGATTTACACTAGCCAAAATTGACCAAGGTCTTGCATTATTTGATGTACTTACATTCTCAGATTCTGCTATTGTGATATCAGATTTTAAAGATGATACCCTTAAAATAGCCGGAATTACAGGCGTTGTTGATGGTGTTGAGTTTGCATCTACCTTATCTGTAAATGGAAATAGTGGCTCATCAGAGCTGTCAAAAATTGTAAATGAACTAGCTAAAAGTCTAAGTAATGTTCCTATTGAAATTACAATAGATTTAACAGTCACCAACGATTTTGAAATAAGTGCCACTATAGAAAAAACATTTAGTTTGCCAGGATTCTCAAAGGTTGTACTGTCTGATATTGAGATGAGCATTAAATCATCGCCAATTACGGCTATTTTATCGGGTGATTTGAGTTTGCCTATAAAGATTCCTGCAAACCCTACAGTCAATAGTATTGACGTTAATGGCGCCATTTCTTTTACATACTCTGATGGAACAGGAACTGTAGAAGCTACATTAAGTAGTGATACTGTTATTGTAGATCCATTCAAATTTCCAGGCGTAACATTAGATGAAGTTGGGGTTGGTCTTGATGTATCTTTTGGCGTTGAGACTGGGGTTGGTGTAACACTTGAAGGTGACTTTTTATTAGGACAAAATAAAGTAAAACTAGATAATAAGTTTGCCATTACAATGGAGTTTACGGATGATCTTCCTAATCCTTCATTATTATATTGTGAAACCAAGAATTTAAGTTTGCCAGTGATCTTTGATTCGGTCATTGGTAGTGGCGTACAATTACCATCTATATTAAGTAGTTTCAGTTTTAATGACTTAATGTTCTACTGGTGTGATAAAGCACAAACATTACCAGATGGTACTTCGTGTCAACCAGGAATAGGATACAATGCAGGTATTGATTTTTGGGGATTTGATACATATTCATCATTGATGATCAATCAAGGAACTGGAATAAAAGGAGAAGCTAGTATAGATCCAATACATCTATTAAATAATAAAATATCTCTTACAGGTAAAGGAAAAGCTGGGCATGGTGTAAAAGCTGGAGGTGCCTATTTTGATTTTGATACAACAAAAAAAGCTTTTGATGTAAGCCTCGATGCAAATATCTTAGGAATTACAGAAGTCGTTAATGCCAAAGTGTCGTCAACAGCTTTAGATATTCAAGTGAATACGAACTTAGGTTTTCTAGAAGATTCGTTACATATCGAATTTGAAAAAGGAGGATCGGTTATGTCATTTGATAGTAGCCTTTCTATTGGGGTCAACTGTAAACCAGACATTAAAATAGGAGGCGTAAACTTAGGGACTATCCATATAAATGATACCATGACGGGTACTATTGATGTGTCTTTTAAAAATGGTACACTAAGTGCTAAAGTAAATGCTAGTTTTGATTTTAACGGAGCCTCATTCAAGTTTAAATTTGATATAGGAGAAAACCTTACAGATGTAGCCCATCTAGCGAGTGTCATAGAAAGTAAAATTGTAAGTGAGGCAACTTCTATATTCTCCTCATACTTTAAGAAAGTTGAAAACTACATCAGCGCGGTAGGTAAAGGATTATTAACAGGTGGAGAATTTGTTGTCAATGTTATTTATCACGTTTACACGAAATCTATTACAGATTTATTCAAAATATTAGCTGATTTGCCAAAAAGTTTCCATGTAGACGGTACCATAGATTTTCCAATTAAAATTGCACCTTCTATTCCGTCGGTGAGTGAACATGTAGATTTAGGACATATTGTAGATGTTCATGCAGATGCATTACATATTGATCATCATACATTTTTAGGTCACGTAGATACAGGGTTTAATGAACATGCGGATTTAAGTGCTAGTAAAACAATAGCGACCCCTAAGTTTGATGTTACTATTTTGGATATAGACCCTAGTAAACATTTTGATATGGTGATGCCGCCTTCTGTACATGCGGATACCACATCTCCTCATATAGGATTAAATCCACATTTAGATGCTGCTTTGGTTGGTGGAAGTTTGGGAATAAGTGGAGATGTAGGTGTTAATTCAAAAGTTGATTTAACCGATATTGATATCAAAGCCGATGCCCGTTTTAATGTAAAAGCGCATGCCGGTGTACATGCAGACGTTGCGCATATTGGAAAACACATAGATAAGTCTACCCATGTAGATAAAAGCATTTAATCTAAAACGAGAAGACGTATGGGAGTAGAATTAAGACCAATGGGGGTTAAATGTAATATTGCATGTCAATATTGCTATCAACATCCGCAGCGTGATGTAGAAGATCCTAAGAAAGAATATGATATGGAGCTTATGAAGTCAGCGATACTTCAGGAAGGCTCAGATTTTACATTGTTTGGTGGAGAGGCTTTGATGGTACCTCTAGAAGATTTGGAAGAACTCTGGTCTTGGGGATTTGAAAAATTTGGAAAGAATTCAGTACAAACCAATGGATCTTTAGTAACAGACGCACATATAGCATTGTTTAAAAAATATAAGGTAGGGGTGGGAGTATCCATAGATGGTCCAGGCAAATTAAATGATGTGCGATGGGCAGGTTCTTTAGAAAGAACCCGTAAGCTTACACAAAAGTCTGAAGATGCTATAAAGCAGTTATGCAAAGAAGGACTTAACCCTTCTATCATTATCACTTTGCATAGAGGGAATGCTGGAACTCCTGAAAAGCGTGAACGTATGGGAGCATGGATTAAAGAACTTGATAGCATGGGTGTACGTACTGCACGATTACACCTTATGGAAGTAGAAAGTGAAAGTATTAGAGCTATCTACCATCTTACAGAAACTCAGAATACAGAAACCTTATTGTATTTTAATCAACTAGAAGGTGAATTAAAGAGCTTACGATTTGATATATTTTCAGAAATAGAGAACCTATTAAAAGCACAAGATCTTGGTTTGAGTTGTGTATGGAAAGCCTGTGACCCCTATACAACGTCTGCGGTACGAGGTGTAGAAGGCAAAGGACAACGTAGTAATTGTGGGCGTACCAATAAAGAAGGAATAGATTTTGTAAAAGCAGATCTGCCTTCGTATTCAAGATATATTTCATTATACCATACACCACAAGAACATGGAGGTTGTAATGGATGTCGATTTTTTTCTATGTGTAAAGGACATTGCCCAGGAACTTCCATAGAAGGCGATTGGAGAAATAGAACCGAACATTGTCATGTTTGGAAAACCTTATTTGAGCTCACCGAAGAAAAAATGATTGCTGCGGGTCAAGTACCGCTCTCAAAACATCCTTTGTTACCGCATGTAGAAGAGACGTTACTTACGTCATGGAGTAATGGAATGAACCCTTCCATTCAAAATATAGTAATGCAGGCAATGTCTCATAAAAACACACATTTACATGGAAGTATTACCGTATGAAATTCCGCCATTTAAGACAATTGCATGGGTTAGTGACGAAACTAGGAATATATGGATGCCTCGATTTGAAAAAATAAGTAAAGCCATAATGGTTATTTCTCTAGAGGCCATAAAAACGGGAGCATTGCCATACCAATATCTAATTATTGAAGGCTGGATGTATTTTGAATTGTTAGAAATGGCAATAGAAAATGACATTACTGTCAAGGCCACATTTCTAGGAGACGAAAATGTGAAGGGCCCTATTTACTATGAGGTTTTAATGGCATCTCAAGAAGTCAATATTGATACAATCTCATCCAATTGTTGTTTGGAATGTACCCAAACAGTAAGAAATAATAATCGAAAAGAACATATATGGGAAGCGGCTAAGCTAAGTACACATCATACGTTAGAAGAGGCACAAATTACCCTGACTCCAGAAGCAGATACAAGTGTATTCTGGCAACGTTTTTTTGTAACCGTTGGTCATCAACACCGCTGTCGTTTAGATTGCAAAGCGCATGCAAAACGGCAACAAAAATGTATCACACTTATGAAAACCATGGGATATGAAGAAGAGTCAAATTGGTTGACAAAAATTTACAGTTGGCCACTTGCTTGGAATGCCAATCATGGAATTTGTGAGTTAAGAACTCCTATTGTAAAATTGGCGTATGATACAGATGCAACTGCAACGACACATACAGTTCATATAGAAGGAAGTTTATATCCAGAAGAAGGAGCACCAGGAAATAGATTTCCGTATCGTCAGCGCACATTTTTACGCATAACAGATTCAAAATCGTTTAAAGCAGGTTTAGAACATGGACGTTAAAGAAAAAATAAATACCCGTGATTGGGAGATTATGGCAGTTCCTCAAATAGATGGAAGTGATACAGATTTATTTGTAAAGTATGCACACGCTTCAAATTTAAGTAAAGAAGATGCTGCTCGTGAAGGGGAGTCAAGCATATTTAATGGCACAGTAGCATTGCGTCGTTTTGATTGGGACGAAGGTTTTTTGAAACGTTATGAGCATGCCCCCTTTGATCATCCAAGCATTCAAGAGGCAGAAGCACTGATTGCATTATGGCCAGAAGTATATGAGCAGTTTGGAAAAATTGTAAAAGCATTTAATCCAGTTCTTATAAAAGGAGTTGAAGATCATAGAAATTATGGCGGCTCTAATAGCCACCAACCAGATGATACGTTGGGAGCAGTTTGGGCCACGATACACAACCCTATTTTATTAGCACAAGCACTTGTTCATGAGATGGCGCATAATAAACTGTTTTCCATAGGGCAGCATTTTACGTCAAAAGGCCCCTTATTTATGAATGAAGAAGACGAGCTTTTTGATAGTCCAATACGATTGGACATACCAAGGCCTATTTCTGCTGTTTTTCATGGTATTTATGCCTTTACACATGTACTAGCATTAGATAATGTTTTATTTGAAAAAGGGAATGAAGCGGATAAGATGTATTTTGTTAAATTAATGAAAAACAACGCGCTACGTGTTAAAAAAGGGAGCGAATTAATTAAAAAGTGCGCAAAGCTAACACCAGAAGGGAAGGCTTTTGTACATCAATTCATGCGTTGGTCTGATCAAGAAATTAAAAAAGCATTGACCACGTATGCAACACATATGCCTAAAGTTCAAAAAAGACCATTACTACTTATAGGACCTGAAAGTGCTGGTAAAAATGAGTTAGCAACATATTTAACAGAACACACCCATAAAAACTGTATATATGCACAAGAACATTATTTAGATATTTTAAGTCATTCTTCTATTTTAAAACAGAAAAAAGTCCAAATGTATGGTTCTATGGAAGTCGCTAATCTATTTGAACAAAGCGATAAATTTTCAAATAAAGAACTGTTATATAATTGGATGCAATCAGGTGTTTTTAGTGTCGCTGAATTAGAATTTATGAAGCTCCAATTTGCAAATCATATACTTAAAAACAATCCTGATACCATTATTGTATTTGATGAAAACCATACCTCCTTTAAACAACCAGAATTCGCCAAAAGACTTAAGCAATTATTTGATGAAGAGTACAATGCCCAAGTCATTTATGCGAGACCTGTAGCAGCTATTCATACGAGTGTAAAGCTATTAAATACAACAGAAAGTAAAGAGCGAGATCAGCAAATACACGATTTGTTATATGCGCCTGATTATAGAACACTGTCTGTATATACTTTTGATACAGATGGGAGTACAGAAAAAACGTATGAAGAATTGAAAGTGTTAGTAACCGTGTAAGATGTATTTATTTTTGGAAGTTTCTCGCCTACGCGGGAAATATTTAAATTACGCTTTCGCGAAAGGTGTAGCTGGTAGCACCTAGCTTTGTCTTCGGTAGTTCGTTTTTTAGTTAACTCTTCAATGCGCCACTTTAGCATCCAGCATCCAGCATCTAGCATCTAGCGTCTAGCGTCTAGCATCTGAATATCTCAAATCTCAAAGTTTGGCTTTCCTATTTCATGATTCGGAATTTCGATACGATTTTTTTCTGCCTTTCGGCGAAATAAAATCACTCAATCGCCTCGCTTTTAGATGTC
>CAYGTC010000131.1:0-6823 GCA_964352735.1 uncultured Alcanivoracaceae bacterium | reverse complement strand
CATATTTTTATTCTACATCAGGTACTTAGCTGTTTTTCAGGACTGACTAATTATTCATTGACAGGCTAATATAATTCAACCTCCTGGATTCATGGGTAGTTGGCATTCATTTCCTCCTGTACAAGCTGGCTGCGTTGGCCCACAATGGTATTTTTTAAAATTGACTTCATGGTGTGAACTGTCGCTCTTGTTATGACATTCGATCTTAAAGTGCCTGCTGTATTCCTTATCTTTAGAACAATTTATAGCACTATTATGTGATATGTGATAACTCTTCATTTTGTCATAGGTACAAGCGATACGGAATTCGGCCTTCTCACCAGGTCCAAGGTGAAAATCATAACCATTGCCACCAGTAGCATAAAGGATTGCAAAGTTATCGTAGTCTTTATCGTCAGGTGAATAACAGGTGCCGTTTTCATATCCATCTCCATCACATTGGAAACTGCCAGTGTATCGAGGTGTCGTTGCTAAAGCCGGCGCAGCTGAGGTGCTGTCGACACCGTTAATATTTTGTCCATTGGGCCAGGTTTTACCATTACTTGAAGCACTGTACATGATGCTACCTGAATTGTCGCTGGCTTTCCAAACCACGTACAGATATCCGTCACTGGCGGCCACCGCAGGTGCAGTCGAGGTGTTGGCGTTATCGTTGATAGTTTTACCGCTGGGCCAGGTTTTACCATCGGTGGAAGCACTGTAATTAATTTTTGTGGAATCACCATTCCACTTCCAAACCACGTATAATTTGTTGTTGAAGACGGCGGCGGATGGTGCTGCCGAAGTGCTATCGGAACTGTTGATACTTTTGCCATTGGGCCAGGTGTTGCCATCGCTGGAAACACTGTAAAAGATGTTATTGTCATTGGATTGCCAAAAAATGTATAAGTTATCGTTATAAACGGCCGCTGCAGGGGAATCCAAAGTGCTGTCAACAGAGTTGATCGCATGGCTATCAGACCAGTAATCTCCATCACCTGTGAAGGTGTAAAAGATTTTATTTGAACTATCATTGGCCTTCCAGAACACATAAAGCTGGTCACCAAAAGCAGCAGCTGCCGGAGCTGTAGGGGTTTTGTAATCATCGTTGATTATTTGACTGATTGAGGGATTGTCATCACTGGTAGAACTGTAATTAATAGTGCCCGATCCGTCGTCCGACCTCCAGAACGTATACATTTTCCCTCTGAATGAAGCTGCAGCCACTGAAGTCGAGGTGCTGTCAGCAGCATTGATCGTTTGGCCTTTTGACCAGGTAGTGTTGTTATAGTTATTGCTGTAAAGGATCTGGTTTTTACCATCATTTGACTTAAAGAACGTAAAAATTCCGCTGGCCCAGACCGATTGTTGCATGAATAAGGTGGCGAATAATACCACCATAACCAATGTTCTCAGAATCTTTGATTTTGGCACTTTATTGAAAGGGTTTAAAGTTGATGGGGTTAAAGCCTTTGATTTTGGCTCTTTAATAAATTGAGACATATTTTTCTCCGTTATTATTATTTTATAATTATGATTAGCAGCCAAATAAACTTATCCTAAGAATAGAAAAGCTCATTTAACTTGAGCCCATTATCACAACAAAGAAATAAGAAATCCTTTCTAAAAGCCTGTGTTTTCTTACCAAAACCTGACTAAACCGCGGGGTCAGAGTAACTGATATTAGAGACCTTTGCTTGATTCTGAATGATTGAGAAAAAGAGTTAAAAATGTGTCAATCAAGGCACAAAATGCAGTCTAATAGCCAGTTATTAGCAAATTTTGTAACGCAGATAGGCACTTTTTTAGACTTTTTATCTTCATTCACGGATCGAGCAAAGGTCTCTATTAGTTAAATAGTTATTTTTCAACATAAATTATAGAATCAATGGGGTCATATATGAGCGCCTCTGATTCAGTCACTAAAACAATAACAATAAGCTGATTATTCTGTAGATACAAAAATGTAACCACCCGCAATTTTAAAATTGCAGGCACAAACACCTATCAATAAACAAATCTCATTTCGTCGTAGTCCCTTAAACCCAATTTAATTTAAGCAACAATCATGATTAGAGCTCTTTAAAGAGCATAGTGATGCACAATTAAATAATCATAATGTTTGTTTTTCGTTAATTGTCGGCTTATTGAAAAACATTGTCGTCCCAAGTCAAAAATAACAATTTTCTGTTCCTATAATTAAAAGCGTCTGGATTCAAAAAATAATTTAGGCATGAGATACCACAATAAATACTTAATATAATTAATGGAAAAAAACATGAAAAAAACAACCATAAAAAATTCGATCAACACCATGACAGCCATAGGCATATTCATTATATCTGGGACTCAATGTGCCACAGCAAATGCAAGCTGTGATTTTCCCACCATAGTGGGTACTAACGGAGGAGATTACATCACAGGTACCTCGGGAGATGACATCATTGATGGTATGGGTGGCAATGATACCATCGACGGCAAAGGCGGCAACGACATCATTTGTGGAGGATCGGGCAATGACCAGATCACGGGGGGTCCAGGCGATGACATCATCTTTGGAGAAGCCGGTGACGACTCTCTCTACGGACGTTATATCAGTAACGGTATTGATTTCGGATCTGATCGCGATTACCTAGATGGTGGCGATGGCGATGATTATTTAGATGGCGGCCAAAATGCTGATGAATTGCATGGTGGCTCTGGCGATGATGTCTTAAAGGGAGATTCAGGGGATGATGAGCTTTACGGCGGAAGCGGTAACGACTATCTCAAAGGCGACTCTGGACGTGATTATCTTTATGGTGGAACTGGACATGATTATTTGAAAGGAGATTCTGGGCGAGATGACCTTTATGGCGAAGCTGGAGACGATACACTGCGCGGAGACTCCGCTAACGATGACCTTGATGGCGGATCAGGCTTTGATAGCTGTCAAGGCAATGGCGGCAACGATTCAGTATCAAACTGTGAATCATCTTCTGGCGGTACAGCGCCCAATGGTCCAGGTAACGGTATTCCTAGTTCTGGTGGTTCTGGTGGTTCCGGTGGATCTGGTGGTTCAGGCGGATCAGATGAATCTGGAGGTTTGGCTCCAGTAGATTGCACTGGCGCATCATTGATTGAAGCCAATAACCAAAATTGCGGCTAATCAAACAACTTTATAGATTGGACTGATCAAGTAAAGTCACAAAATCATACTATGATGATGTTCAATGGTAACAATCAAAAAATGCCCTCGGATCAAAAGTCATCCGAGGGCAGTACAATAAAAAAGATTCAATCAATGGTTCACACTACATTGATTGAGTTTTCTTGACTAAAAGCCAAAATATGAAGACCACCCGGCATTTAAATCATCAACAACTGACTTTGACTTTAACCAATAATTGTAAGTTGTTAATGCCCTTTCTTCTCTTTCAGTTAATTGTGTTTTTTCTAACTGTTCAAGCACTGTTTTCACTTCGACATAACCACAAGTTTCTGCTAAATAAATGGGCAATTCTTCAACACTATAATCCCAATGAGCCAAAGAACTCTTTATGTCCCTGTACAAGTCCCTTTTGTAATCAGGTTTGATTTTCCACAAGAAACCACCTGCCATATGTTGAATAATATAATCATACCCTTCAAAAAAAAGCGGCATCATTGCTTTGAGTATGACCTCATCGTCTTCCCTTTCAAGTTTTACGATAAAATGCCTGAATTGCTGCCTATGATTGCCCATATTGATGGTATTACATATTTTGGATTGTATTGATGAAAGTTTCATTTTAATCAAATTTAGATACATCACACTGTTCAGGATTTTCAATAAACCCAGCTGACCATTTTTTTTCCTCCATCATGACTTCAAAACACAAACAAGGGCTGATGATATCCTCAAACCCAAATTTAAAACAGGGATCTGATATCTCTTCCACCCACAATTGATTATCCTCAATGGCACCAACATCAATCAAAAAATTTCGCTCATCCGTTTCTAAAACAAAAACAGGCTCTTTTATGTTCCAACTAATAAAATACCACATAAATGCCAGTTCTTTGGGGGTTAATTTTCGAAGCGTTACTTTTTTGGTATCGCCAATCCTATCGCTCAAGAGTTGGCTTAACAGTTTTTTCTCTTTTTTTGTCTTGGCCAAAAGACCTTGAAAATTTGGCTCAAAATCTTCTAACAATTTAATTCGATACCCCACAGTTCTTAAATTAGAAACTTGTTTGGGATTTTCATCCAATAATCGAGAACTGATCAAAGGACCAAGAAAAAAATACCCCGGCAACTTCTTTGACTGCTTGTAGATGCCTTTTTGGTGTTTTTTAAAAGCCATTTCGAGTGCTTTTCTTACGTGCTCAACATCCTTGGCTTCACCAGATGTATAAACAACACCCTCTGGCACAAACCATTCAGGATCATCAGTTTTATCCCCAGTTTGTTGTGCGCTGGTATTCAAAACCAACAATGTACTCATCAAAAATACAGATATTAATATTGTCTTGATTGTTAAAAAGATTTTCATTAAATACCTATTTTGGTTGTTATTAAAAATGATTGAATTGGCCTATTTAACTTAAACCTAAGAGCCATCAAAGCTGCTAACCTCAATAATCTGAAAACGCTCATCAATCAACGTTTGAAATATGCCCTTCTTCATCCATAACCCTCATGCCTCTGTAATGATTCCTGTAGTATTCATTATATTCATAGATCAACACCTGTCTTTTTTCCCATGTCATAAAACAGCTCTTATGAAATGCAGCATCAGAATAAGCCAAAAACTCAGCGAATGCACCTTCCACAAAAGGCGGTATCATCACGATGTCTTTATCACTTTCGAGCACTTGATCACATAAAACACAAGTTGAAATGCCGCTAAATATTATGGCCATATTTTTTGCTCACTGATGATCCAGATACTGGCCTTCCTATTAGTTACAATGAATTAATATCATTTTACTTTATATTTTAAAATATTTCTTATCTCATCCAAATTATACACTTGCCATCCTCGACACTCACCAAGAATCTCTTATATCAAAGTTTATAATATTATGAGCTTATTGACTGGCCAAATAATTGATTATATTCTTGATACCTAATTCCATTTTATACCGAGCAGAAGAATTAGCCGAATGGACTTTTATTTTAGGTGGATGAAAGCCCTTTGTGAAAACGGCCTCTTCGATCCAAAGCACCACATCATCACCCAGGTCATGGTCAAGACTGATTTCATTGACTCTATTGGTCTTAAGTAACTCAATGGCTTCTTGTGGTCAATAAACCCTGATCCAACCATCTGGTGTATCTCTTTCATCATCCAGGTAAACTTTCATGGTCTCACCAAATCAAATAATTAGTATTATAGCTGTCAAACATTTATTCCAAAATAAATGGGCCATATATTAACTGCTGTTGTCTAATACACTCACTTTCTCAAAAAGCAACTGTGTTAATTTCAGCAGTTCTCTAAGCAAGGCTTAGTTAATATCGAAATGACCTTCGTACTCAGCTATGTTTCTTTTTTGATGGCATTGGTCCAGTACTCACCATTATGCATTAGAAAATCCAACGGTGTGTTGTAAACATTGAAAAACAAGATAGTGCTTGTCAACTCAATGATTTGTTGTTCATTGTTTTTATTGGCTCGCTTCATCTCTTGATCATACACATTAACATCACAAATTCTCGTTAGTTAGTGCTAAGTAACGAGAATTTGTGATTTTTAGCCATCTTCAAGAACTATCAATTCTCCATCAACATCAAAAATTTGGCTATCAATAACTGTTTTAACTCGCTTATTTTGCAATAGAGTCAATAGCTCATTGATGTATTTCTTGTCGTTATAATCAGAGAAGAAACATAACTGACGATTGTTGCCACGCTGAACAACATGTTGAGGAATATTCGGTAAATTTAAACGAGGTAAACGAGCCATAACCTCATTGTAATGAATGCTAACTTTAATTAAAATCAGCAAATTCCCTAAATATTTGTAGGAAAAAGTAATTTGACTAAATCAATTTACTCTGATCCCAATAAACCTATCCTAAGAATGGAAAAGCTCACTTAACTTGAACCCATTATCACAACAAAGAAATAAGAAATCCTTTCTAAAAGCCTGTGTTTTCTTACCAAAACCTGACTAAACCGCGGGGTCAGAGTAACTGATATTAGTTAAATAGTTATTTTTCAACATAAATTATAGAATCAATGGGGTCATATATGATTCCTTTGATTGCTGAACTATCAGATTCCTCCCGATTCATAAAACCCATCAATATTGCCATTGATAGAGAAAAATATACGATGTAATGTTGTCCCTTCTTCTACAATCTGGGGATATTCTACATAGGTATTAGCTGGATATCTTTCATTGAAAAACTCTTTGTGAAGGCGAATAAAATCACTCCAATCGTCATTGTCATAAGAATTAAAAGAACCGATACAGGAGGCTTGACCACACTGAAAATCTGTCATCACTACATTTGTACTTTCAATGCCTTCTAAAGCGCCTAGAAAAGTATTTATATAGGTATCTGTCGTTTGTGCAATTACTGGATTTTCCAAAGATTGCCTTTCGAAGTCTTCTAAAAATTCATAAAAAATGGAATTTTCCCCAATACCCGAGACAATAGACATATCAACTGCTCCACCAAAAGCAAAGAAAGTACTCTCCACACCAACCAAATTATTTAATATTTGAGCATTTAGCTTCTTTTTTCGCTCTCTTTCAGCTATTTCTTCGGGAGATCATTGATACATTATGACTCATGAAAAATGCATAAAATAAATACCTAGATATGATGTTTTGACTTGTCCATCATAATATCGCGAGGATTATGAAAGACA
>CAYGTC010000130.1:0-7096 GCA_964352735.1 uncultured Alcanivoracaceae bacterium | reverse complement strand
GATTAATACGGCTTCAGGAATTATTAAATTGGTAGGTATGGTAGTTCCTCCCGCTACTTCAACTTCTGTAGGATCTAAGGCTGTAATTGTGTAGGAAAGCCCATCAACCTCTAATGTATTTCCCACATCTAGTGGTACTTCTCCATTGATCGTTGAAAATCCTGTCCATCCATTCTCAAGATACTCCAGCTGTGTGCCTGATGGTATGGTTAAATCGATACTACCTCGATTACTGAAAGAGTTGTTACTACTATTTGTAGTATTAGGATCACTATTCACACTAGGTGGGTTTATAGCCTGTACTGTAACGGTTGTAAGTGGGTTTTGTAAAAAAGCTTTTGCGCTCACGGTAGTCACATTCTCTGGAATTACAACATTAGTTAATTGATTGATTCTAAATGCTTGAAAACCTATTGATGTAACAGTATTAGGTATCGATAAACTCGTGAGTCCCTTTTCGCGAAAAGCATTACCCGCAATAGCTGTCACTATAAAGTCTGAACCACCATTACTCACATTTTCTGGAATGGTTAGATTTTGAGGAACTGAATTCCCCCCTGTAATGCTCACTTCATTAGGAGCTAATGAGGTTACCGTGTAATTTAAATTATTTTCAGTAAAGGTATCTCCCACTTCAAAATCAATCACTCCATTCACTGAGTTAAAACCTACCCAACCCGCTGCTTCATAAGCTGCTTCTGTGCCATCAGGAACGGTTAAATCAATATTACTCTCGTTAGTAAATGAGTCATTGTTTCCAGCACCTGTAACAACACTTGGCGGTGTAGGATTCAAAGAGTTCACACTAGTTAAAGGAGAGTTTGTAAAAGCGAATTGCGAAATACTGGTCATATTTTCTGGTAGTACAAGACTTGTAAGATCGTTATTCTCGAAAGATCGAAAACCAATGGTTTCTATACTAGTAGGTAAACTTACACTTATCAAGTCATTGTTAGAAAAACAGCGTTGTGGAATCTCTGTAATCCCATCTGGAATAACCACTTCGGCAATCCTGTTAATGCGAAATGTTGATTGCCCTAAACTACGCAAAGTGCTCGGAAACGAAACACTTGTAATATTTTTGCCCTCAAATGCACTATTACCGAGAGCTACAACCGTAAAATCCGTTCCATTATCTGAAACAGTTTCAGGAATTACTAGGTCAGACGTAGGTGGCGTACCTCCTGTTAATCGAACCTCATTAGGAACTAAAGCTATAATAACGTAGGATAATCCATCTACCTCAAATAGTTCACCAATGATAGGTTGTTGAACACCATTTATAGAATTAAAACCAGTCCAACCTGCGGTGAGATAAGCGTCTTCTGTACCATCAGGTACGGTTAAATCTATATTACTTCTGCTACCTCCAAATGTTGTCGTTCCAATGGTAGCAGGTGTTGTGCCTTCTGCTGTAATGATTGCCAAAGGATTGGCTCCAAAGGCACTCTCACCTATAGATACTATTGTACTTGGAAAAGTAATATTTGCAAGACTATTAAATCTAAAAGCTCTTTGACCAATAGTTTCTAATCCTTCAGGCAATTCAATAGTCGCCAATGAATTTTGATCAAAGGTAAAGTCACCGATACTCCGTATGGTATTTGGAAACGAAACGCTTGTAATGTTTTTGCCCTCAAATGCGTTATTGCCTAAAGCAACGACAGTGAAATCGTCAATACCATCGTTTACGATATTTGGGATCACTACATCTGATGTAGGCGGCGTACCTCCCGTTAATCGAACTTCATTAGGACTTGTAGCGATGACCTCATAATTAAGTCCATCAACCGTAAAGGTTTGCGCAAATGATCTGGAAATACTAAAGAGTATACAAAGTATAATGACAATTTTTGTTTTCATCTTAATCAAGTTTTTAATTCAGTACTATCCTGCAGGGATTGTGTTGTTGCATTTTAAATCACAAAACCTAGCGTATAGCTATTGAAATTCTTCAACTCAAAAGTACCAAGAGCGATGATTTATCCCCTGAAAACGAGAGCCTCAAATGAGCCTCGATTTTTTTAACTATTTGATATTCAAATTTTTAAATCTTTTCTATTTACTCAGCCACTAACGTGAATGTGAAAAATCAACGTTAAAGCGGAAAGCACTTCCTTACTGTTAAGGATTCATCTGTAGAATGAGTAAGAAAATGATTGTTTATAGAAGTAAAAAAGGATCAATCCCTCCTTTAATTTTTGTAAACGGAGGTAAAACTAACGCATCGTTTTTCATATGTCCTTGCTTACATTATTTTGAACATCTACTTTCAAAGAAAGATTGCACAACTATTTCCAGAATTCAAAGTGGGAATTTGGTTTTATGGTCATTGTTTCAATTGATAGATGTTGCTCGATATGCGCAATAATATCTATATTCGGATCTATGTTTAATTTTTTCAGATACGATATTTTGTAGATTTCACTGAAGAAACGTAAGTATTCTGGACTTTTATTATCCCATTAGTAATTAAATCAAGTTTTATGAGATATAATAGTTCTTTGTCTTTAGCATTAAATTCTGGAAACTTCTGGTCTAAAAAAAAATTAAATTCTATTTCTACTTCATCTACATAGGATTGTATACTTACAATATCCCTTTGATTTATTTTTTGAAAAAGTAACGTCACGGATAAAGAGCACAATGCTAGCACAAAACCGACATCTACCTCAGCACAAAGCACTTTTATATATTTGAAATTGGCATTTGAACTGTCGATTTTGAAAACGTAGCATCACGAAGTCCAAAGGTTGCTAGCCTGTGTTTTGAAGTATATTACAAATACTTAGTACGCTCCTGCCTGACGGTAGGCAGGAGCGCGAAAGCGGTATCCTGCGTAAAGTCAATAGCCGTTATTACTTTAAAACTTTAACATCAATACTAGTACATTTTATAAATCACAAAAAAATGGCCTCATTCTTACCCCAAATAAGAAAAAGACCATCTTTTACATGAACTACTACCTAGTTCCTTTTAATCAATTGTTTACTTATACTTCCAAAGGCACCCTCAATTCTAACAAAATAGGTGCCGTTAGCGATTCTTGAAATGTCCATTGATATTTCATTTAGAACACCATTTGGCTTGTTGGTAGCTAAACGTCTCCCTCTTACATCATAAACGGCAATCATCTCTATAGGCAATCCATTAGGATTAGAAATAAAGACTTGATTATTTGCAGGGTTAGGATACATTCTAAGACTGCTACCGATCGCATCTTCTACACTAAGGTTATCATCTACCGTAAGTTGGAATTCACAACAATTTTCATTACCAAATTCGTCTGTCGCACAAAGGGTCACTGTATAAGTATCTTCATCTAACAATGTTCCTGGAAGCGGGTCTTGTGAGAATTGGGCAATAGGATTTGTACAATTATCAACTGCAGACGCCTCCCCTGTGACGAAGTAGTCAGGCACTTCAAAGGTTGTATTGCCTTCTTCTAATACAACGGTCTGATCGTCTGGGCAGCTCACTGTCGGAGCCATTGCATCCTCTACGGTTACAATTGCCGTACATGAATCACTATGATCATCAACACTTGTTACGGTGAGTGTAACCGTATTCTCTCCGATATTAGAACAATCAAAACTAGTAACATCAATGGCAAGGGTATCAACACCTGTAGAGCCTCCATCTACATCTGTAGCAGTAATGGTAGCCGTCCCATTTTCATCCAATTGTACCGTAATATTTTGACATACTGCTTCTGGGAAAACTTGATCTACGATCGTTACAATTGCATCACACGTTGCCATATTTCCACTATCATCTGTAACCGTTAAGGTTACTGTATTATCCCCTACATTTGCGGTGGTAAAGGTATCTTGAGAGATACTTAACGAAGCAATTCCACAATTATCAGCACTACCATTATCTATCTGTGATGCGGTGATTGTTGCATTCCCATCGGCATCTAACTGTACGGTAACATTTTGACACACCGCTTCTGGAGCAAGCGTATCTTCTACCGTTACAATGGCCGTACATGAATCACTATGATCATCAACACTTGTTACGGTGAGTGTAACCGTATTCTCTCCGATATTAGAACAATCAAAACTAGTAACATCAATGGCAAGGGTATCAACACCTGTAGAGCCTCCATCTACATCTGTAGCAGTAATGGTAGCCGTCCCATTTTCATCCAATTGTACCGTAATATTTTGACATACTGCTTCTGGGAAAACTTGATCTACGATCGTTACAATTGCATCACACGTTGCCATATTTCCACTATCATCTGTAACCGTTAAGGTTACTGTATTATCCCCTACATTTGCGGTGGTAAAGGTATCTTGAGAGATACTTAACGAAGCAATTCCACAATTATCAGCACTACCATTATCTATCTGTGATGCGGTGATTGTTGCATTCCCATCGGCATCTAACTGTACGGTAACATTTTGACACACCGCTTCTGGAGCAAGCGTATCTTCTACCGTTACAATGGCCGTACATGAATCACTATGATCATCAACACTTGTTACGGTGAGTGTAACCGTATTCTCTCCGATATTAGAACAATCAAAACTAGTAACATCAATGGCAAGGGTATCAACACCTGTAGAGCCTCCATCTACATCTGTAGCAGTAATGGTAGCCGTCCCATTTTCATCCAATTGTACCGTAATATTTTGACATACTGCTTCTGGGAAAACTTGATCTACGATCGTTACAATTGCATCACACGTTGCCATATTTCCACTATCATCTGTAACCGTTAAGGTTACTGTATTATCCCCTACATTTGCGGTGGTAAAGGTATCTTGAGAGATACTTAACGAAGCAATTCCACAATTATCGGTACTTCCATTATCTATCTGCGATGCGGTGATCGTTGCATTCCCATTGATATCTAATTGTACCGTGATATTTTGGCAAAGTGCTTCGGGTGCAAGTGTATCTTCTACGGTAACAATTGCCGTACAAGTAGCACTACTACCATCTACCGTAGTAACGGTAAGAGTGACGGTATTCTCTCCAATAGCATCACAAGTAAAGGTATCAATATCTAGGGTCAAGGTATCAATATCAGGATCGGTAGCATCACCTGTAAAAACTGCTTCTGGCGTGATTGTTACGGTTCCGTTTTCGTCTAATTGTGCCGTAATATCTTGACACGTAATTTCAAATGCTACAGGTACACTACAATCTGGGGTATAATCAAAAATCTGAGATCCTGGTTCTCCTTGACAATCTGCGGTTTCAAAATCAAACCCTACCAAAGGATCAAAAGGACCACAGGCGGTAAAAAATTGATCATCAAAAGGGTTGGTGGCATCAAAACATACAGACGGATCTTCTCCGGTTGCTCCGGGAAGGAAACGTATTTTTACATGAACGAGTGCTACAGGTGTTCCCGCAGGCACATTTGTTCCATACATTCCCCCACTCGCATTTTGCTGCCAGATAAAGGATACTTTAGAATCTGTTGTGTCATTAGAGATAAAACTCGTGTAATGATCACCTAACGGCACGGGAGTCCCACCCACATCAACAACTACTGCACCTCCAAGCAATGAGTTTTCTGGACGTTCATACGCAATAGCACTATTATTAGCTACTTGGACTCCAAAAGCTGTGGCGTTATAGTCTAAGAAAAATTGACCTGAACCCATGCTAAAAGTGACATCTGAAGAGATCATTACATCTACTTCATAAAAAGAGTCGGGGCCTTCTGTGGTGATTTCCGAGTTTTCAAAAGAAAGGGTAATATCCTGCGCACTCATCGTAAAGAATACGAGCAGCAGTGCTATCCCAAGTGTAAAATGTTTCATCATTACATTGTATTAATCGTTATTATTTCTATGTACGCTTTCGCGAAAGCATACACAACACTTATATATTCATGGCACAATACTAGCGCCTAGTCACTTTTATAGAAAAAAAACATACGTTAAGATGAAAAAACGCTCCTAAACGGGAATAAAATGACTTGAAATTTTCCCATCCTAATACTTTATATTCACTGTGTACGAATGCACACACAAAACTAGCAGTACGCCTACTAATAGCGTATAACAATACCGCATAATGCTAGTACAAAACCGACATATTATATACGGTTTTGCAACTTTGATACGCTTGTATCTGTGTGTACTTTTTAAGAAGATGTATTAGGAAATAGCAATGCCTGTTGGTGTAAAACCAAACTCTTTTTTAAAACATTTTGTAAAATAGGAAGGGCTAGAAAACCCACATAAAAACGCAATTTCGGATACGGTGTATCTACGATGGGTCAATGCTTCTTTGGCTTTACTCAAACGGGTACAGGTAATCAATTGCCCAGGGGACTTACCCGTCGCTTCTTTTACCTTGCGTTGTAGCTGGCGCTCACTCATCCCAAGGCTCTTTGTGAGCATTTCAACACCAAAAGAGGAATCATCAATATGCTGATCTATAACAGCAATAAGATCATCTAAAAACGAATCATATTTTGAAAAACTACGTGAATTCCCTACCATTGATGTATTCTCAACAGCATGGGTATTACTTACCTGATAGAGCTTACACAAGGATCCAGAATCATAGCGTAACATAGAGCTTTCTTCAGAAAAGTGAAATGCTGAACCTGAAAGTAAGTGCTTAATTGTTTGTGTAATAATAAGGCTGTCAGATATGGAATGAGGAAGTAATGTATGATACATATACACATCCCTTTTATCTATTTTATATCCACCATCTAAACACCCTTCTTTCACATAGAGTCCTAGGTTTATGTGGCTATTTTGATCTTGAAAACTATCTAATATATCAAGGCCACTCTGTACCGCTTTCCCCGGAACCTCATAACCTGCAATAAAACGTTCATTATCGATATCTAACAGCACACCAGACTGCCTAGCAATACATTGTTTTATTGCTGTTAATTTTATTCTTCCCAATGAGCCAGTGATTACTTTACCAAATAATATCGTAATGAGTCCTTTTTTAGGTTCACTACTGGGCGTTAATGCTTGAATAAAACCTTTTAGCTCATCTAGAACCTCTTGTGTATTACCCGCCCAAAAAAGATGATCGTCTCCATCAAACTCCACAAATTTTGCTCCTTTAATATGTTTTGCAATAAACCGACCTTCTTCAATTTTTA
>CAYGTC010000129.1:0-7688 GCA_964352735.1 uncultured Alcanivoracaceae bacterium | reverse complement strand
TATCACAGCACCACATCATCAATGATCATATAGGTCTTGAGACCTTGGTTAATGAGGTTGCAACCTATCTTTCGATGAAAGAAGGTGAGGAAAGTTCAATAGATTTACCAGCTGAAATTCCCTATCGGGAGTTTATTGCCCATACATTAATGCTGGCAGAGAGTGGGGCATCGCAAGCTTATTTCGAATCTCGCTTAAGTGATGTAGATGAACCGACAGTGCCTTTTGATTTTTATGATATACAGGTTGATGCTGCTCGATTTGACGAGTTTGATTATGCATTTGATGAAGGGTTTTGTGATGATTTACGTCATGTGTGTTCACATTTAGAGATCAATATTGCCAGTGTTTTTCATTTGGCATGGGGCATGGTGATCGGCCGTTGTAGTGGTCGCGATGATGTGGTATTTGGTACGGTTTTATCTGGCCGATTACAAGGTTCTCAGGGCGCAGCCCATAGCTTGGGTTTATTTATTAATACGCTACCAGTTCGGTTATCGCTCAGTGGAAACATTGAGCGTGCTTTGAAAGAAACCTATCATGAATTATTGAATTTGTTGGAACATGAGCAATCACCATTATCTATGGTGCGTGATTGTACTGCTCTATCCAGTGATGCGCCTTTGTTCACAAGCATACTTAATTATAGGCGAGATGAACCTGCTTCTGAAACTAACGCTATCCAAGAATCAGAATCAGAAGAGTTGAGTGCAGCTACAGATATTGCAGAACTAGAAGTCTATGAGCGTACTAATTATCCTTTGGCTTTGAATGTTAATGATTTTGATGGAAAACATTTCAGTCTGAATTTGCAGGTCATTGATGCCATAGATGGGCAACGTTTGATAGATTCTGTTCAAACAACCATGAAAAATTTAGTCGCACTTGTGGTCAAAGGGATTGAATCACATTCAATGACGCCATTAAACGAATTGAGTATTTTATCAGAAGCTGAGCGTCAACATTTGTTGATGGATTTAAATCAAACTCAAAAAGATTATCCAGATACAACCTTGATTCATGAGTTCTTTGAACGTCAAGTCAAAGCTAACCCTGATTCAATTGCAGTAGCCTATGAAGGAACCCTTTTAAGTTATAACGAGTTGAATCAACGAGCCAATCAACTGGCTCATTATCTGATCGAGCAGGGCGTGACCCCTGATACTTTGGTGGGTTTGTGCCTAGAGCGTTCATTAGAGATGGTGATTGGCATGTTGGGTATACTCAAAGCGGGTGGTGCCTATGTGCCATTGGATCCAACTTATCCTGAGGCCCGTCTTGCTTATCAAATTACAGATGCAGACCTCAGTATCCTCATCACACGAGAAGCTCAGCAAGAGTTAATGACATCATTGACCTCTATTCAAGCGGTATATTTGGATAATAATGAGATGATTGAGCAGTTACAAAGTTATTCACAAGACAATGTGAGCGCTACACAACTGGATTTATATGCTCACAACCTGGCTTATGTGATTTATACTTCTGGTACCACGGGTAGGCCCAAAGGTGTGATGATTGAGCATCAAGCCTTGGTGAATCGCATTGACTGGATGCAAAATGAGTATAACTTATTGCCAGCTGATAAAGTCTTACAAAAAACGCCATTCACCTTTGATGTGTCAGTATGGGAGTTTTTGTGGACGTTAGCACGTGGCAGCCAGTTGGTGGTTGCAAAACCTGGCGGGCATCAAGACCCCAACTATTTAATTGATATTATTAATGATCAAGCCATCAGCGTTTTGCATTTTGTACCTTCAATGCTCAATGCTATTTTACCATCATTATCTCAGAATGAATGTTCATCACTTCGTAAAGTACTTTGTAGTGGCGAAGCCTTACCTAAGAACGTACAAGATCAATTTTTCGCAGCAACAACAGGTTGCGAATTACATAACCTATATGGCCCCACAGAAGCCGCTATTGATGTGACTTATTGGCCATGTGATGCTGATTCTGATCTTGATTTTGTGCCCATTGGTAAACCGATTCAGAACATTGGTATTTATATTGTTGACCAAGAAAATAACCTTTGTCCCAAAGGTGTTTCTGGAGAATTGTTGATTGGTGGTGTTGGTTTGGCTCGGGGTTATGTCAAACTGGAAAAGTTGACAGCTGATAAGTTTATAGAGAATCCATTTTATGATGCGACTGATCCCAACAGCAGTAGACGCTTGTACAAGACCGGTGATTTGGTGCGTTGGTTAGCAGATGGAAATATTGAGTATTTAGGGCGTATTGATCACCAAGTCAAACTGCGTGGTTTACGCATTGAGTTGGGTGGAATAGAAACCCACTTGTTGGCTCAAGAATCAGTACGCAATGCTGTTATCGTCCTAGACAATTCAAATGATAACAGTCGACTGGTTGCTTATTTAACGATCAATGAAGGTTATGAGCTGGACAGTGATTTATTGCGTGAGAGCCTGAGTGCTTCATTACCAGAATATATGGTGCCTTCACTTTTCATTGAATTGGATGTTTTACCATTAAGCAGTAATGGTAAAGTGGATCGTAAAGCCTTACCTGAAATTCATGATGACCATTTATCGCATGCAGAGTACGAGGCCCCTCAAACGGAAACTGAAGTCATATTGTCTGACATTTGGCAGAGCTTGCTTCGTGTTGAAGAAGTTGGTCGTCATGATAATTTCTTTAGTTTAGGTGGTCATTCTTTATTGGCTGTTCGTTTGGTTTCATTGGTACAACAACAGTTAAAGCGCTCATTAAGCCTGCAAAGCTTATTTGATGAGCCCATACTTAAAGATTTGGCAGCGGCATTGGATTCTACAAAGCAAGCTGAATTAAAGCCCATTGCATTGGCTGATCGTGAACAAGCTTTGCCCATGTCATGGGCTCAACAACGTTTATGGTTTATTGCCCAATTAGAAGGCGGTAATGAGGCCTATCATATTCCTGGCGCTGTTCAGTTACAAGGTGAATTGTCTCACGATGCTCTGGAGCAAACATTTGCAACCATTATTGAGCGTCATGAAGCTTTGCGTACAGTGTTTAAGGAAGCCAATGGTGGTGTGTGGCAAAAAATCATGTCAGTCGAAGATTTTAACTTCAAGCTAACACATAAAGATTTGCGCACCATTGAAGACCCACACAATGAACTGGCAATCGAATCTGAAGCATTTAACCAGATGCCTTTCGATTTAACCACAGGCCCATTGATTCGGGGAATGTTAGTACAGCTTTCAGATCAAGAACATGTATTGTTGGTGACAATGCATCATATTGTTTCCGATGGATGGTCGATGGGTGTACTTGTAAAAGAATTCAATGCATTATATGAAGCCTATAGTTTAGGTCAGCCTAATCCGTTACCAGCATTACCAATTCAATATGCCGATTATTCTGTATGGCAGCGCACAGAACTTAGTGGAGATGTCTTGGCACAACAAAGTGCTTATTGGACAGATCATTTGGCCGATGCGCCAGGGTTGTTGAGTGTACCTACGGATCATCCACGTCCAACGATGCCAAGTTACCAAGGAGGTGCTGTAGGTATAGAATTGGATGTGCAAGTGAGCCAGCAGGTAAGAGAGTTGGCTTTAAGTCAAGGCATGACCGTTCACATGGTTTTACATGCAGTGTGGTCGGTATTGTTATCACGTTTAAGCGGTCAGGATCAGGTTGTGGTAGGTACCCCTGTTGCCAATCGCCAACGATATGAAGTTGAAAGTCTGATCGGATTTTTTGTCAATACTCTGGCTTTACAAGTGGACTTGCGTGAAGATTTAAGTGTCAAAGAAGTACTCTCACAAGTTAAAGACATTACTTTGGGTGGTTATGCTAATCAGGATGTGCCGTTTGAACAAGTGGTGGAACTGGTACAACCAGAACGAAGTCTGGGTTATACTCCGTTGTTTCAATCTATGTTTAGTTTAACACAGGATGACGTGGATGATGATTTGAGTATATCCGGCGTATCTTCAGGTGGTGTTGCCTTTGAATCAAATGTGGTTGCAAAGTTTGATTTGACCCTTTCTCTTTTCGATACCAATAATGTCAATGACGCCAACAATGACCATTGCATTTCTGGTGTATTAGAGTATGCTTGCGATTTGTTTGAAGAATCGACGATCCAGCGATGGGCCACCTATTTTAATCAATTAGTGGCTTCATTTGTTGCCGATCTTGATGTAGGTGTGCATGAACTGGTTATTTTACCTGCACAAGAACGTCAGCATCTGTTGGTTGATTTGAATCATACTCAAGTCGATTATGCGCAGAAAGCATTGATTCATGGATTATTTGAAGATCAAGTCAAGAGTAATCCAACAGCGATTGCTGTGGTATTTAATGGAACCAGTTTAACTTATCATGAGTTGAATCAACGCGCCAATCAATTGGCTCATTATTTGATCGAGCAGGGCGTTAAGCCGGATAGTTTGGTGGGTTTGTGTCTTGAGCGTTCCATTGAAATGGCCATTGGTATATTGGGCATATTAAAGGCTGGTGGTGCCTATGTGCCACTGGATCCAACCTATCCAGAAGCCCGTCTAACTTATCAGATAACAGATGCTGATTTGAACATCGTGTTAACCCAGCAATCACTACAAGAAGCATCGCCATCAACATTGTCTATTCAAGCCATATGTTTAGACAATAGTGAGATGCTTGAGCGCCTGCAAGGGTATTCAAAAGATAATCCTGTTGCTGAAAAACTGGGCTTACATGCTCAAAACCTGGCTTATGTGATCTACACCTCGGGTACCACAGGAAAGCCCAAAGGGGTCATGATTGAACATCAAAGTTTGAATAATCTCATGTGCGCTCAAAAAGATAATTTACAATTGTCATCATCAAGCAATGTATTGCAATTTGCTTCAATTGCCTTCGATGCTTCGGTTTGGGAATTTTTCACTGCTTTAACACAAGGTGCGAGCTTGGTTATGCTCAGCGAAGAACAATTCTCTTCACCAGATTTGATGTCAAATGTGGCCAGTGATCATGATGTCAGCCTTGCTTTGCTGCCACCAGCCATATTGCCTTTATTGAATGTTGAGCAGTGGACTGGAGTCAGTACTTTAATTGTTGGCGGGGAAGCCTGTCCTGAAAATCTGTCTCTATTGTGGTCAAAAGACAGAACGTTTATTAATGCATATGGTCCATCAGAAATAACAGTTTATGCAACGGCAGGTATATTCAATACACCGGTATCAAAACTTCACATTGGTAAGCCCAATCACAATACACAAGTTTTTGTTTGTAATAGTCATGGGGCTTTGGTACCCAAAGGGGTGGCTGGTGAACTATTGATTGGTGGTGCATGTTTAGCACGTGGTTACTTAAATCAAGCTGAATTAACTGCTGAGAAATTCATTGATAATCCATTTTATGATGCCAATGACACCAACAGCAGCAAGCTTTTGTACAAGACCGGTGATTTGGTGCGTTGGTTAGCAGATGACAATCTTGAATTTGTAGGCCGGGTTGATCAACAAGTGAAATTGCGTGGTTTCCGTATTGAATTGGGCGAAATTGAAGCGCAATTACAGAATCAGGAATCCATAAGTGATGCAGTGGTAGCCCTTGAAAAAGTCAGTGGTAACGATTGTTTGGTGGCCTATATTGTATCTGACACTGATGAATTGGACAGTGAGTCTTTGCGTAAAAACTTAAGTGTTTTGTTGCCAGATTACATGGTTCCTGCCATCTACATGGAGTTGGAGGCCATGCCTTTAACCAGTAATGGTAAAGTCGATCATAAATCTCTACCCAAGCCAGAAGGCAAACATTTATTGCATGCTGATTATGAGGCGCCACAAGGTGATACTGAAATAGCATTGGCTGAAATTTGGCAGGAACTGCTTAATGTTGAGCAGGTCAGTCGTCATGATAGTTTCTTTAACTTAGGTGGTCACTCGTTACTTGCCATAACACTGATAAATTCAATTAATGATAAATTTCATTTTCAAATGCAACTTAGATTATTATTTGAGGCCAATGATTTGCGCCAACTAGCAGAATATATCGATACTTTTTCTGTTAATGAAAATGATTCAAGAGATGTGATTGAATTTTGATGAAAAATAAAATAAACAGTCAGATTCAATCCAATGATTTTGACAAATAAATTTAAAATGTTAATAAAAAAATATAAAAATAAATTAGTTAAATATTTAACAAATTTAAAAGATGAGGTTGTACTTTAATGAAAGTTGAAAAAATTATTAAAACATCATTCGATCATGGTGTATCTATGAGTGTAAATGATGGCAAGTTAATAGTTAGGTTCGATCAAGGGAACTTTCCTGATCATTTAAAAAAATTATTGAAAGAAAACAAAGATGAAATAATTGAATATTTAACCAATTCTGTAGTGTCTTCAAATGGGGTATCTGCAAAGAATGAAAAAATATTACCACGCAGTGAAGACGTTATTCAAATTCCATTATCTTGGGCACAACAACGATTATGGTTTATTGCCCAGTTAGAAGGGGGCAATGCAGCGTATCATATTTCTACAGGAGTTCAGTTACAGGGCGAATTATCTTACGATGTCCTGGAATTGGCACTTACTACTGTTATTGCACGACATGAAGCCTTGCGAACTGTTTTCAAAGATGCAGATGGAGAAGTTTGGCAGGAAATTATTTCGACGGAAGATTTTAAATTTAAACTGGAATATAAAGATTTAAGCAATGCTAAAGATCAGCAAGTTGAATTAGCAACAGAGACTGAAAAGTTTAATCAAAGGCCTTTCGATTTAGCCACAGGCCCATTAATCAGGGGGATGTTGGTTCAATTATCAGATCAATCACATATTTTGTTGGTATCGATGCATCACATTGTCTCTGATGGTTGGTCAATGAACGTTTTATCTGATGAGTTTAATATACTTTTTGAAGCTTATTGTTTGAATAAACCGAATCCATTACCTGCTTTGCCAATCCAATACCCTGATTATGCATTGTGGCAGAGAACTCAATTAAGCGAGGATGTATTGGCTCAGCAAGGGGCCTATTGGCAAAAACACTTAGCAAATGCTCCAGAGTTGTTAAACTTACCCACGGATCATCAGCGGCCAGCGATGCCCAGTTATAAAGGTGGTATTGTTGACTTTGTATTAGATCCAAAAGTGAGTCAGAAAATAAGAGATTTGGCTTTATCTAATGGCATGACTGTGCATATGGTTGTACATGCGGTGTGGTCAATAATGTTGTCACGCTTAAGTGGTCAGGATCAAATTGTTGTTGGCACTCCAGTTGCCAATCGTCAAAGAGCTGAAATAGAAGGCTTGATTGGTTTCTTTGTCAATACTTTGGCCTTATGTTTAGACTTAAGTGGTCATTTAAGTGTTAAAGACCTTTTGTCACAAGTTAAATTCATGATTCTTGATAGTTATGCCAATCAAGATGTTCCATTTGAGCAAGTGGTAGAGCTGGTTAAACCAGAACGCAGTTTACGTTATAGCCCATTGTTTCAAGTGATGTTAAATTTTGTGAATCAAGATGCAGAAGTTTCTTCAGATGATTCAGCTGCTGAAGTGGATGAGAATGCTCAGTTTGATCTGACTTTATCTATTATTGATACAAAAACAGAAGCCACAGCAACAGGAGTCGACAAAGTCATATTAGGCAGCTTGGAATATGCCAGTGACTTATTTGATCGAGAAACCATCCAGCGTTGGTCTGAATACTTCAGCGTTTTGGCTGCTGAATTTGTAGATAATC
>CAYGTC010000128.1:0-7789 GCA_964352735.1 uncultured Alcanivoracaceae bacterium | reverse complement strand
TCTTTCATAATCCTCGCGATATTATGATGGACAAGTCAAAACATCATATCTAGGTTGTTATGGAATATGATCCAAGTTAACGCCTTCTTTCTCCACCGGCATGAGGTCTTCTCGTGATACACCCAGTGATAATGTCGCTGTACTGGCCACAAATATTGAAGAATAAGTACCAATAACCACACCAATGATCAGTGCCAATGCAAAGCCATGAATCATTGAACCGCCTAGGAAAAACAAGGCGAACAACACAAGCAATGTCGTTAACGAAGTGATGATGGTTCTTGAAATGGTTTGATTGATAGAAATGTTAAAAACCTGTTCTGGCGTCTTTTTCCTCAGCGACCTAAAATTTTCACGCACCCGGTCAAATACTACGATGGTATCATTCAATGAATAACCTATCACCGCCAATAAGGCCGCCAAAATGGTTAAATCAAATTCAACTTGTAACAGTGAAAAAACACCAGTTGTAATGATGATATCATGCACCAATGCAATCACTGAACCCACAGAAAATCGCCACTCAAATCGGATGGTTACATACAATAAGATACCAATAATGGCATACAGTATTGCCAAAGAACCATCTTCAACCAACTCATCACCCACTTGAGAACCGATATAATCACCTTTGCCAACTTCAGCACTCGAGTCCAAAGGTAAAATTATGGCTGCCAATTGATTACTGATGGTTGAAGAATCATTTACGGCTTTAGAAGGCATCCGAATTTGTACGGATTTTGCTGAACCAAAATTCTGAGCTATGGCATCTTCAAAGCCATTTCCTTTTAGTACTTCGCGAATTTGTTCCAACTCTATATTCTTATCAAAATTAACTACCACAGCGGTACCGCCTGTAAAGTCCAAACCAAGATTCAAGCCTCTAGTGAGTAACGAACCAATAGAGACAGAGATCAATAGCAAAGAGAAAATCATAGCGATCTTACGTTTGGCCATGAAATCAATTGTTGTTTTTCCGAAAAATTTCATTGCATTCCCCTTATATTGAAAGTGATTTAAGTTTGGTTTTACTGCCATAAAACTTGTTAATAATGGCTCTAGATAACATGATTGCAGTAAACATTGAAGTCACAATACCAATACTCAAAGTCACGGCAAAGCCTTTAATAGGGCCGGTTCCAAATGCAAAAAGTACGATGGCTGCTATAAAAGTAGTAATATTAGCATCGGCAATGGTCGATAAAGCTTTTTCATAACCAGCACTGATGCTTCTTTGAGGCGAATTGCCAGAGGTCAGTTCTTCTTTGATACGTTCAAATATCAATACATTGGCATCGACCGCCATACCGACTGTTAATACAATACCAGCAATGCCAGGCAACGTCAGTGTCGCACCCAAAAGAGATAAAAAGGCGACCATTAACACCACATTCACTGTCAAGGCAATATTGGCGACCAAGCCAAACATTTTGTAATAAACCAACATAAAGATCAGTACCATAATAAAACCAATCAGAACAGAATTGAAACCCTTGTCGATGTTCTCTTTACCAGCACTGGGCCCAATGGTTTTTTCTCTGACAATTTCTACGGGTGCTGCCAATGAACCTGAACGCAACTGTAGTGCCAATTTTGCAGCAAATTTTGAACTTTCTAAACCAGTGGTTTGAAATCTTTCACTGAATACGCCTTGTAAAACAGCATTACTGATGACCGTTTCTTGAACTTTATAAATATTTTTACCTGTCTCTTCGTCTTTTCGATCCAAAACACGCTCCTTTAATACAACAGCCATGTTATTACCGACATTATCACGTGTGAAGTCCAACATGCGCTTTGCGCCGATATTATTCAAACGTACAGATACCTGTGGTCGACCAGATTGCTGATCAGATCCAGCTGTTGCATCAATCAACTGATCACCAGTCACAATTACACCTTTGCTTAATAAAACAGGTTCTCCTTTATCATTTTTATACAGTTTGTAGCCCAAAGGTGGCGCTTTACCTGTTGATAGGATTTCAAATGCATTGTGATTCGGGTCCATGTCAACCGCTCTGTATTCTAATGTGGCAACAGCACTCAGCGTTTCTTTGATTTCAGTAGAATCCTGAACGCCTGGTAACTGAACAACAATTCGATCAGATCCTTGCCTTTGCACAATTGGTTCAGCAACACCGTATTCATTTACGCGGCTTCTGATGGTTGAGATATTTTGTTCAATGGCCTTGTCTTTGATCTCTTGAATGGTGATATCACGTATGGTGCCAATTAATGATTCAACACCGTCAATTTGTCTTTGTTTAAAGTTGACTTCGTTGATTTGTTTTCTCAATTTTTCATAAGCTTTACTGGCCAATTCTTCAGATTTAAAAGTAATGACTAACTGGTCTTTTTTCCACTTTAAACTTTTCTTTGAGATTTTTTCTTTAGACAAGATTTGTATGGCGTCACCACTAATTTGATTGTATTTGTTGTCCAGTGCCTCTTTCATGTCAACTTGCATCAGAAAATATACTCCACCTCGCAAATCCAATCCTAAACTCATCGCTTTTCCGCCAGCATCAGCCAACCATTCAGGAATATTGGGTTTGAGGTTTAGTGCAGACTTGTAACCAGATAACTCATCAAGAATTTCTTTTCCAACAAACTGATCTTCAAGATTCTCAAATTTGGTAATCACCGTTTCATTTTCCAATGACAAATCGTAATTACTGAGGCCACCAGCAGTCAATTTATCTCCAATTACACCCAGTAACTGCTCATTGACAGGTTGAGCCTTAATGGCACTGGTTTGCACAACCGGGCTTCTGCCATAAATATTGGGCAAGGCATAAAACACGCCAAGTGCTAACACGATCACAATTAGCAAATTTTTCCATAAGGGATACTGATTCATAATAGATCCTATTTTTATTATTAATTAATGATTCTTAACGCAGGCTTTTTATTTGACTGACTTAATTGTACCCTTAGGCAAAACGTTTCCAATCGCACTGCGTTGTAGCTTTATGGAGACATTTTGCGCAATTTCAACAGTTACAAACGAATCATCTAAAGAAACAATTTTACCGAGAATACCGCCATTTGTAGTCACTTCATCACCTTTTGCCAGTGCTGCGACCATTTCTTGATGTAATTTCATCTTTTTTTGTTGTGGTCTGATCAAAAGAAAATACATCGCCACAAAGATCAAAATTAATGGGATAAAAGAAGCCAAACCTCCACCAGGACCATTGGCGCCAGCTGTTTGTGCCACAGCATCAGAAATCAAAAAATTCATAATTATTCTCCAGAATATTAGTGCTTATATAAACCGCGGAATTATCGCACATATTGCATAATAATGATAATATATGATTGAACATTATTAGAAAACTTGTATGATCTAAGCCATGCATAGTTATGAATACCAAGGCGGTTGCCACTGTGGGGCTATACGCTATAAAATCACATTAACAGAATCTCTAGAAGACGCTGACATCTTATTATGTAATTGCAGTATGTGTGAAAAATTTGCTTTTTTGCATTTGATTGTTCCACAATCACAATTTGCCCTACTGACTGATCAGAAAAATTTACACAATTATCAATTCAATCAAAAAATTGCCAAACATTATTTTTGTAAGAACTGTGGAGTAAAATCATTCTACCGCCCCCGTTCACATCCCGATGCGTGGAGCATCAATGTCAGATGCATTGACAACTTTTCACACCATCAATTGAAGATCCGAAATTTTGATGGTAAAAACTGGGAACAAAACATTGATAACATCACGTGAATAGAACACACATCAAACCCAAGAAAAAAAGTCCTGATGTTTTTTTGATCGAAGACCGACTTGATGGCAAAAAACTTGGCAGAATTCGCAAAAAGAATGGTGTAATGCACATCAAACTCAGAAAAAAATACCGTAATAAGGGCCTCAAAGAAGAAGTTCTACACACATTCGATCAGCAACCTGGTCAATGGATCAAAGTATATCATCGTCAATTAAAACATATTAACCGCAGATTTATGAATATCGATGGTTACCATTTCCCAATGTTCAGTGAATCATGTCGATTGAAATACAGCGGAAAAGACATGTTTGATCGACCTGCCTACTTGCATCCAGCTGCACGCAAAGCCTGGAAAAAAATGCGCAATGCCGCTCGAGCAGATAACATCGATTTACAAATTGTATCTGCCTATCGAAGCATCGAGTACCAAAAACAGTTGATACAAAAAAAAATAGACAAGGGCATCAACATCAAAGACATCATAAAAGTCAGTGCCCTACCCGGCTTTAGTGAGCACCACACGGGTTGTGCCATCGACATTGGTTCACATGGGGCCAGTGTATTAGAAGAGTCTTTTGAAAAATCCATGGCATTTATTTGGCTGATGGGCAATGCCGATACATTTGGCTTTTATCTCACTTATCCAAGAAACAACAAAACAGGCATAACTTACGAACCATGGCATTGGTGTTATCAAAAAGGTCACCTCAATAACTAACCTGAATATTTCATCAAATCGGTAGAAAAACACATTTTATCTATAAGAGACCTCAGCATAACTACAGTGGCGGGTAAAAAATGATTAAATTCATCAACAGCGTCATAAATCTTGTCAATAGCTAGCTATTACCTGCAATTTTTGTCTCAATTTGGTAACAATCTCTATTTTTTCTTTCGCCATCTAATTATGCTGAGGTCTCTTTAAATAACAAAGTCTCATGCAGAATACAATAAAATACACATCCACATTCTGACCAGCCAGTCATGAGACAAAGTATTAAGCAGATGAAACTCAATTTTCATCTAATCATTTAAGTTATTGATATCAAATTAAATAGATTAATTTTTACCCTGTATTTACCCTGTTTTACCGCACATTTACCCCTCAAAATCATTTACCAATCTTTTTCCCAATATAAAATTAAGATTCGATATTTAGTTATTAGTAGAGTTAACTAATAATATTAATCTTTCACGCACAGAAGATTAATAGGAATACTTTATTTTGTGCCACATTAAACAGAGAAAAAGATGAAATCAAAATTCATAATATTTTTAACATTACTAATCGTTTGCCAATACGCCAGTGCCAATGTTTATTTTATTCAACTCAATAATGGCGACATTGGTATTAATATTAATGAGCCTGCATGTATAAAAGAAAAAAGATCATGGAATAATAAAAGCTTTCAAGTCGAATATAAGATAGCTGGCAGCTTACAATGGCAAGGGCAAACCAGCTTTAATGGAGCAAGCGCATTCTATTGGGGACATTATTTTCAAAATAATACAAGATATATAATTCGAGTTAAATACTATGGTAAAAGTTCAAATTGTACTGGCCTTAATAGTGTTAGAACTTTAGGAGAAACCTCTTTCACCTACAGGGATGATATCCACCAATCCAATTTACCTGTTATTTTTCAAGATATTACGCCCAATTATTTTGATTATCGTCTCAAAAATGTGTTGACCAATAAGTGTATTTATCCATTTACATCTGATGGCACTCTTGGTTCATTGTATTTTTATAATTGGGATTGCAATAACCATGATAACTATGCATTTTATTTTACTAATCTGGGCAATAATAAATATAAAATGCGTTCAAGAGTAGTAATAAACGATCGTAATCACTTTTGTTTAGTCCCAAAAAACATTAACCACACTTCATCTCAATTTTTAACTGTTGGTAAGTGTGATTCTGACGCCGAATATGAAGCTATAATGCTTTCATCAGATACATTTAAATTAAGGAATGTTGCCAATAATAAATGTTTACATGCAAATACCAACAATGGTGGTTTTATCACCCAAGGTAATTGCTCTACTGGATCATCACTGATGACCTTTAAGGTAGAAGGTTACTAACCTCGAATATTTCATCATAGAATGGATTTTAGGGTAAAAATGACAAAATAGATTGGATAAACATCGTTTCAATGCCAGTTGTTCATGGCTTTGAAGCGATTTTATTCAAGATATACGGCCATTTTTTTCATAAAACCATTCAGGTACAAAGTGAACTGTTGAAAAATTCTTTTAACTCCATGTTTTTCATGGATGAAATCAATTTTTTCACCGTTTTGATAAAATATTTGGGCTAAGTTTGAGCCTGAATTTATTTGATGTAATGACATGTTTATCAACAATAAAATGAAAAATGCATCAAATAAATCAGTACATCACTCACGTACAAACCCGAATAAATTAACAAACATTTTTCTAAAAATCTTAGGAGTCAAATTGACATGCTATACAGAAAAATCATCCTCTTTATAATCATTGCTGCCCTATTCAATGTTTCTCAAGCACAAGAATATTCCTATCATTACACAGGCCCTCAATTTTTGGAGTTTTTTGGCAGTTATTCTGGTAATGATAGAGTCACCGGCTATTTCCTCACTGAGGATAAAATACCAAGTAATATGCCCTTTACCTCTATTGAATCATCAGTGCAATCTTACAGATTTACCGATGGTAACCAAGTTCTTACCGAAGAAAATTCAACCATTATCGTTTTTGACATCGGTACTGATGAATCAGGTCAACCAATTAGTTGGGACATAAAGTTATGGGCTGCGCCAGTTACCACTGTCATTGGTGAACCCGTTCAAGGCATCCACATGTTTTATAATGTTGATATGTCTGATTTGATTTTTGACTTAGGATTCATGGATGGAAGCTGTCTCAACAATAATTCCCCAGGAAACCAATGTACCGTAATATCACGAGACCAAACAAACAGTGGTAACTTTCTAGTATCAAATGCAATTGCTCAAACTGGCTCATGGTTTAATAGTCAGATTCGTATGGTACCAGTATTTAATATTTATGTTTTATTAATATTAATAACAGCAATCTTTTTATATACTTTTACTTTTACCCATAAAAAAACATAAACAAAATCAAATTGCATTAGATTTAGGGCTGAGTAAAATCATCTATAAATTACTTAGCCCATTTTTAACGACCAACATAATGCCCATAATTTGTAAGACCCATAGTTAGTGGCCAGGCAAATGATCAATTCAACACTTCTTGACCGCCAAAATACGGTTGTAAAACTTTAGGAATACGAATACTACCATCAGGGTTCTGGTAATTTTCCATGACAGCAATCAAACACCTGCCTACTGCCAAACCTGAGCCATTCAGTGTATGAACCAATTGAGGTTTTTTTTCATTTTCTGCACGGAATCGTGTTTTCATCCTACGTGCTTGAAAATCTCCACAATTACTGCATGAAGAAATTTCACGGTATTGGTTTTCACCAGGCAACCTCACTTAAATGTCATTGATTGATGGGCAATGCCAATATATTTGGCTTTTATCTTACTTATCCAAGACACAACAAGACAGGCATAACTTATGACCCTCGCATTGGTGTTATCGAAATGGATAAAAACAACTATTTTAGAAAATTGAACAGGCACAGGCTTCTATACCTAAATCACATGGTAAGGGCACACAATTTAGAAACTCTAATGGATGAGAGGAATTGTCTTGATTTGATTCATCTTCTGCTTTTTTGTTTTTTGATGCTTGATTATACAAAAGTGCAGCTTCTTTACACTCTGCAAATCTTAATTTAATCAATGTTATTGAGCGAAATAACCCGTGCTCAATGATGCTTTGTTTAACAAATTCCGAGCAAGAGTCACCTTGGTGCACCACTCAGTGCGCGCAACAGAACCCTTTATAAGGAGAAATGTATTTTTGATATGAATTGATGGCAATAATGGCTAAATTTTTCATGGTCGATATATCCCTAGATATGATGTTTTGACTTGTCCATCATAATATCGCGAGGATTATGAAAGAC
>CAYGTC010000127.1:0-7793 GCA_964352735.1 uncultured Alcanivoracaceae bacterium | reverse complement strand
CCCCAATCTATTTTGCCATTTTCCCCCTAAATTCCATTCTATGATGAAATATTCGAGCTAGATAATAGCGCAATTTATTCGCCAATAAATGTCGAATTCATTGGAATTTTTCTGCGATTTTTTATATTTAAGTTATACTAATACATTTATCCAATGAACACTAAATGACCAAACAATTAAAAAATAACGAATTTTCCCTGATTGATCAAGAAGGAGAAAAAATAAAACAAGCACTTACTAAGCTCGTCAACAGTTTCCCCATACAAGCGCGCACCATCACAGGCATGTCTGGCTGGTTGAATTCTAGTAAAACCACATGCCAAAGGGTGATAGAGTCAATCAATGCCAACAACGGCATCGAAACCATCATTTCATTACCTGGTCCTTCAGGACTAAAAAAATTCCTTAATCTAACTCAGGCTACAAACTTACCAGTTGAGATAACCGATACTAACGACAGTATCATCAATACTTTTGAGGCTTTAATAGCAGAATATTCTAGCAGTCATTCTGCATTGAAAACCATTTTAAAAACCGATAGCATTCCACAGAATTTTGATAAGGTAGCAGAAATCGATGCCAGAAAAAAACTGTTTGAAGCCAGTTCTTCATTACTCAATGAATACATAGACGTCAATTTGAGTATTTTCCTACAAAAAGAAAATGATCTCGACTCTCACTATCTTCAACAAAGCGTTTTGAGTTATTACAGGGGTTGCCGCTTTGGAGAAAACTCGCGACCTCTGGTTGTTCTGGTTAATCCTGACATAAAAAAGCCACAACTTGATAAAACCAATATTGTTTCTGCCAATGCCCAATATGATACTCTACCCATGTTGAGTTTTGTCAAAGAACTCACCTCAGAGAACATACTCAAATCAGCACAATCCTCTCCACATTCATCTGGACGATTGGTCATGAACAATTATCTGGATAAATCGACATTATCAGACGTTGCTATATTAAAGCATTATGATAAAGATTTAATCAGCCCTTCTCATGGTGGTAAATTTGCAGGCATGACTGGAGTTGAGATCAGAAATCCAACACGTAGACTGGTACATTTATGCTTCATGAAAAAAACCCTTGCAATAAAAAGTTTGCCAGAACAAAAAGTCGTTTCTGTCAGTCCTGGATTTAAACCCATGACTGAAGAGTCCTTCTGGTTCAACAGATTGCATACAGAAGCAGACATCACCATATTACAACCACATGTAGATTATGATCAAAAACTCAATATTGAAGGTGCAAATCAAGTGATTCAGACTTTTTTTTCACTGACTAAAAACAATCCGAATGATTATCTTGGCTACCTTATGAAAGTTGAGTTTCCGATATGGTCAAGTGCTTATTTAATGCAGTTTCCTGTTTCAGTAGATACTTAATCAAAATACCCTGCTCAAAAAGTTAGACTATAATCATGTCAAGATCTTCACACATTATGTCATTATTGTTGATTGAATTGATAAAAAAAATGGCGAGCAGTTCACTGCCCACCATCAAAACAAAATATAAAGAGGTTTCAAACACCCTTTTAGGTTGTAACATTTAAATTGACTCATACAACCTAACACACCTAGATACTACCTAGGTAAGTCACTATTAGCAATTTTTTTCAAAAAAAACGCTCCAGCATTAAATAAAAAAGCTTTAAAACTTAAAAAAAACCAACCACCCCTGAACAAAGTGACCAAGAATGTCCACATTCGGTTACAAGAATTTCACATAAAAAAAATCCTTACATTTCTGTAAGGATTTTTTAAGTTTTACTGTGATGTAATATTCTCAGGCCCTAATCTTGAAAGGCCTGAGAACTAAGTCAGAACATTATTCTGCTTCACAACCAGTTATTTTAACATCATCAATAGTCCATCCTTCTGGTCTTCCGACGCTTCCATCAGTAACCAAACGGAACCTCACTTGTATATCAGAACCAGCAAAGTCATTAACATTAACAGATGTAACAGCACCAGCTTGTGGATCACCACACCAAGCATTAGAACCATTCAAAGGACCAGCATTTAAAGCTCCATCATAAGGATCATTGATCATATCATCATTAGATACTTGTACGAATGCACCGCCATTTTCTGATATTTCTAAAACACCACCATCCCAACAACCACCTGCTCCTCTAGACTCTAGACTCTGTTGATTCCAGAAACGTAAAGTGTAAGGACCACCGCCAGTAGGTACTGACATAACCGGAGATGTCAATACATTGTCACTGGTTGTATCTTGATCTGGTGAATTAAATGCTTGTGCGCCAGAACTCACTATGGCCCCAGAAAGATTCCATGAAGCAGCTCCTTCTAATGCTTCAGTCGTCCAACCTTGCATACCATTATCGCCCCCAGGAGGTGCAGTTGGTGCCTCAAAACCATGAGCATAAATTACATCTGATGATTCAAAATCATAGGAAAGAATATCAATTTGTGCCTGGCCTATATTACAATCACCTGGTAATGCTTGAGTTGAAAAACTGAACTCAGCACTGGCCATTGAGCCACAAATACTTTGTCCTGTCACTCTCCAGTACAATACTGAACTAGAAGGCAAATCGCTTCCTGGCGTATAACTGTTAGTTTCCACAGTTGCAGTATTTACCACATTCAAAAAGGCTGAATCTGTTGCAATTTCGACTAAATATTCTTTTGCATTGACATCAACATCCCACATAAAAGTCGGAGTTAATGGAATATCTACTGCAGTATCGATAGGAGCCGTTAATGCAGACCCTGTTGGAACACCATCAAAAACAGAAAGAGCCAATTCTCTGGTTTTCATTTCACCACCTGCTGAACCAGTAACCATAATGGCGTGATCACCCTCATTAGTTGCGGTAATGCCGCTGATGGTCAATACGCTATTACCAGATGGAGTAACTGGATTGATTGAAAAATCTGCGGAAGTTCCTGTTGGCGCACCAGTACTTGTCAGTGTTACATCGGTATTGAAACCTAAAATAGAATTTACATCTAAGTTATAAACCGCATTATCAGGAACACATACTTCTAAGCTGCTTTCATTTGGGTTTAATACAAATGTTGGCGTTTGAGCGCAGTTAAAACAAACAATAGCAAAATCTTGGTCTGTATCATCACCAATATTGGGAATACCATCACCTGCAATATTGAATGCAGAAACCGTAATGGTTAAATCTGAAGCTGTACCCGCATCGAAAAATACTGCCTCATAGTTATTGAAAACATCTGCTGAGCCACCAGTGGTACTGAAATTGGCAGTAAAAACATTACCTAAATAAGTATCGCCACCAGTTTCAACCGTTAAATCCAAGTTATTCACTTGTGGGGATGTTCCAGTCGCACCAGCCTGGTCGGTATAAACCATGGCAATTCTGACAGGTTTTGTCGGGTCAGCTGCTGCACCAATCCAGGTCCATTCATCACCTGTATTGTCTAAGACAGTCATTTGATCATGAACATACTTAGGCGTATCATCAAACATCAAATCCATATTAGGCATGCCGTAACCTTGGGTATTACTTGGCAAGTCATCATTGGCACCATCACCTGTTAAATAGGTAGGGTGTGTCATCATGTAAGCTTTCATTAGCGCCGGAGATGGGGCTGCTGGGCTACCACCTTCAAACTCTGTATTACCTTCACCAGCTTCTAACCAGTAGTATGCTAAAGAGGCCGCTCCAGAAAGGGCCGGAGCTGAATGAGAAGTGCCCGAAGAAGCTGCGATTATTGTTTGACCTGATGGTCTGAATGCATCACAAGTACCTGTACCATTGGCATTGGGGCTGGTTGATGCTGTTCCATGAATATGCGTACCTGGAGCAATCACTTCAGGCTTAGTTCTCTCACCAGGTGATGGACCACGACTGGAAAAACCAATCACATCCATAGCATTATCTGCACCTGTTGGCGCAATATTACAACCATCTGTCCATGGACCATCCTCATCTTCAGGGCGTGCATTTTCAGAAGCACCCACTGTGATCATATTTTTTCCATTACCAGGTGTACCAACTGTTCCTGCACCAGGTCCTGAATTACCAGCTGAAAACAGCATGATTAGTTGTTGATTACCAGCTTCAGTTAAATCCGCATCTCGAACAGCGACATCAAAAGCCTGAGATGAATCATCATAACTGCCAGCACAACCACTACAACCCCATGAGTTGTTCGTTATATGGGCGCCATCGTCTTGAATGGATTGCAATAACCCTACATCATTTCCGCCACAAGCACTCAAATCAAAACCTGGGCCAAAAATACGTGTGCCTGCCAAACGTGTGAATGGGTTAACACCTTGGGTTCTGATATAACCGTTAGGATCAATAAAAGGGAAACCCACACGAGATTCAAAACCACCAACAATATTGGCATCAAGATGGCCATGACTACCTGTAGTGCCATCTAGAGCCTGAGCGGTACAATTAGACACATAAGCCAAACGGGTCGGGTTGTTAATATCACCACCTTCATGGAAAGTTGGATCTCCAGAATTGACTGTACCATTTCCGATACCTGAATCTGTCACATCAACGATTGGATATGAAGCAGGCGTGGTAGGAAAACCTCTAGCGGCCAAGAAATCTGCATAACCAGTCATAGCTGGACCAGAGTTATCCGCATTGAAATTAGCTGCCAAGATTTGATTTTGTACTTCATCACTCATTGTTCTTTCAAAGTATTCTGAAATCCAAAACGAATCTGGCATATCAAGAACCTTTTGTATATCGCCAACTTTAATCGTAATTCGAGTACTGTGGAATTTCATCACATGTTGCCATGTGGCTTCTGTTTTGATTGCCAATGAATCAATAAATCTTTTACTTTCCTCTAAGTAAGGACTGTCTGTCAACTGCACTACGACATTGATATCATCTTGAAATAATGAAGGAAAACCCAATTGTGTAGAAAGTGTTTTGCCCAATTTAAATTTTGGCAAATAGGGAGCACTGAACTGAACAAATTCCTGCCTGGATGCCATTTCGGTTAATTTGGAACGTTGATCTGCAGTGGCCCATACTAAATAGCCATTATTGGCAATATAATGGATTGGTTTGACGCCTTGAGATTTGATTGAATCTAGCCACTCTTGTTTAACTGGGCCATTAAATTGGATCAATTGCAGTCCCTCAGGGTGTTGTAAATTGAAATTTACCACCTCTTGATTGTCCATTTTTTCCATTTGTGTATTAAACCGATAAGCGTCGAATAACAACATATCCATATCACGTGCAATGGAAACATTCTTATTATTTTGTGTCAATTCTGATGCTTGTTCATCGCTCATACTATACAGCTTATAACTGCCGTAGTCATGAATCAACTTGGACTGACTGTCTAGTGTCAAATCTGTTGAGTTTTTTATGATTACTTTTTGATCTGCATGCACATGCATAGCACACGCACAAGCAAGCAAAGTAAATATGCCTCTCTTTTTCATATATATATTTTCCTATTTTATTACTAATAGACCGTTATTTGATTCATGAATGAAGATAAGTCAAAGTTTCAAAACGTACCACTCAGAATAAAAATAAGGTCTCACTAAGTATTTTTTTAACTTAAAAAATTAAATTTCCTCAGAAATGAAGTAAATAATTTTAAAACCCCATATAAACTATACAATAATATGCCCATTGCATTCAAGAGATTGGACTTTTGTATATAAGTTTTTGCTAATATTAACTAAATTTATATTGCAATAAACAAATAATTGAGAAAAAATTTTCAGTTATGTCTTTTATTTGAACATGATGCTCAAAGTTTCACTTAAGATTGTGTGATATGTTTTTGCTGGGTTTTCCATAAACCAGCATAATATGCTTCTTTTGATAACAGAGTTTCATGATTGCCTTGCTCAACTATTTTGCCGCTGTCCATAACGATAATTTTATCAGCATGAACAATTGTTGATAATCTATGTGCAATAACAACATTGGTGGTTTGTTGTGTCATTGAATCGATTGCCATTAAAATTTTCTGCTCTGAACGACTGTCCAATGACGACGTGGCCTCATCAAAAACCATAATCGGCGGCTTCTTCAATAAAGTGCGCGCAATGGCTACCCTTTGTTTTTCTCCGCCAGAAAGTTTTAAACCACGCTCACCGACGGTCGTTTCAACACCATTGGGCAATTGATTAATGAAATCGCGCAAATAAGCCAAATCTATTGCCTGATGCACCTGTTCATCTGTGGCCTCTACATTGCCATATCGGATATTTTCCATAATGCTATCATTAAACAGCACAGTGTCTTGGGGTACGATACCTATGGAACGTCGCAATGATTCTTGAGTGACTGATTTAATGTCTTGTCCATCAATCATAATCTGACCTGCATTGGGGTCATAAAAACGAAACAGCAATTTAACCAAGGTAGATTTTCCTGAACCGCTGGCGCCTACAACCGCGACAGTCTGACCAGCGGCCACTGAAAAATTCACATCATTTAGAATTTTACGGTCATCATCGTAACTGAAATTGACATGGCTAAAGTTGACGATACCATCAGTTATTATCAATTTCGTTGCCTTTTGATGATCTTCTATTGATGGCTTTATGTCTATTAAAATGAACATTTGTTCTATATTAATCAAAGCTGTTTTTATTTCACGATAAACAAACCCCAAAGACCCCAAAGGTATGAACAATTGCATCATAAAGGCATTGATGAGAACAAAGTCACCAACGGTTAATGTGCCATCTTGAACACCTACTATGGCTAAAAACATCATCACTGTCATTGATAAACTGATGATCAATGCTTGGCCACCATTAAGCACCAATAATGATAAACGGTTACTTCTTTTGGCTTGTTCTAAATCACGCAAAACCAGATCATATCGATCGGCTTCAAATTTTTCATTGGTATAATACTTGACGGTTTCATAATTGAGTAAACTGTCAATGGCTCGAGTGTGGCTGTGTGAATCTGCTTTATTGGCTGCTCTGAGGTACTTTTTACGCCAATTGGTTGTTTTAACTGAAAAAACGATATAAGTGACAATGGCAATCGCTGTTGTCAATGCAAAATTACTACCATATTGACCCATCAAGATGACCAAGACCAATGCAATTTCAATCAATGTTGGTAAAATACTGAATATCATGAATCGCAACAAAAAACTGATACCGCTCACCCCGCGTTCGATGTCTCTAGACAGGCCTCCTGTATTTCTGTTGAGATGATAATTGAGGTCTAATCGATGCAAATGCACAAAAACATGGTGGGCAACTTTACGCATCACCCTTTCTGTCACTCGGCCAAATAGTGTGTCCCTGATTTCTCCAAATAAAACGGTGATGAAGCGGAATAAACCATAAATCATCACCAATGCCACAGGTGCCAATAACCATGGACTGCTGCCATTGTTAACCAATGATGGTTCATTTGATAATTGATCGACCATGTCCTTTATCAAAAAAGGCATGGCTAAATTTGCCAGCTTTGCCATCAACATAAAACCCAAAGCGGCCAAAACCCGCCATTTATATTTAAATAAATAAGGCACCAGATGTTTTATGGTCGCCCAGTTATCTGCATTATTTTTATCGGGTACGGATTGTCCACGCATAATTGGTATTTAAATGGTTGTCGATTTGATCATTATAAGATTTACTGAGAACAGATGTAGATTTTATTGATTTAATTTTTACTAGCCCCAATATTTCATCATAGAATGGATTTTAGGGTAAAAATGGCAAAGTAGATTGGATAAACATCGCTTCAAAGTCAGTTATTCATGGCTTTGAAGCGATTAACATGATCATTAAATTCATGTGTGAATTTAAGCAATATATGCAGCCAT
>CAYGTC010000126.1:0-7812 GCA_964352735.1 uncultured Alcanivoracaceae bacterium | reverse complement strand
CAAACAAACCATGAATCAGTGCTGTATCAGGGTAATCTGCTTGGGTTTGGTTTAAGTTTACCAATAAATGTTGACGTTCAATCTTAGGTAACATGGATAACTCATGCAAAGGTGCCTCAATGTCTGCAACAAACGCAGCCACCAAATGACTAAAATAGCCTGACCAACGCTGGATTGTCTCATCATCAAATAAATCATGAGCATACTCTAAACTGCCTACAATACCATTATCATCATTCACAGTTTTGGTATCAACAAGTGATAAAGTTAAATCAAATTTCTCCACGGCATTAGATTCAAGAGTCACAACACCTGAAAACAGACCCGATAAACTTAAATCACCACTTGTATCATTCTGCTCAAAATTGAAAACCGTTTGAAACAAAGGACTATAGCCCAAATTTCTCATTGGCTGAATGACTTCTACCACTTGTTCAAACGGTACATCCTGATTGGCATAACCACCTAGAGTTACAGATTTGACTTGTGAGAGTAATTCTTTAACATTCAAATTCCCGCTCAAATCTACTCTTAAAGCCAGGGTATTAACAAAGAAACCAATCAAGCCTTCAACTTCAGGGCGTTGACGATTGGCCACTGGTGCACCTACCACAATCTGATCTTGACCACTTAAACGTGCCAATAATACTGACCATACTGCATGTAATACCATGTGCACAGTTATTCCTTGGCTTAAAGCTAGAGCCCGTAATTGTTTGCTCATTTCTGGGTCCAATTCTATACCAACACTACCACCTCGATAGCTCGGCATCGATGGGCGTGGACGATCGGTAGGTAAACTCAACAACTCTGGTGCACCGGCTAAATGCTTCCTCCAATAATCACTTTGTTGTGCCAATACATCTCCACCGAGTTCAGTGCGCTGCCATAAGGCATAGTCTGCATATTGAATAGGCAATGCCGGTAGTGGGTTCGATTTGTCTAAACAATAGGCTTCATACAATGTATTAAACTCATTCACCAATACATTCATCGACCAACCATCAGAAACGATATGGTGCATCGTCACCAACAATACATGTTCTTGCTCTGATAACTGCACTAACTGACCACGGATCAATGGGCCAGTGGTTAAATCAAAAGGCATCTGATTAAATGATTCAGCTTCGATACCTAACTCACTTTGCGGATCTTCAACTGCCCGTAAATCCTTATAGGCTAATTCAAAGTTAAAAATTTCACTCGAAATAATTTCTTGCCAAACTCCATCATCAACCTCTTTAAACACTGTACGTAATGCCTCATGACGAGCAACAATAGTTCTCAATGCTAATGCTAAGGACTCATATGAAAGATCACCCTCTAATCTAACAGCACTTGGAATATGATAGGCCGCATTACCGCCGGCTAATTGAGCAATAAACCACAAACGCTGTTGTGCCCATGACAAAGGTAAAGGTTGAGTCCGATCAGCTAATTCAATGGGTTTTAGCTCGTTATACACAGTCTCATTTAAGACTTTGGACAAATCTTTAAGTACGGGTTGATCAAATATATTTTGTATAATCAAGGATCGCTGCATACGCTGTTGTACCAACGAAACAAGCCGGATGGCTAATAAAGAATGCCCACCTAACCTGAAAAAACTGTCATGACGACTGACTCGCTCAATATTCAGTAAACTTTGCCAAATTTCTGCTAAAGCTATTTCTATAGCACCTAGCGGTGCTTCATACTCTGCATGCCCCAAATGTTCGTTACCTGGTTTGGGCAATGCTTTACGATCTACTTTACCATTGCTGGTTAACGGTATGTTTTCGAGTTCTACATAAATAGCCGGAACCATATATTCTGGCAGTGATTGACTTAAATTCTGGCGCAAAGATTCACTACTCAAATCATCACCATCACTTGATGTTACATAAGCGACCAATCGCCTTTCACTGTCATCAAGTATCACCACCGCATCACGTATCGCTTTTTGGTTTTGCAATTGCGCTTCTATCTCTCCCAATTCAATACGGAAACCACGCAACTTGACTTGATGATCAACCCTACCAATAAATTCTATATTGCCATCAGGCAACCAACGCACCAAATCACCAGTCTTATACAAGCGCTTGCTACTGTTGGAATCAGTAGCATTGTAAAACGGATTAGCAATGAATTTTTTTGTTGTCAATTCGGGTTGATTCAAATAACCACGCGCCAAACCTAAACCACTGACGTGCAATTCTCCAAAAACGCCTTGTGGGCATAACTTAAGGTGTTGATCTAAAACGTAAGCCCCTCGATTGGCCAATGGTTTACCAATGGGTATATTAGTCATCGTAGCATCTAAAATATCAGGCATTCTATAGAAACAACTGAACGTCGTATTTTCAGTGGGGCCATAGCCATTGCCTAAATTAAGCTGTGGATTCAAGTCCTTCATCTGGCTGAACATTTCTGCATTGACTTGTTCGCCACCGGCCAACAAATAACGCATATCAACAAGTGGTTTTTGGTAATTCACAACAAATTGATCAAACAATCTTGCTGTCATCCACGCTGTATTGATGCGATGTTCAGATATGAAATCTCCAAGATCTGACATCTCAATCATGCTATTGTCTTGAACAACTAATCGACCACCATTTAATAACGCACCCCAAATCTCAAAGGTTGCCGCATCAAAGGATATTGATGAATGGAATAACATAACTGTTTCATCAGAAAAAGAAGTGTAATTATTGTTGATCACCAATGATGTCACATTTTGATGTTCTATCAATACACCTTTAGGCTTGCCTGTTGTTCCTGATGTATAAATCACATACGCAAGGTTTTGTGCATTCAAATCTTGTTTATTGCTACTCACATTAAGATTGGAGTAACCTTGCAAACATTCAAGCATCTCATTGTTATCCAAACATACGGATTGAATAGAGGCTGCTGATGTCAAAGGGCCTTCCAAAGATTCTTGTGTCACTATGATACTGAGGTCAGCATCTGTAATTTGATAAGCAAGTCGTGCTTCAGGGTAAGTAGGATCCAGTGGTACATAAGCGCCACCGGCTTTTAATATCCCTAATAAACCGATCACCATGTCAATGGAACGATCAAGACACAAACCTACCAAAGTATCAGATTTAACACCCTGCTCGATCAAATAGTGTGCCAATTGATTGGATCGTTGATTCAGTTCTTGATAACTTAAAATCTCGCCCTTAAACACCACTGCTATGGCAGCAGGATTGGCTTTAGCTTGATTTTCAAACAAGTCATGAATCAGTGCAGTATCTGGGTAGTCTGTTTGCGTTTGGTTTAAATCAACCAAAAAATGTTGGCTTTCTGCCTCTGATAATATACTGATATCTTTTAATGGTGTCTTTAAATTTATGTCAGCATGCTCTACAACCGATCCCACCAGTGCTGCCACTGCCGTTTGCATATAACCGATCAAACGTTCTCCATCCACCTCATCAACTGCCTGAAGACTTAAGCCAAATTCCTTTCCTCCCGAATCATTAATACTCAGGTTTAGAGGGTAATTGCTGCGTTCATGAGCACCTATTCCCGTGATGTCTAATGCCATATCTCCATCGACGATGTTCTCTTCTTGAAAATCATCAAAATTATCTTTATCATAGGTTTCAAGTTCATTCCTTCGATAGTTTAATAAACTGGTAAACAAAGGCGCATCATTAGACAATCCAGTGCAATCATGAACCAGCATCAAGGGTGCTTGCTCATGTTCCACCAAATTCAATAATTCAATGTGTGACTGTTTCAACGAGTCCTCAATATTGCCGCTCAATGATAAACGTACTGGCAATGTATTAATAAATAAACCCACACTTCGCGCAGCACCTTTGCTGCCTTGTAATCGACCCGACAAAACAGAACCAAAGATCACATCATCACGATCACTACAACGTCCTATGACCAGTCCCCATGCCAAATGAAACATACTGGCAACACTGATATCCAAATGTGAGCAAATATGACGTATGTTGTCACAAACAGTTTCATCGAAATCACAATGAAATTCATTGATTCCAGCAGCATCAACTTGAGTATCATACAAACCAAATGGCATCGTCGGCTCATCCACATCACTTAAACGTGATTCAAAATAAGCTTGTGTCGCCCCACTTTCTGCCAACATTAATGTATGCGCAATGAATTCCCGATAGGGAACCACAGCAGGAAAAGTAGGTATCATGAGCGTTTCGCCATCCTCATGCAACGAGTAGGTATTGACTTCCTGAACTAATGTTTCAAGACCAATATGATCATTGATGATGTGATGCTCATAGAGGATCACATAGATTTCATTAGAATGTGGATCTCTGGCCAAATCCATCCGCAACAGTGGCGCTTGCCCTAAATCCATCCATAAATTATCAGGAGCTATATGTTCATGCAATTGATCTAAGACATCTTCAGTCGGATCTAGCTTCAGTTCATTGACAATAATTGTACTCTCATGCAACACCACCTGCACTGGCCGTGGTAAATCATCCCAAAAAACAGCAGTTCGTAATACATCATGACGACTGATTTGGTGATTCAATATCTCAATAAAGCGATCAACTTGTTGCTGATTAGGCAGTTTAAAAAGAGAGGGCATTAAGTACGTATCACCTGATTCTGGAGAAGCCAACATGTGATGAAATAAAACACCTTCTTGTAATGGCCCAAGCGGATATATATCTTGAATATTTGCCGCACCTCCTGGTATTTGTTCAACCAATTTGTCAATCTGAGATTGTTCTAATGTTACTAAAGTCAGAAGATCAGGGGTTATATATGTGCAATTAAGTGGAATCAAGTTAGGTGGGGCTAGGAAACTGATTTTTTCTGATTCGTTGATCTTGTGTGCCAAATCCTTCAAAACAGGATTTTCAAATACCGTACGTACAGTTGCCGTTAGTTCTTTGGCTTGTAATTCGGCAATTAAACGAATGATAAGCAATGAGTGCCCGCCTAATTTGAAAAAATTGTCGTGACGACTGACTTGTTCTATATTCAGTAAACTTTGCCAAACCTCTGCCAATATAACTTCTTTATCACTTTGCGGTGCTTCGTACTCAACCTCGCTCAGAAGATATCTCTCTGGCTTTGGTAAGGCTTTGCGGTCTACTTTACCATTGCTGGTTAATGGTAAGTTCTCAAGCTCTATATAAAGCTGTGGCAACATGTACTCTGGTAATGATGTACTTAAGTCTTGACGTAACAACTCTTGGTTTAATTCATCATTGACTGTAACATAAGCCACTAAACGGCCCTCACTATTCACATCATCTTTGTCAAATACCACTACGGCATCTCGAATGATTGCCTGATTGAGCAATTGTACTTCGATTTCACCTAATTCAATACGGAAACCACGTACTTTTACCTGGTGATCACCACGGCCAATAAATTGAACTAAACCATCAGGCAACCAACGCGCAAGGTCACCTGTTTTATACAGGCGACCCTGCCCAAATGGATTTTGTATAAACCGCTTCGCAGTTAACTCTGCTTCTCCAACATAACCGATACCAACACCCAAACCACCGATACACAATTCACCCATAACCCCTTGAGGTACTGGGTTACCAACTGTATCCAGGATATACACTTTGGTATTCGCCAATGGGCGACCATTGGGCAAACGTTTTTCATATTCTTGTGGGCCTTGGGCTTTGTACGTCAATGTTGTACAACCTGTTTCTGTCAAACCAAATACATTGACAATAGGAATATTAAAGGCTTGCCAAGCATTATATGCCGGCATTAATACTGCATCACTACCCAATATAAGGGTACGTAAGGTGGATGCTGGAGATATGTTTTTATCTAATAAATAACTGACCCACAATGACCAATAACTGGCCATTAATTCACATACAGTAATTTCTAGCCGTTCTAACATGGACTGTAATTGTTCTGGAGCCAAAAGTCCTTCTTCATCGCGGATTATTACAGCTGAACCTGAAAACCAAGCTGGGAAGATCTCTTCGATCACCACATCAAAACTCAAGGATGCAAACTGCAATACTCGATCAGATGAAGTTAGATCCAATTCTTGTGACACTCCCAACATTGTGTTAACAATACCCATGTGGCTGTTTATCGCACCTTTTGGTGTACCAGTTGAACCAGAGGTTACATACACTAAGGCAGGTGCATCCTCAGATAATGATATATTTGGATTGTCATTCGAATGATGACTTAAGCTTTGCTGTAATACCGAATCATCCAGATCTAGTGTGGTTGCACCAAATATAGAATCAGACACTCCTTTATGCTCGCAATCACTCAATACTAATCGAAGATTGGTTTGTTCACTGATGGCTCTTAGACGATCAGCGGGTTGCTTTGTATCGAGCATTACGTAGGCTGCACCAGCTTTCATAACACCGAGCATCGATACAAATATATTCAGTGAACGAGGTAAGTAAAGACCAACAAAGTCACCAGTTTGCACACCTTGATTAATAAGCTCATGGGCCAATTGATTGGCTCGATCATTCAAATCTTTATAGGTTAAACGTTGATCAAAGGCCTCCAATGCAATAGACTCCGGAGTTTTAATAACTTGGGTCTCAATTAAGTCATGAATGGTTGAGACTGATGGCAACTTGGCTGCATTATCGTTATAAGATTCCAATAATTGACAACGTTCCAATTCAGGCAAAATGACCAATTCTCGTACCGACACATCAAGATCAGTGACAAACTCAGCAACCAAACGGCTAAAGTATCCAGCCCATCTTTGGATGGTCTCATGCTCAAATAAATCACAGGCATACTCCAAATGGCCCACAATACTCTCATCATGTTCACTTCTTTTTCCATCTGTGCTTGTATCAGTAAGTGATAAGGTCAGATCAAACTGGGCTTTTATATCCGAATCAAAAGCCACACTATCAGCAGACACGCCAGATAATGTTAAATGACTTTCGGCATTATCCTGCGTAAAATTAAACATCGCTTGAAAAACAGGGCTATAACGCAAACTACGCGCCGGTTGCACCAATTCAACTACTTGTTCAAATGGCACATCTTGATTGGCATAACCATCCAATGTAATCGTTTTGACTTGTGATAAGACTTCTTTGACACTCAAGTCTTCACTCAAATCAACACGTAAAGCCAAAGTATTAACAAAGAAACCAATCAAACCTTCAACTTCATGACGTTGTCGGTTGGCCACTGGTGTACCCACCACAATCTGATCTTGAGTGCTTAAGCGTAACAATAATACCGACCATACGGCATGCAATACCATATGCACAGTCATCCCTTGACTTAAAGCCAAAGCTCGTACTTGTTTGCTCACCTTTGCATCTAATTCAACGTCAACAACAGCTCCTCGATAACTCGGCATCGCTGGACGTTGATGATCTGTGGGCAGACTCAATAGCTCTGGAATATTGGCCAAATGTTCGGCCCAATAAGCACACTGTTGTGCCAATACATCACCACTGAGTTCAGTGCGCTGCCATACAGAATAGTCTGCATATTGAATGGGTAATGCTGGTAACGGATCAGGCTTGTCCAAACAATAGGCTTCATATAATGCATTAAACTCTTGCACCAATACACCCATCGACCAACCATCCGAAACAATATGGTGCATCGTCACTAACAGTACATGTTCTTGTTTTGATAACTGTACTAACTCTGCACGAATCAATGGACCCGTGGTTAAATCAAATGGGCTTTGATTAAATGCTTCAGCCTCTATTACTAATGCATTTTGTTGATCTTCAACGGCCTGTAAGTCCTTGTATTCTAATTCAAACTCAAAAGATTCACTTGAAATAATTTCTTGCCAAACATCACCATCGGCTGATTTAAACACCGTACGTAAGG
>CAYGTC010000125.1:0-8049 GCA_964352735.1 uncultured Alcanivoracaceae bacterium | reverse complement strand
GTTCAATTCCTAAATTTCCCAAACTCGCTACGCTCAGACAGTGTTAAATTCTACGGAATCTTCACTTCAAATTTCACGACAATTTTTCGAAGGCTAACGTACTTAAGAGAAAAGAAACCAAATTGTGATACATCTATTTCCTGTTTTCCTAATCTTACAGGTAGTAAGAAAGAGAATATGTCTGAGCTTTAAAGGTGAGGAAAAGACATGTTCGATAGAGATTGATCTGTGATAATATATAAAAAATCCCGCTAGATACTGAAACAAGTTCAGTAAGCAGCGGGATTAGTTCAACTAGCAGTTTTGAATGCACCTTTCAGGTTTTTTAAAACTGCGTTTTACTAATAAAATCCCAGAGTCCGGACTCTGGGATTTTGTGGTAGACATTTCTTCTAATTAACACTAACCATCAAAACGAATTAAAAGGTGTCTATCCAGTAGGAAGTAAACTTCTTATTCTATAGACGAATTATTTTACCGAGTGTTACAGCGTTTTTATTTTTTAACTTTGTTTTATGATAGTAAAGCCCACCCTCGTTCTTGGAGTTTCTCTTAAACCCAACAGATATTCACATATTGCCGTCCGCCGACTACAACAATACAACCAGCCCATTATTGCTGTGGGCTTGAAGGAAGGGACTATTGATGGTCAAGAGGTGATGACGTTTGAGTCCGCTTTCGCGAAAGCGGAAACCCATACAAACACGATAGATACGGTTACATTATATCTAGGTCCGCAACGTCAAGCGCCTTATATGGACTATGTGATTTCGTTACAACCGAAACGTGTCATTTTTAATCCAGGTACTGAGAATCCTGAATTTTATGCGCGTTTAAAAGAACACCATATTGATTTTGAAGTTGCCTGTACGTTAGTTCTTTTGGGTACGAATCAATACTAAACCTAAGAAGGTCAGTGCGCCGTTGATGATTAAAATTTCAAATCCTACTTGATAATATAGATCTTCGGCTACTGTCCCAGCCAGATCCCACGTCATGATATCACCGCTATTGGCAGGAATTGTGTAGGTGAAATAGGTGTATATCTGAGCTCCTAAATTTATAAGGATGGATACTAAAGCAGCAGATATGGCTATTACAGGCACGAGTCTATCTTTTACTTTCCATTTTGTGAATAGTCCAAAAGCGTATAATCCTAACAATGGACCATATGTAAACCCGGCAAATTTGAATACTTTTTTAATCACACTCTCATCTGCGATCACATACTTAAACATAATGATGACCGCAACCAATACAACCGACATCACTATATGAATGCGTTTACGGATGCGGATTTGTTTTTCTTGATCGTATTTCTTTTCGATATCTAGAATGTCAATACTAAAGGAGGTTGTCAAGGATGTCAGTGCACTATCAGCACTTGAGTAGGCCGCAGCAATGAGTCCTAAAAGGAATACAATCGCCAGTCCGATGCCAAGACCACTTTCTACAGCAATGGTTGGGAATAAATCATCTTTATGGGCATCAATCCCCTGTTGGGCTGCAAATACGGTTAATAAAACACCTAGTACTAAAAACACCATGTTGACGATGGTGAGTACGATGGTAAACCAAAATACATTCTTTTTGGCATCTTCCAGATTCCGACAGGTCAAGTTTTTCTGCATCATATCCTGATCGAGTCCGGTCATTACAATGGCAATAAATGCGCCTGAGAAGAATTGTTTAAAGAAGTAATCGCCACTTTTCCAATCGTCAAAAAAGAAAACTTGAGACAGATCACTATCCGATACGAAAGTCATGATTTCACCGCCTGAAAGGCCTAGTTGTTCAGAGACATAATAGATAGCTACGCCCACAGCGATTAGCATAAATAGGGTTTGTAGCGTATCTGTCCACACAATGGTTTTAATACCCGCTTTGAAGGTATAGAGCCAAATCAGCAAAATAGTAATGGTCACTGTGACCCAAAAAGGAACGCCTTCTTGACCAAAAAATGACATTTTATCAAAGACTAATAACTGTAAGACATTCGCCACCAAATACAACCGAAAACTAGCCCCTATAATCCGACTCAGTAAAAAGAAAGAAGCGCCTGTTTTGTAAGATGCATTGCCAAATCGAGTGTCTAGATAGGTGTATATAGAGGTTAAATTGAGTTTGTAGTAGAGTGGGAGGAGTACCAATCCGATGACGGCATATCCCACGGTATATCCTAAAACGACCTGAAAGTAACTAAAACTTGAAGCCTCAATCCACCCCGGCACCGATATAAACGTCACTCCAGAAAGCGAAGCTCCTATCATTCCAAAGGCTACGAGATACCACGGCGATTGCTTTCCTGCCTTGAAAAAATCGGCATTGGAGCCACTTTTACCCGTGAGGTAACTGATGAGCATCAAGACACCAAAGTAACCAGCAATAAGTAATAGGATTTGATAGGGTTGCATACGTTAGGATTTGTTGGGTGCTAATATAGGAATTTTAGCTGTTGGCTGTTGGTAGGTAGAAGCGTATCATTTTCTCAAGACATAATGATAATACACCATTGTGCCATTACTCAATTCTTTATGAATGTTTGAGCCCTTAACGCCTGCAAAATCATTTAACGGTTTTCTTAACCAACCTTTTACCATCTTTTGGAAGAATGCTAATTTGTATTCGTGAAATGCTTCCATTGCATTGACGACTTCCTTCGAAATCAATTCCTTTTTGAGTACTTCAAATCCTGCGTTATTGAAAATGGTATCCAATTCATCAATTTCTTCAGCGGGACGTAAGTCAGCAAACAAAAAATGTCCCCCAGGACGCAGCACTCTGTAGACTTGCTCCACAAACTTTTTCATGGACCCGTAACAATGCGAAGATTCGACATTCACAATCGCGTCTACCGTTTCATTAGCTAATGGTATGTTTTCTGCATCTCCATGCATAAAGGTCAATCCTTCCACCGAATGGTATGTATTGCTGAATTTGATGGCGTTTTTAGAGTAATCAATTCCGATTACGGTCTTTGGTGCAAGATACCGTTTGATATACGATGAACCTCCTCCACGTCCACTACCGATTTCTACTACGTCTTTATCTATAAGGTCTACAGATGTCGCTACATGGTGGTATAGTTGAATCATATAGCGGTCATTCTCTTCCTCTTCTTTTAGAGGGATTTTAATAGGTTCGTTGCTGTATTCGTATCCGTAGTTCATATACGTCCACTCTTGTGTGGGATATTTCTTTGCCAGATACTGGTATAGTTTTTTCCAAACGACTCGTTTCAGTCGGGGAGAAATTTTAAGAAAGAAAGCAAAAATATTGGTAATCATAGTTTCGTAAAGTGAGTTAACAGTATATTTAAAAATTTGGCGACTGGCAAATACACATAAACCTTTCGATTAAGCACTATTCGTCCTATTTTTTATGCGTTGTTAGCAACAAGTTTTACTCCATTCTGCCATACCAGACTAATTCTTCTTTCCAATCAGTTTTATTATAATCGACTTCCTCGTTTGTGTAAACCCTAAAAATATCATTAAAATTCGTTGATTTTAATATATTCCTAATCGAATCCAATTCCAAAATTGTAACATTTTTATCAGCGATTAAATTATAGTGCAAATTATCTTGAAATCCTTTTTTAGTGCTTGTCATATACTCGTAAGCAAAAAACTTAATGTTGGTCAAGTCTAAATGTCTATCATCATCAGATTTTGCGATTAGTTTTCCATTATTATATCCGATGTATATATTTAGTCCAACAGAAGATTCTGGTTCTTTGTTCAAATTCTGTTTTGATGGTAAATTGATTGTCAGATAATTCCGTTTTATTAGATAATCAAATGCACTTTTAATTCTTAAAAACGGTGGTTTAAAAATACTATCTGAAGTTTGCTTTAAAAAAAGCGTGTCTAAATTTTTACTTATCTTATAATCGAATAGTTTAGTTTTTAATCCGAAACTATCAAGCTCTTTAATCGGCTCAAGGTAAAGTTTCGATTCATCAATATTCCACTCATTAATATACTTATAATACCTAGCTTCTGTTACAATTAGGGAATCCTTATAAAATTCTAATTCAACCAATCCATTTGGAATACTCCAATTCCCAATCAGTCTTTCGTTTTCAGTGTTTGTTGAGCAAGACTGAAAAATGATAACTAAAAATAAAAATGTGAGAATAGGTTTCATTAAATTGTTGCAACGGGTCTGTGTATGGCTCGTTGTGGGAAATCAGCTATGATTTTCCGCCGTAACCGAAAGATAGCAAATTGCAATGAATTCCGATTAGGAATTCAACCGCAATGAGCTATACACGTTGTTGTAGTCAGTTTTTTTACATTAAATCTTGTTCTTAGGTAAGATATTGTTTTATACTAAAAGTGCCATTCATTAAATAAAAGTACTATTAATTGTAACCTTTTTGTTATTTGATTCTTCTAACAAGTAATTAGAAATGAATAAAAATGAAGAAAAGAACTATTTATACGATACTGATTACGTGTATAGCATCATTAATGTCAGTTTTTGCTACATTCATTATTCTAGATACATCAGAAACACCATCAACATATGATATCTATGAGATTGAATCAATAGTACTTCAAGAGACGAGAGAGTTAATTGTGAAAAAACCTAGAAACTATACAAATGATAAACAATATCCAGTAGTGTACGTATTAGGAGGTAATTCTCTAACCTATACTATTGCAGAAGATGCTGATTTACTTTCTCGTGTTGGCAATATTCCTGAAGTTATAGTCGTTGGAATACCAAGTATTGACCAAAAGACAAGGCAACGCGATTTAACACCTCCTTTCTTAAAGCAAGATTTAGATGAAACTAATTCTCCACTAGGTAAAGCAGATAGTTTTTTAGAGTATCTAGAAAGTGAAGTAATATCATTAGTTGAGAAAAACTATAACATCAATAATCAAAGAACTATTGTAGGGCATTCTCGTGAAGGGTTATTGGTCCTTTATTCGCTAACTGTAAAACCTAATCTTTTTAATACTAGAATTGCATTGAGCCCAGCTCTTTGGAGAGAAGAAAATGCTTTTGTAAAGAAATTTGATGATTTTCTAAAAGATAACCCTACTTTAAGTTCTAATCTATTTATGAGTATGGGAGAAGATGAAGTTGATAAAATGAAAACAGCTTTTGATTTATCAATTAATCTATTAGATAAAAAAGCGCCTGCTAACCTAATTTGGAAATCATATTATATGCCAAAAGCAACACATCAAACGAACCATTATTTAACGGCTGGTATTGGCATTAATTATTTTTTTCATGATACTAAATGACTAAAATGTTATTTCTCTGATTGTATTAAGTGATAGAGATTCGCATACAATATCTTTTCAAAATATTTTCGAGTTACTATGATAGCTCATCCTCAAATTGGCTACAACGTTTAGTGTAAAATGCGTTTTAATGCAGTTTAGGTTTTGTTGTACACAGTTTTTTATTTGGATTGAGTCCGAACCATAATAGTGTAAAAGCGACTCCACTCAAAATCAATCCTCCAATGATATAAGCTGTCTTCATGTCATTTGAAAATAGATAGCAAAATGAATTGAATACTAGCGGTAAATAATCTCCGTTAATTAACCCTAGAGGAAAGAAGGAAATACCAATAATTAATATCAAAACAGAATTAATTATTGGTATTTTGAATCTCCAATTAATTAATCCTACAATCAAAATAGCGACCACCAAAAATCCTAAAGGCCATAAGTACTGATTGTATAGTACTTCTCCCATTGTTAAATCGGTCAATGATTCAAATTTGTTATAATCTTCTTCAATAATGGCTTTATAGATTTCGGATTGACTAGATAAATACAATCTTTTCAACCCTGTAATAAATAGGAAAACAAAAGTGGTTTCGACTAGTATGAGTTTTAAGTTTAGTTTTTTAATCATTATTTGAATTGTGCACAACGTCTCGTATAAGAATAGTTGCGGGTTTACGTGTGAGGAATTTCCTTAGGAAATTCAGACGTAGTAAACTTGCAACGACCTTTGGTTAAGCCCAAAATTGAGCAATTATTTTTATACATTGTTGTAAACAGTATTTATTTCCGTTTGTAAATTAACACGTATTTTTCTCTATCCGCTATTGTCATTCCGTCTTTTGAATAAATCAGTATTTTTTTCTTCACAGGTTTTTGATAATAAAATCCGTCTTTTCTTTTTTTTACAATTTTTGCTTTTTTCAGAGAGGGCAAATATGGACTGTCTGATGCAATTTGTAGTTCCAAATTTATCTCTTGAGTTTTTTTGTCAAGATACCAAGTTCCATATGACACATTCAATGGATTAAAACTTTTATATGTTCCGTCATCATTGAAAACATAACTATCTCTATTCACATTTTCAATTCCCATATCTCTTCCGAATCTTATCAGAGGAATTTTAGTTTGCTTTTCTCCATTCTCATCTTGCAATTCAATAAATTCCCATTCTCCAATTAAATCGGATTCAGTTAAGTTTTGAGAAATTCCAACTTGGAAAATCAATAATGATAGTATTAAGAATATCGTTTGTCTCATATTGTTTAGAACGTTTAATATATGTGTCGTAGCAGAGTATAAATGTTACCTTGCTTTTTGATTTTTCTGCGCATTGGTTGCTAACTTTTACTTTTTGCAAGCATTGTGCCTTACCAAATATACACAGATCAATCGATTGATCACTTTGCTGCTATGATATCATATATGTTGTTGTATTGCGTTATTTTTTATCATATTTATTGATTAACCCATGTAGTTTTTCATCCCCCGATAGCTCAATCCAACGTCTTGACGAAATTCCGTGATTATTTACTTGATCCAAATCTGCTTCACGCTTTAATAATTCTTCTATAATTTTTAAACGTAATTTATTCATCTCTTTTTGCTCTTCTCTCCAAGTTTTTCCATATTCTCTTATTGCAGTAAAAATTGGACTATTTCCATTTTTTTCTTCAGCTTCATTAATTTTTGTTTTTCCACTTTTAATTAGAATTAATGATATTTTGCAGAGATCATGATATTCAAGAGCTATATGTAACGCATTATACCCATATTTGTTTTTCCAGTTTATATCAACATCATTATCAATAAGGTATTTTATTATATCTATTTGTTCTTTGGAGTTTCTGGATTCGGATGAGCAATCTGTTGCATTTATCAAAATAGAGTCAGAATTAGAAAAATCAAGAAAATTATTAATGTCAATGTTATTATTTTCTATTAATTCAACAACCTTACTTTTATTTGATTTATATAAGACTCTGTAGAGTTTAGTTCCGATATCGTTTTCAGGATTTGTTGATGATAATAGATTTTTAAATAAACTCATTTATATATTAGTGTTAATGCAGTACAATATTTCTTGTATGGTGCGTTTGCATCGCGCAGGGCGCACATACATTATACAAATTGTTGTAGGTCGTTATTCTTGTTGGATAACTTTAATAGTTTCTATTCTATATTTCTCTTTTCGTCTAAGAAGTTTTCTTATACTAATTTCTTCATTGTCTTCTAATAATATTATCACTTTCAGGTTATTGCCAAATTTTCCCTTTTCTTCCGACACTTCTAAAAATATTTCAAATAATCTATCAAAAGATTTGAATTCATCTGAGTATAAATATTGAGCATCATAAATAATGAAGAATTTATTTTGCGAATTACCTTCTCCTCGAATAACGTCTCTTACGGCATTCAGGTTTCTCCCCATATCAAATCCCCAAGGCGTAGAATGACAAAGTTGATAACAGAAGCTATCAAAATCTACCGCCAACTTTCCGTAAATTGGACTAATTTCTGAATTTGGGTAGTTGCCTAATTTTTGAATAAGTTTCGTTCCAAACCATTGTAAATCTGCTCTTTTTCCAGAGCAAATCAAATGATTCGATAATGACAGTTTAGAAATTTTTTCTATCCAATTATCAGTATAAACATTAATAACTTCTTCCATTTTGTTTTTTGACCTACAACATGTTCGTGTATGGCTTGTTGCGTTGGCAAGAACTAAGCTAACAAAAGAAAACGAACCAGAGGAAAATCCGTAGGATTTTCCGAGTACACACAGAACAAGCAA
>CAYGTC010000124.1:0-8570 GCA_964352735.1 uncultured Alcanivoracaceae bacterium | reverse complement strand
TTCAAGTCAGAAACTCCTAAAATTAGAACGGGGTTTTTCAGGGTTGACTAATTAACCCGTGGTGCCTATTAAAAAATGTTGAAAAAAGCAGTTATTCAAGCGACTTATATTCCTGACATATCAAAAATTTGTTGCATTTACAGTACATAACGAAAAGGGGAATAGTTTGTACGGGCATTTCTATCTGCATAAAGCATATACAAAAATCATGGTATAATTTAAGATCATTTCACAAATTGATTAAAAAGAGGAAATATCGATGGTTTTACATAAAATAATCCACACAAATGCACTGTTATCAAGCTGTTAAGTGAATATATGAGACCGTTTATCGTAATGATGGTCTTCGTTTTTGCATCTTGTGCCCAAGCTCAAGAGGTCAATTGTGAAAGCCCCAATACCACTGTAGAAATAAATATATGCAGCAGAAAAGACGCTGAACTCGCTGATGCAGATTTAAAGCAGTATCTTGCCAAGGCCATAGAAAAATATTCCAACAGAGCAAAAGCAATAGCAGCATTGCGCAAGTCACAAGAAGCGTGGCTCGCATATCGTGAGAAACATTGTGCTGCCATATATGAGTTATGGTCAGATGGTACAATTCGAGGGGCAATGTACAATGGCTGCCTGCTTGAGCTTACCAAACAACGTACACACACTATCTGGAATAATTATCTTACCTACCCGGATTCCACAGAGCCAGATTTGCCTGAGCCGCAGTGAAGCCACATGATGAAGTTTATAGCCTCACTGCTGTTTTTGTTTTTTTCTACACATTCTTATGCCTGCTGTCGATGGCAATAATGGTGGATAAAAATCTTAAGCGATCAACAATCCGCTGTCTGCGATGTTCAAAGGATTGGTCACCAGTTTTTCCGCAGAGAAGAGCTCTGCGAACACATCGTGAGATGAGGTGATAGTATGGTTTATCTTCAACTGATATTTGATATTTACGTGCTTTGGTCATGACTTAATCCATTTTTATCCTTTTGATGGATACAGAATAGCAAGTCTGTTGATTAAATATAATGGCAAAATGATGAATTTGATGTAAGATATTTCCTACAAATTGGGTGTCCCTTTTAGCACTCTTTTAGCACTTTTTAGCTTTCAAGCGAACAAGTAATAGTTGGCTATTGTTCGTGCCTCACAAAAGTTTAGTCAACTCTTACTTACCTGTCAACAACAATCGAAAACTGGACCACTCCAACAGTTGAAATGTGAGCCACTATTTATTGGTTTGATTAATCAAACCAGCTCGTTTTTTCTCTCTTAATCTATAACTATCTCCTTTAATTTGTACCACATGTGAATGGTGTAAAATACGATCAAGCATTGCAGATGTCAAAGCGTTGTCATTGGCAAAGGTTTGGCCCCACTGCCCAAAGGGTAAATTACTGGTGAGAATCATTGAGCCTTTTTCATAACGTTTGGCCACCACATCAAAAAGCAGCTTTGATTCCTCAGCGCTGAAGGGCAAATACCCAATTTCATCAATGATCAATATTCTTGGGGTCATGACACTTCTTTGCATGACGCTTTTATTTTTGTCCTGCCTATGAGCGCTGGCCAACTGTAAGACCAAGTCAGATGCACTGGTAAATCGTACCTTAATACCCGACTGAACAGCTTTGTAAGCCAAGGCAATGGCCAGATGCGTTTTACCGACACCAGATGGGCCAAGCAATATAATGTTTTCTGTGCGCTCTATAAAACTAAGAGTAGCCAACTGTTTGATGAGTTTTTTTGGTGCACCAGTTGCAAAAGAATAGTCAAATTCATCCAATGTTTTAATCTTTGGAAACCCCGCCATTCTGGTATACATGCTTTGTTTCCTGACTTCCCGATGGCTGATTTCATGTTGCATGACTTTTTCAAAGAAACTCAAGTAATCCCATTATTCTTTGGCAGCACGTTGTGAGAGATCAACAATACAATCATCAATGCTATTAAGCTTTAATTGACTGGCTAGCTGGGTGATGGTCTCTAATTGTAAATTCATAGAGACTCTCCAAATTGATTATAAACACTCAGATCATGATGCAATGGTGTTGGATCATAATCTTTGTAATTGACAACACAATGATCAACGGCTTTTGCTGGTAAGCTTGTTGATACACGTGATTGATAAGATTGTAAATAACTTCGTTCTTCGACTAATCTATCCATAGGCTTTTGTTTAATGGTATCGTGAATACGAACATTAGCCACTTCATTAAGCCAATCGATCACTTTGATATTTGCTGTTTCACAGTCCAGTGACAGGCCCGCGGCTTTGAGCTTGGTAGATAATGGCTGATAGAAATTCCCACGAACATAACGCACCATTCGTTCAACTTTACCTTTGGTTTGTGTTCTGTAGGGGCGGCACAGCTTTGGAATAAAGCCGCTATCTTTAGCAAATTGATTGAAGCCTTTGTGAAATCGATGTTTGCCTTCACAATAAGCATCACGTTCGATGACTACCGTTTTCATATTATCGTACCAGATTTGCTCTGGCACACCTTGAAAATACTCGAAGGCCAAACGATGGCAATCCTCAAGCGTTTCATAACGCATGTTGTCACATAAGACCACATACATGGCGCGTGAGTATCCTAATACACAAATAAAGGCATGTATTGGAGAGTTAGATTGGGGACAGTCAGTTTCTGTTGAAGGAATAAGGATTACAGCAGAATCTGCAGTTCATGATTCTGCCCGAAGTGTTTTTGATCGTAATAAAACGCTATGGGCTTCTTTTGTTATTGAAAGCTCCCAAAAACGTATTCTTTTTATTGGTGATACAGCCTACTCAGAGACTATCTTCAATCTTGTTGGTGATAAATATGGCTTCTTTGATTATGCTATTTTACCTATTGGTGCATATAAACCAAGGAAGTTATTGTGGATGTCGCATGTCACTCCCGAAGAAGCTGTCTCGATTGGTAAAGGTGTTCGTGCAAAGACACTGATTGCCTCTCACTGGGGTACTGTTAGCAGTTTATCAGATGAGCCAATATTTGAACCTCCAATACGCTTTAAGAAGGCGGGACTTGATAGTGGATTTTCTGACAAAGATTTGTGGACAATGAAATTAGGTGAAACTAAAACACTAGAATCGATAAAAAATTAACTGAGACTGAATTTACCCTATTGTCTAGCAGGGTTAATATTTGGCTGAGCCAACAAGTGAAAATCCTTATACAACAGGTCAGCAGGTTTTATGGCAAGTAAGGCGTATGTAAACTGGAGTATGCCTTTCCAAGCCATAAAAATGATACAGATAAGATTTTTTACAACAGACTTAACCCATCAACGCCATTTCAACGGCTTTATTGGCATGGATCATGGTGGTGTCAAACAGTTTAACCTGTGTGTCTTGTTGTTTAACCAGTAAACCGATTTCTGTACAACCCAATATAATGCCTTGTGCGCCCTCTTCTGATAATTGATCAATGATGCGTAAATAGTGCCCTCGAGAATCGCTATTGATGTTGCCCAAGCACAATTCTTCATAAATGACTCTGTGAATAATGGCTCGATCTGCTTGATTTGGTGTGATGACTTCAATGCCATGCTGTTGTTCAAGTCGGCCTTTGTAAAAGTCTTTCTCCATGGTAAAAGCCGTGCCCAATAAGGCCACTTTTTTGATGTCTTGTTTGACCAAACTTTCTGCTGTGGCATCGGCAATGTGTAACAGTGGTATGGATATCCTGGATTTTATTTGCTCAGCTACCAAATGCATGGTGTTGGTACAAATCAATAAAAAATCTGCGCCAGCTTTTTCAATACCTTTAGCAGCAAGCGCAAGTTGAATGCCTGCTTGTTTCCAATCACCTTTTTGCTGTAAAGCTTCAATCTCGGCAAAGTCGACACTGTGCAAAATGATTTTGGCTGAATGTAGACCACCCAGTTGCTTTTGTATGCCTCGATTCAAGGCCTGATAGTACCACTGGGTACTTTCCCAACTCATACCACCCAATAAACCAATGGTTTTCATGATGTGGCCTTGAGAATATCCGATAATGTCGATGCATCCATATTGCCACCACTGATGATGACGCCAACCTTACCTGAAACATTGACTTGTTTACTCAATAAAGCTGCCAGCCCTAATGCACCAGAAGGTTCAACGGTGAGTTTCATGCGAATCAAATGAAAATATACCGCTTCCATTATGGCGGATTCGCTGACGGTTTTCATGGCATCAACATGGTTTTGAATCAATGGAAAAGTCAAACTGCCCAATGACGTTGTTCGGGTTCCATCGGCAATGGTTTTGGGGTTTGGATTACTTTGTAATGTGCCACTATAGAACGAACGTGTCGCATCATCGGCTGTTGCAGGTTCGATGCCAATGACTTCACATTTAGGGTTGGTGGCTTTTGTTGCAATGGCAGTGCCACTGAGCAGTCCTCCACCGCCACAGGGAACCAAGATATGATTGAGGTCTTTTATTGCTTCTAATAGCTCCAAAGCGGCTGTACCTTGGCCAGCAATGATGTGCTCATGATTAAACGGAGGGATTAAATGGTAACCGTGTTCTTGTTGTATGATTTCAGCAACTTCTTCTCTGATTTGTGTTTCAGGATCATAAACAACCACATCAGCACCGTAAGATTTTGTGCCAGACAATTTGACTTGTGGCGCATTTTTGGGCATGACAATGGTGGTTTGAATGCCCAGTAATTTGCCAACCAATGCAACTGCCTGTGCATGGTTGCCAGATGAAAAGGCAATGATGCCGCGTTGTTTTTGTTCTGGTGTGAGTTGTAATATGGCATTGAGGGCTCCGCGAAATTTAAAGGCACCCATTTTTTGAAGGTTTTCGCACTTAAAAAAGACTTCAGCACCGACCAAATCGTTCAGTGTTTGCGAGGTCATGACGGGCGTATTGTATGCGTATGGTGCGATTCTTTTTTTTGCAGATAATACCTGTTTAAACATGATTATGCTCGTTATTAAATAATTATTACTATAACATTATCACAATTCAATAAACGAGGAAAAATATGTTTTCATTAGCAAATAAAGTGGCCTTGATCACAGGTGCTTCCAGAGGCATTGGTGAGGAAGTAGCCAAGCTTTATGCCAAAGCTGGCGCACATGTTATTGTCTCCAGTCGCAAGCAAGAAGGTATAGATCAAGTTGTCAAAAAAATAACAGCAGCAGGTGGTCAAGCCACTGCAATGACCTGTCATATTGGTAATCAAGGGGCAATTGAAGGCTTGATTGAAAAAATTAAGCAAGACATTGGTCACATTGACATTCTGGTGAATAATGCTGCCGCTAATCCTTATTTTGGTCATATATTGGATACGCCATTATCAGCGATGAGGAAAACCATTGAAGTCAATATCGAAGGGTATTTCCTGATGAGTCAATTGGTTGGACAAATGATGAGAGATAACGGTGGCGGATGTATCATCAATACCGCTTCCGTTAATGGTGTTACCCCCGGTCCGATGCAAGGCATATACTCGATTTCAAAAGCCGCCATCATTTCCATGACCAAATCCTTTGCCAAAGAGTGCGCACCACAAAATATTCGTGTCAATGCCATATTACCGGGATTAACCGATACCAAATTTGCATCAGCATTGACCCAAAATGAACAAATGCTTAAACAAATCATGCCATTGATTCCAATGCGACGCATGGCTCAACCAGAGGAAATAGCTGGGGCATTTTTGTTTTTGGCATCAGATGAAGCCAGTTATATCACGGGTGTTGATTTGCCGGTAGATGGCGGTATTCTGATTTAATGATCACTTTGCAGTGAAAAAGCCATTGGATGGTTTTTAAAGATAACACTAAGCAGCGAATAGCCTTTCATGGTTATTCGCTGCTTTTTATGTAGAACTAACTAAAATTGTCTAACGATCAAAATCTCAATACAGAGCGGATCCTGTGTTGAACTTCATCAACCGTGCCAGTGCCCAATACTTCGCTGAGAATGTCATGCTTTTTATAATGGTCAACCACCGGTGCGGTTTGACTGTCATAAATTTTGATGCGATCACGGACAACAGATTCAGCATCGTCTGCACGGCCTTCTTCAACAGCACGCTTGGCAATGCGGCTGACCACTTCTTCAGGGTCAACTGCAATCAGTACAGCATGTTGTGCCGGCATGTTGATCTCATTTAACAAGTTGTCCAACATATCGGCTTGAATCAAATTTCTAGGGAAGCCATCAAGTATGAAGCCATTGTTGGCATCGTCTTGTGCTAATCTGTCTTTAAGCATGCCCAATACAATTTCATCAGAAACCAACAGACCTTTTTTCATGACAACTTCTGCGGCTAAACCCAGTTCGGTTTTTTCTGCAATGGCTGCTCTTAATAAGTCACCTGTGGAAATGTGCGGGATATTAAATTCTTTTTTTAATAATTTTGCTTGTGTGCCTTTTCCAGAGCCAGGCGCGCCCAGTAAAACTAATCTCATATGTGCTGTTTCAAATTTACAATTTCAGTGTTAAATAAAAGAGAAAAATTTTCTCGTTATAATTGTTGTGTTGATAGTGCTTATAAAGCATCTCAGGGTGTGTTAAAGTAACGCCTGATGTGGTTTAAGTCAACCTTTTAACTGCATTTCACTATTTTTTAACAGTTTAACAATAGAGTATACAAAGATGACAAAGAAGAATGCACTTTACTGCCAATCAGGTGGTGTGACTGCAGTGATTAACGCAACAGCTTGTGGAGTAATTGAAACGGCACGAAAGTGTAGTGATCAAATTGGTACGGTTTATGGTGCAAAAAATGGCATCATAGGGGCATTAAGAGAGGAGTTGGTTGACACCTCATTTGAGACAGATGCAGACATTGCAGCGCTCAAACATACTCCAGGTGGTGCTTTTGGTTCTTGTCGGTTCAAATTGAAAGACTTAACAGAACAAAGAGCTGAGTATGAACGTTTGATCGAAGTGTTTAAAGCCCACAATATTGGTTATTTATTTTACAATGGTGGTGGCGATTCTTCTGATACGGCTTTTAAAATTTCTAAAATAGCCAATGAAATGGGTTTTCCAGTAAACTGTATTGGTGTACCAAAAACCATTGATAATGACTTGCCAATCACAGATACTTGCCCTGGTTTTGGCACCACAGCCAAATACATTGCCGTGTCAATGAAAGAAGCGGCGTTGGATGTGGAATCGATGTCTGAATCTTCAACCAAAGTTTTTATCATGGAAGTGATGGGTCGTCATGCAGGGTGGATTGCTGCGGCTGGTGGCTTGGCTGGTAATGCACATGATGAACCGCCACAAATCATTTTATTTCCAGAAATTCCATTTGATCAAGAAGCCTTTTTAGCACGGGTTAAGTATTCTGTTGAAAATTACGGTTATTGTTCTATTGTGGTTTCCGAAGGTGTGCGCAATAAAGAAGGCACTTTTTTGGCCGATGCCGGAACTGTGGATGCTTTTGGTCACGCACAGTTGGGTGGGGTTGCACCGGTGATTGCTAATATGGTTCGCGATGCTCATGGGTACAAATACCACTGGGCTGTATCTGATTATTTGCAAAGATCTGCCAGACATTTGGCCTCACAAACGGATTTTGAACAAGCTTACGCAGTGGGTCAGGCGGCCGTTGAACTGGCGATTGAAGGCAAAAATGGTGTCATGCCAGTGATTAAGCGCTTGTCAGATAAACCTTATAAGTGGGAAATAGCCACCGCAGACTTGGCAGATATGGCCAATGTTGAAAAAATGTTGCCAAGAGATTACATCACTGAAGATGGCTTTGGCATCACTGAAAAATGCAGAACTTATTTGCAACCGTTAATTGAAGGTGAGGCTTACCCACCTTTCGAGAATGGTTTGCCAGTGTATGTCAGGCTGCAAAATAAGATGCTAGCTAAAAAGTTGGTTGACTTTGATATTTAAGTTTTAGTAGAGTTAAGTTCGGACTCAGTCTTGCATTGAAAAAACTTGAGCGCTTGATGAAGTCTGAACTGAACTTCAATAATTTTTTATTGATTGTTATCACTTACTAATTTTTTGGGCTAATTTATATACACTTGTTGCTAAATAATCAGGCCATCTATTTCTTGGGTTAATATCTAGTTTCTTTGCATTTTTAATAGCAGTCTCATAGCGTGATATAAATTGACAAGGGTTATAACTCGCTTCATTAAAGCCGCCAATTGTTTTTGACAGTAAATTTTTTGAATATGTTTTTGTATGTTTACCACCAATATTTTTTGTTGTCAAACAACAGTTTTTTTTCAGTATCACATAGAGTTGAGCAATCAATAAAATGTAAAAGCAGCCATAACTCAAAAGCTGGGTTACTGAGAGCAAGGAAGTATCCTTTATTTTGATGGCATTTTTGAGCTATTAATTTAATTGTTTTTTCAGTCCAAGATTGGTAGTCTCGATCGATGACCATCCATAACTCATCTTTTTCATCCAAATTATATTCTTCGGCAAATTCATTTAATTGACCTAATACTATATCAGGGCTTGAGTTATCATCAAGCTTTTTAATAACTTCGACGTGAACTTTAGGGTTTTTTAGATAACTAGTCAACCCTGAAAAAAGCACAATTATTCAGGTTAATAAATGGGTATATGCCGA
>CAYGTC010000123.1:0-8589 GCA_964352735.1 uncultured Alcanivoracaceae bacterium | reverse complement strand
GCATCCTCCGGAAAATAGCAAGCAAAGACACGAGTAACCTTGGCGACACGAGTACCCTTTTAAATCCAGAATGTGTCCAGGATATTATGGATCATGTGTTGTAGGGTGGTTTGTGGTTAGCCATTTTGTTTTTTAAAAAAGCACATCAACTAATTAAGATACGATAAAATGGCCTTTATTTTATAGAAGTATAGAAGATGAAATAAATTTTTATCGTAGACAAAATGCTGAAAAATTTATGCAATATCGATTGGAGTATCGTTATTCTAACAATCGCTTAATATTCATCTTATACGTCTGGCCTATCGGAATATGCGTCTCATTAATGAGTAAACGATTTCCTTCTATAATTTTAATATGCCTTTTTGCAACGATATAGGACTTATGTACTCGCATAAAACTTGTTTGAGGGAGTGATTTTTCAAAGTCAGAGATTTTTTGATGCGTAATAATCGTTTCATTTTCTAATAGTACTTTACAGTAACTCCCAATAGACTCAATAAAAAGAATGGAAACAAGCGCAATTTGATGATGCTTTTTGTCTCCTTTTATAAAAATAGTCTCGGTCTGTGTTGCAACGTTTTGTAAAGAAACAGCAGGTACTAGAGGCTTATTTTCTATTTTATGTATTGCCTTATAAAAGCGCTCAAAACTAAAAGGCTTTAGTAAGTAATCAGTGACACTAAGCTCAAAACCATCGAGTGCGTACTCTTCATAAGCAGAAGTAATAATTACAGCAGGTGGGTTTTGCAACATCCTTAAAAAGTCTAATCCCTTTAACTTTGGCATATGGATATCAAGAAACATTAGATCTACTGAGTTTTTTTTCAGAGCATCCATCGCTTGCATCGCATTATGACAATTCTCCAAGAGCGTCATTGAAGAGATATCTGCAGCAAAATTCTCAATAATACGATGGGCAATAGGCTCATCATCTACAATTATATATCGTATCATTCTTCCAGTTGTATTGACAAAGATACCCTATACACATTATTTAAAACTGTAGTTTTAAATTCATGTTTTTCAGGATACACCAAAGAAAGCCGTCTTTTTAAATTTTCAAGACCGATTCCTTTAGAGTGACTTCCATCGGATTCAAAATTGTTTTCAACAACAAAATTTACAACATTTCCAGTACTTGAAATTTCAAGATCTATAAACGCATCCTTTTCCATCGTTTCAACTCCGTGTTTAAAGGCATTCTCTACTAAGTTAATAAGTAACAAAGGCGCTATTTGTAAGGATGGGTTTGGTACGCTTTCGCGAAAGCGTATAGCTAATGTTTCAAAATGACGAATCGTATGTAAATCGATATAATTCTTTAAAAACTGGATTTCCTGAGTTATCGAAACACGCTCTTTCTTCCCATCATAAATCGTATACCGCATCATTTCTGAAAGCTTGAGAATGGTCTTAGGCGTCTCTTCAGATTTTTCAATAGCAAGCCCATACAAATTGTTCAATGTATTAAAGAAAAAATGGGGGTTTATTTGAGAACGCAATAAAGCCAATTCTGAATGAACCTGCTCGTTTTTAAGCCCTCGTATGATCTTTATCTTTTCATACACCCACGAAAAAATGAGATAGGCTATTATAAGAAATAACAAAAACATCAAAATAATTGGAAGACTTCTCACCGCATCATTTATGGTAAGTTGTGTAATTACAATGATAATAATGATACAAAGTGCAAAAGCAATTTCATATCGAATCACAAACCACTCTTTATTAAAATATGAGGTCACTTTTGAGGCTATAAAAAAGGCTGCATATCCCACACCTAAAAGTACACTGAGTACATTTGGACTTAAGAAAATGAGCCCAAATCCCAATAAGACAAGGGATAAAATAAAAATGACTAGGTAAACGTATTTTGAATGTTGTGTAATCATACTCCAAATAACGGAAATTCTGTTACTCATACCGCCTAAAATCAACAAACCACTGTTTTTTAAGCATAAACTCTTCATTTTTCATCTCAAACGATGTTTGTATCCTTTCTAAGTCACTTTGAAACCGAAACGCTCTCATTGGTACAATAATGTTTTGATTGCTTCTTATGGGATGTACGTTCGTATCATCAATCTATAAAACGGACATTATGAACACACTTCAGATCAATAATATCACTAAGAAATATGCCAATGGCACGCAAGCTTTAGCGGGTGTCGAACTTACACTTTCAGATGGCATGTTCGGTTTATTAGGGCCTAATGGGGCAGGCAAATCCTCCTTAATGCGTACGATTGCAGGGTTACAATCTCCAACTACTGGAACTATTCTATTTAACGGAATAGATGTGACCAAGTCTCCAAATGAAATGCGCGAACAGCTTGGCTATTTGCCTCAAGAATTTGGCGTGTATCCTAAGGTTTCGGCTCAAGACATGTTAGAACATCTAGCGATACTAAAAGGGCTCATTCACAAAAAGGAACGTCAAGACCAAATAGATGCACTCCTCCATAAAACAAATCTCTATACGGTACGCAAAAAAAGTGTACATACCTATTCTGGAGGAATGAAACGTCGCTTTGGTATTGCTCAAGCACTTTTGGGGAATCCAAAACTTATTATGGTAGATGAGCCTACCGCTGGATTGGATCCAGAAGAACGTAACCGCTTTTTAGACGTGCTCTCAGAAATTTCTAAAAACGTGATTGTATTACTTTCTACACATATTGTAGATGATGTGCGTCTACTATGTTCTAAAATGGCCATTCTCAATCAAGGTACGATCGTTAAACAAGGAAAACCAAATACTTTAATTTCAGAGCTAGAAGGTAAGATTTGGCGAAAGCCGACCCCAAAAAATGCCCTTGAAACATTGAAGGCATCTCATAATGTGATTGCCACGCGACTTCTAGCGGGAGAGACCAGTGCTTATATCTATTCAAATGACACCTTATCAACTGATTTTGAGGCAGTCCCTAGTGATCTTGAACATGTGTACTTCCATACTTTAAAAACCTCTAAAAACACACATTATGCTGTTTAAATTATTCCTCTTCGAATGGAAGTATCAATGGAAACAGACTTCTTACAAACTATTTACGATCCTATTCATTCTCGCAGGTGTCTATTTTGGAATGCAAGAAGGCGCTATTAAAATAAATCACGCCTATAACAATCACTTATTCACAAGTTTGATAAGTCTCTTTGCCATTTTTCAAGTAGTTTTTTTGATGGCAAACACGATGTTAAGAGATAGCACCTATCACACAAAACAGCTGATTCATAGTACGTCTATTAAAAAGAGTTATTTCTTATTGAGTCGATTTATTGGGGTTTTAATTCCTGTACTACTCTCAACATTAGGTTATGTTGTTTTCTTATACTTGAGCGTACTCATTGACATTCTTGGAATATATGATGGAGTGCCTAATTTCAAGTATTTTATATGGCCTTGGTTTATCATTGTCTTGCCCAATGTATTCGTGCTTTGTAGTCTTACGTTTTTGACCGCAATTCTCACGCGAAAAACAGCAATGGTTTTCTTTATGGGTTTGCTCGTATTTGTTGGCTTTTGGGTGAATAATTTTCAAATAGGATCTCCATTTACTGGAGGAAAACTAGCCGTCGTTGAAGAGAAGGTAATACTTGCCTCCAAACTTGATATTCTAGGGATGTGTGCTTCGTATGGACAAACACAGTTTTGGTCACCTCTTGAAAAAAGTAGTCTACTCATGCCTTTTTCCTATCTTATTTTAACCAATAGACTCCTTGTTTTGGCACTAGCGATTATTTTAATAGTCATAGGCTATCTAGTATTCTCCTTCAAACTAAAAAATGAACAACGTAAAAAGAGTACGTTTCCAAGATTCTTTTCAAGAAAAAAACACAATATTCAACATAATGTGCCAAGCTATGGTGCGGTCATTCCTATAAAACATAGTTTCAAAGCGAGATGGAGAGAGTTTTTAACCTTACTCAAAGTCGACTTAAAAACGACTGTTTTCACTAAGGTATTTGCACTCATCGTTATCATTTGGGTGATCATGATCTTAAGTGCCATCTTAAGTAATCTAAATGGCCAAGATGTCTATGGAAATATACTACCCTACACGGGACTTCTCGCAGGAATTATTCTAGAACCCTTACGTTATATCGGTCTTTTCCTCATTGTGTTTTATAGTGGCGAACTAGTATGGAAAGCAAAGCAATATCAGTTTAATGAGTTACTCAATGTTACGCCCATTAGCAATGCTACACTTTTAGCCTCAAAATACATAGCATTACTGTTGCTGCCCTCTATTCTCATCGTGCTGTCTATAGGTATTTCGCTTTTGGTTCAAGTGCTTAAAGGATACACCGACATCAATTTCTTACTCTATGAGAGCATTCTTTATTATGGGGGGAGTTCATTACTCATCTATACCATCATTTGTGTGCTTGTTCATCAATGGGTTGCAAATAAATATGTTGGAATGCTTCTAAGCATCATTGTTATTTATGGCGCAGGGTTTATCCTTCCTACAGTAGATTTTCATCACCCGATGGCGCAATTATTTCAATTACCAAAAATAGGGGAAGGTTTTTCAGATTTCGTAGGCTTTGGGAATATGGCGCATCTATTTCAATGGATGACGGCACTTTGGTTTCCAGTGACTGCAATGTTGGCATTGATTACCTACAAGCTCTATAACCGAAACATAGAAGTACGTTTCAAAGACAACATACAGGCTTTACGTATGGGTTGGAAAAAACCACAACAATTCTTGTTAGCCATTTTACTCTTATGCTTCTGTGTATCTGCTACTATCATTGATCGTAACGTTGATGTCACCAGTGATGATGTGTTGGTACGCTTTCGCGAAAGCTATGAAAAACAATATAAATACTTAGAAAACTACCCTATTCCATACGTGATTGACATCCAAACGGAAGTGGCTCTTTTTCCAAAAGAACAACGGTATGAAGTAAAGGGAATCTACATGTTAAAAAATACAAACAAAAAACCTATAGATACGCTACTGGTTACAGGAAAAATTCCTTTTGAATCATTTAAAATTGAGGGAACAAAAACAATAGCAAAAGACACCTCCCTATTAGAAAGTCGACTCGTAGTGTTTACGCCTCCATTACAACCAGAAGAAACAAAAAAAATGGAATTTAAAGTATCTAAAAGAGTAGGTGATTTTGAATTACAAAAAGATATACTCTCTAATGGAACTTATCTACGTAATAGCTCCTTCGAACCCCAATTGGGGTATCAAACAGCACTAGAAATCGTTAGTAAATATGAACGTAATAAACGTAATCTCTCAGAAATTACGATACGTGATACTGACCAAACGATGACCAAACCGCTTCAAAATTTTGAAACATGGGTCACAACAGATAGTAATCAAAGAGCCATTGCACCAGGGGTTTTGAAAGACACGGCCATCACAGATCATCGTACTACATATCACTATAAAACAGCTAGAAAAGTAGATAACAATATTTCCTATTTCTCAGCTACCTATACTTCAACGGTTATTCAACATCGCGGCATATCTCTAGAGGTCTATTATTTGCCTCAACATTCAAAAAATGTTCCTGATATCATAGCAGCAGCAAAAGCAACCATCGATTATGGTTCTGACCATTTTGGAAGCTATCCGTTTGACCATTTACGCTTTGCCGAAGTTCCTTCTCACTGGAAATTTGGAGGTCATGCTTTACCAGGAACTATTGCATTTCAAGAGCGTTTTTTCTTGCAGGATACGTCGAATCCGACTAAAGGCATCAATCAACTCTCGAGAGTTGTTATTCATGAAATAGCCCATCAATGGTTTGGTCATAAAATGTCTCCTGCGCCCGGAAAAGGGGCAAATATGCTCACCGAAACAATGGCAGTCTATGTCGAAGCCCAAGTGTTAGAGAACATGTATGGAAAAACGATGGTGCGTAGATTAGCTAATTTTAGTAGAAGACGGTACTTTAAATTCAGATCGTCTGCAGAAGCTCAGGAGCCTTCATTACATCAAATGAAACAAGAAACATACATAGCCTATCGAAAAGGTTTTGTCGTGATGCAAGCATTAGAACAGCTTTTAGGTGAAGAACCGCTTAATGAAATACTGCGAAAATTTATTAATAACAATCAAGAACAACAAACCGCCACTGCTAGTGATTTTTTACTAGAATTAGAGATGCTATGCACAAAAGAGAAATATGCTTTGATTTCAGATTGGTTTGAGAAACGAACAATCTACGACATCTCCATTAGTGACGTTTCGTATTCAAAAAATAGTACAGGTGGTTATGACATTTCGATAAAAGTAAACTCAAGGAAATTTGAGTTATCCCCTGATGGCATTGAAACTGAAATTCCTTTAGATGAAAAAATTACAATAGGCTTATATACCAAATATCCTGATGATACAGAAGCGAAGCCTACATTCAAAAAAGCAAGCATTTCAGGAACAACAAACACAATCGAGTTCACAGTAAAAAAACTACCAAAGTATATTTTAATTGACCCTATGGTCACGCGGCTAGATAAAAATGTTTTGGATAATCTAAAACAATTGGAATTATGAAAATGATTAACTGTAATTGAGTTCACAAATAGAAAACTATACCTGTTTAATTGCATAAAAAAAGCCTTCACATTTCTGTGAAGGCTTGATTTTCCTAGTAGCGGGAACAGGACTCGAACCTGTGACCTTCGGGTTATGAGAAATTTATCTTTTTCAGAAAGTAAAATACTATCTTAAATATAAGAGATCTTTCTAAATCCATCATTATTCTAAAACTATTCCTTGATCAATTGTTTAGCAATTTGTCCTTGCTCACTGGTAATTACGACCATATAAATAGCACTAGATAGTTCTTGAATATCCACAAATTTTTCTGTTCCCATATCCTGTAGAGACACACTCTTGATCAATCTTCCTGTCAAATCATAAATGGCCATCTCACTCAAACTAATTCCTTGTGGATTGCCTAAATGCAAAATATCACTTGCAGGATTTGGATAAAGGCTGATATCGCTTTCCCGAAAGCTTCCATCTTCTACTCCCAATACGTCTCTATCTTCAAAGACTACTATAAATCGATCAGGCTGTATCCCACGGCCAGATGAAAAGATATAGGGTGCCTCTTTTAGATTTGTGGTCGTATTGAGCAGATTATCGATCAAAAATATAGGAGTAACTTCCATATTTACTCCTTCCAATCTATCGATATTAATAGTATAGGTGGTTTCTTGTTCTACCGTAGTAGAGAATCCCATAGCAATCTCCATCGCTGGATCAAAGACCTCTCGTCCTTGAATGGCCAGATATTCTCCTGTCTCTAAGGTTGAGAATAGCGATAAGAAAGTTCCTAACCTTTGACTGTCATAACTTGGATCAAAACCTTGGGTGGCATTTTCTGTAAAGCCAATACCCGCTTGTGAGTGCGCTCCTTCATAAGCAACCGTACTAAGACTAAGCCAGAGTTTATCTACACCGTCTAATGGTTCACTGGTTCTAAAATCATCATTGTTACCCGTTACCCTCAGACTGTTTGTAAATACTACAGGGGTACCAGTGCCATCATTGGCAATAAGATCTCTCTCTGTATCATCTGCTTTGATCCCAAAGCCTTGTCCAGATGCCATAAACTGGCCTGGAGCAGTACTCATATTAACTGCACCCACACCCATCATCGCATTGCGCATAGAGATATCATTCATATCGAAGTTGCTCGTGCCTGCGCCTGGAAGGTCTGCTGTGGGATTGGTAAGATGGTCCCAATAGTAGACCTCGTTTACCGCATCGTTGGCATTTATAAAAGCCGTGACATCTATAGCAGATGCATAGGGATTACCTAATAGATTATAATTATTGATCGTAGCGGGTCCATTATAATGTATCGGGACAGTAATAGTTCCCGAATTGAGCGTTCCTTCGGTAAAGTCCAGATCATAGGCTTGCATCGGAGCATCATGTTCCGGAGATGGAAAAACTAACTGACCTATTCCTGCCATGGGCAAAGGATCACTTCCTGTAGATTCTGACAGGTAATCATTATCATCATCCAGAAAATTTTCTACATCCACAAATTCTGGAAAGCTGGATAGGTCAAAAGGAATAAAATTCTCTGGGGTAATCCCAAATACCGCTCTTGAGCTTGCATAGACGCCATCTCGAGTTTCTGCATCCATAGGACTACTCATGGCCACAAAATTACGGGCGATGATGGAAGGGGTGGTTTTCGCGACAGCGATATTTCCATTATTTATGGTAACCGCATCTTCACGTATTTGTACTACACTCCCTGTATGGGCAACGTTAAGCGTACCGCTTACCGTAATGTCATTGACCACATTTGCAAAATTTGCAGGGGCAACAGTAAGCGTTGCTCCTTCGTTTACAATAAGCTCACAGGCAATAATATCTCCAAGTCCAATAGTGGATGTATCATAATTTTCTGAGATAATAGCGGTCATAGTGGCATCGGGTGTTCCATTATCCCAACCTCCTGCTATGGTATAGGTAGTGATTCCTCCAGGGCATAATATGTTTTCATTAAAATCAACCCCCAGATTACTACTTGCAGGACCTGTAGCGTTTGTTACTGCCGCAGCTGTGCTATTTGTAAATGCACTATCTGCAA
>CAYGTC010000122.1:0-8665 GCA_964352735.1 uncultured Alcanivoracaceae bacterium | reverse complement strand
AAAACAGCAAAAACAATATGAAACAGGAGTTTCATGCATAGCCATGTAAAAATATTTAAATGGAGTTTCCTGTCTGTGCTGATCATGCTCACATTAATGGTGATATTTTACTTTTATCTGTATTTTACTTTTGATGATAAAAATTTACCCAAAAATCACGGCCAAGTCAGCACCAAACTTTACCTTGGTGATGGTAGAAATCAACCATTAATTGTTGGGTTAGGAGGCTCCGAAGGCGGCAATGCCTGGGCAAGTGATCATTGGCAAGCACAGCGACAAGACTTTATACAACAGGGTTATGCCTTTTTGGCCATCGGTTATTTCGGCATGGAAGGTGTTCCACAAGAACTAGACAGAATATCATTGGACGGGGTACATCAAGCCATTGTGGAGGCGACACAAAACCCAAACATCAATGGCAATTGCATAGCACTGATTGGTGGTTCCAAAGGTGCCGAATTATCCCTGTCACTGGCCAGTTTTTTTAGAAGCCGTTGACATGATTGATGATTTAGCTGCTGAGGCAAAATTAGTTTATTATACAAATGGTCAAATCAAAGAAAGGCCTAAATCAAACAATAAATAACTGTTATTTTGAGAATACAGCATCAAAACGACTTTCAGTTTTAGTTTCAAATTCTACAGAATTACTATTTTCAATTTCTTGAGAATTAATATTCAACTCAAGTTCTTTTCGAACCTCCAGCCATTCCTTTAAATCAGGGTTTTCATTAATTGCATCAAGATCAATTGTACCTTCTTCAATACCATCATTAATCATTTTAGCAATCTGCTCACGACGTTCATTTTGATCATCGATAGTCATTAATAGTTTATAGGTTTCATCATCCAGATGTTCAGCGGCTAAATTTTCCGCAAAGTATTCACCGTATTTATCAATCAATCTATTTTCGATGTCAGCTAGTCGGTTATTGAGGATGATTAAAATGTTTTCTTGGAATTGTTTGTCACGTTGTTTTTTATCTTTAACAGCTTGAATCGAGGGTGTTTGCATAACGCGTAAACTGCTCACATCTTCTTTTTCATTCATGGATGCATCAATAAAATAATGTAATCTCAACGTTTCCAAATCTTCATGATTTGGTAATTTGCGGCATTCATCAAATATAGCGGTTAGATCATTCACTTTTTGATTATATACTTTCAACTCTTAATTTTTTTTTAATATTGACGTTCTTATCAATTTTTAATGAGTTAATCACTAATGGGATATAAATATATTTTGATCTGGCAAATTAAAATTCATAAATATTTTTATAATTTCGTATAAAAGCGAATTTTTAGGTTTTGTTTCAAATAAATACTTCTTTTATAGGAGTAAAAATATGCAAAACAAACTTAAAGAAGTAATCAACCATATCAGAACTAACTTTGTATTATATGTAAGTATATTAATCCGTATATTTGGATTTATTTGTGACTGTAATCCATTTATTATAATTTTTGTGACAAGTGTCTTACAGGCGTTACCAATCAATGGTTCTTTTTTTAGAAATATGTTTAACTGCTTCATCAAAAATATCATCATAAGAATACTCTTCAAGATATTTATATTGTTTTTTAATATGTTTGATGGCTTGATTTAACAACATTTTGTCCAGAGGGCAATCAGGAATATATTCAAGTGATAATTTAAAGTTCATGTGATTAGCCACATCATTTAAATTTTTTACTAATACATTTCCCGAAAGCTCCCTGGTTTCAAATTCACTCAGGGTCGAAATGGATTTGTTTAACTGCTGAGACAAATCAGACAAACTTATATTTCTGTAAATTCTGACTTGTTTTAAGCTATTAAAGTCTTCAGCATGCTGATTAATGAGCAGAGATTGGTCAAGATATTTATATTTGAGACTGAATCTAATTTGACTTGATATTTCTCTTAAGGTTTTTATTGAAGCACTGCCTTTGGTTTCTCTGGCTTCAATTCCGCAAATTGTTGATTTAGATTTACTCACTTTTATAGAGAGGTTTTCTTGAGTCATTCGAAGAATTGTTCTTATTTCTTTAAGAGTTCTATATTTATATTTTTTTCTTAAATCCATATGATAACTGAATGGTTTTCGGTCATTAAATTTACTGCAAGATCTGTAAATAATAATTAAAAATTATAACTATAAATAAGATTCATGACCCAGATTTAATATCAATAAACTCATAATTCTTATAAAGGGTATCAAGGTGTTTATGTTTAATCCTAAATTGGCTGCGGCGTTTTGATTTTGGTTTTTCAGATGAAATATTTTCAACTTTGATTCCAGGATCATAATAAACTGTTCCCTTATTCATTGCTGAAAGCATATATTCAAATGTTGTTCCTATACCCAACTCAATATTTTTACCATAATGATACTCATAGGTTCTGGACTCTGTTCGTCTGACACAAGGAATATATACTGCTTTTGCGTGTTTTTTCTTCCAATGATCCATTAATTTGGCAAAACTCCAGCTAGCTGTTACATTTCCTGCCTCATCAACCAACTCAACAGCTCCAGATGATCTTGTAATTGATTTGCTCTCTACATCGAAACCATTCAAAATCATGGTTAGTTGAGTTGACTTATGGCACTCATTTACCAAATGTGTCCCACCAAAATTGAGACGATCAGGTTTTCCATTTTTATCAGGATAACCATAAGTCTTAATAAAATCTATAACACCAGCATTCACGTAGAAGCCTCCATTAGGCTCCGGAGTAAATAAAGTCGTTGGATTTGCTGATATTTTCGGGAAACGCTTAACTCCAAATTGTTTAACTTCCCATCCAAGGTAATCAGGTTCAGCTATGCCATTTGGCTTGATACCCAATAATGATTCAAGAGTATACCCCCCTCCGTTAGTTGCTTTGTAAGGCGATGGTATTGAATCTTTTCCAAGTTTTTGCCCCGGAACCCAACCCATTTGGTGAATTTCCAACAGTTTATCGAAAAGCAAGTCTCTCGTTGAACGATTTGATAGTCTATTCCTGATCTCAAGTTTTTTGAAAACCTGGCTTATTTCAATTAAATTGGTATTTTCAAGCTCTGAAGCCAAGTTTGACTCTGGAGTTACAAGAAAACCGTAAACTGTGTTATCAGCAGAAACTCCCAAAATTAACCAACGGCCTTCGCTAAGACCTTGCTTTGTGGGACACATCCATCTGCTTAATTTAACTTTTGAACCTTTTAAAAAACCAGAAAATCTAACTTCAGGATATTGAGGATAATAAATCAATTTGGCATTTGGTGCTGGATATTTGTTGCCATTGGCATCAAGCCAGGCAAAATTTAATGATGTTGTAAATTTAATTTTTCTTTTGTTTGGTTTTTTTGATTGTGATTCTGAAGCAACCATCTCACCTGTAGGAATGAAAGGTAAATCTGTTAGATGTCCACCAAAATAAGGTTGATTTTTGCTATTATCATTGGGTGCAAGTTTTTTAACATATATACTGCCTGCTCCATAATGTTGCATTATTTCTACTATTCTTTTCAGACTAGAGTTTCTTGATAAATCTGAGTCATATGTTTCATCGTGGGATTTCATATACTCCTTCCTCGGAAATTTCAATATCATTATCGCAGCTTTTTAGCCAATCTGAAATTTTTAATATCACTTTTGTAAATTCATTGGTGTTTTTACCTTTTACAGCGCATTCCCAGATCACCAATACTCGCCAGCCTTGCTTAATGAGTTCATAATAATGTTTATTATCTCTGAGTACATTGCCATTCAATTTTTCTTGCCAAAAGTCGGTATTGCTTTTAGGCCACTTGAATAACCTGCACATATGCCGATGCCAAAAACAGCCATGGACAAAAACAATAGCTTTGTATTTTGGTAAAACAATATCAGGTTTTCCAGGTAATACTTTATCGTGTAGTCTGTATCTGAAACCGAAATTGAATAACCCTTTTCTTATTTTAATTTCAGGTTTTGTGTTTTTCCCTTTTATTCCCGCCATCATCTGACTGCGTTTTTCAGGAGAAACAATATCTGTCATTAGGCAGCACGACTTTTTTTATTATTGGTTTTCTTTTTGAGTAAAGATTTTTTTGCTGCCACAATATATGGTTTCATTAAAGTTGCAACTGCATCAAATACTGGTACAACAACGCTATTACCAAATTGTTTATAGGCTTGTGTATCAGAAACAGGAATAACAAACTTGCTTTCTCCCGAATGGTCAAAGCCCATTAACCTTGCACACTCTCTGGGTGTAAGTCTACGTGGCCTTTTTCTGGAACCTTGGCTTAAAAGTATTTCAGAACCATCTTTATAATATCTCGCAGATAATGTTCGTGTTGATCGGTCAGTTTTGGTGACTAGACCATATCCGAAACCATTGCCCGCTTTTTTGTGTTTGGCGGCATAGTCTTTTAAATATTTCCAGAGTTTTGGGGAAAGTGTATATTTATCATCAACCACTCTAGGGACTTCAAGAATGTTTCCAACATTAGGTTCCAGTTTGGGGAAATATTCGGAAATTTCATTTAATGTCAATTCTGATGCAACATTTAAATCTTTTCTGAAAGCCATAATAACTATTCTTTCTCTGTTTTGAGGTACAAAATTTTTGCCATTAATAATTTTGGGATCTTTTTTAGATAAGTTGTATTCTCTATCGACAACTTCATAACCCAATTCATCAAGGGTTTTCAAAATAACTTTAAAAGTTTTACCTCTGTCATGACTTTTAAGGTTTTTGACATTTTCCAGCATTATTGCCAATGGCTTTCTGGCATCAATTATTCGTGCCACATCAAAAAATAAAGTACCTTGTGTTTCATCCTCAAATCCATGAGCTTTACCCAAAGATTTTTTCTTGGAGACACCAGCAATCGAAAATGGCTGGCATGGAAAGCCAGCAAGTAATACATCATGTTCCGGAATCATATTTCTGATGTGCTCATAGGTTTTTCTTTTTGATAATCCATCTGGTTGTGTGATTTTTCTGATATCACCAAATACTTCATGATTACAGTGATAATTGGCCAAATAAGTTTTAACTGCATATTTATCATATTCGCTGGTAAAAACACATTCACCACCAACTTTTTCAAAACCGTGTCTGATTCCGCCTATGCCAGCAAATAAATCTATAAATTTAAAATCCTTTTGGGATGTAGATGGTTTTGGTAACAATTCTTCAAGTGCAATCCTTTCAGCATATGTCAGCCATTCAGGTTCATCTTTTCTTGAGCGTTCTTTTATCCATCTGTTAACCACTTCGCGTGGATGGTCTATTTTATCTGCAATGAATTGTTGTGAGAATATTGATGATACTTTTGTTAATAATTCAAAATCAGATAAATCGAGCATGTAAGAGTCCTTGAAGTCAGCAATAAAATGGAAATAATATGTGATCAATGGTCACATAATCATTCCAAAATGTCAACATATTAACATGTTTCTGTAAACTAATTTTATTCTTAATTCTTAAAAAAACATGTAAAAGTGAGAGATGTTGTTTCTATAGATCACCTTATCGACAAACAAAATATATTATCTGACTTAGCAAGTCATTTATCTAATACTATTAGAGAGGCATTTATGGTAACCAAATCAAAAATTAAATTTAATAAGCGTGGAATTCCAAAGGATATTCTTGAAAAAAACAAACATATCTTTGATGTTGAAAGAAAAGGAAAAACACTAGCTTGCTCCACAGAAAATAAGGGACACAGTAATCCTGGAGGTCGTTCTATTGATCAAATAAGAGTTGATGCAACAAATGGCTTTATACCTCTTTGGGCTGAAAATCAGACATTAAGATGGAGAGTAAATATGCCTTCCATGCATTATTTCGATGACGCGGAAGAAGGAAAAAAGTATTTCAAGGACCTTTTCAGTTACGGAGTATCAATGTGGGAAGATGCGGTTCCAGTAAGATTTACCTATGATGATGATCTTTATGATTTTGAAATAGTAATGAGGTCATATGATGATTGCGATGGTAACTCTTGCACGATGGCTGATGCATTTTTTCCTGATGGTGGCAGAAATGAATTAAATTTCTATCCTTTTATGTTTGAATTTGAAGATGAAGAAATTTTTGACACAATGGCACATGAATTGGGTCATATTTTTGGACTCAGGCATTTCTTTGCCAATATCAGCGAACTTGATTACCCAAGTGAATTATTCGGAAACGATAACGCATTCAGCATTATGAATTACGGAGAGCTCGGCAAAATAACTCAGCAAGATATCAATGATTTAAAAGAACTTTACAGACAAGCGTGGAGTCGAGAAATAATACATATTAACAACACACCGATCAGATTATTAACGCCGTATTCTGTAAATATTTGTAATCAAATATCCTGATTTATATCAAACTGGAGAAAAACTTATGAAATTATATAAACTAATTATCAGTACAATTTTAATTATTCTTTCTGGTTGTAATAGCAAGATGAATGTCTCTAAAGAAACAACCAAAGATGAAAAGCCAGTTGGTGGAATCCCTTTTAAAATGACAGAAACTTTTGTCAAAGCTGGTTACAGAAATACACACAGCAAAGCTGGTAGTGTATGTGTTCCGAGTCCGTTTACAGAAATTGTTGCATTGCCAACTGGCGAAACATATTATGTGAATGTAAAAATGGGGGCATTTGCAGATGGAGGTTTAACATTCAAAGCAAATCCAAATGGTACTGTGCAAGAAATTGCTATGACATCAAAACCAGATAGTTCAGCTATTGATTCATTTACTGGAGCACTTTCCAGTTTATTACCATTTGCAGGAATATTACCAAAAGAAGTTAAGGTTCCTGATCCAGACCCTGGGACATCAACAACTGGATTAACTGCATTGAGAAGAGCAACCGGGGCTGTGATACCAAGCTGTGATTCTGGTGAAGCCAATGTTCAGTTTCATCCATTTAATAAAGATATACAATATCATAAAAATGAGGACATATCAGGACAAGTAGATCAAATGAAGAGCAAACTTGATGAAATTAAAAATGAAATTAAGAAAAACTCAGCACCTGCCCCAGCTGGTAATGGTTAAATTAATTAAGATTACCCAATCAGATCAATGCTACTTGCCTTATACATGATCTCATGACTGAAGGCACTCTTAATTGATGTACGAACATTCTGTTGTTTGTACAAGGTTTCGGTACAGGTGGAGAGGCAATTCTCCAAGCCCTTGTGAGTAATGAAACGGCGATACGTTTTGATGGTGCAATAAAGGCTCAATGCCTAAAATTGCACCACTGCTGGGGATACAACGGGGGCGCAAGCATCCCCTTGTCAAGATGGCTTTGGGCGTACAAATTTAGAATAAATGTAAAAATTGAAAATTTTTTGTACGTACAAAGCACAGCTTGCGTGTAACGGGAAAGTCTAGTCATTCAGATGACATAGGGGGACAGGCATCTTGTAGGAAATATCCTACACAAAATTCAGCATTTTGCCATTATATTTCATATGCAATTTTGTTATTCTATACATAACAAGGAGTAACAAATGACCAAAGCACGTAAATACCAAATATCAATTCAAGACACACCCTACTACCACCTCATTTCACGATGTGTAAGAAGAGCTTTTCTTTGTGGAAAAAGTGAGGATCAGTCATTTGAACACCGAAGAAAATGGATAGTCGATCGAATGAATTACCTATCTTCTATCTTTGCCATTGATATCTGTGCTTATGCGGTCATGAGTAATCATTATCATCTTGTGATCAAAGTTAATTCGACCAAAGACTGGAGTGATAAACAGGTATTGAGTATGTGGTCTGCCCTATTTAAATTACCCATGTTATGTGAGCAATTTATGAATGATGAAATGATGAATAAAGCTCAATTAAGAGTTATAAAATACCATATTGCTGAATATCGCAAACGATTAATGGATTTATCTTGGTTCATGAAATGCCTTAACCAATACATCGCTTCTAAAGCCAATAGAGAAGACAATGTAACCGGCCACTTCTTTGAATCAAGGTTCAAATCACAAGCCTTACTTGACGAAATGGCACTTCTCACCTGTATGGCGTACGTCGACCTCAACCCCATTCGGGCAGCAATGGCAAAAACTCCAGAACAATCTGACTATACATCAATTCAAGCCAGAATCAATAATAAAGGCACTTCATTACTTGGCTTTAGCGAAGATGAAATACCTTATTATTTAACTGATTACATTGCCTTAGTCGATTATACCGGACGTGTACAATTGCAGCATAAACGCGGATCTATACCAAACGATATTCCTGATGTTTTCTCTCGTTTAAACCTCAATCCAGACAGTTGGCTAGATGAACTCAAACATTTCAGATCTAAAGGTAGAACCGCAGTTGGTACGATGGCTGAACTGAAAGCATTTTGTCAAAGCGTAAAATCTCAATGGATCGTAGCTAATAAGTTAACGCCTTCTTTAGAATAAGTAATTTTCACAACTTTTATTCATCAGTAACCACACTGATGTATTGTTATGCCTTAAAAAAGCCCAATTGAAGATTTTGTGCTACAACCAAGATTTTTGTTCTTTTTTTAATCTGAAGTCACTTAAATAACCCTTGATTTTATCAATAAAAAACTCATATTCAAAGTATTTTTGACTTCTAAAAAGTGCATGTCCTTGTTGACCATCACTTGGAGTTTATTAAACTCTTACAGCGATGTAAGTGAAGCCGAAATGATGGCAA
>CAYGTC010000121.1:0-8764 GCA_964352735.1 uncultured Alcanivoracaceae bacterium | reverse complement strand
ATATTGAGAATCTAGATTATGAAACAGGACTCTTGTGCAGAGCCATGTTCTTTTATATTCGTTACAAATCTAGATTGCATATTCATGATTCAATTACATTTTTTGATAGCTCTGTTAATGTTGTAGTAAACGGTTTTGCTGATTGATGGCCACTAGTGTAATTACTTAGCTTTCTAAAATCCCATGATTTATTTCCAAATAAAGTCATTTTAACTTTCTTAATATCTATTACTAGGTAATGATCTTTCGAATTTTTGCTTGGGTATCCTTTCTTGATCAAATTAGCCTTTGAATAAACTCTTGGGCCATCACTAGTTATCTCCCAAAGATCTGAGGATTTAGTTTCCCCAAACGTGTGGAGCAATAAATACTTTGCTATAACTGTTTCCTTATCTAAAACAAGAGACCCATTACCACTTCCCATTCTAAAATTATACTGGCCTTTTTGAATCCATTTATGGTGTTTATCATCTTTATAAAAACCTACTAAAACAAAAGTTTCATCAGGGATAATTCTTTCAGTATTTATATATTCTGGTAATGACTCCATTACTTTATTTGGGCTATCATTTTTATGAATTCTATAAGATTTTATTGCAAGGTTTTCACGTTGGGTTGAACGATTTAAAAAATGTTGTAGAATTTCTTTTATGAAATTTTCCAAATGAAGTGTCTCATTTATATTTTCAGAAGGCTTTATTGGAAATGCACCTAGTCCAGGCAAAATTTCATGGAAGCCTTCCAATCTTTTTTTAACATCACCTGGGTACAACACATAGGCTCCACTTGTTCTTCTTATAGCATCTTTATAAGCATGCATCTTTAAAAGATCTACATTTTTATAAATTCCTTTTAAATTGTCTTTCTTTTCTTTATCAAGATCGCTACCTTCTTTATTACCTAGGATCTGATTGATATTAGCAATTTTATACTTTGCATCAAAATGTATATGAACAATTTGCTCATTTTTTTCAGCATCAATTTCTGATAAATCAGTTGGCCATATTGATAAAGTATAATCAGGTCTCAAAGTCGTTGTCCAGCTACCAGATTGTTTATGATTGTCATTACTAGCAAAACTTCGATTGTAATTAAAGCGAATATTTAATGGTCTGTTTCCTTTATTATAAACACCATTTAATGCAGTGAATTTCCCTTGTTTTAATTGTAAGTTCAGTTTATCTTTTGAAGGAACAATTAAACTCTCTAATTCACTTGGTTTGATTTCAAAAATACGGTTTAAAACATCTAGAAATTTAAAAAAGAGCCAATACTCATATAACGTAGCAATATCTTTTTTTTCTCCTTGATAGACATCCTCACCTCCAGACCAAATGAGTTTTGCAGCTAAATCGAATTTAATCCAAACATTTAATATCTCTCTATATCCTTCTTTTCTTTGTAATGTTGGGCTATTTAGTTTTAAAGTTATTGGTCTTGAAATCTCTTTAAAAATATCATGCTGAAGATGGTTTTCTAGTTTTTCAGAAACAATACTAGCCTCTGTAATCAGCCTTAATCCAGCATTAGGATGATTAAAAATATCAAATGAAAATTTCAAGAATGTTTCTAATGCATGTTTGATAAAACGGTTTTCAGGTGTATCAACGCTTTCTTTCTTCTGGTAAGTGTCAATTTTTGTTGCTATCGAAGTTAATCCGTATCTTCTTAATCTATGATTTGACGGTAGTTCTTGTCTAGACTGAGCGTTGATTAACTTTCTAATCTCACCATTTTTAAACCGTTTTATACTCCTTACATCACTCAATGCTTCTTCTTCTTTCCAGATAGTTGTTGGTGATGTGATAATTCTCTGAATAGCTTCATCAAATTCATCTGAATTAATCATAGAATTAACAAAAGCAAACCTTTGATATAATGTTTTATTATCCTCATTGAAATCTGATTCAAAGCTATGACTAACGGGGGAATTTGATTGTAGAATCAAATCTGTACATTTCTCAGCGATTGAATTTAACATATACCGATAATCTTCTCGATAGGATGTTTTTTTTGATTGGACCTCTATTTGAATAGAATCAATTTTTGTTTCATCTAAAAGCACATCTAAAGATAATGTACCAACATAGATATTAGGAACGATCCGCCCACAATGTTTTTGTCTTTTTCTTTGTTGAACAATATTTTCTTGATCAGAGCATCTTAATCGATATTTTTCATTTGAAAAATTATAATCATAGAAACATCCTTCCCTTATTTTATACTTTGCTTCATGGTCATACTGGTTATTGATATCTTCCTCAATATCTTCATTGTTTGAGTCAATATATAACACTAAACTACCATCAAGATGTGATAATTCAATTTCTAGAGCATTCTTCTTGTCCATAACTTAGGCTTCAGCATAGCTTGTAAATCCATTATCGATGGCTCCTTTATACATTCGGGCAATTTTCTCTAATGATAAAGGATATTTAACTTTCGATTTATCATCATATTTAGCTTCTTCCTGATTATCTAGAAACTCATCTTTCACTTTAACTTCTGATTCAACACATAAACCAGCCAATATTTCCAATATTGGGCACAATTTACGTCTTGAACCATGCAGTTTAGGCAACAGCTTCTGCATCACTGCAATATCGATTTTTTCATACTCTGATAAATCTGGATTAATTTCTGTGAGTTGTAAATAAAGCCGATTGATTTCCATCCCTGTTCGATAGCCAAATTCTGCTCCAGCTCTTTTTAACTCTTTAAAAAACTCAACTAGAGCTTTGTTTAGGTCTATAGTAGAAGTATTTGGAAAGTCTTTATTTTTAGCCATATCAACAAAACTTTGCCCCATTGAAGAACCTTGATTAACTAATTTTGATAAATCTATTACATTTGGAGATTTCAAAAATTGTTCTATCTCACTAGTATTAACTTTAAATTCAATAACATTAGCTCTATCTAACACTTTTGGGCTAAACATATAGGTAGTTTCATCAATATTTACTGTACCTACAACAAATAAGTTTTTGGGCCAACTCAACTCATGAGGAACATCAGATTTAGGATCAACCTTATCATTATGAAGCCTAAACTTATCATTGGATTCCATCACACTTAAAAAGTCTGCAAAATATCTTTCTACATGACTCAAATTCATTTCATCCAGTATCAAAAGATATGGCTTTTCTTGATTACCATTGGCTCGAATTATAAGCTCTAATGCACCGTTTTCGGGAATGACATATTCGCTTGTATCAAGAGCATTAACATACCCTAACAATGGCTCTCTATTGGTCCAGTCAGCCCCTACAGGTACTATGCAATACTGTGATTCATCTTCACTAATCCATTGAGCGAAGGATTGGGCTAATTTAGTTTTACCAGAGCCTGAAAGGCCGGTCAGTAAGACAAATGGTTTTGTTGTTAGAGATGTAATATATCTTGTTATTAGGTTTTTTGAAAAGATTAAATTTGAACTTTTACAATTTTGATGAAACATATCTAAATTAAATTCATTATCACTTCGACATTCTTGTTCACTCAAAAAACTTAAATAATTTTTTTCACCTAATATTGCTCTTGGCATATGGTGAGATGTTTTTTTGCTATATTTATAAAAGCTACTGCTTTTATTAAAAATATTCTCTTTAATTTCTAATATCTTTTTAGTGATATTATTTTTATTGAATTTAAACAACTCGGATTCAAAGCTTTCGCTATATAATTCTTCATAGAATCCAAGAGCGCTATTAAATTTTACAGGATCTGAAGAGAAGGATGCTTGAAAATAATTTGAAGGACCTCCGTTTTGTTCTCTTTTTATAAACCATTTAATAAATTTTGATTTCCAATCAATTTGTTCATTAGTGATTATTTGATGATCTGATATTTCTGGAGTATATAAATCTGCTAAATTATTAAGTTCGTGTATAGCTTTGCTTAACATCATTTCATCAAGATTTATTGTTAGTTCAGGATCTAAATCATTCATATTTAAATTATTAGCCCACATTATCAACTTACTCAATGTTGTAAATAGAGGTTTGGTTTGCACACCTATTTGTGCAATGGACGCAGGGTCTGTAAAGAAATCTTGACCTAATTTTCTCCATTCTTTCTCAACATAGTTGGAATGAGGAACAAATGAATTTAGATTGTTTTTAATATCTTCAAGACATTTTAAAAATGAATCAATGCTAAGGTTAAAGAATTTTTTTCCACGTATACCTGAATTACTAAAAGTAATACTACCACCTCTAGAATTTAGTACAGCATTAAATTTAGAGTCTGGTGTTTCAAAATTATTGAAATTAATAATATTCTTATTTAAAGTCATAATAACTGTCTTTTTATCTCATTTGCAATAGCAACAACAACAGGAACTGAAACACTATTCCCAAATTGTTTATATGCTTGGTTATCGGAAACAGGAATTTCATACCAATCATCTATAGGATAACCTTGTAATCTAGCTGCTTCAATCGGATGAAGTTTTCTTGGTTGGTTATCTCTATTTTGTTCAATTAAAATTTCACTACCATCTTTGTAATACCTTGCTGAGATAGTACTAGTATAAACCGAGTCTTCGTTAAACAAAGAATATCCAAATCCATTGCCTTTTTTGGCATGTGCTAACTTCCTTCTTTTATGGCCATTCCAAAGCTTTTCAGAAATTGTATAAGACTTATTTGCTTCTTTTTCTAACTTAGTCAATTCATTATTTTTTAATAGAATATGACTCACTTTGGTTGGCCTCAAATTATCAACTAAACTCTTTTTATCAAAAATTAATTCCTTATCATTATCTAATCCTAGAGGAAATCTAAATTCATCAACATTTATTTGCTTCCTATGCCATGCTACTATAAATAAACGTTCTCTATTCTGTGGCACACCAAAGTTTTTACTATTTAGAACAATTGAGTTTACTTCAAAATCCATATCATTTAATACTCTTTTAATGGTGTTATAAGTATTACCCTTATCATGATTTCTAAATCCTTTTACATTCTCTAGCAATAGAACTTTAGGAATTTTAATTGAAGGATCTTCTTTATTAGCCAGAATCTTTGATTTTACAATTTCCTGAATATTAAAAAATAGAGTTCCTCTGGTATCATTAAAACCTTTCTTTAAACCTGCATGTGAAAATGGTTGACATGGAAACCCCGCACATAAAACATCGAAATCAGGAATATTATTATAATCAAGATTCGGATCTGTTATATCCTGATTAAAATTTCCATTTTTAAATATTTCAGGAGATATATCTTTGAAGTTTTCTTCGTATGTGATTCTTGCAAACTTATCTAACTCAGATGCAAATACACATTCACCACCATTTTCATGCATTGCAATATGAAATCCTCCTATTCCAGCGAATAAATCAATAAATTTAAATTTACTTTTTTCCATATCTTCTATGTTTAATTGTCTTGGTTCTTCAATTGAATTGTCAATATTAGTTTCTTCTGCAAAGTTTCTCAAAGTTTTGCCTTTCTGTGTTGTTAACATAATTAATTATATTTTTAGAATTCTCAAAACTTGAGAATTTATATCGTTTATATTAATCAAAACCATTAATCATAATACTTTTTATTGATTTAATATTTTTACTAATATGTATTAAATCCGCAATAATTATATCAGTGATTTCTTTAATTGTTCTATCTGTACCTAATTTGATGGATTTATATTTAAATACGGCTCCGAATTTATTGAAATTTTTATTCCCATTGGGATATACCTTTTCTTTTGAAAACGATTTTCCAAAATTAAACCACAGTTTATTTTCATATAGTTCTTTTGCAACTCTTTCTAAATTTTCTTTAAGCTCGCTTTTTTCCTTACTACATTCGATCACCATTCTACAATGTTCACCTTGAATTTGTATGCCTAATGCTAATCCATTTAAAATCATGTATTTAATATCTACTAGACCAGTAGCTCTCGTCATACCATGATTAATATAAATATTGTTTTCAACATTTTTCCATATTAATGGTTTTTCATAATGTAATTCTGCTGATTTAAAATTATGATTTAAGGACTTGTAGATATGAAATGCGAATCTTTCATACATCTTTTTAAGATAAAAATCATGCATCCTCAATTCAGTTAACTGTTTAAATATCAAATCAACATTATTATGGAAATTAAAACTGTCACCACTATTAATCTTACATATATCGTCAATTTGATTTAGTGCATTGACTAATTTAAGATAATCATTCAATAGATGTTTGTGGTAACTATCATCTAATGATAATTCAGTAAGTTTTGAATAGAGAGTTTTGTATGTAACTAGATACCAAGTACTTTCGTTTATTTCTTTTTCCTCCTTGGCATAGAAGAATTCTGGAGTAGATAAAGATAATAAAATGAATGATTTATCAGTTATTTTATTAAATTTTTTTGAATAATTTTCTAATTGACTTTCATAAGGAATACTTTTAACTTTATTCTCTAAAAATACATAATGACCATTTGAATATTTAAATGATAAATCGATATTACCCTTTTCTCTTTTTATATTGTCAATAGTTGGTTTATCAGATTGTAAATTTATGAGCGATGAAAATAGGTTACCAAACTTTTCTGGATAAGTATTTGCCAACCAATATAGAAAGTTACTATGGAAAAGTTCTTTTGAGCTTAAAGAAAGATTGAATATTGGTGAAGAAATTAACAACTTTAAACTAGCCAACAAAGCACTCTTTTGATCTTCTATCATTATTTTTATTGATCCCTTTTGTAGATTTATATGTTACTTGATTCAACTGAAAAGTCAATTAGGTTTTATAGAACGTAGATGGATATAGTTGTGTATAAAATCGATTTAGAATTCAATTATTTGGTTATGACTTTCTTGAAACAGAATTTCATAGTAAATTGATATTTTAGGAACACCTGAAAACCTATTAAGCTATTGATATTATTAATTATTATTAAGGTCGCATTTTTTGTGAAAGTTGAATTCTATCATGATGATGACCTTAGTGTATTTTGATGCCTAGCTTAATGCTGCGCTCACCTGTACCCGTAAAAACTGAAGCTCTGGAAGTACCTTTTCTTTTTTGTTGGATTGGCATTGATGTTTTTGAAGTGACGGTTCAATCAAAGCTAATCTCTAATTGATACCGCCACCAATGCTTACTTTTCTATTTACTATTATCTGCCTACACTATTAATCAACGGCAAATCTCACTGTAGTAACACCCCCTTTGTAGCCGTTTGTTTTCAATGCTTTGCATGGGTTTTTAAGTGCCTCTAATCGATGGGGTCAGATTCATTGATTTTTGATTTATATATCTGGCCATTTGATTTTTCTTTACAAAATCATTTCCTTAGCCTATGTGTTACCTGAGACAATTCAATTCATTATGCCCATTTTTATATCCTTTGGGGTTTATTTGAATGATTGATGAACAGTGGATTTTCACTCTTTTCAATAGTTATTGATCTAATTATTTTTTAAAAAAATCAATATTCTTGGGTTTAAATAACAATGCAAATAACTCTTCCAAATTGATATGTATTTCTCTTTATTCAGTGTTTCAGAGTATAAATCAATGGCGGCGGTCGCCGAATCACTTCTTAAGCTATTGATATTAAATATTTTTATTATTCAAAAACTCGAAATAAGGAGTTGTTATACCCATAATTATACCCTTTTGGATTTATTGCAATGTTTCTATTAAAGCACAACTATGGCAATAACATACAGTAAATTACTCTACTTTTTAGTTATGGTTTTAACTCTTGATTCAAAATTCCTGAATGAACTTTCTGCACATGATATCCAATGCTCTTTGTCTTTGACCGACCCAGAAGCCTGTTTAGCAAAGTTAAATGCTGCTTTTAATGCATCTCGTTTTGATACTGAAAACATAACTTCTTTAATCAGTTTTCTTAGCTCTTGTAAGTTTGCTTCATTATTCATGTTTTCACCAATATGCGGGTTTATAAATTGGTTTTTTCTTCGTTGGTATCATGTTAGGCAGTTGAAAGTTTTTAAGCTCTTCTTCCGTTACATGACCGCGTGTCCAATCAGCACAATCACTTAAACTTGTATTTTTTCGTTTGTTCTGAGAACCACGAGGGAGGACTAATCCTAATCTAATGTAACCATAATCATTCCGTATGAAATTTAATGTTGGTATTAAATCTGAATCACTACTTACTAATATTTGTTGCTGTACATCTCTATGTGTTGCATCTCGATACATTTCTAAAGCAATATTTACATCTGTTTGCTTTTCTTCTAACTTCCACGTTTTAACCCTTTTACTTAAATCAATCGGATTACTATGTATTACAGGCTTACTGATGCCCACATCAAAGTACCCGTTAATGATTTTTATACAATTATTGTCATGAGCACAAAGTGCTCTATGATAAAGATTTTGAGACTGTTGCGATTTTTCTTTATGAGTCGAAAACTTGGTTATTACTGGTGATGTAAAATATTTAATTTCGATAACTTCACATCGCGGATTTTGAATTTTTGCGATCTTAGTAAACAATCCATTTAAATCTAGCCATTTATATTCAGTATTTTTGACAAGCCCGTAATAAAGGTTATATCCATCAATATAAATAGCTGTTTTCATAGAGTAAAATTATCCTTTTAAATTTTCCAGTGGTTATAATTGAAAAAACCGCATCAGCCTAAGCCTTGCGGTTTTTCCGCCTTAGAGTAATAACCTACATGGGTTACCACCTAAAGGTAAGTAGTATGCCTATTATAACCATACATGGCTCTGCACAAGAGTCCTGTTTCATAATCTAGATTCTCAATATTTGA
>CAYGTC010000120.1:0-8771 GCA_964352735.1 uncultured Alcanivoracaceae bacterium | reverse complement strand
TGGATGATCAATCACATTTTCTAAAATAATCTTTGGGTTATGCTGAGGTCTCTCAAGATGAACAATTTGAATTAGCAAACTATTTTTTGACCAAATCATTAACATTGAGTCAGCAATCGAATGGTTATTTTTTAAGTGAAATTAAATACCAATATGCTAAGCTTTACAAAAAACAGGGATTTATAGAACAATCTATTGATGCAGCAATTGCGGGCATTGAGTCGTTAAATAAAGATGATTATATTAATAAGGCAAAACTTTTTTTAATATTATCAGAATTAACCGAGGAAAAAGATCCATCACGGTCTTTAACTTATTTAAAACAATACCAGCATAACCGGGAAAAATTCTTAAAACAAGAATACGATTCAGGAATTAAAGCCATTCAACATGTGATTGAAAAGAAACAAATAGAGCATACACTGAGCATGGAAAAGAAACAGGTTGAACATACCTTGAGTCTAGAAAGATTGGCATTGGTGTCCAAGGACTTAAAATTAAAGTCTTTGAATAATAAATTTATATTTGTGATCATCGTTTTAATCTTATTAATCACAATCTTAGTGCTTTTTTATGTGGCTAAAAAAAGAGAACGACGTTATTTTTTAGCAAAGATTAAAAACCATAAACAACAACTTGTGGTACTTAACGATCAACCGTCGAATGACGTTTCTCTTGAAAATGCAGAGGAGGATATCAGTAAGGAAGATTTTTGCAAACATTTGGTTGAAACAATGACTGATGCCGTTGATATATGGGAAAAACACACCAATACCAATAGGGTTGAGTTGGCAGATCTGAGTGGTATTTGGACCATATCGAATGATGATGGTTATTTAAGGACACGTTCATTAGATAAATATTTATCACTTGACAGAATTCCGAAAAACCCCAGATGGCGTAATGTGGTGAGAACTTGTCACTTTGTCTTATCCGATGAAAAAATCAGCCGCTCTGCAAGAGAAAGGTTAGAAAAAAAGTTATCCACAATTTTAACCCTTTTTCAAAACCTTTCTTCACAGACTACTGACTCATCAGAGTGATTTATATGAATGTTTCAATCAAGTAAATAAGCACATTTAAATTCTACCCCATGTTCAATTCTATACTTTGGTGTTAATGGAACAGCAGCAGTTCCTATATGATGATCTGAATCCATTATTAGCTTACCAGTAGTTGTATCTACATCGACTAATGTGTCAGGGCCAGTGAAATAAGGTATAAGATCAGGTACTGGCTCTGATCCCGATCCCGATCCCGATCCCGGCCCAAGCGCCTCCACTAATGCTACTTCCAAAGAATTACACTCCCCATGGCAAAACTCATGATATCTGATATATCTGGATTAAATTCACCGTTATCATGATGCCCGTCATCATAATCATGGTCATGGTCACCAATATCAATGAAAGTGCTGATTTTTATATTGCTATATTTAAACCAATCGCTATTATTAGGCGAAGGCTGTGAAGCAACATTTCTGCGAAATTGCCTTGGGTTGGTACTATAATGTAACATGGCTTTTTTGCGTTTTATTTTTTTAACAGCTGCTGCAACCTTAGTCCCCCTAATTGAATAAACTTTATCATTCATTTCCGGATGGTCAATATTGGGAGCAAACCCAAATCCGGTGAATGTTTCATGATCAGCCATTTCCTCTGTTAATAATTTATGACTGTATGATGTAGTTGCTGTGCTTAAACAAATAAATAATAACGTTTTTTTCATGTTTTTTCCTTAGTTATATGACAATTCTCATAGTAATAAATAAATGGGTATTTGTAAAATTTAAACCGGCTAAATCTCCGGTAAAAATCGGTCAAATTAGATAAAAATATTTAATATCAATAACTTATTTGTGGGATTTTTTATGTGTAAACGATTTTTAGGGGTCAGTAAAAAGTGGTCCACCACCTAAATTAATAGTTAAAAGGTCAACAATTTAGGATGAAAAAAATACTGGTGGGTGGTTTGTAGGCAATATGGTAGGACATATATGAACGCCAATTAAGTATCAACTTGTCTGCATCTTCAATAGTAGTGTTTTCATTCAAAAATATTGTTCTATATTCAATAAATGATTTTGTATATTGCTTAATTGATTGCAGTACCCATATTCAATTCCATCATAATGGCCTCCCCCAACTAAAATGCCTATGACTTCACCATTCTCATTCAATAATGGTGAGCCACTTCCACCTTCCATTATTTGTCCTTTATGGTCATATTTGAAAATCAACGACTCTTTATTGATTTCTACTATTGTGGCAGCATGAATGTGGTGTTTATTATCTGTTGAGGGAAAAGCCTGCCAAACCCTATCTCCAAGTTTAGGAGGTTCTGATGCCAAAACCTGAGGAGATAATGCATCACATTCTGTTACATTAAAAATGGCAATATCATTGTCACAATAGGGTTCAATATCACCGATTTTTGCATTTTTAATGTCATACATATGATCTGCTTTTCCAACCATATTAATCATCCAATTATCAGAAAAAATATCAAATAAATCTATACTCGAAATTTTATCTGAAATAAAAGAGCTCAGAGATTTTTCTGATGTGGGTGCATAATTTAATGCTTTTACAATTGAATCTAAAACATGTATTGCAGTAACAAATAATAGTTTTTCATTGTACTTTATTACAAAACCAGCACTTCCAATTAAAAAGTTACTGCCACAATTGAATATTGGCCTGACAACAAACCCCTTAGGCAACTTTGGATTGGTAATATTTTCAGAGTTTAATGATTGCCACTGTTGTATTTGTTCAGATTTATAAGATGTGCCTATACACTTTTTAAATGTATGGGTATTAGTTGGCTCGGGAAAAGAAGAATAGGTGTTTTTATGTTTTGGGTGTGTGATTTTTCCAAGTGTGAATGCCTCATAACATGACTCACATAAGTCAATATTGGGACCTGTAGGACAAGTTTGGCATTCATATCTGACCCCTATGATGGGTCTAAGGTCACAATTAGAGCACTGTTGCCAAATATGAATATCCTCGACCAAATCTGACATTTTCATTTCCCCAAAGCAAAAAATATAAAAGATGTATTGTATGATATATTGTCATCAAATTTCAAACGCTAATAGAGTTTTAAACGGGATTGTCGTTTGTTCTGCACAACCCACATCTATACAGTGACACCTTGATATGAAGAAATAAGGTGATACTGTAGTGCGTTATTATCTGGCAGGGTTAATATATAATCATGGGTTGCTGGTTCTTTATCTGTTTTTTGACAGCTCAGTCACCCGAAAAAACACTGCATGCTTCAGGAGTCACTTGACATATGGCATCATCACTCGGCCCCCATCAAATATAGGCATTTTGATATTATTGAAATTTAATCAAGGTTTCACTTTTAGGAAACACCTATCTTATTTGACTTTTTATACATCAAGTCCATTTAATAGATCGCACAATGAATCCGCATCTATGGAGTCTATTTTGGATAAAATTGTTGTGCTTAATTGATTCAATGTATTACTGGCTTGTTGATAGGTTTCTTGGCCTGAATTGGTTAATTTAACAAGACTTACTCTGGCATCTCTGGGATTAGATTCTTTACCCACGAGTCCAATTTTTTCCATTGGATTCAGCATTTTTGTTATTGCTGAAGCAGATCGTCCCAATGATTCAGCCAAATCTATCCTTCTTAATAGTAAATGCGGAGCAGCATTCAAGTGATGCAATACTAGAAATTCAGTAAAACCAATGCCATGAATAGCTCCTAAGCAGCCGTCTATTTTGCGAACAATGACTGTATTTTTTGTCCACAATTGAATGATGATGTTGGTTTGTTGGTTAGTTTTTTTCATTTTTATATTTGAATTATACTTGAATAGTAAATTATATGTAAAGTATAAAGAAAGTCAATCAATTTTAAACTTAAGTTAAATCGATACCTTTAATTCTTTTGACTTCTTTAGGGAATAGAGAAAAACAGAAGGTAAAGGCACTTTGATCATTTGATGTTAGGAATCGTTTGTTCCCATTTGTTTTTTCAAGATCATCTTTCAATAAAACTGCGCTGAAATTGTTTGTTTAAAAGCACCAAACTGATCAGCAGTTGAAAATAAACAGTGATCACAGAAAGAATCCATAACTGTTCAATGTGAAAACCATTTTGTTTTGATAACCAAATGGCGGGTATGGCAAAGGTAATCAGACGAGAGGCAGTACTCCACATAGCAGGCCAAGTATTGCCTAAAGCCTGGAACATGCCCGAGCATGTGAATATAATGCCCGTTGCAACAAAGTTGAAACAAATGATTTGTAGAAAGTTTATTGCAACAGATACTGCGGCAATATCATTTGAAAAGCTTGAAATTAACATACTGGGCTGCAAATAAGCCAATAAAGTCAGGCATGTCATAATGATCAAACCCATGCCTGCTGACCAATGGTAAGTTGATTTCACACGATCATATCGTTTGGCGCCAAAGTTTTGTCCGGCCACAGCAGGCGCAGCAAATGCAACGGCCATCGCTGGTAAAAACATGGATTGCATGATTCTTGATCCCAAACTAAAGCCTGCTTGTGCTGAAGCTCCTAATCCTTTGATGGCAAAATAAATAATTGCCATATAGAAGAACATCAAAATAAACTCTCCACCAGCAGGGAAGCCGATTCCCAACATTCTTTTCCAAGTGTTAAATCGAGGTTTTATCATGGAGGGGTTATAACAGATGTACTTCTCCTTGCTAACAAAATACCACCACAACATAATGACTCCAATAATCACTGATAGGCTTGAGGCCAAACCCGCTCCTGCCACGCCCATTGGATATCCCGTACCCCAACCCGTAATGAGAATGGGGGACAAAATGATGTTCAATACAATGCTGACGAATTGAATGATCATGGTTGGCATCACAACACCCGTACCCCGTAAAGCCGAACCCATGGCAATCAAAGCGAATTGCCCAGCCATTCCTGGCACATACCAAAATAGGTAAGAAGTACCAGCAGCAATGGTGGCCTGATCTTGTGAGACTGTTGCTAGATAGCTTTGTCCTAAACCATAACCAACAATAATGGTGATGACACCCAATAAAACAGACAATAAGATAGATTGGTTGAAAATCAGATTGGCATCTTGTGGGTCTTTTTTACCGACAGCGTGGGCAATCAGCGTTTGTGTTCCTACACCCAGTATCTGAGTTAAAGCCATGATCAAAAATGAAATATTTCCTGCAGCACCGACCCCTGCTAAAGCATCCTTGCCCAATCTACCAATAAAATAAAGGTCAACCAGATAATATAATGTCTGGATCAGCATACTGATACCAATAGGTATTGCCATGACAATAATGTGTTTGGGAATAGAGCCCTGTGTTAAATCTTTCATCGATCGAGGTTTGGAAAACACTTATTGTAACAGTTGAATTCTTTTTAGTATAGTGAGTTTAGATTGTTTTAAAGTGATGGGTTCAACAATCAAGTATCGATCGTGACAGAGTTGTTGATCAGTATAAATTGAATCAATTGACTATGAAACCATAAGTTGTCACCAACAAAAATACAGCCGTCCAAAGTGCATTTTAAAATGCTACTGATTCCAATGTTGAGCGTGGCCTTTCTAACGTTTGGTTTTGAAAATAAGTTTTATTGCAGGGTTGGTTCTACCCAATATAAACCTAAGATGTAAAAGTTTAGACGTCTATCTAACAGATTATTAAACAAGCGACCCAAGTTCTTTTTTACTTTCTAATTCCGCACTGAGAGCTCATTCAGCCTAGCAATCACATCTGAGGTAGCGCGAAAACGAAAAAATGCACCCGCATCATCTGATCGCTCTTCAAGCACTTCGCATGAGGCAAAGATGTCACTACGCAAACCTTGCGCAGACCAAGGCAAAAAAATCTCAGCTTCAATCAAATGCTGTTGAAAAACTTGTACAATCGCTAGGTGTAACTCGGTTATGTCGCACTTATTGCGCGCGCTAACAACAATACAACCTGGATATTCTGTTTGCAACTCAGCAATACGCTCAGTTTGTTGAGCCACATCATCCAAATAATCAATTTTGTTAAACACTTGAATGCGTTGAATACTATCGGCACCAATCTCAGCCAATACATTATCGGTCACTTCAATCTGCATCTCAAATCCAGGATCGCCAGCGTCAATAACGTGTAATAACAGTGAGGCATCAAGGGCTTCGTCCAATGTTGATTTAAACGAGGCGACTAACCCATGCGGTAAATTTTTGATGAAACCAACCGTGTCACTCACCAATACTCTAGGTACACTTTCTGGGTGTAGGGTGCGCACCTTGGTGTCTAAAGTGGCAAATAATTTATTCGCCACCAGGGCATCTCTGCCGGTCAAGGCGCGCATCAATGTCGACTTACCTGCATTGGTATAACCAACCAAAGCCACTTGTGCAAGTCCCATTTGCCCCTGACGTTGCGAACGTTGGATATCACGACTGGCCTCCATGGCATCAATTTCCTTTTGCAGTTCAGCGATACGATCGCGAACTTTGCGGCTATCCATCTGACTACGCGACTGCCCTGTACCACGACCTCCGGTGCCGCTGCGTTGCCGCCCCAAGGGTCCGGCGCGCTTGGCAGCTTCACGCAAGCGTGGTGCCATATAGCTTAAACGTGCAATCTCAACTTGTATCCGCGCCGCGTGTGAACTGGCATTGCGGTGAAAAATCTCGAGGATGACTACCGTTCGATCCATCACCTCGCAACCTATGTCATTTTCCAAATTAAGCGCCTGGGACGGCGAAATTTCATGATCAACCAAAATAAATTCGACTTGCTCTCCAATAGCCTGTGGATTATGTTGCTCCAATTCATCTAAGCCTGCTTTTTCGCCTTGTAAGAATTGTCGTATTTCTTCTCTTTTGCCCACGCCCATATAGGCTGTTGAATCGAAAGATGAACGCTTTTGGGTAAACTGACCGACAACCTCCAGCCCTAGTGTCCTTGCAAGGTCACCCAACTCTGCCAATGATGACTCAAACTCACTATCGCTGACGTTGTTCAATTGTACGGCAATGATCAGCGCACGCTGAATGGAGGGTTTTTCAGGGTTTAACATAGGGTAGTTTCTCATGAGAAGGGGATGCAGGTTTAAAAATACTAACATGCATTATGCAGTGTACACTAAATCATGGTACGGCACCTGAGTATAGCTTGAATGATTGCCTTTACATCCAATCCACGATCAATATAACCCCGTTGGATATTTCGGGTTGGTGGTTTATGATAATAAGAAAGTGTCTATCCCATTTTGTCACTAACCTAAAACAGGTGGTCTTACTTGTGTAAATAAAATGACTATAAGCACATTTAAATATCGTTTATAAGTGTTCTAATAATGTGATCAATAAACTAACTCGAGTGAAATATGAAAAACGGTCAAATTATATTACTGGTATTATTGTTTTTATCCCCACATTGTTATGCCACATGGTCTAGCATCGCAGTAGACCGTTTAACAGGAGAAATTGGTATTGTTGGGGCTTCTTGTACTTTGGATGTATCTGGAGTAGCTTCAATTGTTCCGGGAAAAGGGGCCATAGTGGTTCAGGCAGAAAGTAATTATTTGGCACGAATGAAAGGTGTTGAGTTAATGTATAAGGGAAAAAAACTCAAACAAATAATGACCGTGATAAAAGATGAAAAATTTAGGCCTGAAAGACAACAATATGGTTTAATTTCATTAGAAGAGAGCTCACCCGTCGTGTATTCAGGTGCTGAAATTAATGACTGGAGTGGAGAGAAAGTCGCTGATGATTTCGCTGTTTTTGGTAATATACTTGTGAGCGAAAAAGTCATTTCTGATGCGTCTAAAGCATTTGATCGAAACAGGGATAAACCATTGGCCAATAGGCTCATGTCAGCTCTGAAAGCAGGAGAACAAGCTGGTGGCGACAAAAGGTGTAAAACACAATATGCAGGATCAGCTTTTATCATGATATACAAACCTGAAGATGGAGCCATTCAAAAGCTCGCAATCCAAGGTATAAAAAAGGGTGGTAAGCCAGCTGTAACACTTCTCAATGAGCAGTTTGTTCATTGGAATAGTCATAAGGCGGCTCATAAATAGTGTTTCTAGAGTGTCAGTGCCAGTTGACCTTTCTCCTTAATGCGCCTAAATATTGTAGATAAAAAATTCTAAGATTTATCGCAGAAATTGATAGCAGCTTTGCCACCAGATAATACCGCAAATACATCATCGGTAAATAACTCAAGAAGACGGTGTTTGTTTTTTCCTTTTTTGCAAATAAATAAAGTCGACTTTGCTTTTTTTTCGTCTTTCATCACTTCCAATGGGGCTTATATATGACCCCATTGGCTTTCATTTGACTGACACTGATGTGTGTTGTCATAGATACTAAAGCTCCATATGATCATTACTGGCTCTTATGGAAGCAGGAGTTAATAACTCAATATCGTCATCAGACTCGTTTCTAAAGTTGAATATTTTTATAAAAAAACCCCTATCAAGCACAATACCAGATTCTGTGTCAACTTTTTTAATGGCCGTTTTAAATGATATATCCGACCATTTTAGAAGCCTTTTCATCACAGCTTTCATGAATTTGATATCATTAAAGTTACAATCAACAGTTCTTGTTGTCCCAATAAAACCTTTGAAGTTGTTATCCCGAAATCCAGCAGGTAACCCATTTTGCCCCGTGCTACTTGCTGAATTACAAGAATGAGAAATCATGATTGTATTATTTTTACATGGCTATGCATGAAACTCCTGTTTCATATTGTTTTTGCTGTTTTT
>CAYGTC010000119.1:0-8774 GCA_964352735.1 uncultured Alcanivoracaceae bacterium | reverse complement strand
CTTCCTCTAATTCTTTCATACGCTTCATCAGTGATGCATCCATACCACCGTATTTCGCAAGCCATTTGTAAAAAGTAGCTGAACTCATACCATGTTCGCGACACAGTTCTGGCACTGGTATTCCTGACTCGTTTTGTTTCAATATAGACAGTATTTGGCTGTCTGAGTATTTAGATTTTTTCATGTGAATCTCCTCAATGTTTATTATAAGAAAATTCTACTTCCTATCACACTTATTTTTCGGGGGGATTACCCTACGAACTTGGTTAAAATCCAAACGCAAGGATCAGGGATTGTCGCAAAGAAAGCTAGCTAGCCGGCTAGATATTCACCACTCGATCATCGGCAAAATTGAAACTGGTGAAAGACAAGTAAATGTTGTTGAGCTCATCATCTATTGTAAAGAGCTGAGAGCAAATCCAGTTGAAATCATCGAAGAGCTTATGTCTAAATGAGTTTGTTTTTTATTTCAATTTTATAATAAATTGGTAAGACCTTATCAGTCAATATTTCTTATTTGTCTCTTTAGAATGGAGGCTTACTGTAACTAGTATTTACAGTAATTAATAACTCTTTGCACTAAGTTGTAATTATTTTAGTTTCTGGATTTGGTTAATGGAATAACCCTATGAAGTGGTACGATAAACTATCATCATCTATATTTTTAGCGATTACCAAGCATTGTTCTACATGTTCGGGTTCAAGCCCCTTTCTAGATGCTATATCTAAATACTCATCCCTTTTCATAGAAATCTTATCATTATATAAAACATATGCTAATGCCAGGTTCGATGCTTTAGGTGGGTTCAAAATGATTATGTTTTTAAGACTTTTCGACATCCACTTTTTTTGAACCTCTTTTTTAAACCTCTTTGCCAGTTTATCTAATTTTATTTGATCTTCTGGTGAAAAGTGACTTAAAAAAACTCCAATCTCAGTCCACCTTGGAGAGGATCGTTTTTCTAATAGATTGAATATTTTATTGAAGAATGGTGAAATTTTGGGTTTTGGCTTTTCGATAATCACACCAGCTTCTTTTGAGTTATAGTATTTATCAATTGGGTCAGACATCCCTATGAAATTAAATTGCATATCAGGATTTATCTCACCCATGTTAAATAGAGTCTCAGTATACAAACCCATGAGGTCTAATTCATCAGCCATATACCCAATACTTTCTTCTATGTATTGTCGACGTTCTAAATAATGTAATATTTGTACAGGATGCTCAAGATAATCAAATAAAGTTTCAAAATCCGCAACATTCATCGTTGGACAAGCTTCAAAATCATCAGGTAGCCAACCAGTTTCCGATAACTGTTTAATATTTGTTTGTATTACGCTAAAGTCTTCATAAGAAACTGAGACACGAATTACCTTTTCTATATTGTTTAAATCAACTGGAAGTTTCTGACGAAGCTCATCTTCTTGATTAGGATTTGCAATAAGTTCCAGCAACTTTTCCTTAAGGCGCTTTGATTGTAAATTTGGTTCAATTAAAATTTCCTCAACATGCTTCTTAATTCTTTTAGTAGCACCTCTTAGTGCTGGTTCAGTGATTTTTCCAGATTTTGCTTCTACAATGAGTGCATGAGAGTCAATAAAAGTTATCAAGTCTGTCTCATACTCTCTGCCACCATAATTCCATTTGCACCCACTCACTGTATTCGCTTTTGGAAATCTACTACAAATAATTTCTTTTACTTTTTCCTCTAGGTAATCTGCTCGTTTATCGAATAGACCTTGTCCTACAATAGGTTCGACTAAATTCTCGACCGTCGGTATTATAAAACTGAAAAACACCTGAGGAAGCATGCAGAAAAACTTATTGTTACTCACTTTAATCAAGGGTTTAAACCAAATTGGATTAGAGAGATAAAAATGATTCGTTTTCTCAGATTCAAGGTCTCCTAGACTGTATGAAAACTTCTTAACTATTTTTCTCACTGTATCAACTGATAAACCCGACTCTTTGAAGTTTTCATCACTAACACTGAAATAGTACATTCCTACCAGGAATTGATCATTATGAGACATAAGGCTAAAAAACAGTGATTTCACATCGGTTTTTTCTAAATCAAATTTTTCAATATATTTATCGGCTTTGTCCTTAGGATGGCCTATCATCTCATAATAAGAATAAACAAGTTTTCTTGAGTCATTAATCATATAAAGCTCTGATAGTTGTTTCACTCTCAAACTATTCTGGTCACTAGTAAACTTCATTAGAGATTGAAAAAATAAAATCAGTTCTTCAAAATTAAAACCATATTCTTTTTTTAAATCACTACTGAAATGAGGATAGAGCTCGGATGTTATCTTTAATACTTGTGAAAAATATCCCCAATTTCTAACTGCTTTAGTATTAAGTCTTATAGCATATTGAATAAACTCAACTGCTTTTTCATCATTGGTCAATTGAACTTTGTTGCCAGGAATATTTATATAATTGTGCGTATCCATATGCTCAGGAAGTGATTCCCACAAGATTGTTATTACTTCAGGACCAAAAGGCTTTCTAACAATGTCTTTTTCATTCAATTGAAGAATTAGTGCTTGCAAGAATTCTAGATGGTATTGATATAAATGATATTCACTATCTTTTTTTTGAATTCCTTTATCACTAACTCCAGTAAAAAGAGAATATGAAACCAGGATCGATAACAGCATAAACGGATCATGTTCAGAAATTGTATCTTTGATTTTATTTAAAGATTGCTGATATTTTTTTTTGCACTCTTTAGAAATCAAAGCAATTGCTTCTTGTCTCTTCTCACCTGTTAGCCCCCTTAGAGGGTCTTCTAACTTTTGAAACATTAGCGGTTTATCTTTACTTCTAGGCTCGAAGGCTTGAGCATTTTTTCTTTTTTTCTTTCTAGCTTGTTTGTAAGCCCTTCTTTTTCTGTTATTTTTTCCCATAAGTATGGTAACCCTTTCAATATTAAATTGTCGGCAATTATAAGATTCATACAACTATCAATGACGTCCGTCCACCATTTGCTTTATGTATCTTTCATGATTATAAAACCATAACCACTTGGTTGTATAACTTTGTAGTTGTTCCAATGAATTAAATCTATATATTCATAATCAGCGTATAGGAAACTTAAATTATTTGTTCAAAGAATTCCTTACATTTTTATTCAATTTTTGGATGCAAAAAAGGCCTGTGAATTCTCACAGGCCTTTTGATGTTTTCTTCTGTTTCATAAACAAAATAACTTTTCATTCTCATCTTATGTGTCGCTAGATTCTCACCTTATGTGGCGAGATTCTCATCTTATGTGTCGCCGAACGTTCAGTTTGGTCATAGAGCGACACATAAAGTGAGACTCTCAAACTAAATAAATCAATCACTTACTTACATCTGCGCCACATAAAATGAGACTCAAAGACTCATAACATGAGATTATCTGGAATTTGTGACTCATATATTGAGACTATTTACCAATTATATTTTTCACTTATTATTCTTGTTTAAGTGTGACATCTAATTTTCATACTTATTAGATAATTGAATTATTTGTTTCAACATTTATTTAAGTTGAATTCATTATTTTTTTGCTAGTGATTTTTAAAATATATCATACGCCTAAATTTGTATTCTTACAACTCATCTCAAACATTACCATGACTTATTACTTTACCCGAACATTTAGCTAACTTCTATTTCGTAGCCCATTGACTTATATCCGTCCTCACGTTTACGAAACATACGCTGCAGCATTGGCAATGATGTATCAACATAGTCGTATATGGTGACCTGTTTTTTTTCTTCTGATTCACGGTGGATTCGCCCTGCATACTGTGCCAGTGAACCTTTCCATGAAATAGGCATCGCGAGGAATAGAGTATCAAGCCTCTGTAGATCGAAACCCTCGCCTATATATTTGCCAGTAGCAACAATTACCTGTGCATGTGGCAATTGCTCATTTGCATCTTTAAACTCTTTAGCTCTCATTGCTCCTTTAAGAATTACTGTAGTTATTCCGGCATCTATCAAATTTTGGTTAATGGACTCGGCATGCTGCCGACGTTCTGTTAAAACTAGTGGGTTTTTACCTAAACGGATCTGGGTGATTACGTCTGCAACAATTATTTTAGAGCGAATTTCATTTTCCATAAGCCATTTATAGACATCTGTAATTTTAGGGTGTACTCCAGACTCTATTAATTCAGCTGGTGGTTGATCATGAAGTTGCTTAGCTATAACTTGCTGTTCGAAATGATCAGAAGGGCTTGACTTTACACTGTGTCGAATTGGGCCTGCGGTCATAAAAATAATCTTCTCATGACCGTCTTGTCTGTAAGGGGTAGCGGTGAGTCCTAATACGTATTTTGCTCTCACTTCATTTAAAACCATTTCGAAACTAGGTGCCGATATATGATGGCATTCATCGATAATGACCTGCCCATAACCTTGAATCAGTTGATTAATAGTGTTATCTTTTCTATTAACCAAGCTCTGGTAAGTTGCAATATCAATTTCCTTACTTGGCTTTTTCTTACCACCATAATAAACTCCGATTTGGGCATCGGGAAGGAAGGTCTTCAAACGTTCTTGCCATTGGCTCAAAAGCTGTCTACTATGAGTCAGTATCAATGTATTTACCTTGCGTTTTGCAATGATACCGATTGCAGTAACTGTTTTTCCAAACGCTGTAGGTGCGTGCAATATTCCAGTATTGTGTTTTGTAATCGCCTTAACCGCTTTAGATTGGTCTTTATGAAGCTTACCGAGAAAACGCAATGATTTTACTTGGAGTCCATGGTTCCGTTTATCATCAATTTCAACAACTATTTCTTGCTCCTCCAGCAGTTTAACAGCATCATCGAAGCACCCTCTAGGAATCGATAACCATTTCTTTTTCTCAGGCCCAATCTCGACTCTGGCGCAAGTGATATACCTTGGTATCCCATGAGTGGAAAATCGCATTGCCTGTGTCTTAAAGAACACTGGATTTGAGAAACTTGCTAGCCTTTTAATTCTTGTGACTAGTGGTGAAGGCAATTCATCGATGCTTATGTATATGGAGTTTGCCAATGTGAGGGTAATGTTATTAGGACAGTGTTCGATTTTTTCACGAACTAATTTAGCACTTTTTTCCCATGGTAATTGCTCATTTATTTCTTGAGTATCAAGTGAAGATAATGTATTGGGCTTCATCTCTGTAATAAGTTTATTCAATTGCTTTTTTGTTAACATCTCTAATTGATCAAGGAACTTCCACTGATCCTCATAGGGTTGTAACATGATATTGACAAACAGGCTATTGCCTTGCTGTCTTGCTCCATGCTGTAGCGGCAAAGCAATAAGGTTACCAAATCCACCATCAGGCATAATGTCTTGGTTAGGAAAAAATCGATCATAGGATTCGAAAGACAGATCTGGGTAATTTTCCATTGCCTTATCTAATAGGTTAAACCCTAATAATCGAGCATCTTTGGCAGATACTGCCTCTGAGAAAAACACCCAAAGATGAGCGCCATTACCAGACCTTGAAATTTCAATTGCATGAGGTACCTTTAATCCATAACAGACTTTAGCTACTGCACCCACCGCTTCTTGCCAATCAGTTTTATCAAAATCAATTGCTAGTAAGTAACAGGTGCTGTCTGATAATAAAGGGTAAAGACCAATAACTTGTTTACCTGTTAGGTGTTCATAGGTTTGTTTATCATCAAGGTTTTTAAATTTCTGATGAGAGCAGTTCATGCATTTAACCTTCGGCTTCTTACAGATATTAGGAACCCACTCATTGTGACAAGCTACAGAATATCCACTGAGCCCTTTTGTATTTTGCCATCGATTGGCAAATACGTCTGATCTCCCTTTGAACAGTTGATTGAATATAGTGATTTTTTGATTTACCGAAAGTGGTTTGAGTGGAAAGGCTTCATTATTATAAGTATAAGAATTAGTCTTTATCAAAGCCTTTCTTTCTGCCAGCAGCTTACCTCGCTCAGACTCTATCCGTTTAAGCTTGCTGTCAATTTCTTGAAGTTTTTTTTGTAGTTCAGAATCTATCGTCACCCTTTGTTTATCACCCTGCAATTAATATACATCAGCCTATTATATCATCAATACTGAAAATGTTGTCTGTCTATCAAACCTAAGCGTATAGCCGGTGTTATTCCATTTTTCCGATAAACGTAAAATTATAAATAACTCAAAAAGTATTCAATAATTTTTTAATATTCTCGGGGCGATATCGGCTTAAACCATACAATGTTCTTCCAATTGCCGAGGTGTAAAGAAATTGGAAATTCAAGTAAGGATACCCTCGTTCTAATTACCATAAAAGATCTATCAGTATTTCAGTTGTTCTTGACTTAATTCAAAGCAAAAAACCTTTATTAACTTGATAAACGCCTATTGTGATGTTTAGACATTATGATGTCAACGAGCGAATATAAGGATCCTTATAAGCCAAGATATTTATTATACTCTTTTTTCACTAATTGAGTTGAAAGTCCATAAAGACCAGAGGCTTCTTTAATCATATTGAAAGTTTGTCTATATCTCTTAAATAGCTAATCATTTTATTTGCATTGCTGCTTTCACTCCCTTATATAAGAATTAGTAGGATCTTTAGTATAATACAAATATTCAGGATCAACTGAAAGGGATTAAAAAGAGCATTGCATCTTCTCTGTCATAAAACTTAATACTGTATTTTCTATTTTTTAATATTTTCTTATGTTTTATCAGTCCACGCTTTTCAAGGTTAGGTAAAAAGCTCCGATGGTGACCAATAATTTCTGCAGCTTCAACAGAGGATATGTATCGAGATTTAAAATCCATAACTTTTGTTAGGCTGTCTCTGGATATGAATTTATTTAGCCCAGAATCGATATACTCTATAAAGCCACTTTCAATCCAATTAGCAAAAAATGTACTATCACCTTGTTTTGCTTGTAGACATGCTGATTTGATCGATATCAGTGAATTGTCATTTTCTATTCTGAGTATTTTCTGTACTGATTTAAGCGTTATCTTAGATTTCTTGCCTTGAATGAAAATACTGTCTAAAAAGCCTTTCTTAGAAATATATACCACAGTCTGCGTTGAAACTTTTAACATTTTGCCGGCTTCAGAAGGAGGAATTAGTTCAGGATACAAGGTTTTATTTTGATTTTTTATTCTTCCTGATTTAGTTGGATAATCAGTGATTTTCTTGATTTCATTTAGGTCAATATTATTGATATCATCTCTTCTGAATAAATAAGTTAGCCCTCCATCAATCATTGGTCCGGAAATTGGTTGTATACCCAATGACATGATCTTTTCACTGATTGTTGTGTTATTTAGGCCGAGTTTTTTTGCAATACAACCACCAAATATAAATTCATTATTAAAATTCTTGGCTGTGTGTTTATCGATGTAAATTGCCATACCTTTTGTAAGGTTCGATGCGACTCTTTTCAAAATACCAATTTTGATAACAAATCTGATGTTTTCATAATTAACATCACATAATTTTGCCACTTCTGCAATTGAGAAATAATTCTTGTGTTGTGTACAGGATAACTTGAAATCAATTTTTACACTAAAAAGGCCGATAAGAATATCCATAGAAGAGTGCTTTCTTTTATTTGAAATGCATTCATCTATTAAAACAGCAAAATCATTACCCTCTAATGGTCCTCTAATGGCTTGACCTAAGTTCTTGAACTTTGAGTCATTTACTTCAACGCCTGAACTAAGATCATTTAATAATTGATTTACGGAGAGAAAATTAACAAAGTATTTCGAATACTTCGTTGATCTATGTGCTTTGATAAGGCAAAAATGGACAGGCACTTTTTCTCTAAAGCAATGCAAGGCAAAAAGGGACAGGCACTTTTTCTCTAAAGCAATGCAAGGCAAAAAGGGACAGGCACTTTTTCTCTAAAGCAATGCAAAGTTTAGCTAATAAAGGTGGTGCGCATGTAATATTAAGAGATAATTATCATGGTAGAAGCTACCTATGGAGACCACAAAAATAATGAAAATTAAAAAATTTAAATTAATAACGATTATAAGTTTTGTTTTCGTTTCTTGTTCGAGTAACAACTTGGATTCGCCATATAAGTCAGCCTTACAAAAATTAAAAGATGGTAATGGAATATTACAAAAAATATTTTATAAAAATCAATCTGAAACTTTCGATAATAAGAGAGTTAAATTATTGGGTTATATCAGTAATTCAGAATCAATATTATACCTTAATGAAGATATAATAAACCCTGATTTTAAGGATAGTACTTTTAGAAAATTATTTTTAGTAAAATTATATAGTAATTACAATAAACAAATACTAATAGATGTTTCTGAATGTTCGAATAATAACCTTGTCGAAATACAAGGTGAGTTTCATGTTAGTAAGTTGCCAAATGGTGAGCCTGACTCATATTATTTGACTGATATTGAGAAAATTGATGAGTTTGTTATGATTCCAAAACATCAAGGTGGTACTGGTGAAAAACATGAATGTTACCCTGAATTGAAAAACATGGAAAAGTGATAGTTTTCCATGTTTTTCGCTTCAGCTTCAGTAAAGTTTGACTGATTCTTCTGAATCAGTTGATTCTGCAAAGATAATTAGTCAGCCCTTAAAATTCATAAGCTATTGATCTGTAATAAAAAGTATCAAATAAGATATAAAATTTCGACCGGATTTGTTAAAATATTACTTAATTTTCGGTCGAATCTATAAGAAAAAATAAAACAAAAAGGTAAAACAAAAAGGGACAGGCACTTTCTAGAAATAGCAAAAAAATTAAAACCAGAT
>CAYGTC010000118.1:0-8888 GCA_964352735.1 uncultured Alcanivoracaceae bacterium | reverse complement strand
TCTAGGAACATTCTAATATTATATCACATTTATGTATGTTAAGCCCGACAGACTGCTATGATGAAATATCCGGGCTAGACTTATTCATCCTAATTATTAAAATTAATTTTGATAATTTATCAAAGTGTTCTTGAAAGTTTTAACTACAGACCTATAATAGAAGGTATCATATTGAAGCTATGAATGCGAGTTTGGTCAAATCTCCGACTTTAGTAACAGTATGTGTCCGTATTGGAACTGTAACTGCGAGTCTGGTCAAAACTCCGAATTCAGGAAAAATATGGGTTCTATATTAAAGCTACAACGCGAGACTGGTCAAAACTCGGACCGTAGTGATAATATAGAAGAGTGGCCACTCAACTAGCCAGCAATCGGGAATGATTGCTGGCTTTTTATTTTGACTTTAAAAAAGCACATCAAATAACATTTTCTATTCAATTTCATATTTATTAAATTTCATGACAGTTCCTTTGGGCACCACAGTTCGACTTTGATACCTTCAGGGTCAATAAACCAGCCGAACACTCCATATTCTTCATCCAAGACTTCTCCAACCACTGTAGCTCCTCCAGACTCTACTTGTGCAAGCATGGTTTCAACATCATCTACAATTAAATTGATCATAAACGCCTGTTTAGAAGGCTCAAAGTAATCCGTATCTTTTTGAAAGGCACTCCACACATGATAACCGTGTTCAGGTACATTAGTAGGATTGAATGTAACACAACCATATTCATCTAAATCAAAACCCAAATATTTATGGTACCATTGGGTTAATTCCTTGGGGTTTTCAGCTTTAAAAAACACCCCACCTAATCCTCTGACTTTTTGCATATCACTTGACCTCAATTTTGGCAAATTTACGTTTACCCACTTGAAAAACACCTGTGGTGCCTTGTGTGATCATTTGTTTAGGGTCAGCAACTTTTTCACCATTAATTTTCACAGCGCCCTGTTTGACCATACGCATAGCATCTGAAGTACTGACACACAAACCTGCTTGTTTCAACAATAAAGCAATACCAATCTCTCCTGTTTCAGTAGTAATGCTCAACTCTTGAATATCATCAGGAATCGCCCCTTTTTGAAATTGATTCTTAAAACCTTGTAAGGCAGACTGAGCCGCTTCAGCGCCATGAAAACGTTCCACAATTTCCATTCCAAGCACAAATTTGATGTCCCGAGGGTTTTTACCATCGTCCATTTGTTCACGAAATTTTGCAATATCAGCATTGGATTTAAAACTCAGCAATTCAAAGTATCGCCACATCAATTCATCTGAGATAGACATGATTTTACCAAACATTTCCTTTGGCTCATCTTCAATACCAATATAATTATCCAAGGATTTGGACATTTTTTGCACGCCATCCAAACCTTCTAATAATGGCATGGTCATCACTATCTGAGGTTCTTGGCCAAATTGTGTTTGTAAACTTCTTCCCATTAATAAGTTAAATGTCTGATCAGTACCACCCAATTCCACATCGGCTTTCATGGCAACAGAGTCATAACCCTGCACCAAAGGATACATAAATTCATGAATGGCTATGGGCTGTTGAGAGCCAAACCTTTTAGAGAAATCATCTCGTTCTAACATTCTTGCCACAGTATATCTGGAAGCCAAATCTATCATATCAGCCGATGTCATCTTATTCATCCAGGTAGAATTGAAAGCCACTGCAGTTTTATCTTTATCTAATATTTTAAAAATTTGTTGCTCATAAGTTTTGGCATTCTCATTGACTTGTTCACGAGTTAAAATCTTACGGGTGACATTTTTACCTGTAGGATCACCTATCATGCCTGTAAAATCACCAATCAAAAAAGTAACATCATGCCCCAACATTTGAAACTGACGCATTTTATTGATTAAAACAGTATGACCAATATGTAAATCAGGAGCTGTGGGGTCAAATCCTGCTTTCACATGCAAAGGTTGGCCTTTTTTCAGTTTCTTCTCTAATTCTTCTAACTTGATAACATCCTCGGTTCCGCGAGTTAGTAATGATAAAGATTCTTTTAATGACATGAATTTTCCTGTGATATTTAAAGTGAAAAATGAGCATTTTAACTGAAATTAACCATTAATGGTATTTATGGATAATATTTCATTGACGAAATTGCCCATCTGATATATCTTTAGCTCGATTCAATGTCAGCTCAATAGATGTTAAAAAACAAACCTCAGCAAGCTATATTCAAAAAGAAACAAAAATCACCATTTGGTCTATTGCTATCTAAGATCAATAAAACTCCTTTTATTATATTATTGGCATTGGCCGCTTTATCCATACTTTATGCCTTTGCAAAACCATCTAAAGAAGAAATCATTCGTCACAGAAATGTTCAGCTTGAGTTACCCAGTAGCCCACTGGTAAACCTGATTGCACTGCCTACAGAGTCAGAGACAGTCTGGAAAGAAATCATCGTTAAGAAAGGACAAACGCTGTCCAGTATTTTTGACGACATGGAACTCAGCCAAACTTTATTATACAAAATTATTCATATCAATAAAGACGCAAAATCACTCACCAAGATTTATCCAGGTGCAACGCTCGCTTTTGCTTTTGATAATGACGGTTCATTTGCCCAGTTAAAGTATCCAATTTCAGAAACGCAAGAGTTATTTGTACTGAAAAATGATAAAGAATTGAGTACCAAAATCATCACGCACGAAACAGAGACGCAAGTGCAGACAGCAGATGGAACCATCACGGGATCTTTGTTCAATGCCGGTAAAAAAGCAGGTCTCAGCGATGCCATGGTGATGAGATTGGCCAATGTTTTTGCCTGGGATATTGATTTTGTGTTGGATATTCGACAAGGCGACTCGTTCAATTTAATTTATGAAAAAATATACAAAGATGGTGAATTTTTGCGAGATGGCAGAATCATCGCGGCTTCTTTCACCAATCAGGGAGATACCTACAAAGCCATATCTTTTGAAGATGGCAATGGCTGGAGTTTTTACAACCCCGAAGGGCGCAACATGAAAAAAGCGTTTTTACGTGCTCCTTTAAATTTTTCATACATCAGCTCAAATTTCAACCCGAAACGCTTTCACCCAGTACAAAAAAGGGTCAAAGCGCACCGTGGTATTGACTATGCCGCACCAACAGGCACACCTGTGTACGCCGCAGGTGATGGCGTAGTGACTCGGTCGTCTTATAATAAATACAACGGCAACCATGTTTTCATCAAACACCCCAGTGGCATTGTCACCAAATATTTACATTTCAACAAACGTAAAGTTAAAAAAGGCCAAAGAGTCAGACAAGGTCAAACCATTGGTACAGTCGGTTCAACAGGCATGGTCACTGGCGCGCATTTGCATTATGAATTTGTACTTAATGGTGTGCATAGAAACCCCAGAACAGTTAAATTACCAAAAGCCAGCCCATTGGCAAAAGATAAAATGAAAATCTTCACCACTTATGCCAAACCTTTGATTGCCCTACTCGATGGCATCGGCAAAAGTAATAGCAACATCGCCAGCAATAAAACAGCTTCCAGTAGTGAGCCAGAGTCTTGAGTTATTACATTGGCTTATTATCAGGCACCAGCGTAGATGGTATTGATGCCGCCATAATCAGTATTGATGAGCAACACATAAAAGTGATAGAAACACATGCGCAATCGTTCTCTCATGAATTGAGTGATAACCTAAAAAAAATCATCAGCGAACAAAAAATCAATTTAGCGCAGTTGTCTGACAACGATTCATTATTGGCATTTGAGTTCTCGCAAGCCGTTGATATTTTAATCAATAAATCAGCAATCGATAAAAAAGACATCATTGCCATTGGTTCACATGGTCAAACCATTTATCACCAACCCAATGGCAATCACCACAACACATGGCAGATTGGCTCTCCTCATATGATTGCAGCCAATACCGGGATTAAAGTGGTCAGTCATTTTAGGAATATGGACATGGCCTATGGCGGGCAAGGCGCTCCATTGGCTCCATTGATCCACCAAAAATTGTTTGCCAAAACAGACAGTAATACAGCAGTTATAAATCTGGGAGGCATAGCCAATATCAGTTTTATCGGTAAAGACTATGAACAGCCGATTGGCTATGATACTGGCCCTGCCAACTGTTTAATGGACGAATGGATCAACATACACCAACAAAAACCTTATGATGACAATGGCCAGTGGGCTCAACAGGGTGATGTCAACCAACAACTGCTTAAGGAAATGTTAGCTGATCAATATTTTCAAAAACCATATCCGAAAAGCACAGGAAGAGAATATTTTAATCACAGATGGTACGATAATTTCATTGGTGAATTTAAAAATACTTCAGCTGTAGACATACAAGCCACACTGTGTCACTTGACTGCGACATCAATAACACAATCCATAGACGCCCAATCCCATGGTATCGATGAAATAATACTGATGGGTGGTGGTGCAAAAAATACACACTTGAAACAACTGATAGAAAAAACCAGTAAAACAACAGTAAATACCGCAGACCATTATGGATTTGATGGCGATTGGATTGAAGCAGTATTGTTTGCTTATCTGGCTTACCAAAGAATCAATGAAAAACCAGTCAACCTCGGTTCCTTCACGGGTGCCAGTCGAGCCGTATTGGCTGGCGATATTGTGCAACCAATTTAGACTTGGTCTGAGCGCGAGGGGTTATAGATCAACACATTTTTATTATCAGCATTATTAGCACGCTATTTTGCCACCAACTTTTTTATGCTGCCAGTGAAACTTACTGTATATAGCTCCCCTTCATCATCCTCTGCAAACGATACCACTGAAAATTCTGAATCAAGCCACAAAGTACTGATCCATTTGTTTCCTTCATTTTGTGCAATCCACATTGCACCGCTGACTGTATCAGCATACAAGTAATGCCCATACAATTCAGGAATTTTTGAGCCTCTGTATCGATAACCTCCAACCACGGAGTTGCCAGAATTATCTGGGTTATGCAAATAACTGATAATGGGGTCCGTTAATTCGTTGATGTCTTTTGGGCATCTTTCGGGTAAAATAATTGAGTTGCCTTCTTTGCAGCTCCAACCGAGGTCAATAACCTGATCAGATAACTGTGGAACTTGATTGATTTCCTCTTCATTGTCTTGGCCAACATCCCCCATGAATATGTCATTGTTCTCCTTATCAAAACTCCATTTCCAAGGACTTCTCAGCCCAAACATGATGATCTCACCACATTTATCGGTTGCGCCAACAAATGGATTTGCAGAAGCCAAATAATACTCAGTAACTTCGCCACATCTGTTATCGTATGCCATTGAACTTTTGAATAAAATGTCTGGATTTACATCAATTCTCAACATTTTCCCCAATAGTTCGGTCAAATTCTGAGAAAAATTTTCGGGGTCTCTGCGCATACCACCATCACCCATGGCAATGTATAAATAACCATCACTTCCAAAGTGCATGGTACCGCCATTATGATTGTGGTAATACTGGTCAATGCTTAACAGCACTTTCGCTGAATTCACATCGACAACCTGCCTTTTGTGATCATAGTAATAGCGCTCAATCACAGTGACTCCAAACTCATATTGACCACCTTGTTTTGTATAGTTGACGTAAAAAAAAACCGTTTTCGATATAATTTGGATCAAAAGCCAACCCCAGTAACCCTTGATCAGAAAATGTATCTTCGACCTTATCACTGATGTCCAAAAATGATGATTGTTGTCCTTTTGAAAATGATTTGATCACACCTGGCCTCTCTACAATATACATGTGATCAGATCCGTCCTTAGCACTGACAAATGCGACAGATTGATTTGCCGTGGTTATCTCAACCAATTGCAGCCCTTGATAAACATGTGAATCGGCTATGATACTTATGATTATCAACAATAAAAATTTGTTCATTTTTTAATCGTGTTTGCTTTCTATGAATGCAATTATACTCTTTAGCCTATGATATTTTCCAATGTGTCTGATTAAAATTGAAATCACAATTGATAGTGCGTCATTAATGATGATTTTCAACAAAATCTTGATGAATTCAATCATTTTTTGCTTGGTATCATGCTTATGCAAAGGTCTCATTAATAATGTATGCTATTATGCTCTCAAAATTCAGATTTAAACTTAAGCCGTGGCCAAAGACTATTTATTCCATCACCGCAATGCACCAGTATTGATATCCATCCCTCATGATGGCAGCTTCATTCCTGATGAAATTGCCGAAGACATGCATGATTATGCATTAAAAACACCAGACAGAGATTTCTTTGTATCTCAACTGATGAACTTTGCCAAAGACTTTGATTTCAGTGTACTTAAAACGCACATTTCGCGTTATGTCATTGACATGAACAGATCTAATGATGGCGGTTCCTTATATCCAGGACAACCAGTGACTGAATTGTGCCCAACTACCATGTTTGATAACCGAGACATTTATAAGAACCCTCCAGATCAGCAAGAGATCGACCGAAGAACTCAGCAATACTGGCAACCTTATCACCAAATCATCAGTGACAAGCTGCAAGTCATCAAACAACAACACGGTTTTGCCATACTCATAGACGCACACAGCATTAAATCACAAGTGCCCCGTTTTTTTGAAGGTCAACTACCAGATCTTAATATAGGCACCAATGAGGGCCGCAGTTGCGCTAAGGATTTCTCTGATAAATTCGAACAAGTTCTTAAGGCACAGCAGCATTATTCTTATGTATTTAACGGACGCTTCAAAGGCGGACACATTACCCGTCATTATGGCCAACCTGAGAAAAACATACATGCGATTCAGATTGAAATTTCACAGCACACCTACATGGATGAAGCCAATAATCGTTACCAAATGGACAAAGCAGAAAAACTTAAAACCCTTTTGATAAGAGCAATCAATAGTTTATGTTAAAGTTCATTAATATGTCTCTCAGACGAGGCAAAAAAGTGCTGTTTAGCGATGTCAACATCAATATCAACGCCAGAGAAAAAGTAGGCCTCACTGGTGCCAATGGCACAGGCAAAACCAGCTTGATCAAATTGATTTTAGGCAACTTACAAGTCGATAATGGCGATGTGGTTATTCCAAAAAACATGGTCATTGCCCACGTTGCACAAGAAATTGCACATTCTGATGAAAAAGCCATAGACTTTGTCATTAATGGCGATCAAGAGTACCGTGAAATAGAGGAAAAAATTACTACTGCTGAAAAACAACAAGATGCCAATCAATTAGCGCAATTGTATGAACAAATGCAGAACATCGAAGGTTACAGTATCATTGCGCGGGCATCGAAACTCATGAATGGCCTTGGTTTCACTGCCAACCAAGAGTCCAACAGTGTTAACTCATTTTCTGGAGGTTGGCGCATGCGCTTAAACTTGGCCAAAGCATTGATGTGTCGATCAGACATACTGTTGCTTGATGAGCCAACCAATCACCTGGATCTAGAAGCGATTATCTGGCTCGAACAATGGCTTAAAAAATACCAAGGAATTGTATTATTAATCTCTCATGACAGAGATTTTTTGAATGCGGTGTGTCAGCATATTACCAATATTGAGAACCAAAAATTGACGCAATATACAGGTAATTACGATGCTTTCGAAAAAGTCCGAGCAGAAAAATTACAGCAACAGCAATCACAGTTTGAAGCGCAACAACGCCACATCAAACACATGCAAAAATACATTGACAGATTTCGCTATAAGGCATCAAAAGCCAAACAAGCACAGAGTCGCGTCAAAGCATTGGAGCGCATGGAAGTTGTCAATGCTGCACAATTGGACTCACCATTCAATTTCCATTTCAGTATAGATGGCTTTATCCCGCAACAATTGGTAAAAATAGACAAAGCCACCGTTGGTTATGGAGAGACTGTTATTCTTGATGATATCCAAACCATGATACAAAAAGGCGATAAAATTGGCTTACTTGGGTTTAATGGCGCCGGAAAGTCTACTCTGATCAAACTCATCGCCCAAGAATTAAAAGCTTTTAACGGTGAAGTCTGTCACGCCAAAGAAATTCGTATCGGTTATTTTGCTCAGCATCAGATTGAACAACTGCACATGGATCTCAGCCCGGTTGAACATTTAAAACTGATAGATCCAGAAATATCTGAACAACAAGCCCGAAACTTTTTAGGTGGGTTCGCCTTTCATAATGACATGGCACAAGAAAGCATTAAACACTTTTCTGGTGGTGAAAAAGCCCGATTGGTATTGGCAATGATTGTTTATGAAAAACCCAATGTATTGTTATTGGATGAACCAACAAATCATCTTGACATCAGAATGCGTCATGCCATTGGTATGGCCTTACAGAGCTTTGAAGGCGCCATGATACTGGTATCACATGATCGCTATTTGTTATCAAGTGTGACTGACAAATTGTTATTGGTAGCCGATGGTCAAGTAAAAGACTTTAATGGAGACCTCAAAGATTATTATCATTGGGCCAATGATACTCGCAAGAACCGTTTATCTGAATCACTGACTGATAAAGATAATGATTCAGATAAGAAAAGCAAAAAGCAATCACGACAAGAAGCCGCACAAATCAGGCAAGCACAAAAGCCACTAAGGCAAAAATTAAAATTGCTAGAAAAACAACTGGAAAAACTTCAAAAAAAATCAGATCAATTTGATGCATTATTAATGGATGAAAGCATCTATGATGATGCCAATAAAGAAAAGCTCAAAAAAACCACCATTGATCAATCTCATGTCAAAAAAGAAATGGTTGAACTTGAAGAACAATGGTTTGAAGTTTCTGAAGCTTTAGATGCATCATGATATATAAAGGTTGATCTATTTTATCTACAACCAACCCTTAAGTATATATGTATACCGACACCTGCACTAAATAGTCGACCCTGATAAACTCCTAACCTCTTGATAGCCAACGATATAATCTA
>CAYGTC010000117.1:0-9584 GCA_964352735.1 uncultured Alcanivoracaceae bacterium | reverse complement strand
CTCAAATATTGAGAATCTAGATTATGAAACAGGACTCTTGTGCAGAGCCATGTAAGCAATTCTGATTTTTTGATTCAAGTTGATCTTAACCCGGATATTCCATTCAGGTACAAAATGTCTTTTTAATTAAATCATATAACTCAATTTTTTCTATAGGTAAAATCGATTTTTTTGCCGATTTGATGAAATATCCGGGTTAACAACTCATCAATGAGGTTGCAGGTGTTTTTGTATTTTTTTACCCGATGAAATGCACTGTTTATTCTCAATATTTGAGTTAAAAAAATGCATGTTTATGGTGGTAAGGTTTTAGTAAGGAGAAACAAGTCAGTGGTAAGGTATTGTAATTTTAAATATGCAAAATCTCTATAAGAGAGGCCTTTGCTTGTTTTACTAACAATCAGAAACTTACAAAGGCATGTAAAAAAGTTGTTTGCTGTTAGGTGTCATTTCTAAATTAAATATCTCATTAAAAAAGAGGAGGGTATAGAAGATGAAACAGAATATTTTTGTTTTGTGCTTTTTATTGTTATCAACATCATTATGGGCAGAGTCGTCAAAAAAAGATGAGCGCGTGATTCATGTGGATATGGTTGTTCTTGAACAACATGTTTATTACAATCGATTGGGTGCACATTTGCCGAATGCACAGTTGTATGCATTACGACACGATGTTCAATCAGTTGAATCCAATGGACTGAAAAAGTTGTCGCCAGGACAAGTCATACTAAAAGAGTATAAGCGACCAAGGCCAATAGCATTAAGGGCCAATGTTGGAGATAAATTGAGCATAACATTGCAGAATTTATTGCCGCCATTTCAATCGGGAGAGTCAATTGACTGTAATGGCAATGCCCCTGACCCACAGGATAAAACAGCCACTACAGATTTTTTGTTACATTGTGCTGGATTGCAGGTAATGGGTGTGGATTGGTTAAATGCTGAAAACCAGTTACGCTTGGCTCCAGGTGAAAGTTTTACTTATGAATTTAAAGCCACAGAAAATGGTATTTTTATGTTGTACAGTCCAAATGGCAGCAGCATTCCTTCCAGTCAGTTGGATTATGGCTTATTTGGTGCAATCAATGTTCAGTCTGAAACAGCAGAGTGGTATCGCAGTCAAGTCACAGAGAATGATTTGACTTTTGCTCATCATAAAACTTCAGAAAAATTTATGAAAAGGCTATGGCCTCAGAATGGTGATGAAATTTGCCAAAGGCCATTGAACCATAAAAGAACAGGCTTGAATGAAGGCAGTTTTTTGCAAAGAAAAGCACAGCCAGTTGGTGGCAAGTTGGTGTGTCCACCAGGGTCAGAAGAAGCGGTATGGACATACACCGTTAACAGTTCTGAAAAAGGCCAGACGGCCAAAGTTTCTGATGTTCACATTAGAAAGGATGGTTCTTTATACACCCTCTCTGGTCATCCCTTGATTGATTATCAAGCGATTTATCCAAAAAAACATCCCCGAGCAGGAATGCCAGTGCTGAATATGTTACAAGCAACTTCTGAAAAGAGTCAATACCAATTAATGCATTCAGATGTTACCGCGATCATTACCGGGCCAAATGCAGGGCGTTTTCCTTATTATCTTAATGGGCCAGAGTTTGCCAATAATCCAGCAACACCAGATCGCAGACAACCTTATCGTGAATTTACCATTGCCTATCATATCGCACCAAAAACTCAACAAGCATTTGTAGCCTTTGACAGTGGCCCATTGGCTGGTACCTTGGCTGCTGGTGAAGATGGTTTTGCGGTCAATTATGGTATGGCTGGAATTGCGCCAGAAATTTATGCCAATCGCATCAATAAAGGGCCAATGGGGATCAATAAAGATGAAATAGATTTACGATTTGAAGAATTTTTTCTCAGTGCTTGGGCCGTTGGTGATCCAGCAATGTTGGTAGATATTACCGCCAATAATAAAATGAACAAACGTGCAACCAAAGCACTTTATGCTGATGATCCATCGAATGTCTATCACAGTTATATGCGAGATCATGTGATATTTCGTGTCATGAATGCAGGATCTGTAGCCCCACATGTTCACCATCAACATGCTCACCAATGGTTACACAGTCGAAACAGCGATGAAGGCCATTACCTTGACAGCCAATTGATCAATCCTGGTTCAACTTATACATTAGAGATGACTTATAATGGCAGTGGTAATCGAAATCAAACGGTGGGTGATTCTATTTTTCATTGTCATATTTATCCACATTTTGCTCAAGGCATGTGGGCCATGTGGAGAGTACATGATGTGTTTGAAAAAGGCACGGAATTAGACAATGATGGTATCCCTTTAAAAAGTGCCCGTGCATTGCCAGATGGAGAAATTGTTGCTGGAACACCAATACCAGCATTGGTACCCTTACCAAGTCTTGGTATGGCTCCCATTCCTGCCCCAGTGCAATTGGTTAATAATGGTCGTCAAGTACGGGTTACTCCTAAAGGTAAAAATGAATATGGACAGTTGTTGTTTGATAATCCGGGTTTTCCATTCTTTGTACCAGGAATTGCTGGACATCGGGCCCCACATCCTCCATTAGACTTTGCTTGGCGTGAAAATAAAGACGGCAGTGTTAAGAGATTCAGTAAGGGTGAAATCAGCCCGTTTTATCAAATTGGTGAACCACAATACTTAGATGGAGGCTTACCAAGACATGTTGTGATGGGTGGTAAAGTAGCCAGAGAGTTTCACACCCGTTGGGATTTTACCAAAGACTTTGCAATCTATGATGAGCATGATGAATTTTTAGATGGCGAGTTACTTGCTTTACAAATACCAGAACAAGGAACTTGGGTAGAGCAGGCAGCCATGGCTGCTCATGCTCAACGCAGTCATCAAAGTTATCAACCCGATGGTCGGGCCGGGAACTTTATTCTCAATGGTTTGCCTCCTGCACCCGGTGCTCCCTATGCGGCACCAAACGTAGATGATGATGGCAATTCTACTTTTAATAAAAGGCGTTATAAAGCAGCCGTAATACAAACCGATGTGGTTTTTAATAAAGAAGGTTGGCATTATCCTCAACAGCGTTTTATTACCTTACTTGATGATGTTAAAGACACTGTTGCTGGAATCAAACCTCCTGAACCATTCTTTTTCCGTTCTAACACAGGTGAAACGGTTGAATTTTGGCACACCAATCTGGTGCCAGAATATTTTGAACTGGATGACTTTCAGGTCCGGACACCAACAGATATTCTTGGACAGCACATCCATTTGGTCAAGTTCGATGTCACGTCCTCTGATGGCGCCGCCAATGGATTTAACTATGAGGACGGAACTTTCAGCCCTGATGAAGTGAAAGACCGTATCAATGCCATAAATAATGTGGGAGGCCTATATCATTACAATAATGTGGAACAGGGAGCGGGTAAAAAACAAAGCACATTAACCTTATCTGATTATCGTGATGATTATCCCGGTATAGGACAGCCGCCAATTGGTCAACATTGGGATGGTGCGCAAACCACCATTCAACGATTTGACACAGATCCCTTATTAAATAATCAAGGTGAAGACAGAACATTACGAACGGTGTTTACCCATGATCACTTTGGCCCGAGTACTCATCAACAAGCTGGATTGTATGGTGCGATGTTGGTTGAACCAGCTGGATCAACATGGAAAGACCCCATCACTGGTTGTGTCATGCCATATAATGGTGAAAAAGGTTGTGGAAAACCACGAAATGATGGTGGACCAACGAGTTGGCAAGCCGTGATAGAAGCGCAAAATTCGGATGACAGTTTCCGTGAATTTGCCGTCGCTGTTTCAGATTTGCAATTGGCCTATGACCGACGCAGTACACCTGTGCCTGTCGTTCCACAAGGGGTGTGGTTCAAAACAGCCAATAACAGTTATGGTGAAGACCTAAACAATGGTGTACTGCCCAATGCATTAAAAACTGTGTTTACCGAGCAGGGGGCTATTTTAGTTGATCCAAAGGTGATCGTAGTTAAGCCAAATGAACATTGGAAAATTGAGCGTCAAAATACGGTAGATACGTTTGATGTTACGGTCAATGGCACAGATTTAGATGTCAAAAATTTATCCATGGATAAAGGGTGGAGTGATAACAAATATGCAATTTGGCCGCCTGCAACTGTCATCACCACAGAAGGTGATGCCCCATATCCACAAATCATTTCTGACCCAAGCGGCAATGGTAATATTGGTGGCTGGATGACCAATTACCGCAATGAACCTCTGGATGCCCGATTACAATCAGGCATAGAAAAAGAAGCTTTTGCGCAAGATGTTGCTTATGCTTACAGCTCGATTGAGCGTTCCCGTCCTCGCTTGAACAGTCAACCCGAAGGTGGTGCGCCTATTAATGATAAAATACCAAACGGATTCAGCTATCCAGAGCATCAATTAACGCCTGACATGAGATCTTATGACCCATATACGCCTTTGATGCGTGCCTATGCTGGTGATAATGTTGAGGTCAGAACAGTGGTTGGGGCTGTGGATTCAGTGCATAATTTTCAGATTCAGGGGGCCAAATGGCATCCATCGCCTTCCTATGAGAACTCTGGGTATACAGATTCTCAAGGGTATGGTATTTCTGAACATTTCGAAATGTTATTCAATATCCCTGCAACTGACAGTCAACAAAAGGCAAAAACAGTGGACTATCTTTATCAACCATCAAGTTCAAATCAAGGCCAAGCAAAAGGTGCTTGGGGTTTGATTCGTTCTTACAAAGATAAACAAGAAGGTTTGGTGGCTTTATCTAATAATGCACCGGGATTGTCAATTGATGATTTGTATCAACCCGATAAAGAGCCCCGCAGCTTTTATCTAACCGTTGATATGAATGAACAAAATAGTGGTTTAACCTATAAGGTTTGTTCTTCACAAACTTTCAGTGACTGTCAATCAGTTTCTCCTTTGGTCATGAGGGCTAAAGCTGGAGAATGGATTGAAGTCAATTTGAAAAACAATCTGACCGAAGCTGATGTTTCTGATTTGCATGTTAATTTGAATTCAGCATCTGAATCAGCATCATCGGAAAACATAAAAATATATGAAACCTCAGCACAGGTAGGCATACACCCTATGCGTTTGGCTTATGACGGGAGTAAGGACAATGGTATGAATATCGGCCAAAATAGTAAATCGCAAACAGTTGAACCTGGCGAAACTGGTATCTTTTATTGGTATGCTGGCAATATTGATGTTGTTGACGGAGAAAGACAACTGACTCCTGTCGAATTGGGAGCGGTTAATTTACTTCCAGCAGATGCCTTGTTACAAGCTTCATTTGGTTTGGTTGGTGTATTGGTTGTTGAACCACAAAACAGTGATTGGTCAATAGATGATCAATATAACAGTACCATTACAGTTAACCATAATGGTGATAGTAAACAGTTTACTGAAATTGTGGTGGTAGGCCAGCAGGCTGCTGATGCTGAAGTTGTCGCTGGTTCTCAAGTGCGGATGCGAGTGGTAAATCCAGCAACAAGTGGAGCAGGGCAGATTGGTAACCCTGTTAACTTAATCACCATTGAAGGACATGGTTGGGATGAGTTTCCTTATCAGCAAGATGGACAAGTGATTGGTTTGAATCGAGAGAGTCAATGGATGGGTACTCAGCAAGTCACACCATTTGAAAGTTATACTTTATTATTGCCAAGTGCTGGTGGTGTTGATGAATTGGAGGGTGAATATGATTACTATTACTACCCACAAGGGCCCACAGTAAAATTAGGTACCATTTCTGTAACCAAGGATTAACAAATGATCAGGTACTATTTTTACATTGTGATTTTATGTTTTGCCTGGGCTGATACCAATTCAGCCCAACAAACCATCGAATCTGAAGGAATTGCGATAGATTTTAATTGGCAAAAAATTGGTAAGAACCAAGTCCAATATGATTTTCATATTCGTGATACCACCAATTCGGCACCAATTTTGGGTGCTTATCCCGCTGCATGGGTTCATCCAGGTCATGAGGCTCAAAAATCTGTTCAGGAATGCCGTAAACAAGCTGAAACATTTATTGGTGGCAGTTTGTTCTCACGTGCAAACATTGATTTAAATCAATATTATGTGGTAACAATGAATGATGATGCCAGTTTGTCAGTGGTTGATCCGTTATTTGGTTTTGGTGGATCTAAATTATTGAATCGAATTACCTTGCCTTCTCCCGCCTATGATTGGGTTTTGACAGAAAAGGGTGAATACTTGTGGATGAGCTTTCCTGAGTCTCAAAGCATAGGCCGAATAAATACTGCAAACTGGCAATTACAGACAATAGCGCTTTCTAAGACACCACAACAATTGGTATTGCAAAATGATGCCCGTTATCTGTGGGTAGCTGTTGAAAATTCGGTCGTAGCTATAGCCACAGATACGTTAAAAGTGCATGCGGAAATAGCATTGCCGTCTCAAGCTTTTGAGTTATTGTCATCAAAAAACAGTCAATGGCTATACGTTAGTATGCGTGAATATGATCACATTGCATTAATAGATACAGCACAATTAAGCCTTAAGAAAGTACAAAAAACAGGCACAAAGCCCATTAGTATGGCTTATTCTGAATTGGCACAATTGATATATGTGGCCAATCAAAGTGGTACTGTAGATGTGTTTGGTTCGCAAGACCTTACACCAGTTACCAGCATGCAATCACAACCAGGTTTAGCACAACTTCGATTTGAGCCCAGTGGTCGATGGGGGTTTATGGTCAATCCAAAAACTGACCGTTTATCTATTATTGATGCAGCGAAAAACGCTATTGTTCAAACTGGTTTACTTGAGTCGCAACCAATCAGTATAGATTTTTCAAATGACTTGGCCTACATAAGCCATCGTGGAAGTTCAACCCTCTTGATGATCAGCCTTGATGATCAAGAAATTGGACGGGCAGGAGCTCCAATTCCCGTTGTGGATACCCCAGGTGGCGATTTTCCGCCAGGACTAGAGGCTTCAATTGTGGCCCCAGGTATCATCAAAGCCCCAGGCGCCAATGCTGTTTTGATTGCCAACCCAAAAGATAAGGCAGTTTATTTCTATAAAGAAGGCATGGCTGCACCCATGGGGCAATTTGGAAATTATGGGCAAAGTCCACGGGCAGTATTGGCACTGGATCGCAGTTTGCGAGATCATGATGGAAAAGGTCATTATCAAACCATTGCAGAAATGCCAAAGGAAAAACAAATGCATGATGTGGTGTTTTTTATGGATAATCCACGCCGAGTACATTGTTTTCGGATGGAGCTGGGTCATGTTCCAAAAGTACAATTGGTAGATCATATGCTCCAATTTGAAGCATTGTCAAATGAGACTGGTTATCAAGTAAAACACCCGATTCAATTAGACTTTAAGAGTCATGTAGATAAGTCAGTGAAATCAGTTGATGTTATTGTCTCTGCAAGTTCTGGTTTGTGGCGACAAAGAAAACAGTGGCTTATTAACCCACAAGGTGTTTTACAAGTATCCTTCACGCCACCGATCAAAGGGCTTTATCACCTACAATATCAAATTAACAGTGAAGGAAGTTTTCAAGAATTGGGTGATAAATGGTATGAAGTCAAATGAATAAGCTATTGTTAATATTACTTTTATTTGTTGAAAGTTTAATGGCAAATGTTGCCATTCCTGATTTAAGTGTATCATTGCAAAGTGGTGAAACAAAGCATTTTTACAGTGACTTGGTAAAAGATAAAGTGGTGGTGATGCAATTTGTGTTCACCCAATGTGGTATGATTTGCCCTATGCTTGGTGTTAAATTCAGTGGATTACAAAAACGATTGGGTGATCAAGTTGGTACAGATGTTCACCTTTTGTCAATTTCAATTGATCCTGCCAATGATACACCTGAAAAAATGCGTTTATGGGCAGAAAAATTTCATGCGGCCTCTGGTTGGGATCAAGTGACCGGAGAAAAACAGGTCATTGATGAAATACTCAAATCTTTACAAACTTTTGCACCAGAACGTGATAGTCACAGTACTTTACTCTTGCTTGGTAATGATCGAGTTGGCGTTTGGAAAAGGGTGGATGGGAAAACATCATTGAATATATTAGATGAAGAAATTCAAAAATTACTGGCACTTGACCATCAATAATTCACATTTTGCAGTTGGTTTGTTATTGCTATTAACGATCAATAGTGCAATTTCTGAAAATCTTGAAGTGGGGCAAAGCATTTATAACCAAGGTCTTGACAACCATAAAGTAGATATGGGTGAAGGTTTTGATGTATCTGCACAATATTTTCCCTGTGCTAATTGCCATGGTCGTTGGGGACAAGGTTTGCAAGAAGCAGGTGTATACGCGCCCAATATCACTTGGCAACAGCTCAGTAAACCCTATCAATTACAATCAACTCAAGGCAGGCAAAGAAAGCCCTATGATCTGGCGCTTTTTTCACGTGCATTGTCGTCTGGGGTCGATTCATCTGGCGCAACACTATCAAATGTAATGCCAAAATATGACTACAATGCATCACAAGTTACAGCACTGTGGGAGGCATTAAAACACCTATCCAAACAAGAAGTGCCGGGTGTTGAGTCAAATATCCTCAATATAGGGGTGATATTAGGTGATGAAGCACATCGCCAAACCATAATAAAAATATTGCAAACTTATTTTAAACAGATCAATAACACTGGTGGGATTTTTCAAAGGCAATTGCGTTTGATTATAGATAAAACGGCTGCTTTTAAGCCTGATTGCTGCATCGCTTTTATGGCTTATCAAATAGCAGATTTCCCCAAGTGGACTGTAAATTCAACTCGCATTTCGGTATTTTCTACACTTAATGATACATCGCAAAACACTGAGAATCCAATTTTTGCACTTTATCCTGGATCACAGCATCAATTAAAGATTCTGCGTGATTATTTTAATAAAAACAATAATGAAAGTTCAGAAATGAATTGGCAGGTTAAGCCTTCAGGTACTGAATTGGTTACTAAAAGAGGCCAAGCAGAGTTTCTTAATGTGGTGAAACAATCTGCTGTTGAATTACAGTGGATACCAGAACAGTTGTGGATGTTATCTGCCAGTAAATTATTGTTGCAAGCCTTGAACCAAGTGGGCAGAGATGTGGATTCACAAAAACTCATTGATGCCTTATCAAATACTCATGATTATCACACGCACTTTGGTCCAGCTTTAAGTTACGGACCTCAACGGTTTGTTGGAGCACAAGGTGCAATGATTAAAAAATCCATTGATCAAAAATGGTTATGGTATCAATCTGAAGTTTCAAATCAATAACAATTTCAAAAGATTATTTTAATTAACTGTCATTTGAAATTTGTTGTCTCTTTATATTTAATTTTTATATTTTTGGTTAAATATGTACAATGAGCTTGTATTTTCAACTTAAATTGCCTTACAATAAAAGTACAAAGTGTTTCGTAGTTAAATTACTGTAGTTGATGAAGTAAAGCTATATTGTAAGCATAAATTAACAACAATTCCAATCACAAGAATTAAATCCCCGAAATCTACTAAGTTTAATAGTTAAAAAAGAGTGTTTTTATGAAAATAATAGTACATGGCTCTGCACAAGAGTCCTGTTTCATAATCTAGATTCTCAATATTTGAG
>CAYGTC010000116.1:0-9697 GCA_964352735.1 uncultured Alcanivoracaceae bacterium | reverse complement strand
AGTTGTTACCAGAAAAATTTAATAATTCAAGTATGTAATTCGCTTGGCGCTTACATTCTTCTCATTTGCCTTCCGTTACTAGTATCAGGGCTTTTTTCCTTTACTACTTTGTTATACCATTCAGTTACTTCAGTTGGGCTGCTACCTTTCCAATCGCTACTTGCTAGCTCTAGACTATCATCATCAAGCTTCCTGTAAGCAGGCATATCTACATGCGTTCCATCTGCATAATATATTCGTACACAGTTTTTTAAAACTTTCGGAGGTGTTTTAAAACTTTCATCATCAACAGCATCTCTAATCATCTTCCTGATATCTAAAGCTGTTTTGTCTCCATTATTTGTACCAATTAGATCATCTTTTATAAATACTATGCCATCATCAATATCATAATCCTTTCCATTACATTGAATCATTGTGTGCATTGCATAAGAACCTTGAGAAACAAAATCATTTTGTTCTGGGTTTTCATTTTCTTTTAACCCACTAATAACTCTATTTCTATTACTATTTCTTCGATCCCTCATTTCTTTCCGCTGGTCTTCTGTAAGGCTCACATGGGTATTATGAAATTCCTTTATATATTTATTTGAATCAAACATATTATTCCTCATATTTATAATTTTATTTTTTTAATGTTAAAATTGATGAATCTCTATTACTTAAGCTTTGGTTTGTTTTATCGAAAGCTTCAAATGCTTTCTTTTCTAAGAAATCACAGGACTCCACATCAACAGCATCTAATGATAGAAATTTAGTTTGATCCGCAGCAATTTCAGGCTCATCAAATCTTATAATTTCAATATCTCTATCGATAAACTCGCACATCATTCTTGCCATTTCTTTAATTGCATAAGTTTGTGCATCCATAGCTAATTCAACAGCTTTTGCACCTCCTTTCCATTTCCGTAAACCCCAACTCCTATTGTCTTTATCTATTAAATTTCCACTTGGTGAACTACAAGTTCCTAAACTGAATATTTCAATTTTTTGACTACAATCAGTAACCCTTAATGCTTCTGTTAATGCAACTAGTATTGGATTATTTGCCCATAATCCGCCATCAACAAATATTTGTTTAACCCCAGTTTGTGGAATTTCTACTGAAGCAAGTGATCGATAAATTGGAGCAGCTGAAGTTGCCATACATGCATCAATCAAAGTAATGTCATCATCACGATGATTTGTATCAATATTATGTGGCGTTTTGAAAACCCAGCTTTTGCTGGTTTCATAGTTAATTGAAGTAATCGCAAGAGCTATTTGGCGATCATTATATATATCGGCTAAGGTTGTTGATTCGAATACAGAATTGAGTGCTGCTTTTAAGTTTTTTTCTCCATCTTCTAATACTTTTTTTCTCTTTTGAAATAGTATTCTCCAATTTGATGGAAGCTTTTTTTTAAAAATTTTAGTTCCTTGTTCTCTATATATTTTAATTATTTCGTTTAACTCTATTCCCTTAGCTAAACCACATCCAAGAATTGCTCCCGTACTTGTTCCAACTATTAAATCAAAACACTTTCCTAAATCTTGTATATCTAAACGTTTCTGTATGAGCTCTAAATATCTTGCAGAGAAGAGCCCCCGCATACCTCCACCGTCTATTGACAGTACTTTATATGTATTTTCTTTAATAATATTCCCTTAATCTTGTAAATTAACTAGTTATTTATTTTATATATGGCTTTAAATCAACAAATCAAATTGATAATCAGATATTTAAACCAGTGTTATGAATCACCTTTTTCTCTCTTTGATTTTTTATTTAATTCTAAAAAAAAACCCATGAATTCTCACAGGCTTTTGCTTTTTCAGTGTGAATTTTCAATAAAAAAATCTCTTCAGTCTCACTTTATGTGTCGCACCAGTCTCACTTTATGTGTCGTGAATCTCAACTTATGTGTCGCTCTACGGTGATTCTCAATCAATCCCAAGTCAAAGCCCCACCAGTTTGATACTCAGTCACACGAGTCTCAAAGAAGTTTTTCTCTTTCCTTAAGTTAGATTGTTCATCTAACCATGTTAGAGAGCATTGTGCGCCTGGGAATGGTTCTTCCATGCCCAATTGTCTGGCGCGACGGTTGGCGATGAAGCGGAACTGTTCGCTGTGGTCTTGTGCTGAGTAGCCTAGGATAGGGCGGCGTAGGATGTATTTGGCGTAGCCTTCTTCAGCGGCGGCGGCTTCATCCCACATGTTTCTGATGGCTTTGGGGTCCAGTTTGATGTCGTTTTCGACAAAAATCTGTTTGACCACACGAATACCGAAAGAAGCGTGCATGATTTCATCACGCATGATGTATTGTAGTTGTTCTGCTGTGCCCTTCATTAAGCCGCGTCTTTGTAACGAAAAGATCGGAGAAAAACCATTGTAAAACCAACAGCCTTCAAAAATGGCCGAGAAGAAAATGTAAGCCATGACGAATTCATGAAGGTCGTCTTTGTTATTGAGGTCCATATCTGAGCGCATTACAGAGTCTAAACGGCGATTGGCTATTTGGATTTTCTGATTGATTTCAGGCACAACTCTATATCTGTTGTATATTTCACCTTGGTCTAATCCGATGGTTTCAATGCAATGTTGGTATGTCCACGTATGCAGGGCTTCTTCGTAGACTTGTCTGGCTTGGTAAATTTGTAATTCTGGCGCACTCATTTTTTCCATCACTGCCAAACCAATGTTGCGCATGGCAAGGATGTCTGATGTGGTCAAGTAAGACAATACGTTCTCATAGACGTGACGTTCGTCGTCGTTGAGTTTGTGGTGATAATCATGAACATCGCTGGTCATGTTAACATCAAGCGGTGTCCAGTGGTTTTTGTTGGCATTGAGGAAATATTTCCATGCCCATGGGTATTTAAATGGTGCCAGCTGGTTTATGTCAGTTTGACCGTTTACGACACGTTTGTCATCGGCGTTAACGGGTTCTACTGCAACGCGAGCATTGTGTTCTCTGTTTTCCGGTGTGTGGTTGATGCCAGCTTGTGTTTCTTGTTTTGCGGTGTTGTTCTTTTGTGTTTCAACAGTTTTTTTTGTTTCAGGGATAACGGCAGGTTTTTCAACGTTATCTTTTTTGCCCATTCCTAATGGATCGTCCCAATTATACATGTATTACTCCAACGGTGTTTAGTACAGCAATAGTTGCGCCTGTGCCTGATTTTTGCTGGCACAACTATTATTCTATATGTTCTTTCGATGTTATTTATTGACAGGCATCACAGTCCGGATCCAAAATTGAACACGCTGCTGGTGCTACTGAATTGGACTGCTGTGTTTGCCGTTTTTCAGAATCGACTGATTTTTCTGCCTGTGTTGCTCCCAGCGATCTCAAATAATAAGTTGTTTTGAGGCCTCTGACCCATGCCAATTTGTAGATGGCATCTAATTTTTTACCAGATGGGTCTTTCATGTATAGGTTCAGGGATTGTCCCTGATCAATCCATTTTTGTCGTCTGGATGCTGATTCAATAAGCCAGCCTGCGTCAACTTCAAAAGCTGTGGCGTATTTTTCTTTTAAGTTTTCAGGTACGCGATCAATCTTCTGTACGCTGCCATCGAAATATTTCAGGTCGTTGATCATCACATCATCCCAAATATCAAGCGCTTTGAAATCTTGAACAAGGTATGGGTTGACGATGGTAAACTCACCTGAAAGGTTAGATTTAACGAATAGGTTCTGATAAATCGGTTCTATCGATTGTGATACGCCAGAAATATTGGAGATGGTGGCAGTTGGTGCAATGGCCATGGTGTTGGAGTTACGCATGCCTTGTTTTTTGATTTTTTTACGTAATTTATCCCAGTCCATTGTTGATGATTTGTCTTGTTGTATGTGTTTACCACGTTCTTTTTCCAGCATTTCGATGGAATCGATCGGCAGTATGCCTTTTGACCACAAAGAACCCTGATAACTTGGATAAGCGCCTCTTGTTTTTGCCAAATCGCTTGAGGCTTGTATGGCAAAATAGGATATGGCTTCCATGGATAAGTCAGCAAATTGAACGGCATCTTCACTGGTGTATGATAAGTCTTGAATGTACAGAGCGTCCTGAAAACCCATCAAACCAATGCCCACTGGACGGTGGCGTAAATTTGAACGGCGTGCTTGTGGCACACTGTAAAAATTATAGTCAATCACATTGTCCAGCATGCGCATCGCAGTGGTGACGGTTTGCTCAAGTTTTTTGTAGTCCAAACCATCTTTTGTGGTGTGTTGTGGCAAGTTGATTGAGCCAAGGTTACACACAGCAATTTCTTCATCGCTGGTATTCAGGGTGATTTCAGTACATAAGTTTGAACTGTGAACCACACCTGTGTGTTGTTGAGGTGATCGAATATTGCACGGGTCTTTAAATGTGATCCATGGATGTCCGGTTTCAAACAGCATGCCCAGCATTTTGCGCCACAATTCATTGGCATTGGTGGTTTTGCTGTTAATTAATTCGCCTGCTTGGGCTTTTTTCTCGTAGTATTCGTATTTTTCACGGAATGCTTGACCATATAGATCATGTAGTTCTGGTGTTTCTTCTGGTGAGAAGAGGGTCCATTGGCCTTCTTCAGCGACACGTTCCATGAATAAATCAGGAATCCAGTTGGCGGTGTTCATGTCATGGGTACGACGTCTGTCATCACCGGTGTTTTTACGAAGGTCTAAAAACTCTTCAATATCTATGTGCCAGGTTTCTAAATAAGCACACATGGCGCCTTTGCGTTTACCACCTTGATTGACCGCTACCGCTGTATCATTGGCGACTTTTAAAAATGGCACAACACCTTGTGATTCACCATTGGTGCCTTTGATGCGTGATCCCAATCCACGTACACGAGACCAGTCATTACCAAGGCCTCCGGCATATTTGGACAGCAGGGCATCGTCTTTGATGGCATTGAAAATGCCTTCAAGGTCATCAGGAACGGTGGTGAGGTAACAGCTTGACAGCTGTGGTCTCAACGTGCCTGAGTTGAATAAGGTTGGTGTTGAACTCATGAAATCAAAAGAGCTCAATAAGTTATAAAATTCGATGGCCTTTTCTTCGCGGTCCACTTCATTGATGGCAAGACCCATCGATACACGCATGAAGAAATTCTGTGGCAATTCTATTCTGCTGTTTCCGCTGTGAATAAAATATCTGTCGTACAGCGTTTGGAATCCCAAATAGGTAAAGTTTTGATCTCTTTCTGGTTTTAGGGCTTTGCCCAACATATCCAAATCGAAGTTGCTTAATTCTGGTGCCAGCAATTCAAGATCAATGGCTCTGCTGATGTATTTTTTAAAGCTGTGTGGATAGGCTTTGGCCATTTCAGCTTGAGTCGCTGTTCTGGGTTCATTATAGAGAAAGCTCAATACTTCTGTTCTCAGCCCATCCAATAATAAACGTGCCGCGGCTTTTGAATAGTTGGGGTCTTTTTCAATGTATTGTCTGGCACACATAACAATGGCTGAACTTAAGTCTTTTTCTGCCATGCCATCAAATATGTTTCGACTGGCTTGATTGAGTATCAAGGTTTTGTCTACTCCAGCCAGGCCTTCAGCGGCCTCGCTGATGATTTCATTAAGACGTTCTTTATCTAATGGCTTTTTGCTTCCATCTACGGCAACAATGTATACAGTTGGCTCACTGGTTTTGTTCTTTTTATCTGCTTTGGCTTTGGCTTGTGCTCTTTTATCTGCTTGTTGGGCTCGATACAACACATAGTCTCTGGCCACCTTGTGCTCACCAGATCTCATCAGTGCCAATTCAACTTGATCCTGAATGTCCTCGATGTGAATTGTACCGCCTTCATCTAAGCGTCTGAACAACGCATTGATCACGTTTTGTGTCAATTTCTCTACTTGTTCACGGATGCGTGTTGAAGCTGCGGCTTGGCCACCTTCTACTGCCAAAAAAGCTTTGGTCATGGCCACTGAAATTTTAATGGCATCAAAAGCTGTTATTTTTCCATTCCTTCTGATCACGCGGTACTCGCCCGGTGCAGTTGTGGTAATTTTTTCTGATATCATTTTATCTGTAACTACCTGATGTTCCTTTGTATTGGAACTTTGTGTTTCGGATTGTTGCATGTCTACCCCAGACCATTAAATATATAGTTTTATTAAGATGATGTTGCGATTTAGGAGCCGTATTATTTTTATGTGAAGGGGACTGCGTCAAAGACGTAGTCTTTAATCGCTTTTTATGTTATTAGTATTGTGGCCCTGCGCTAAATCTGGCATCTATCTTAATGGATAATAGCAATCGAAATCAAGCGGTAAATGCGTTAATTTTGAATGTCAAAAATTGTAAAAAATAATTTCAATATGCAATCAATAACTTAGCTCTGATTGCTCATGTTTTTTACCAAAAGGTGTAGCGTTTCACAATTTTTAAATAGCAGTTTTGTTATGAAATCTGATGAAGTTAAGAATCGCAGCGATACTTAAGCCTATGATGAGTCCAACCCAAAGACCAACAGCGCCCATATTTTTTTCAAAACAAAACCACCAGGACGTTGCAAATCCAAAAATCCAAAAGGCGATGGAGGTTGAATACATGAGGTATGCTGTGTCTTTAATGCCTCTCAAAGCTCCCCCTGCAGCAACTTGTATCCCATCGGATATTTGAAAAATGGCTGCAAAAAATAACAGTTGAAGTGCGATGTCGGTGACTGCTGGGTCATTGGTATAAATTTTGACCACAAATTCAGGAAAGGCAAACATGAAACATGCTAAGAATATTTGCATGATAAATATCAGCCCAATACCGATCATGCCGGCTCGTCGAGTATCTATGGGTGATTTTCTGCCCAGTGCATTGCCGACCCTTACTGTGATGGCCATGGACATACCGAGGGGAAACATGAACAATACGGTAATGAAATTCAATGAAATTTGATGCGCAGCGACAACCTCCGGGGATAATCTTGAAGCGAGCATGGTGACGATTGAAAAAAAGCCGCCTTCAGCAAATAAGGCCATGCCTATGGGCAAGCCGATCGCCAGAACTGTCTTGAAGACTGTGGTGTTGATTTTTTCGATGTGAGAAAAGATCTGTAAGGAGTGGAACCAGCGGTGTTTGGCCATCACCAATGCAAAGGTAATGGTTTGTGCGAAAATAACGATAACTGATGCATAACCACACCCTGCGACACCCAAGGCGGGAAAGCCAAGTTTTCCAAACATCAAAACGTAATTGAGTGGAATGTTAAGGGCCAAGCCCAAAAAGCTGATGTACATGGTCATGCGGGTGTGCGATAAGCCATCGGCAATGTATCTAAAAACCAGAAATAGTGGGAAGCTGATGATGCCCCAGGATATCGCGTGCAGATAGCTGACTGCATAGGGAATCACTTCTGCACGTGTGCCAAACAGTTCAAACAGTGGGGTTAAATTTCTCAACAATAAAAAAAAGATGAAACCAATGATCAAGGCCAGCCACATTAATTGTCTGGCTAAGGGGCCTATTTTGTGGTGTTCTTCAGCGCCATCTAATTCTGAAATCATCGGTGGAACCGCCATCAATATGCCCAGTACAAACATGACACCAACACCCCAAATGGCTCCACCTATTGAAACGGCCGCTAATTCAATGGTGCCAAGCCTGCCTGCCATGATGGTATCAACAACGCTAATCATAATAACTGTGAGTTGACTGATTACCAATGGTATGGACAATTTTATGGTTTGTTGAATATGGTATTTTTTGCTTTGTTCTGTCATGCGTGTATCATTTATAATATCCAACTCAATGTAAAGAAATAATGATAAATGAACACAACAAATGATCAATTGCAAAACAAACGTCTCACAGCACTGGTGACTGGTGCCACTGGTTTTTTAGGTAAGCACTTGTGTGAACAATTGGTGCAACAGGGTTGGCAGGTTTATGCTTTATGCAGGAGTGAGGAAAAAGCACAAAGTTTGCCAAAAGACCTTGATGTGGTTTTGGGAGATGTTTTGCAAATAGACCATTTGCAAACGCAATTACCGCATGGTTTAGATGCGGTTTTTCATACCGCTGCCAGTACCAATAATTGGTACAAAAATAATGACATGCAAACCGAAACCAATGTGGTAGGTACACAAAATATGTTGTTATTGGTCAAAGCACTGCAAGTCAAACGGTACATTCATGTGTCCTCGGTTGTGGTATTTGGCATGCATAGTGTGCTGCAAAATATTGTTGAAACGATGCCCAAAGCAGGTGCACAGAGTTTTATTAATTATGTGAAAACCAAAACGGCATCTGAGCAACTGGTACTGACAGAATCAGAGGTTGATCAGGTGGTCATCAACCCAACGCATATCATTGGGCCGGGTGATAAACACAATTGGGCACGGTTACTAAAAATGATCGCTGAGCAAAAATTGCCCAGTATTCCCAATGGTGCTGGTTCTTTTGTTGATGTGCGTGATGTAGCTGCTGGTATTATTGCGGCTTATCACCACGGAGAAAAAGGCGAGAATTACTTATTGGGTGGTACGGATATGAATTTTAAACAGTTTGTTAGGGCAGTGGCAGATAAGATGGCGGTCAAACCAACATCTGTACAGTTGCCAACTTTTTTATTGATGTTATTAGCCAGAATCAAAAATATGGTTTCTATGGTAACCCATAAAGAGCCTGATATTACGCCTGAATCGGTGAGTTTGATTTCGGATGTCTACGCTTGTGACGCTCAAAAAGCCAGAAGGCAATTAGGCTACACAACACGTGAATTTGATACAACGCTGAATGATACCATTGCCTTTTTGAGAGCCGCAGGTGAAATAACTTGATGGGGTCATTTCACCTTTGTGTGTCTCAAGTCTTTTTATGGTTGTAAATTATGTTCAGCGGCCTTAATTCGTGATAATTTACGGGCATAACGGCTTTGAACAATTTCAACGATGACCAGTATGGCCAAGACGAAATAGAATGTTGTTTTGCTCATTGGTATGATTGGCATGTCGAAGAAGCTCAAGTGTGCTAGATGTCCACCTTCGCTGATGAGCATAATGCCAACTATGAACAGGACAAAAAGTCCCAATACTTCATACATGCGATTTTTTTGTAAAAATGCAGCAACAGAGTCAGCCATATAAACCATCAATGCACTGCTGATTAGAATGGCCACTGCCATGACTGCATAACTGTCGGTTAAGGCCATCGCACTGAGAATTGAATCGAATGAAAAAACCAGATTCATCACAACTACCATGGTCAGAATTTTGCTGAAAGGTTGGGGTTGGTTGTTTCCCTGCATGCTTTCTTCCAATGACAGCATGTGCCAAATTTCTTTCATGGCGGTATACATGATGAATATACCTCCAAATAAAACAATCAGGCTGTGTAAATTGAAATGTCCTTCTACTACTCCTTCCCAGTTGATGCCAAATAATTGATTTTGAAAGTATGAAATCAGTTTCATCAAAGCAAATAATAAAACCAACCTCAAAATGACCGCCAGTCCAATGCCCATTCGTCTGAGTTTGGCCTGTTTTGATTTTTCAACGCGCTGAGATTCCAGTGAGATGTACAACAAATTATCAAAGCCCAAAACGGCCTGTAATAGGGTTAACATCATTAAAGTCAATAAATTTTCGATTGTAAATAAATCCATTGTTATCGGTTCGATTGTGAATAAGTCATCGATTATACCTTATCAATCACATGGTTTATGAAAAAAAAACATGGCTATGCATGAAACTCCTGTTTCATATTGTTTTTGCTGTTTTTA
>CAYGTC010000115.1:0-9835 GCA_964352735.1 uncultured Alcanivoracaceae bacterium | reverse complement strand
ATTTGATAACAACCTCTATTTTTTCTTTCGCCATCTAGTTATGCTGAGGTCTCATAATATCAAATTAAAAATGTGAAATAACAATCATCTCATCATTTAATAAATATAATTCAATTAATAACATGTCATCCTTAACTGAAAGGCTCTTCAATCAACCTATGAGTCATATGATTGAACCACATTATAAAATACTGAAATACAATAACTCTAACTATAACTCTGACAATAAAATTTAATCTTGAGTCTATTTTTATTGAAAAATTGATACAAATAAGCAATTACCCCCTAAGATTAGGTGTATCCATAAAGCTCTTTATGCCTATAATTAGAAAAAAACATCGAGATAAAAATGAAACATATTTTAATTATAACCCTATTTCTTTTTAGTAGTTCACTAAGAGCAGGAGATGTAATTATCAATTACATATTTGCTAACGGGTTTGAGTCCAGACCCAACCGAAATGATACAGGAATGGAGCTGCAATGGGCTCCTGAAAGTGTCACAACTGTGCCATGCAACAATTCAAACGACCCACAAAAGGATTGCGATCTAGGACGTGATTAAAACTCATCATTTAATGCCCAACAGCAAGATGGTCATGCTGGGTTTAGTTATACTAAACTAGATGTATTCGGCAATGAAATGCCTTTTTCAAGCACCCCACTTGGCGATATAAATTGGACATGCAACATGGACAATGTAACGGGATTGACATGGGAACGAAAACTTTTTGCAAATTCTAGTCTCCATGGATTAGGTTTGCTAGATGATAATACTTACAGCTATAGATGGGGAGGAGTTTCACATCAAGGCAGTAATTATGGCACCTACCATTCAGATTGGGATGAGATCATAACCGCTTCAAACAATGACAATTATTGTGGGCATTCTGACTGGAGGATTCCAACCAAACAAGAATTAATGGACATATTGGATTATATGGGTCCGTTCATATGGGTAAATAGCCACGGTACGACCTATATTGATCCTGAAGTACAATTTTTTGATCACAGAGATAACATACCGACATTTTGGACAGCCACACCATCAGCAGATTCAGAAACCACTGCTTGGGCCATTAATTTTAAAACAGGCCGACCTGAACAAATTGATAGAACGACTGAATTAAGAGTCATATTAGTTAGAGGAGCACAACAATGAAAACAATGATACTTTTATCTGTATTAACTGGAAATATAGCCTATGCACAACAAGTGTGTCGAACAGAGGCTCAAATTCCCAGTAGCGCTCCTAACTCTCGATATCTGGTTGACATCGAAAATGGAACCGTAGTAGATCTAGACACTCAATTGATGTGGTCTAGGTGTCCAATTGGAAAGTCTGAGATGAATTGCGAGATAGGAGCTGATACATTTTACACGTTAGCAGAGTCAAAACAATTACCAGCAACAAGTACACTCGCTGGATATATTAATTGGCGATTACCCAATATCAAAGAATTAAACGACTTAATAGAAAACAGGTGTATAAATCCATCAATCAATATTGATGCCTTTCCTAATACTTATATAACCAACAATAGTGATTCATCAGTGTTTTGGTCATCTACGATCGAAAATAAATTAAACTTTTATAGCGGCGTCACGCTCATAGCGAATTCATTATTGACCTATCAAATTAGGATGGTCAGAGATATGTAATAACCTGAATTGTAGAAGGTCGTAAGTATAAGAGACTATTAATAAATCTATTTATCTTTAGAAGTTCAGACTTTATCTGCTTTAATAAAAATTTGTTTAAGCTGGTATTTTATGAATGAAAAATTTTAGAAGCCTTAGCCTGGATAATTCATCAAATCGATTTTTAACCGATTTGATGAATTATCCGGGCTAAATGCCATTGTTTTTTTGGGTCATGTAAAATAATTGATGCATTTACCAACTGAATTTTCATAAAGATTTCTGAAGTTTTCTGAAGAGTGCTAAAGCAGCACCATTTCAGGGAGATCATTGAGTACAATTTAAGTCTTTAGTTATATAGGTTCTTGTTGTTGGATTCATGATATTGACTATGAATTGTGATGATATGAGCTCGTAAATAACATACATTTTAATTTTTTATTCATTATGTACTTCGTCTACATGATGATTAATACAACGCTATAGAGGAAAAAATTAATGGTAAATCATTTAAATAAACTGTTGGCCTGTTTATCTTGTCTGATCGTGTATGCAACAGGCTGTAGTCAGAATAAACCTCAAAACGATGAGCTTATCGGTATGTGGGAGGCAAAACGTTTAGCGGGGCCAGAAATTCAAGGAGAACTTTTTGTTCAATTAGAAAACAATAACTGGTTGATTGATATGGCTGGGTATAAACTATCTATTGCAGCTGAAGATAGTGGTAGTCTTTCTTTCAATATACCTGGCGATCGAGGCGCTTTTAGTGGAAAGCTTGATCCAAAAACTAAACAGTTTAAAGGGCATTGGGTGCAGCCAGGCACCATCAATAACGGTATGCCACATGCATCACCTGTGATACTGACGAATGAGAAAAGTAACCACTGGCGAGGTAAGGTTGTGCCGCTATTGGATGAGTTTTCGCTTTTTTTACCTGTTTGGAAAAGAGAAGATGGTTCACTGGGTGCATTTTTACGCAACCCTGATAGGGGATTTGGGGTATTTTATAACTTAGATAGAATAGAACGAGTTGGAGACTCCATACATTGGATTGGTCGCTTTTTTCGTAACACTGAAGAAACAGTTCTGGCCGAAGCTACTTATCAAACTGGTCGTATGGCTGTCAATATCCTCGGCAATCTTTATGATATGAGAAAGCTTAGTAATGACAATGACAGTTATTATTATGCCCGAGGTAAATCCCCAGAACCCTATCACTATAGCTCTCCTCCACACATTGCACAGGACGGTTGGACAGTAAGTACATTAAAGAAGGCTGGCATTGATGAAAAAACCATTGCGCAATTTATTGATGATATCGTCCTTAAGCCAGCAGATTCGATTGATGATCCTTATATTCACGGTATGTTGATTGCTCGTTCTGGTCAGTTGGTTTTAGAGGAATACTTTCATGGTTTTCATCGTAACAAGGCCCATGATACCCGTTCAGCGAGCAAAAGTTTGGCTTCAGTGCTTGCTGGAGCGGTCATTCATTCTGGTGCGCCTATAAAATTGACTAGCCCTGTTTATCAAACTATTGTTGGTAAAAAAGAAAGAAACCAAGCCATTGCGGACCCTCGTTGGCATAAAATAAAGCTAGAACATTTATTATCCATGTCATCTGGTTTGGATTGCGATGATGGAGACTCTTCATCAAAAGGCAATGAAAATACCATGCAATCTCAAGAGCAGGAACCTGATTGGTATCGATACACCATGGAACTTGATGTCCTCAGATCACCTGGCGAAAAAGCCATTTATTGCACAGCTGGCATGAATTTGGTGGGTGCGGTATTGGCCTCAGCCACGGATAAAAAGCTGGAAGATCTATTTTTTGAACTGATTGCACAACCTTTACAAATCCAACATTACCATTTGAACCTATCTCCAACAGGACAACCTTATTTGGGCGGTGGAATTTACTGGCGGCCACGCGATTTCATGAAATTAGGCCAATTAATGTTGAATGTAGGCACTTGGAACAACCGACGCATTCTGAGTCAGGATTATGCTGAAAAATCAATATCATCAATTTATCAGATGCAAAACAAAGGCTACGGTTATGGTTGGTGGTCGATACAATATCCTTACAAAGATGGTCATGTAAAGGCTTTTTTTGCCGCAGGTAATGGTGGGCAAATTGTCATGGGAATTCCAGAATTAGAGTTATTGGTTACGTTTTTTGCGGGCAATTATAGTCACAAAACATTGTTCAAAATTCAGCAAGAGTTTGTGCCTAAATATATTTTACCCGCAGTGAAATGAGCAACCTAACGATGCAAAACATCGTTAGTAAGAATCGGTTTTTCTACCGATTTGATGTAGTATCCGGTTTAGTGATTAGGATCTAAAAAACCACTGGGCAGCCAATTGACAGTCAAAAGTGTTTGCCTTTGACTGTCCGCCTTTTCTTCAATCTTATTGATCCAAAACTGAAAGTCCTTATCAGATAAATAAGGCTTGATAGGTGGGAGCCTCAACAACCATTGACTGTCCATATAGCCTAGATTAAATGCCTCTTCAAGTCCGGCTATGACTTTATCTCTGTCACCCAATGCTGCATACAGAATGACTTTATTGATGATATCAGATGGCCAGTAAAAAATTTTATGTAACCACAGCTCCTCCAATTTTTGAACCTTTTGTTCCACGTTATCTGATACCACCAGAATCCACATTTGAGCCTCAAAATCTTCACTATTGATGGTCAATGCCATGTTAAATGCATTGAGTGCCAATGATTCATTACCATCGATCAAATGCAATAGACCCAGTAATGTATGAATTTCAGGTCGATTGATGCCTCTGGATTTTGCTTGATCTAATAACAATTTGGCTTCTTGATAACGTTGGTTTGATATCAAAAATCGTGCTCTTTCACTGCTGGCAAAAACACTTTCAGGGCTTAACACATCGGCTCGTTCATACCATTGTTCGGCCAACTCCGTTAAACCCAAGAAATGCAAATTTTGAGCCACCTGTAAATTGGTGTATTCTTGATCAGTATTGAGTAATTGGAGGTTCATCTGTAGTGACTTTACTAACTCGCCTTGGATTCCATGTAAATAGGCAACCGCACCCAATGTTGGTGCCCTTTGTGGGTTCAAATCCAGTGATTTTCGATAGTAGGAAATGGCTGTATTTATATCGCCTTTTACGTCATTGGCAAATCCTAAAGCATTCCATGTTTTTGCTACATTGGGATATAACTGGCTTGCCTTTTTGGCCAATGAAATGGCTTGAGTTAATAATTCACTGGTTCGATTAAATTTAGATACCTCATGAGACAGTGCGATTGACAAACCCACTAAGCCATCTAAATTATCAGCTTGTTGTTGTAATGACTTTTCGAACATTTTAATAGCTAATTGATTGTTTTTGGCATCATGCTTCTTGATATATCGCCAACCCTTTTGATTAAAATCTTCACTTTGAGTTGTGGCATGAATAACGGTCAATGGTAAAGTGTTCTGTTTGTCTTTGTTATACCACCATATAGATACACCGATAACTGATACCAACAATGCAAGTGCAAGATATCGTACCTTTAAATGTGAGTGACTCTGTTTTTTTTCATAGACAATCGGCACAAAGCGGTAACCTTTATTTCTAATAGAGACAATGTATTTGTGATTTTGATTACCTTTATCGGATAAGGCTTTTCTCAACAAAGCGATGCGTTGAGTGACAGTATCTGGACCAACTTTTACGCCTTGCCACACCTCTTGCATCAACCGATCAATACTGACAGTTTCAGGTGCATTTTTCAGCAAAAACACCAAAGTACGATACGATAAATCAGGCAATTTAATCATGTGACCTTGTTTAATTACCTGTTGGCTAACCAAGTCAATGGTTAAGTCATCCGCAAACAACCTCGTTGTTTTTTCATTCATTAATTTTTAATCACATTAAAGTTCAATAAGTACTATAAGCTATTTTACAGTAAAGCATTTAAAAATGTGAATAATTGAGATCGGAATTCAACTTGTAATGATCCCATTGATGCAACATTAATCAGCTCATTGAATTATGGCCCTACTGCAATCAGATCTAATATAACTTCTGATAAACTTTATCACTATATTTCGGATGATGCCTTGATCTGAATTTTCTATATTTGGCACCAATATTGGCTCAATCAAATCAATTTATTTTGAACCCACTGGTTTCTGGCTTTTTATCCCATCAATCATTCTTTGTCTGACTGCACCCATTTTCTGGAAGAATTGAGCAAAGGCGGGCTCATCTCCAGCAAAATAGCCAATTTGACCGAGGCCTATTTGCCCCCCTTCTTCATTGAGATACAAGGTTACCCATGCCGGATATGCGGGGTGGCAATCTTGAGTGAAATAAAGCCAAACATTGATATCTTTGGCGATAACGTGGTTGATGCATTGCTCATTAATATCATAAACAGAGTCTGCATATTTTAGTATCGCCAATTGTAGATAATCCTGCCATTGTTGAATGGTGATGCGAGCAGTTTGATGGGGTTTGATGGACAATTCCATTTTATCAATTGAAGCCGCTGTTTTTTTATCCATTAAATTGGATTCTTCCCTGACGACTTTAAATGCTCCTGATGGTGTCTGGTGCAAAATCAACACACCAGAGCAACGTTCAAGCTCAGGAAAAACACAGGTGAAATCAAAAGCCACATAAACACCAGGTTCAGACGCATTGGGAGGGTTATCATACCAAGTCAACTTAAGGTTTTCATACTTGCCACTGCCACCACTTTCTTTTCGAAATGCCTTTTTATTTTTGCGCCACTCTTTATATGGAGTGATGCGTTGATTGCCCTCACTCAACAACTGATAAGCTGTCTTGTATTTTTTCTTGTTCAATAAATGCATGTATTGGTCAAAAACGCCTTGGGCTTTTTCTTCAAGCTGCCCTGGTTCAAAAACAGTCTCAGCATTGTTCGATGATTGAGGCTTTTGTGAGTTATTTCTTATTTCGGTTTCACAAGTCAACTCTTGTTCCAGCTCAAATGTATCTTGAGCATTGTTGCCATCTTGGCTTATTAATTCTGATTTATTGAAGGTATAGCGTCCCATAACCACATGCAATGCTCCACACAGTTCAGTGGCCCTTTCCATCAAACTGGCTTGAGCCGCCGCAACATCATTCACTTCATCACTTTTCACAGTCAATTTATGGGCATTCTCTGATAAGGTTTCGACTTCAATGCGCGTATCTGCATGTGCAATAGCAACAGTGGTCATGAACACGAGCGTCATTAATTTTTGTAGATTGAGGTCCATTTGCATGTTTCCTTATTGATTGACAGTCATATGTTATCAGAGTCAATGACTGTAACTCAATTGAATCTTGGTTTGCAAGAGGTTATCTTAACAATATGAATGCTATCCAAAGCCTCCATCATGCCATATCCATTTATATGAGAAGCAACTTATCCTATAAGCCTTCCGTCATTCCCGTCCACGATCGGCAATCTTTTAAATCAACGTCTTAAACCCAATCGATTTTCGTTTAATTTTTAAACAATTGAAGTCATTTAGTTTTGAAACCGTTGTACAGCAATATCCACAAACGTCCTGACTTTTGGTGCCATATAACGGTTTGAAGCGAAAACAGCATGAACAGGAACAGGTATACGTCGCCATTCATGCAAAACCTTGTCTAAGGTGCCATTTCTAACTGCAGGCTCGGCCATGAAATGAGGCAGTAATGATATTCCCAAACCATCTATTGTCATTCCTAATGCCGCTTGGTTATTATTAACAATATAACGACAATCGGGATTCAAACTGATCGTTTCAAAACCATTGACCAGTTTCCATTCGGGATTCCTTCGCGGTGAAAAGCCCACCAGATCATATTTCATCAAGTCATTGGGTGACTCTGGTTTACCTTTTTTTTGTAAATAAAGTGGACTTGCATAGAAACCATAGTTTATCTCGCCTATTTTTCGAGCCGATAGCTCAGAATCAGGTAGACTGCCGACACGAATAGCCACATCAAAGCCTTCGTGAATAACATCCGTGAGGCGATTGGTAAACTTTGCTTCAACTTTCATCTCCTGATAAGTCTGAAGGTATTCAGCGATCCACTGATTTACAATGAGCACACCAAATTCTGGGCCAGCAGTGAGCTTCAGTAAACCCGTGGGCGTTGATTGGGCATGAGCAACCGTATTTTCAGTTTCTTCTATGGCAAAAAGAATGCTTGATGCTCGCTCATATACTTCTCGTCCAATTTCAGTCACATGCAACCGTCTTGTTGACCTTTCTAATAACCTTGCGCCTAGCTTGGTTTCTAATCGCGTTATGATTCGACTGACATGCGCCTTGTCAGTTCCTATTTTCTCAGCAGCAGCGGTAAATGATCCCTGTATTATTACAGCAGTGAATGCCCTGAGTTCTGCAACTTCTATTGTTGTATTCATATACAACAGTGTATAGCAATATATCCTATTTATCAATTAACACACATCAATCATAATGGGTTCCACATTAACAAAGATTATCACAGGAGATTAATTATGAAAGATAGCAAAAATATTCTGGCCGTTAAGGGCTTTTTAGAAGCTCAATATAACAATGATTTCGATACAGCTTTTAGCCATTTCGCCAATCCCAATTTCAATTGGATAGTAGGTTCAGCAAATAACCAAGCACTGCGAGCTGCAATTCCTTGGGCTGGCTACGAGCATAAAGGCAAAGAGGGCTATATTCAACTTACAACAATGTTGTTCTCTGAGTTCGAGGCACTGGATTTTTCACCAAAGAATTTTATTGATGCCGGAGGAAGTGTCTACGTTGAAGGACATTTTGTGTTTCGACACCGCGAAACAGCCAAAACTGCGATGAGCGATTTTTTGGCCCGTTTTGATATGCGAGATGGCCGCATCAGTGGCGGTCAATTTTATGAAAATACCGCTGCTGTCGCTAGTGCGCGACAAGCGGCTTAATCATTAAACTGAATCAAATTATCTACTATAAACATTTATAAATACATTTAACTAAAGATCAATCATGAACAACATAACACTTTCAAATAATTATTACAAAACCATCACCATAAACGGTCTGAATTTCAATGTCTATGATGAGGGGGATTCTACAGAGCCTGCTATTCTATTTCTACATGGCCAACCAGCTTCATCAGAAGAGTTCCGATTTAATGTACCTGCATTTAGAGAGGCTGGATATCGTGTCATCATTCCTGATCTACTGGGCGCTGGTGGATCGGATCGGCCAACAGATCTTAGTCTTTACACTGGTGCAAAAGACTATGAACATATTTTAGGAATTGTTGATGCGTTAAACATTGAACAATTCGATATTGTCTTTGGTGACAGAGGTTCAATTCCTGGCTGGATGATAACAGCACTGAACCCCAATCGTGTTCGTCGGGCTATCAGCGAAAATGTGAGTCACTTGAATGGCTTTTTCACTTCTGGTTTAGAGCAACATCGTCGTTCTTGGTATATGTACTTTTTCCAATTCGATGCCGCTGAAGCGGCTCTTAGAGCTGATGATTGGGCACTATTTCGTGCATGGATGGAGCACCATCCCGATGTCAACCAATGGATTCCTCTTCTTGAACGGGATAATGGCCTCAATGGCGCGGTGCTGAATTGGTATCGGGCAAACATGAACCCTGACCAGCAGGCTGCTGAGGAACCACTTCCAGATGTTAACCAACCTGTTTTACTATTATATACCATGAATGATACTTACATTGGCCCCGAGCAATTGGCAACTGGCAACCGCCACATTAAAGGTCCTTTGATAATGAAACGTATTGAAGGCGCTGGTCATTTTATCGCTCGTAACGCCCCCGATATTTTCAACCGCGAAGTACTGGCTTTTTTGCAACAAGACTTCAGTTAAATGGTACGACAACTACATTCCAACAAATAAATAACACAATTAAGAGAAATATTATGAAGATTCACAATTCAATTGCATTTGTAACTGGCGCAAATGGCGGTATAGGGTCGGCTTTGGTAGCCGAGTTAATAGAACGAGGAGCATCGAAAGTATATGCAGGAGCGAGGAATATTAATAAGCTGAAAAATTTGATAGATAAGTACGGTGATAGCATCATACCTGTTGAAATTGACATAACCTCAGACGAACAAGTCATGGCCGCTGCAAGCTATGATAGCCCGAATATTTCATCATAGAATGGAATTTAGGGGGAAAATGGCAAAATAGAT
>CAYGTC010000114.1:0-9848 GCA_964352735.1 uncultured Alcanivoracaceae bacterium | reverse complement strand
TCTTTCATAATCCTCGCGATATTATGATGGACAAGTCAAAACATCATATCTAGATCATTGATGTAAAAACAATAACGATTAATCTTGCTCGAAAATAGCGCTATTATTTAACAAGATTAATATAATGAGAGCTCAGCATAACGAGAGCTCTCATAACAAAAAAGTCCCCGCTTAAACGGGGACTTAATCAACAATAGGCCATATTTATTTCATGGCTATTTCAACTTGTCATGTATCACGTTCTGTCCAAATTCATCACTTTATGCCATGCATTGATGAAATCATTGATGAATTTATCTTGACCATCATCTGCAGCATAAACTTCTGAAATGGCTCTCAACTCAGCATGTGAACCGAACAGTAAATCAACAGGAGAAGCTGTGTATTTTACTTTGCCAGTACTGTAGTCAGTACCTTTGTATAATCCAGCTTGATCAGACTTCGTCCATTGTGTAGACATGTCTAATAAATTAACAAAAAAGTCATTACTCAAAGTGCCTACATTATCAGTGAATACACCATGATTAGAACCATCAGTATTGGCACCCAATACACGCAGGCCACCCACCAATGCTGTCATTTCAGGAACCGATAAATCCAACATGCTGGCCCGCTCAATCAAGGCATCTGTTGGACCTTTATAACTTTCTTCTTGTGAAAAATAGTTTCTGAAACCATCAGCAGTTGGCTTTAATACGTCAAATGAACCAGCGTCAGTCTGTTCAGCAGTGGCATCTACACGGCCCGCTTCAAATGGCACCGTAACCGAAACCCCAATGTCTTTGGCTGCTTTTTCTATGGCCGCAGCACCACCGAGAACAATGAGATCAGCCAGAGACACTTTTCGTTTGCTTGAACCTTTGTTGAATGCCTTCTGAATGGCTTTTAAAGCTTTTAGATTTTTAGACAATTCTTTAGGGTTATTCACAGCCCAATCATTTTGAGGAGCCAAACTGATTCTAGCGCCATTGGCACCACCTCGGCCATCTGTATCACGGTAACTGGATGCTGAACCCCATGCCGTTTTCACTAAGTCAGATACGCTGAGTTTTTTAGTCAATTCGGCTTTGAGTTTCTTAATGTCACGAGAAGTGATCAAATCATAATCGCGCTGTGGTAAAGGATCTTGCCAAATAAAGTTACCTTGAGGAACGTCTTTACCTAAATAACGGTGACCCGGGCCCATATCTCTGTGCGTTAATTTAAACCATGCACGTGCGAAAGCTTGTTCAAATTCTGCTGGGTTATCAAGAAAACGCTTAGAAATCTTACGGTATTCAGGGTCTTTCTTTAATGCCAAGTCAGTGGTAAACATGATCAGTGAATTGCGCTTGCCTTCAATATGAGCATCTGGCACTATTTCAGCAGCCTTACGGTTTTTTGGTACCCATTGAGTAGCGCCTGCTGGGCTCTTGGTTTTTTCCCATTCGAAAGTAAATAACCAGGTTAAGTATTCAGTTGTCCACTTGGTAGGGTTTGATGTCCAAGCCCCTTCTAATCCACTGGATATGGTGTCTTCTGCATTGCCTTTACCGCAACGGTTTTTCCAACCAAAACCTTGTTGCTCTAGGCCTCCTGCTGCGGGGTTTTTACCAACGCAACCATCAGGTTTTTTGGCGCCATGGGCTTTACCAAAAGTGTGCCCACCAGCAATTAAGGCAACGGTTTCCTCATCATTCATTGCCATACGGCCAAAAGTATCTCTGATGTCTTGTGCTGCAAGTAAAGGATCGGGGTTACCATTTGGCCCTTCTGGGTTCACATAAATCAAACCCATTTGCACGGCTGCCAAGGGTTTCTTTAACTTACGTTTGCCTTCATAGCGATGGCTGTCTGTTAGCCATTTTTTCTCTGATCCCCAATTCACCACTTCAGCTTCGAAGTCATCTGCACGACCGCCAGCAAATCCAACAGTTTTAAAGCCCATAGATTCTAGAGCAACATTGCCTGTTAATACCATTAAGTCAGCCCATGAGATCTTTCGGCCATATTTTTTCTTAATTGGCCACAACAAACGGCGGGCTTTATCAAGGTTGACATTATCAGGCCAACTGTTAAGCGGTTCAAAACGTTGTTGGCCACCACCTGCTCCACCTCGACCATCAAAAATTCGATAAACACCAGCACTGTGCCACGCCATACGAATAAAGAAAGGGCCATAATGCCCCCAGTCTGCTGGCCACCAATCTTGTGAATCTTTCATGATCAGTTCAATGTCTTTTTTCAATGCGTCAAGATCGACACTGGCAAATTCTTTGGCATAGTCAAAATCTTGGCCATAAGGATTTGATTCAGCGGCATGTTGTCTTAAAGGGCTGAGATCGACTTGTTCGGGCCACCAAAATTGATTGGTGGTGCTTTGGGTATCAGCACTGGCTGCGCCAGCTGTCATGGCCACCACCATCGCCGTAATTAATGGTATTTTTTTATTCATCACGTAAATCTCCTCGATTTTATTAAATAACAAAACACATTATACATCTATTTTTTCATTTAAAATCAGCGTCTTAATTGAATTTTTAGAATGTAACATTCGTAAAAATAGATGACTGAATCCATAACAATGATTTAATGGGATTCAATACATATCTTTACTGTTGCCTTGAATAGGTTGTTTTCGCCCCTACAATAATTGGGTATAAACAATAAAAAACACTCATGAATCATATCCATTTTATCTTTATCTTCAGTGTAATGGCCCTCATCAACTTCATTGTCAATTGCAACTACAGCAAAGAAATATGCATTTGGGCACCATCGGTCAATAAAAAAATCACACTATTGATGCTGCTATGGCTGATCCCAGTTTTTGGCGCAATCTATTTATACCATCAAAAAAACCTGAGCCCAATCAGACACTACAATGCACATGAAACGAATTCGGGAGAATTGGCTACTGGTCTTTTAACTGAAATAGACAGCATTACCAATCCTGGCAAAAGACACATGATCAAAGCCGTTGAACAACAAAAAATCATCAGGTATGAGCGCAATAAAAGTAATGACAGCACAAATGCAGACTTTTCGCAATTTGCTGTTTTAAAAGTTAAGCAACCTAAAAACCTTCAAAATAACCAACACATCAGATCACAAAATAAATCACAACAGTCATAACAGCCACCAGCGAGGCATAAGGTAATTGAGTCACTACATGATCCATGTGATCACTGCCAGCCCCAGCCGAGGACAAGACCGTTGTATCAGAAACCGGTGAGGCATGATCACCAAAAATACCACCACCGGCGACTGCTGCAACTGTTTGCAATAACAAATCATCAACCACAGCTCCGTTAATAGCATAAACAGCTGGAACAGCCAATGGCATCATTAGCGCATAAGCTCCCCAGGAAGTCCCCGTGGCAAAAGAAAAAACTGCAGTAAAAATAAAACTCATGACCACCAACAAAGATGGTGATAGAAAATCTTTTGTTAAATCAGCAATGTATTGTGCTGCACCCAACTCTTTGGTCACCGTATTGATGACATAGGCCAAGGCAATGATCAATAAGGTGGGAACAATGGCTTTAATGCCTTTGATGATAACAACAATGAGTTCATCAATATCAGCTACCCGCTTTTTTATGAACATGATTAACATTTGCACAGTGACAGCCAGCATAAATGATTCAACAATCATGACACTGCCAAATAGCACAAGACTGGATAAAATACTGCCAAATAAAATACTGATGGGCATTATAAATTCACTGATCAAATTGACTCCTTGCTGATGAATAGCGTTCAGATCCAGCGGCTCATCTTGAACCAATGGCATCGCTGTTTTTCTCATCACCAAACCCTTTTCTAATGCCCTGCTTTCTGCTCGTTTCATTGGACCAAAATCAGGAATAACTTTCAATACTATGCCCAATGAGAAAAGCAATAAAATGATGGCATAAAAATTATAAGGAATGGCATAAACAAAGACACCAAAAGCTTGTTCAATACTGGACACAGGACCTGCTTGTGCTTTAATCAAACCTGTCATCATGGTGCCCCAGGCCATAAACGGCATCAATATACAAACCGATGCGGTGGTAGAGTCCAATATAAAGGCCAGTTTCTCCCTGGACATTTTCACTTTGTCGCTTAAAGGCCGCATGATTGCACCCGACATCAACGGACTGAAATAGTCATCAATGATGGCTATACCCAATAACCACGCCGTCAATCCGACCGATTTATGGCTGTTGGCTCGAGGCGATACCCTTTTGGTAAATGCAGCAAGGACACCAGCATGTTTAAACAACTCAAACATCACGCCAATTAAGCACACCATCAAACATATCCACAAAAAATCAGCATTGCCCAAGGCGCTTTGGATAAGCTGGCTTAAGTTAATAAACGGGTGCTTGCTATGAGATGATGAAACCACACTCAACATCAAAGCCCCAAATAAAGCCCCTGTAAATAATGAAAAAATCGCTGATCGTGTTTTAAAGGCCATCACTAATGCCACAGTTAAAGGCAATAATGACCAGAGTCCTAAATTGAGTGTTTGATCTATCATGGCATTGAGGTTATGGAGTGATACTTATATTAGAACAACAGAACATCCTATTCAATGGAATTTTCTCAAATACATAAGGGCTTGTATTGGAGTATCATTTGAAAAATACACTTATGCACAGTATGATGGCCCCATCATTCAACTAGGAAATCCTCATGATAAAGCCACCACCAATGATTGTTATGTTATTGACTGTATTGATCACCAGCAGTTGCAGCAGTGAAAAAGACAGCAATCAAAGCAGCACAACGGATACCAATCAAACAAAAAAAGTCATTGACCGCAGTTACAACAACAATACAGATCAACAAACCCAGCAAGTAGAAAAAACAACAGTCAAACAAAAAGCCAAAGACATCGGAGAAAAGGTCACCGAAACCACAAAAGACGGTGTTGAAGTGGTTAAAAAAGGCTACGACAAATCCAAAGAAGGCATCAAAAAAGGCTATGAAGTGAGCAAAGAAAAAACCATAAAGCTCAAAGACAAAGTCGTTGAAAAAAGCAAAAAACTCAAAGAAAAAACCGCCGATAAAGTAGAGCAAGTCAAAGAAAAACTCAGCGAAGATGATGCTGATGGCGATGATTAAATAATTATATAAATGGAACCCTCAGTTTAATAGTGATAGAAGCTTAAACTGAGGACTCAATCGATACATAGGTAAACAAAACCATTTTCAAAAGTATAGAACCCCTGCCATCATTTAAAATACCTTAGTTTCTTGACCGAAGATACCGTATCCCACACAATAACCATCAATATTATCGCCAAGATGATATAAATATTAATTTTGATCATTGGCTCAATCTTCAACCAATTCAACTCTGCCTTATCAACAATAGTAGTCACAACAAACTGTGAAAAACGGCTGATTTGATAAATGATAAAGACAGTGGCACCGTTAAGCACAATACCCACAATTAAACTGATTCGATTGTAACTTCCATAAGCAATTTTATATAGGCTATTAAGGATATCTAACCCCACAACAACATTGACACTCCAAAAAACAGTTTGCCATTGGCTACTCATGGATATATTGTTAAAAAACGAATCAGTATCTATGGCTATTTGCCATGTGAACGCATTGTTCCACCAACCAATAAATAGCACCAAAAAAAGCAATTCAAAAACGGTTTCAACACGGCTTAATGCCAACTTGGGATTACTGGCATGTAGATCTTTGGCTGAAAAAGCATACAAGTATTTTAAATCAAGCCCATAACGTTCCATCAAATAAAAAACACCGGTAACAGCAGTAAACACTAAAAACATCGAATCAATAAAATCCCAAAATACACTAAAAAAGTGAGCAAAAATGGAACCCGTGGATAGGATTGAGGGCAATATCAGAAGAATCTTTATGGTGAGAGTCATCAACAGCGCAATTTTCAAAGCCTTTTTATAAGCAGGAAAAAAGGCTTCGCCTACCAGATTTTGACCCGGTAAATAACGCGCAGCCACTTGCATGGGATGGCCTATATTTGTCAATAACATTTCTTGTTCATTTTGAGTCAAGTCTCTGTTAAGCTGTTCTTGACGCTCTTCTATTTGATCATAAATAGAGGCTTCAAACTCTTCTCTGACATCCCGTTTCATTTCATCAGGTAAGTAGGATTCCAGACTATTTAGATAATTATTGATCATTTGCATTGTTGTTCTCCAATTACGTACTAAGTATCAATGACTCTTTTTAGAGCCATTGAGAATAGTTGTTAATGATGATTCCACATCTTGCCAGTCTTCTGTCAATTGCTTAAGCGTGTTTTTACCGATTTCTGAGAGCACATAGAAACGCTTTTTACGGTTATTTTCGACTCGCCAACTGCTGGTCAGTAACTCTTGTTTCTCTAAGCGTCTCATCAACGGATAAAGTGTTCCTTCATCAATATCCAAGCCTTTTTGACTGAGTGTTTTGCGAAGCGAGTAACCATAATGCTCCTCTTGTAATTCTGCTAAAACCGCCAAAATAAGAACACCTCTGCGCAATTCGTGCTTTAACTTTTGATAATGTGTACTTTCAATCATATTCAATCTCTTTACTGTGTATCATACAGTATTTAGCGTATACTGTATGATACACAGTATTAAATAGCAAGTACTTTTATAAAATAATAAAAAAACTCTTCAAAACAAATGCCTTCACAATCAAATAATCCCAATACATGACACATTGATCTTGTATCTTAAATTCAAACATTGCACCAATATAGAAGGCATGAATTATCGTAAAAAACAATGAAAATTCGTGAAAGACGATGAGCAAAAGGCTGGGGTTGGAAACAGATCTTTGAAGCATTAGCATGCAGCTTTAGTCATTCTATATCAAATGCTGACAACCAATTCTATGAACCAATAAACTGAGAATTTTAATAAATATATCAACAAGATAGAGATATCAAAAAAACAAGTTTCTTCTCTCGTGATTTGTTTTTTTGTTAGGTATTAATATTTCTAATGGCTTAGCCCGAATATTTCATCAAAACGGTAAAAAAGTTGATTTTATCTATGAAAAACATGGAGTTAAAAGATATTTGCAAAAGTACACTTTGTACCTGAATGGTTTTATGAAAAAAATGGCCGCATATCTTGAATAAAATCGCTTCAAAGCCATGAATAACTGGCGTTGAAGCAATCTTTATCCAACCTACTTTGCCATTTTTACCCTAAAATCCATTCTATGATGAAGTATTCGGGTTAGAATTTTTTGTTGTAAATCATGATGATTGAAATGATTCTGGCTTAAATAAATAAATTAATTCTCTTGAGTTTTATTTAAAACTTGTATATATTAATCATTCCCTACTAAAAATAAGAATAAAAACTCATGATAAAAAATAAAGCATTAATAACTTTTGATTGTTCAAAAGTTACATTATTCAATAATAATCTAAGCTCGCATAACCTGTTCAATTCCAATGTGGTGAATAAAATATGAAAATTTTATTTATTACAAGCAGTCATAATGGACTGAGTCAAAGAGCTTATTGTGAACTTACTGCTAAAGAGCACGTTGTAGAAATTCAGTTGGCAACATCAGATTACGCAATGATTAATTCAGTCAAAGAATTTAAACCAGATCTGATATTGGCTCCATTCTTAAAAAAAGCCATTCCCGATGAAATTTGGAAAAACCACACCTGTTTAATTGTTCATCCAGGAATTAAAGGGGATCGTGGACCATCATCTTTAGATTGGGCGATTATGAAAAATCATAAAGAATGGGGGGTGACTATACTTCAGGCGGCTAAAGAAATGGATGCGGGAGACATCTGGTCTTCCAATAATTTCCCAATGCGAAATGTGACTAAAAGCAATTTGTACCGACACGAAGTCACAACAGCAGCCCTTAAAGGCATACATGATGCCATTGATAAATTTGAATCGAAAGATTTTACTCCTGAGCAATTAGATTATTCAAATCCTGAAGTAAAAGGGACTTGGAATAATCCGATAAAAAGAGCTAACCGAAAAATAAATTGGAAAGCCACATCAGAAGAAATCATAACAAAAATAAGAGCGGCTGACAGTAACCCTGGGGTTCTAGAAAAAAACATTTTCCCTTTTCCTTGCTTTATGTTTGGGGCACATCTGGAGGATGAACTTAAAGGTCGCCCAGGGGAAATTATTGCCCAAAGAGATAAAGCCATTTGCATAGCAACTGGAGATGGCGCAATATGGGTATCTCACCTTAAGAATAAAATATCGGGCAGTTTTAAACTTCCAGCTATGGAAGTTCTTACCGGGCATATTATTGAACCAGTAATTTCTATCAGAGACATGTTTGCTGAAGATTTAACGGTAAATACGTTCCGAGAAATATGGTACACACAAGAAGATAATGTGGGGTATTTACACTTTGACTTCTACAATGGTGCCATGAGTACAGAACAATGTATCAGATTGAGACAAGCATTTTGGCATATTCGAAATAGAAAAAACACACAGATTATTGTTTTAATGGGAGGACATGATATTTGGTCTAATGGCATTCATTTAAATGTGATTGAAAATTCTCAAAACCCCATTCAGGAGTCTTGGGATAATATTGTTGCGATAGATGATTTTGTTTATGACGTAATTAATTGTACTTCTCACTATATTATTTCGGCATTACACGGCAATGCAGGAGCTGGAGGAGTCATGATGGCTTTATCAGCAGACGAAGTAGTGACGAGAGAAGGTGTTGTTTTTAACCCTCATTACAAAAAAATGGGATTATTTGGCTCCGAATACTGGACCTACTTGCTACCTAAAAAAGTTGGAGAGGATGTTGCCAATAAATTGATCTCTGAATGTTTGACATTAGATACCAATGAAGCATTGGGAATTGGGTTAATTGACGCGACCTTTGGCCAGAATGTGCAGGAATTCAGGAAGAATCTCGATGATAGAATAGCTCAAATAAAAAGCACATTCAACTTTGAAACATTTGCTGCCGAAAAAAGAAAAAATCTATTGAATGATAAATCGATTAAAAGTCTAAATGATTATCGAAATAGTGAGCTTCAGGAAATGTGGGTTAATTTCAATAATTCAAACAGTGAATACCATTCTTTACGCTATAACTTTGTCCACAAAATAATAGATAAAAATAGTGAGCAAAACAGGCAAGAGGAAGTTAATAGAAATGACAATTTGATTAAATTTCAAAACTTTGGAAGTTAATTTGATGAGTTGTTGCTTTAACTAGCCAGAATATTTCACAGGGTATGCATGATCACATGTTTACAGTTCATGGCGCATGTGTGACGCATCCCTGTCGTATCAAAAATGCAAATATTGCGGTAATATAAAGCCTTTACATATCGGGTTAAATCATGAACATACGTGATAGAAGATTAAAAAAAGGCTGGACACAATCTCAATTAGCAGAGTTCAGCGGATTGAGTTTAAGAACCATACAACGCATCGAAAAAGGTCAAGTGCCCACAGTTGAATCGCAAAAAGCACTGGCAGCTGTATTTGAAACACAAAGATCAGCACTGACTTATAACCACAAAATAAACGAGTCCCTGTTATCTTCCGAAGAACTCAAAGAGCTCGAACATGTCAGGGCCATAAAACAGTTCTTCAAACACTTGCTTTGTTATTGTGCCATCGTCCCTTTTATTATTTTTATCAACTGGACCAACACATTCCACTTGAACTTTGGTATTGCTATAGGCTGGGGTTGGATACTGATCTTTGAAGCCTTGCATGTTTTTGATGCCAAAGACCTGTTTGGCGGGCAATGGGAAAAACGTCATCTAGAAAAACGCATTGGCAGGAAAGTTGAATGATATTAAAAATACATGGCTCTGCACAAGAGTCCTGTTTCATAATCTAGATTCTCAATAT
>CAYGTC010000113.1:0-9978 GCA_964352735.1 uncultured Alcanivoracaceae bacterium | reverse complement strand
AAGATGGTGATTATTTTATTGCGATCAAACATCGTAATCATATTGGGATCGTAGCAGCCGTACCAGCTCCATTAAGTGGCACAGCAACGGCGGTAGACTTTACCCAAGATATCACAGCTGCCAAAGGTGAAAACCTTGCCCTGACCACCTTAGTCAATGGCACCTTTGCCATGATCGCAGGAGATGCAGATGGCAGTAGCCAGATTCTCAATACAGATATTACCGAAGCCTTAGGCCTTGCAGGAGGCGGAGAAAGTTACTCTGCGGCAGATGCCGATATGAATGGCTTTGTACTCAACTCAGATATACAGTTGTTGGTACTCGCAAATTCAGGGACGGTGCAGCAGTTTGAGTAGTGAAACCCTGTTTGCTGAATCTTGCACTGAATTCATTTCAGAGTCGTTTCAGTATCTAGCAGGATCTATGAATTATAAAGTTTCTAAGTACGCTTTCGCGACAGCGTATTAAATAAAATAACTATGAAAAATGTAACGACACTTTTACTTTGTTTATTTGGTATCCTTACGGGCGTTGCCCAAACCTTCACCGAAAATGGTTTGGAGTATGAAGTCACGTCCACAGGTCTTAAAGAGGTAGCCATCACAGGTGGTACACCAGCAACTACAGATTTGGTTATCCCACCAACCGTTTCTGATGGGGAGGATACCTTTACCGTAACGAGTGTGGGAAATGGTGCTTTTAAAAACCTAGCACTAACGGCTGTGACAATCCCGCCGACAATAGTAACCATAGGACAAAATAGTTTTAACAACAATCAACTAAGTAGTCTGGTACTGCCTGATGGTATTACGAGTATTGGATCAAATGCTTTTGAAAATAATAGTATACAAGGAAACTTAATCATTCCTAATAGCGTATCAAATTTAGGGCAATTAGCCTTTAAAGACAATCAATTAGAAAGTGTTGTTATATCAAACGCGATTACTATAATTGAAGAAGAAACATTTGAAAGGAATCAATTGACCAGTGTGACACTACCCACTGCGCTTATTGAAATAGATGAGGAAGCCTTTCGTGATAATCAAATTACCACGCTAGAGTTACCAGAAACGGTCACCATCATACGAGATCGCGCTTTTTTAAATAATCAAATATCGAGTCTGAACATCCCAGACGGGATAACGACCATTGCAAACCAAGCGTTTCAAGGTAATCTAATCACAAATCTAAGTTTACCAGAAGAATTGACAACGATAGGTAATCAAGCTTTTCTAGGAAATGATTTAACAGAACTTAATTTATCTGCTAATATTACAGAGATCGGGGCCCGCGCTTTTGAAAATAATGAATTAGCAATTCTTTTTATTCCTGCAGGACTTGTATCTATGGGTGCTGAGGCCTTTAAAGATAATTTATTAGAATCTGTAATTCCTTTAGGTATTATACCACCTACTATTCAAGGTGGAAGCGAAGACCCTTTTGATTCAAGAGCAAACATCGAGCTCGTAGTCCCACAAGGTACCCAACAAGCCTATCTAGATGCGGGTTGGACAGATTTTGAGAATATTGATGAAGTGGACAGAGGTGATATTACAGATGGCTTTTTATTCTATGACATTACTTCCACAACTCCTAATGCGGTAGTTCTTATAGGTGGGGTTCCTCCTACAACGGGTGTTACTATTAGCGTCCCAAGTACGGTATCTAATGGGACAGAAGATTTTACCGTCACTTCTATTGCAAACAATGCCTTAACTAATAATAATTTAACGAGTGTCACATTACCAAATACAGTATCTGCAACAGGTTTTGCGGCTTTTAGTGATAATGCGTTGACTAATGTTGTACTCCCTGAAGGGATTACCACCATAAGCAAGCAATCCTTCCAGAATAATCAAATCGGTCGTATTGAGCTGCCTAGTACAACAACTATAGTAGATAACAACGCCTTTAGAAACAATCAACTCACAGAGGTCATCTTACCAGCTACTATAAACACTATAGGTTCACAAACATTTGAAAACAACCCGATAACACAAGTCACCTCTTTAAATACCACACCGCCAAGTATTGCAGGGAGTAGTTTTAGCAATCGCGATCAAATTACCTTAAGCGTACCCCAAGGAACTACACAGGCCTATATAGATGCTGGTTGGACTGGATTTGCAGGTATAGAAGAATTTATAACAGATAATTTTATATTTTATAAGATTACTTCCACAGCTCCTAATGAGGTACAGCTTATAGGTGGGGCTCCTCCTTTAGAACTTACAATCCCAAGCACGGTTTCTAATGGAGCAGAAGCGTTTACTGTCACTTCTATAACTGCAAATGCTTTATCCAATAAAAATTTAACCAGTGTCGTATTACCAAATACGGTTACTGCAACTGGTTTTGCAGCCTTTAGTAATAATGATTTAACGAGTGTTGTACTTCCAGAAGGGATTACCACGATAAGTAAGCAAAGCTTCCAGAATAATCAAATCGGTAGTATTGAGCTACCTAGTACAACCACTATAGTAGATAACAACGCCTTTAGAAACAATCAACTCACAGAGATTACTTTGCCAGCTACTATAAACACTATAGGTTCGCAAACATTTGAAAACAACCCGATAACAGAAGTCACCTCTTTTAATACCACACCGCCAAGTATCGCAGGGAGTAGTTTTAGCAATCGCGATCAAATTACCTTAAACGTACCCCAAGGAACTAAAGCTGCTTATGAAGCTGCAGGCTGGACGGGATTTGCAAGTATTGATGAATTTTTAATAGATGAATTTATATTTTATAAGGTTACTTCCACAGGGCCTAATGAAGTAACCCTAGTAAGCGGTTTTCCCTCTTCAGAACTTACAATCCCAAGCACTGTTTCTAATGGTAATGGAGCAGAAGCGTTTACCGTCACTTCTATAGCAAATAATGCCTTATCCAATAAAAATCTAACCAGTGTTGAATTACCTAATACGATTACTGATACAGGTTTTGCAGCCTTTAGGGATAATAATTTAACGAGTGTTGTACTTCCCGAAGGTATTAGCACGATAAGTAAGCAATCCTTCCAGAATAATGAAATCGGTAGTATTGAGCTTCCTAGTACAATAACTATAGTAGACAACAACGCCTTTAGAAACAATCAACTCACAAAGGTATTTTTACCAGCCAATGTAAATGCCATTGGTTTCCGAACATTTGAAAACAACCCGATCAACGAAGTCACGTCTTTAAATACCACACCGCCAAGTATAGAAGGAAGTAGTTTTAGCAATCGCAATCTAATCATCTTAAACGTACCAGAAGGGACGACACAGGCCTATATAGATGCAGGTTGGACAGATTTTGCAAGTATTGAAGAATTTGAGATCGATATTAGAGTTGCACCCAAAGTATTTTTACAAGGTGCCAGTTTAAATCCTATTGTAGGAGAAGAAGATTTAATGCGTGATAGCTTACGCGAAAGCGGTCTTCTCCCTACCACCTCTCCTTATGGCGATGGCGCTAGTGTTTCCCCCACTGTTTTTGACAGTACAGGCGCCAATGCCATAGTAGACTGGGTTTTTGTAGAACTACGTGAAGGTCCCGATAATGAGAATACAACAGTAGTTACCAGCAAAGCTGCCTTATTACAACGCGATGGAGATATTGTAGACATAGATGGTGTATCTACTGTCACGTTTACAGAAGAAGATGGCGATTATTTTATTGCGATCAAACATCGTAACCATATTGGGATCGTAGCAGCCGTACCAGCTCCTTTAAGTGGCACAGCAACCGCGGTAGACTTTACCCAAGATATCACAGCAGCCAAAGGTGAAAACCTAGCCCTGACCACCTTAGTCAATGGCACCTTTGCGATGATCGCAGGCGATGCAGATGGCAGTAGCCAGATTCTTAATACAGACATTACAGAAGCCTTGACATTAGCTGGAGGAGGAGAAGGGTATTCCACTGCAGATGCAGATATGAATGGCTTTGTATTAAACAGTGATATTCAATTATTAGTACTCGCAAATTCTGGAACGGTGCAGCAGTTTGAGTAATGAAACCCTGTTTGCTGAATCTTGCACTGAATTCATTTCAGAGTCGTTTCAGTATCTAGCAGGATCTATGAATTATAAAGTTTCTAAGTACGCTTTCGCGAAAGCGAACTTGTGAGGTTCACGACCGTAGGGAGAGCGCAGCGGTAAAGCGTAGTATTACAGCATATAAAATAGCTTTACAAAAAAGAAAATAACACAAATGAAAAATATTCAACTAAAGCTGATGATAGTCACACAGTATTTATAAACCCTTCTAAAAACATTTTATTATGAAATTTAAATTACTCCATGTTTTGTTGTTTTTGTGTATTGCCACAGGCTACACACAAACCTTTATTGAGGACGGACTCACGTACGACGTTACTAATACCAATCCCAACGAGGTAGCAGTTGTAGGCGGTACAATCACTGGCGATCTGGTGATACCAGAAACAGTAAATTTTGTTGATTTAGAATTTAGTGTGACTGCCATTGGTAGCGAAGCTTTCAATAATAATGGGCTTACCAGTGTGGTGATTCCCAATAGTGTCACCAGTATTGGTCGCGCAAGTTTTTCAAATAATAATATCAGTGCTGTTGTTCTTCCAGAAGGTCTTACAGTGTTATCCAAGCAAGTTTTTTCATCAAATGCATTGACTAGTATTGATCTTCCTTCGGGTTTGACTACGATAGCTAATAATGCTTTACGAGATAATCAGCTTAGCGAAATTACTATTCCATCGGGTGTAACATCTATCGGGCTGTTTGCTTTTAAAGACAACAATATAGAGACGGTCATTTCAGAAAATACTACGCCACCAAGTATAGCAGGTAGTTCGTTTAGTAATCGTACTACAATAGATTTAGTAGTGCCAACAGGAACTACAGCTGCTTATGTAGCTACAGGTTGGACAGGTTTTGCTAGTATTACTTCGGGTATTATAGTGGGGGATTTGATTTATGAAATAACCGCGACCAATCCCAATGAGGTAGCAGTTATAGGTGGTCTAACAACAGGCAATCTGGTGATACCAGATACGGTTACGATTAATGCTGAAGAATTTACAGTCACTTCTATTGCAAACAATGCCCTGACCAATAATAATTTAACAAGTGTCGTATTACCAAATACGTTAACAACAACAGGTTTTGGGGCCTTTAGTACTAATGATATAACGAGCGTTTTCTTACCTGAAGGTATTACCATCATAAGAAAGCAATCGTTTCAGTTTAATCAATTGAGTAGTATTGAGCTTCCTAGTACCACCACCAAAGTAGATAACAACGCCTTTAGAGACAATCAACTCACCGAGGTCCTTTTGCCGGCCAATGTAAATACTGTAGGAATACAAGCGTTCGAGAACAACCCTATAACAGAAGTCATATCTTTTAATACGACCCCTCCAAGTATAGCAGGTAGTTCGTTTAGTAATCGTAATACGATAGATTTATTTGTACCTATAGGAACTATACAAGCGTACTTAAATGCAGGCTGGACAGGTTTTGCTAGTATTTCTGAAGATGTTGTTGCTGTTGGAGTCAGGTTTGCCTCTGGAGATTTTCTATTTGAAGTGACGAGTGTAGGTCCTAATGAGGTTGCTGTGGTCGATTTAATTAACCCAATTACCGATATCGTTATACCAAATATTACAGTTGAACCTAGTGGTGATGATTCTTTTAGTGTGACTACAATTGGTCAATCTGCTTTTCAGGGAAATTCTTTAACAAATGTTACGATACCTAGTAGTGTTATCAATATTGGACGAGAAGCTTTCCGTAATAATCATTTAACCAGTGTTATCATTCCAGATAGTGTTACTTCTATTGGAAATGCTGCTTTTTTAGAAAATGATTTAATCAATGTTGATATCCCTGATAGTATTACTTCTATTGGAAATGCTGTTTTTTCAAATAATGAGTTAACGAGTGTTACTATTCCTGATAGTGTAACCAGTTTAGGTATCGGTGCTTTTACAAATAACAATCTAACCAGTGTTAATATACCTAATTCGGTCACTGTAATTGGTGAACTTGCTTTTAGAAATAATAATTTAACGAGTGTTAGCATCCCTAATTTGGTAACGACCATAGGTGCTGCTGCTTTTAGAAATAATCAATTAACGAGTGTTACGATCCCTAATAGTGTTACTTCTATTCAACTTGCGGCTTTTAGTCTTAATCCATTAACAGAGGTAATCTCAGAGGGATTAGTACCTGCAAGTATTAGAACTGGTGGAGGAGATGACAGCTTTGGAGATCGTAGTGTGATCGATTTAATAGTACCCTCTGGTTTAGAACAAGACTATCTAGACGCAGACTGGACTGGATTTGCCAGTATAAATGATGGTGACATTGTCGTAGGAGATACTTTTACCTCTGGAGATTTTCTATTTGAAGTGACGAGTCTAGGTCCTAATGAAGTGGCTGTAGTGGATTTAATTAACCCAATTACAGATGTTGTTATACCAAATATTGCAGTTGAACCAAGTGGTGATGATTCTTTTAGTGTGACGTCTATAGAATCGGGAGCTTTTCTTGAAGATGGTTTAGAGAGTGTTATCATTCCTAATAGTATTACTTCTATTGGCAGTGCTGTTTTTGCTAATAATCAATTACAGAGTGTTGTCATTCCTAATAGTGTTACTTCTATTGGTAGTGCTGCTTTTTTTGGAAATCAATTATCGGGTGTTAGTATACCTAACTCAGTAACGACAATTGGTAGTGGTGCTTTTAGGGATAATCCATTAACAGAGGTAATCTCAGAGGGATTAGTGCCTGCAATTATTACAACTGGTGGAGATGACACCTTTGGTAATCGTAGTGTGATAGACTTAACGGTACCTAATGGTTTAGCACAAGCCTATCTAGACGCTAATTGGACCGGATTTGCAAGTATCAATGATGGGAGTATTGTTGTAGGCGACACCTTTGAAGCGGGAGATTTTCTTTTTGAGATCACAAGTTTAGAGCCTAATGAAGTAGCTGTGGTCGATTTAGTGAGTGCCATTACCGATATCGTTATCCCTAGTGATGTAGTTGATGTTAGTGATACTTCATTTTCTGTGACATCTGTTGGCGATAATGCTTTTCTTCAGGATGGGTTAACGAGTGTGGTTATACCTAATTCTATAACCACTATAGGAGAGTTCTCTTTTAACACCAATGCGTTGACTAGCGTTGATATAGGTACTTCAGTAAGCACCATACGTAGAGCTGCTTTTGCTAATAATCTATTAGAGAGTATAATCCTACCAGATACTGTTACTGTTCTTGGGGATCAAGTTTTTGCTTTTAATCCTATCACTACTGTTGCCTTTGGTACTTCGATCACTTCCATAGGTGCTAAAGTCTTTGAAGGTAATCCAGCTATTACAACAGTTACATCATTGAGTGTAACCCCTGCCATTTTACCAGGAGATGCTTTTGATGATAGAGGTGGGATTGATTTATTTATCCCAGAAGGCACTTTAGAGTCTTATCTAGCAGCAGAATGGACAGATTTTAATAGTATCGATGATGGTTCGGTTGCCGTAGGGGATACCTTTGAATCTGGAGACTTCTTATTTGAAGTGACCAGTGTAAGTCCTAATGAGGTTGCGGTCATAGATTTAGTGAGTGCTATTACGAGTATTGTGATACCGAGTATCGCGTTAGATGATAGTAATACTTCATTTTCTGTGACGACTATAGGTGATGGTTCTTTTCAAAATAAGGGACTTACGAGTGTAATCATTCCTGAAAGTGTAAGGTCTATAGGTATTGAAGCTTTTTCGGCAAATAACTTAAGCACTATTATCATTCCTACAAGTGTAACGAGTATAGGATCTCTTGCTTTTCAGAACAATGTGTTAGGGAATGTTGTCATCCCTAATAGTGTGACAAGTATAGGAATTGCTGCTTTTTTCATCAATCAATTAACCAGTGTTACTATTCCTGATAGTTTGACAGTATTAGAAAGTAATGTTTTTGCGGGTAATGAATTAACCAGTGTAATTATTCCAGATAGTGTAACAAGTATAGGGGGAGGCGCTTTTTTTAATAATCAATTAACGAATGTTGCCATTCCAGAGAGTGTACTATCTATTGAGAATAATGCATTTAACGACAACCCATTAACTGCCGTTATAGCAGAAGGCATAGTTCCTGCAAGTATAGAAGCAGGTACTTTTGGTGATCGTAGTGGTATCGCTTTAACGATCCCTTCAGGTACTTTAGATGCTTATGTTGCTGCCACGTGGACAGGCTTTTTAAGCACAACGGTAGGTACAATTACGCTAGGGGATACCTTTGAATCTGGAGATTTTCTATATGAGATCACAAGTTTAAGCCCTAATGAGGTTGCTGTGGTCGATTTGATAAATGATATTACGGTGATTGAAATTCCTAGTGGTGTTTCAGATACAGAGAATGAGTTTTCTGTAACGTCTATAGGAGAACGTGCTTTTTCAGAATCAGGTATTACCAGTGTGGTGATGCCTAATACGATCGTAACTATAGGCGATGCTGCCTTTTTAGATAATGCGCTTACTAGTGTTTCCATTCCCAATAGTGTGACGTCTATTGGAGTAGCTAGTTTTGCTAAGAATTTTCTTGAGAGTATAACGATTCCAGAGAGTATAACTTCTATAGGTAATGAGGCCTTTGGTAAAAACCCATTAACCCAAGTGGTTTCATTAGGTACAGAACCTGCTACTATAGGAGGCGATACTTTTGGAGACCGTTTTTTAATAACGTTAACCATTCCAGAAGGTACGTTGGAATCTTATATCGCGGCAGATTGGATAGGCTTTGGAAGTGTTATTCAATCAGGAGTCAATGTAGGAGATACCTTTACCTCTGGAGATTTTCTATTTGAAGTGACCAGTGTAGGCCCTAATGAAGTTGCTGTGATCGATTTAATAAGTACTATTACTAGTGTAGAAATTCCAAGTAGTACGTTAGATGGTGATGCCAATGAATTTACAGTCACGGCTGTAGGTGAAGCAGCTTTTCTAGACCGTAATATAGGTAGGCTTTTTATTCCCGATAGTGTGATTTCTATAGGTGTAGAGGCTTTTGCTGCAAATGTTTTAGAAAGAGTTCGTTTAGGAGCAGGTATAGTGACGATAGAGAAGGCAGCATTTGATAAGAATAATCTTACTTCTATTTTTATTCCAGCGAGTGTGACTTTTATTGGTGATATTGCCTTTAATAATAACCCATTAACAGCAGTCACATCAGAAGGTGTAGATCCTGCTACGATAGCTTCAGATACTTTTGGAGAGCGTAGCGAGATTGATTTATTTATTCCTTTGGGTACGTTTGAGAGCTACATAGAGGCAGAATGGACAGGTTTTAGAACTTTTACAGAAACAGAGATAGACTCAGCAAATCGTAGCAGTGATTCTGATAATGAGATTAAGGAGATACTCGTTAGATCTAAAGCTCCCGAAGTGTCTTTACGTATGAGCAATGAGAGTGTTCTAAACATCCATAGTAAAGAAGCTCGTATAAAAGAGTATACCATTTATAATATGTTTGGAATTCAAGTAGCCCAAGGCAGTAATGATACTGTTTCATTGGCGCATGTATCTCGAGGTATTTATATAGTACATATCCACTTTTTTGATGCAGAGATGGTTGTTAAGAAAGTGATCAAATAGTAGTTAAGAAGTCCTGAGTGTAAAAGCTTGGGACTTTTTTTTGATTTTTCTTTTTCCAGCTATGTCAAAATAGCCAAGCGTACTTTAATTGAATAAGCAAAGAGTAATTTCAATCTAGAGACTCCAATGCCGATGCCGATATGAATGGCTTTGTACTCAACTCAGATATACAGTTGTTGGTACTAGCAAATTCTGGGACAGTGCAGCAGTTTGAGTAAGGAGCGCTAGAATTTGCAACAATGCAAAAAAATGATTAAAATATCTCAAACTAAAAATAGAGTAGTACTCTAAAATAGAGTACTACTCTATTTTAAAAAGAATAAATTGTTTAGAAATGGTCTTTCCGCACGCAGTGG
>CAYGTC010000112.1:0-10059 GCA_964352735.1 uncultured Alcanivoracaceae bacterium | reverse complement strand
GACGAATTTATTAAAAAGACACTTTGTACCTGAATGGTTTTATGAAAAAAATGGCGGCATATATTGCTTAAATTCACACATGAATTTAATGATCATGTTAATCTCCTCAAAGCCATGAGGCTTTATAAACTATTAATAAGGGCTTTGAGGAGATATTTTCCCAATCTATTTTTCCATTTTTCCCCTAAATTCCATTCTATGATGAGATATCCGGTTTAAAGTTTTCATGGTTTTTGATCTGACCGACTTAATCAATGAGTGTTTCAAAAGATTGTTGTTTGTTGATTTGATTAAAAAGGTATTCCAATTTTTTGTTTAAATGATCATAAACAGCATTGCCCATACTGATGCGTTTAATTCCAAGGCGTTGAAGCTTGTCAAAATTGGGTAAATTTGGCACACACATGACATTGATGGGTAAATCAGTGCATTGTACAATCTCAGCAATATCCTGTTCTACTTGAAGACCCGGCACAAAAATACCATTTGCGCCAGCAGCTTGGTAAAGGTTGATGCGTTTTTGTGTTTCTGTGATCAAGTCTGTCTGATTCAATAAAAATACATCGGTGCGTATGTTCATGAATACATCGATGTTATCTTTTTGTAGTTGAGTCGAAATGATTTTTAAATTATTGGCAAAATTTTCTGCAACGATCAGTTGACGATTTGGTCGGCAAATACTGTCTTCAATGTTGATGCCAACCACACCTGATTCAGCCAATTGTTTGATGTGTTGCGCCACTTGATGAGGATTTTCACTGTATCCGCTTTCAATGTCTACTGTCAGAGGCAGTGTTGTATTGGCCATGATGCCTTTTGCCACTGTGTGAAGGTGGCTGAATGGTATGTTCTCACCATCTTTTTGCCCGCTGGCTGCAGCAATGGCTGCGCTTGATGTACCTATGGCTGAAAAACCTACTTTTTCAGCAACAATAGCGCTGTTAATGTCCCAAACATTGCCTAATAATAAAGGTTTTTGTTGATGATGAAGTTCAGAGAATGTCATGATTGATCCTGATTATTTATAGAAGCAACAGTTTAATCAATCCATAATACAGCGAACAACCGAAAATTGAACACGCATAAAAAAGGACACCATTACTGATGCCCTTCACATTGATATTCTCCCCAGAATTTCACATGTTTTAAAAGCCATCCTTGACCGTTTAAAAACATGATTTAGTAAACCAATACCATTATTTCTCCTGCATTACTGTTGCCGGTACTGGTATCATATCTGTAGCACCTGAGTTGATTACTGCTGGTACCTAAAGCACAATGTGCTCCTCTGTCGTTACTGTTAATGACAGCAGAAGCCTGCCAATATCTGTTGTTGATATCATATGGAAAAGAAATTTCACACAATGCATCTCCTGGTCCATCAGCGATGGTGATGCTATCGTCGTTAACGCCGTTAAAAGATCTATTGATTGAAGATGTTGAACCCACACATCTTGCTGCAATCATAGCTTTCATCATGCCATTGTTTTCAATACCAGGTTGTTTGAGATCGCCATTGTTTCTGATGGTTAATTTGGGGCTGCCATTGGTTACTAACTGAATAGAACCACTGTTGCCACTGAATGTTCCAATATCGAAATCATTGTCTTGCGTGCCTGATGCAACTGTAAATGAACCAATGTAGCCAATGTTTACGCCTTCTTCACTGAATGTGACATAGGTTTGATCTCCTCCATCAAATGCAGCCACTTCGCCTAAATTACTGGTGACTTGCAATGTAGATTGAAAACCGTTTCTTGGGAGCCCTCCCACATTTACATTACCTGCTGAGTAATCAATGCCGTCAGCGACAGTTGACCATGGTGTTGAAACAGCACCACCTTGAGGGTCTGCTGGGGCCCATTGAAAACCGTTAAAAGTCAGTACTTGGCCATTGGATGCTCCACCATTAACTAAATTGGTTGCTAAGGGTACAGACTGAAGCGTTTGTAAAGGACTGAGTACAGTAAAATTACCACCCACAGAACTTTTTCTGACACTCACTTCAAAAAAGTAGTTTTCAAAACCATCAAAAGCATTCAATCCTCCGATCAATACATTCAGGTTAAATAAACCGTTTTCAACAGGCACATTGAGGTGTGTTGAAGTGTTCCCCACTTGCGCACCAACACCGTCAACCATGACAACCGTAAAATCATAATCATCATTGGCAGGTGAACCATTATCAATCAACTCTCCTTGATAACTGAATGAGTTATCCGCCTGTGCATTAACATGATTTGATACTAGGCATGATAGCAAACATAGTATTATTGTTAGTTTATATTTCTTCATATTATTCCCCTGGATTTACTCCAATCCATTTTTAAAAATTAAATCTCTATTTTCGTGCCAAAATCCACCATTAAGTGAATAATTACCATTACTTAATTGTTCCCCAGCATCAGCTTGACCAATGCTGGAGCGCATTTCATAACTGCCGCCAGTTAATTGTGAACCACCACTATTTATGCTGTGTTTTCTGATTTCATACTGGGCAAAAGATTGACCCAATATGCTTAGTAATAACAATGCAAAAAAAATCTTTTTATTCACTGTTTTATGTTTAGATAGATTTTTTAACATTTCATATATGCTCCATTTATATTTGAGTTACCTACAAATACGTCATAATTAAATAAGAGGTGACAAACAAATTGTTTTTTTTTACTATAATGACTTATTACACATGTATAAAATAAGTAATCATTTAAAATCAAAGGTATGGAAAATATACAATTAAAAAAACAAGAGAAAGAATTCCTAACGCTTAATCGATTAATATTGACGATTATCTTTGTTCTTATCACAGTAGTGTTGGTAGTTTCATCTATTTTTGTTGACCGTCCATGGTTGGAGTTGTTAGCTGCTTTGGTGGGTTTTTGGCTTATTGCACTGGTGATTTTGATTTATCAAACTGCAGCCTATAAATATTTTCGATATGGCATGAACGACGATGGTCTTTTCATTTATCAAGGGGTCTTTTGGCGCAAGAAAATTGTGGTGCCGCTGAACCGAGTACAACACACTGATGTGCTACAAGGACCATTGGAGAGGCAATATGATTTGGCTCAATTAACAGTTCATACTGCAGGCACACGTAATGCATCGGTTAAGTTACCAGGTATTGCACATGAAAAAGCTGAACAATTAAGAGAATCTTTATCATTTACAGAAAGTAATGATGCCGTATGATTGAGCAACACACCACAAAAGTTTCAAGGTTACATAAGTGGTCTCCTCTTTTTATTTTAATCCATGTTATCTGGCAGTCGATCATTCCATTGGTTGCTGGTATTTATACCTATGGCAGCTCAGATTATTCAGAATTATCAGATAAAACATTTATCATGGTCTTATTATCAGCAACTGCGATCATTGTGTACTCATTATTACAGTACTGGTTTTATCATTACTGGGTGAAAGAGGATAAATTAGAAATCAAAGAAGGTGTTTTTTTCAAAAAAAATCGAAAGATTCCTTACACAAGAATTCAAAACGTCAATGTCTTGCAAGGACCATTACAGCGATTTTTTAAAGTCGCGACATTGCAGTTGGAATCTGCTTCAGGTGGTAAACCAGAAGCTGTGATGAGGGTTGTTGATCTGGGTGTGGTTGAGATCATGAAAGAGAAGGTTCGATCAGCGGCCAATCCTGATATACCTTCTACTTGCTCAGAAGATACCAGGGAGCAAAACGACAAAGTAGAAGAAAAACCCTTGCTATCTATGACAACCAAGGAAGTCGTTAAATATGGCTTTATTTCACAAAAAGGTATGCTATACGGATCCATCATATTTGGCTTCTTGGCGCAAAATCAAGCCATTGTTGCCAATGTGGTGACTTATCTTGGCTTCTTTTATGAGTTACCAGATTTCACAAAATTATCTATGGCCCAAGGCGCCATTTATGTGGCCGTGATTGGTATTGTGATGTTTGTGTTTTTGCAGCTCATGTCAATTCTATGGTCCTTGATGAAGTTCCATCAGTTCACATTATTTAAAGAGCAAGATCGTTTGCATGCCAGTATGGGACTGATATCTAAACTATCGGCTACAGTGTTATTGAAACGCATACAACTCTATAGAATCAGTGAAAACCCCTTGCACAAATATTTTAAGGCGCATTCAATTACCATAGAAACAGCAGGGGGCGTTAATACAGATCAAAGTGGTATAGTCATGCGGTGGTTGGCACCCTTCATCAATCGGAATAATATCCAAGCATTTATTTCAACCATTGAACCCAAGATAATACTGGGTAATGTTGACTGGCAATTGATTCCACATCGGGCTTGGAAAAGGGTCCTGAAAAGAAGTCTGATTACATTGGCAGGATTTACAATTTTATTGATAGGATTAGATCAAATACCCCAATTGAGTATTCGTTATTATGCATGGATCATAGTCGCTTTAATGGTGCCCTTATCCTATTTTTACGCCAAAAGATATGTCAAAAAAACCGCATACTTTATTAATGATGATATCATAGCTTTTAAGAGTGGTATTTGGTTTGGTAAACAAAGCTTTGTTAAAATCAATAAGATTCAATCAATACAGATACATGAGTCGCCATTTGATCGAAGAAATAACATGGCAACCCTGGAAATAGATACCGCAGGGTCAAACGTATTGCTACACCATGTCAGGATTCCTTATCTTGAGTTACAAGATGCTTATAAAATCAGAAATTTTATTCAGCAAAAACTCAAAGAAACAACCTTTGACTGGTAATGTTTTCATTGTCATGTTCATGGCTGGAAATTAACAAAAATTTAAATTGAACTAATGGGCTCTGTATTGCTGTTAAATAGAATGGCCAAAAAACAATAAATATCTGATGAAATAATGATAAAAATCAACAAGCTGACAAAAATATTTGCCACACAAGGAGAGACCATAACTGCACTCAATGGCGTAGACTTAAATATTGCTACCTCAGATTTTGTTGCCATCATGGGGCGCTCAGGATCTGGTAAATCAACCTTACTCAATATACTGGGTTGTATGGATAAAGCGACGTCAGGTTCTTACCACTTGGCAGGGGAGGATGTCAGTCAACTCAATGATGATGAATTATCTAATATACGTAACCGTCGCATTGGTTTTGTTTTTCAGGGTTTTCACTTATTACCGAGGTTAAGTGCTCTGGAAAATGTCATATTGCCACTCCGTTACAGTACCGCTCAAGTGACTGAAGCAGGGCGAAAACGGGCCAAAGATTTGTTGGTTAAAGTTGGTTTAAGTGACCGCATCAATCATATGCCCAATCAAATGTCAGGTGGGCAAATTCAAAGAGTTGCCATTGCAAGAGCTCTGATAAATAAGCCGGATATTTTATTGGCTGATGAACCTACTGGTAATTTAGACAGCACCATTTCCGTGCAAATTATGAACTTATTAACAGAACTGAATAAAAATGGACAAACCATAGTCATGGTGACACATGAAGATGAAATCGCAGCTAAAGCCAATCGAACCATTCATTTCTTGGATGGAGAAATCATATGATGAAAATATTGCTATTATTGATGTTGGTTAGTTCATCAATCTGTGCAGAGTCAATTTTTGTCACAGGAGAGATTGAATCAAGAAATACCCAAGAGGTACTCATGCCGGCAGTGCCTTCTTTTAATGGTAAAATCAGTGAAATGGTACCAGAAGGTACTCAAGTAAACAAAGGAGATTTTTTACTGAGTATTGATGGTTCAAGCATTGACAGCCAGATTGAATCGCAAGCAGAGGAACTGGAAACTTTTAAAGCCTCTGCGCAAAAAAGTGTGATTGACCTAGAAATTGAATTAAATCAAGCAAAACTGGGCTATGAACAAGCCAAAACGGCCTATAAAATTGCTCAAATGAAGGCAGAGGTGCCTAATGAGTACATTGGGGATCTGGCATATAAAGAAAATCAATTAACACTTAAAAACGCTGAAAAATCTTACAAGAAAGCGCAAAATGATTTACAAGAAGTACGGATAAAGATAAAAAAAAATGAAGAAGAAGTGTCATTGGGTATTAAGCAAAAGCAGGGAAAATTAAACCATTTACAAAGCACATTAGACTTGTATACCATCAATGCAGAGCAACAAGGATACATCATCTATTCAACAAAATCCTGGACAGGAGAAAAGATTCAGGTTGGAGATCAGATGAATTCGGGCCAAAAGATCATGAGTGTTTCGCAAAATAAAGACCTTCAGGTTGTGGCATGGATCAATGCCATTGATATTCCTAAATTACAAGAAAACCAGCCAGTCAAAATCCAGTTTGATGCTTTCATGGATAAAATTTATCGTGGCAAAATCATTCAAATCGCCTCGGGTGGTGAGGATCGAAAGATTTGGGGCGATGGATTGTACTATAAAGTCAGTATAGATTTTAGCCAACAACCACCAAGTAATCTTTTATTGGGCATGAGTACGCTCATAGAAATCTCCATTAATAAAATGTGAATCCATGAATAATAATAGCTTAAAAATTTCCCTATTTCTTCTACTGTCTTTACTTAGTTTCAGTCAGGATTCATGGGCATCTGTTCAGGTTAAAGGTGAGTTGAAGGCCCTTAAAAGTGATGGTTTCCCACCACCTAGAGTTAAAGGTATCTGGCAATATACCATTGCATATATGGCTGAAGATGGTACGGTGGTTAAACCGGGTATGCCTGTATTGATGTTTAAAACTGATGCCATTCAAACAAAGTTGGTGAACTCACAAGGGAAATTAAGCATAAAAAAAAGTGAAGTAGCCAACAACAAAGCAAACAAAACTGAGTTGTTTGAAAAAAAATCTTTGGCCATTGAAGAAAAAAAAATGCAGTTGGATAAAGCGTCCCGAAAAGCAGATTTGCCCAACAATTTGATTGCAAAAAATGAACATATGGAAAATCAGCTCAACCATGAGTTAGCAATAAAAGAGTATGAGGGCGCTAAGTTGGATTTTAAACTGACAAAACAAAAGGCGCTAACAGAAAATGAAATTCTTGAAGCTGAGATTAAAAAGCTAGAAAAAGAAATAACCGAATACACGAACTCAATTTCCAGCATGAAGATGTTTGCCAAATCTGAAGGCATTGTGATGCACAAGTCTGGTTGGGACAATAATAAATTTGCCTTAGGAGATACCGTTTGGGGTGGCAGAAGGGTTATTGAGGTCGCTAATTTAAGTAAAATCATTGCCAAACTGGAGATCAGTGAAAACAACATCAAACACATTAAAAAAGGCCAGAAGGTTACGGTTAAACTTGATTCATTGCCAGATAAAGAATTTACTGGCATCATTGCTTCTATCGATCAGGTCGTACGGATCAAATCACGCAATCAACCCAGTAAAATACTAGAGGCCATTGTTGATATTGATCAAGTTGATACAGAAATTATGCGTCCAGGGATGAGACTCAGTGCAGTGATAGAAACAGGTGAATTGCAATGATAAGTATCATTAAGAAAGCATCAATGACATCGTTGTGTTTGTTGCTCATGGCTTGTCAAACACAAGTGTCTCAGGTGCCTCAAATTACAGTGAAAAAATCTCCAACACAATTCAGTATCATTGCAACTGGTGAGTTGGAAGCGGTTAAATCAACGCCCATTGTCGCAACGGCAAAAACGCAAAAACCACAAATCATTGCCTGGATTATTCCACAACACTCCTATGTGAAAGCTGGGGATGTGATTGCTAGATTTGATGGCGTACCTTTTCAACAGGAAGTTGATCAGGCAGAATATGAAATGGCCAAATTGATGTTCAACAAAGAAAAAAAGCAAAGAGAGTTGGGTTTATCGTTGGATGATTTTAACAATGAAGAACAGGTGGTTGATTTTGAATATTTGATGGCACAAAAGTTCAACATTGATGATCCGATGTTGTACACAAAAATTGAAATGATTGAGGCCTCAGATAATGAAGAGTTTTTAGCAGCCAAGTCTGAGCACTTAAAAAAGATGGGCGGTTTTTTTGAAAATAAATCCATTTCAGAAATTGACTTGATTGATTCCCAAAGTCAGCTACAAGAAGCCAAGGTCAACATGAATAAAGCCAATCTCAGCCAATTGGAAGTCAAAGCGCCTCATGATGGTATTGTGGTTTTAAAGGAAAGCTGGGATGGCAGTTTACCGCAAGCTGGTAAATCAGTTTTTCCTGGTACAAAGTTGGCTTCTTTGCCTGATGTTTCACAAATGAAAGCCAAAATATATGTGCCTGAAATAGAAGCCGTTGGCATCAAAGTTGAGCAACAAGTTGATATTGTATTGCATGCTTTCTCAGACATGACATTTTCTGGACGTGTCACCCAAATAAGCAAAACCGCACAACCTAAAGAACGCGATAACCCAATCAAATATTTTATTGTGACAGTTTTGGTTAATGAACAAGATACTGAGCGTTTGTTACCTGGGCAAAGAGTTGAAGCAACCCTCTTTACCAGTGATAAAGAAGATGCTTTGTCTTTACCGATTCAAACCATCTTTAGAGATGGCAATAAAACGTGGGTTTACCTGAAAGGTGAAAATAATGATGAGTTTATGGAGCAACCCATTACCATAGGCTTATGCTCAAGCAGCCAATGCATCATTAAATCTGGATTGAAAGAAAACGATATCATCGCGCTTACTGACCCATTGGCTAAAGTGGAGACATTGTGATGATGATTTTATTCAAACAAGCCATTGTCGAGATGATGCACCATAAATTAAGAACCTTATTAACATTGCTTGGTATGGTTTTTGGAGTTGGGGCTGTTATTGCCATGCTTAGTATTGGAGAAGGGGCCAAAGTTGAATCAACAAAATTGATTGAATCTATGGGTTTGAGAAACTTGGTCATTAATGAAAAAGTACATGACAATGAAACCCTCAAAGACATTAGGAAAAACTCAATTGGTTTAAGCTTGAATGACATGAGGGCCATGACACAATCTTTGCCATTCATAACGGATCAATGTGCCGAAAAAAACATCAAAACGTATTCATTATTTTCAAAAAATGGACAAAGTGACAGCTCAGTGATGGCCGTTTCCCCACAGTGTTTTACTTTATCAAACTTAAGTATTGCACAGGGTGTGTTTTTTTCTGAAGCAGATAATAAGTCAAATTCACAAGTTGCTGTCATTGGAGCTGAGGTTGCCAAAAGTTTGTTTCCAGAGAAGGATCCAATTGGTCAATTGATAAAAGTCAATCATTTGTGGCTTAAAGTGATAGGGGTCCTGAAACAACAAAAATTATCAAAAAATGAAATACAGGGGATCAAATTGGGCGCTGAGCACAATCGCATATTTACGCCATTATCTACGGCATTGAAAAGATTGAAAATCCCAGATTTAGAAAGCGAAATTGACAGCATTAAAGTCACAATTGATGAAAGCATCAAACCGCAAGTAGCAGCACTGGCCATTGATAGGTTGTTGAAACGCCGCCATGGCAATATAGATGATTATGGCATTGTTGTGCCTGCATCGTTATTAAACCAACAAAATAAAACACAAAAAATATTTACCATAGTCATGTCTAGCATCGCCAGCATATCTTTATTGGTTGGTGGAATAGGCATTATGAATATCATGTTAGCAACCATTTTGGAAAGAACCAAAGAAATTGGTCTGATGCGTGCACTGGGTGCAAAAAAATCTGACATCAAAAATCAGTTCATTGTTGAAAGTGTTACCATTTCGGCGGTTGGCGCATTGTTGGGAATAGTAATGGGCGTCTTTTTGTCTTTTGCCATACAATCATTTGCTGATTGGCCGGTACAATGGTCATTTTTCTCAATCATATTATCGGTTGGTGTTTGTTTGGTGATTGGCGTGGGCTTTGGTTTTTATCCAGCCAAAAAAGCGGCAGAATTGGATCCCATATTGGCTTTACAAAAAAATTGAGTCAGTGGTGACTTGATAAATTCAGTGATTGATTTTTTTATGCGTGATTATCTGGCCCAGATATTTCATCAAATCGGTAAAAAAATCAATTTTATCAATGAAAAACATTGAGTTAGAATAATTTATTAAAAAGGCACTTTGTACCTGAATGGTTTTATGAAAAAAATGGCTGCATATATTGCTTAAATT
>CAYGTC010000111.1:0-10346 GCA_964352735.1 uncultured Alcanivoracaceae bacterium | reverse complement strand
GAAATATAGGGATGTATTTCATAAAACATGAGAATGGAATAAATATAAATAGACTTAGCTAGTCGAGTAGCGATGTAATATAGAGGTATCTTTTATCAAACTTGCCAATTTAAGGCAAAAATCGTAGGTAATGGCCTGCGGTTGGCTAGATTTCTTAATAAAGACTTGACGAGTTTTATCATTTTTTACTCATCATTGTAGTTGTGCTGGGGTCTCACTAGATAATATTGAGCAAAGATAAACCACAATTATTTTACTTTTATCCTCGGAATAACTGGTATGATGAAATTATTAAGATATCATATCTCCGTTTAAAAAATATCATTCGAAATACTGCATGAAAAATACATTTGAGTTCATCAAAGGACAACGATTTATTAGCCAAACAGAACAAGAACTGGGCTTGGGACGTGTTGAATCAACAAATCATAGAATGGTTGAATTGATCTTTGATGCAGCCAACGAAAGTAGAATTTATGCCAAAGATAATGCACCAATATCACGCATCACGTTTGAAGTTGGTGACAGCATACCAGCCCGAGCTGGATGGCAACTGACGGTTCAAAGCCTACAAGAGTTTAATGGTCTCATTATTTATCAGGGCATAGACGATAAAGGTGATGATGTATTATTGCCTGAAACTGAAATTGCTGATAGCATAAAATTGGATCGGCCCGCTGAAAGAATGTTCTCTGGCCACTTAGATTCCAATAAATGGTTTAATCTGCGTCAACTGGCCATCACCAAACAAAATGAGTTACAAAAAAACCCTTTGTATGGTTTATTGGGCTGTAGAACGTCATTATTAAAACATCAATTATTCATCACTCATTCTGTAGCTAAAAGATTTGCGCCCCGTGTTTTATTGGCAGATGAAGTTGGTTTGGGTAAAACCATTGAAGCAGGGTTGATTATTCACCAACAATTGCTGAAAAACCGAGCCAAACGAATATTGGTGATTGTTCCTGAAAGTTTAACACATCAATGGATGGTCGAGATGCTCAGGCGCTTTAATCTGCATTTCAGTGTTTACAATGAAGAACTGTGTCAAGGCATAGAAGAATCCTCACAATTCAACACCCCATTTGAAAGCAGTCAATTGGCCATAGTACCATTGCAGTATTTACTCAATAAACCTGCTCGTGCCGAACAAGTTTTAGCCACGCAATGGGATCTATTGGTGGTTGATGAGGCTCACCACCTTCAATGGTCAGAAGGGTCCGTCAGTCAAGAGTATCAACTGGTCGAACAATTGGCTAACACCATTGCCGGCACGTTATTGTTAACAGCCACACCAGAGCAGTTGGGCAAAGAGAGTCATTTTGCCAGACTCAGGCTTTTGGACCCCAATCGATTTAACAATTTTGATGATTTTGTTAAACAGGAACAAAACTACCAAAGTATTGTTAATGCCATTGATGTATTGAGGTCAGAAAAACCAATGACCAAAACCGGTTTTAAAAACACCATAAAGATGTTTGATCAAGAACAAGACATTGAACAGGTTGAAGGCTTATTCGAAGAACAGTTTGATGAGGAAGAAAAATACACCATCAAGCAAAAACTGGTTGAAAAGTTACTGGATCAACATGGTACTGGACGGTTATTGTTCAGAAATACACGTTCAGCCGTTAAGGGTTTCCCAAAAAGAAAAGTACATAAACAAAGTTTTGAAACCCCTTATGATGATGCATCGATGCACGAATTGTCTCTACAATTAACACCAGAGCGCATTGATAATTTTGATAATTGGACAAAATTTGATCCTCGAATGCCATGGTTGGTAGAGAAAATAACCACTTATGAACCCAAGAAAATTTTACTCATTGCTGCCAATAAAGAGACGGTATTGGAAATTGCAGAGAGTTTGCGGGTTAAACAAGGCATTCATGCTGCTGTATTCCATGAGGATTTAAGTTTAATTGAGCGAGACAAAGCAGCAGCTTGGTTTGCTGATCAAGAAAAGGGCACACAAATATTGTTGTGTTCTGAAATAGGCTCAGAGGGTCGAAACTTTCAATTTGCCAACCACATGATCTTTTTTGACCTACCATTTAATCCTGATTTGCTCGAACAACGCATAGGCCGATTGGATCGAATAGGGCAAGAACGCACCATACACATTCACGTTCCGTACTTTAAAGGCACAGCCAGCGAAAAACTGTACAAATGGTATGACAAAGGTTTGAATGTTTTCACCAAAACCTGTCCAGCAGGTTATTTAATATTCAGCCAACAAAAACAACAACTCACAGAGTATTTATCCTCTGATGTCAGTGAAGAAGTGTTTGATGCATTCATTAATGAGACCCAAAAACAGGTCAATGAAGCCAACCAACAGTTCCAAAAGGGCAGGGATCGATTATTGGAGTACAATTCATGTCGTCCATTTGTAGCTGATAACATTCAACAACAAGCAGAATTACAAAACGATACCAGTTGCCAAAGATTTATGCACAGGATGTTTGACCGCTATGGTGTAGACTATGAAGAACTGAGAAAAAATGTTGAGTTTATCAAACCTGGTGAATCACAGCACTCTCACTTTCCGGGTTTAATTGAAGATGGCATGAGCATTACATTTGACCGTGAAACGGCGCTGTCTAATGAAACATTGCATTTCATCACATGGGAGCACCCGATGGTGGTTGATGCCATGGATATGATTGCCTCCGGTGAAAAGGGCAATGCCAGCCTTGTAACTTTACAAAACACTGGCCTCCCTCCATCTACCATCATGATTGAAGCATTATTCAACATACATGCTCCGGCTGATGCCAGTTTACAGATATCTCGTTATTTGCCTGCCAATGACATTCGTTTGGTGGCTGATGAAAAATTAAGAGATCGAACCGCCGCTGTTGATCACCAATTCATCCATAACAACCATTCTTCGGTGCCGCTGAATGTGGCTTTACAGGTGATTAAAATGAAAACGCCTGAAATGAAGAAAATGGTAGCCGCCATCGAAAATAAATCCGAACGGGTTTTGCCACAGATCATTGAACACGCTCAACAAAAAGTGGAAGAAAAGCTGTCCTTGGAGATCCATAGGCTGGAGAATTTATCAAAAATCAATCTGAATGTCAGGCCAGAAGAGTTAACGCATTTAAAGAATCAGAAACAACAAACACTTGAGGCCTTGTCCAATGCCAGTATCGCAATGAATGCGGTTCGCGTTTTGGTGTGTATATAAATGATTTCAGTCACTGCAATCTTGAGGAATAAATCTTCATTATTGGCCCATAGATAATCATCATGAATATCACTGTGCTACAAATCTTTAGCCTTTTTGCTGCTTTTGTTTGTGGTATCGTGATTTGTTGGTTAATCATGCGTTCAAAATTAAACCTGATCATCAATAATGAGAAAGCCGAGATTGCCTCTGCTTTACAATTAAGTGAACAGAAATGTGAAAAACTAACCGAGTATTCAGTCAAAGCACACAAAAATCTAAAAAAATTTGAACACTATAATCTACAATACATAGAAAAGAACAAAGCCCTGACTGCTGAAGCTGCCGTATCACAACAACTGAAGTTACATCTACAAGAAAAACAACAGGACATTCAGGCTTTAAAACATCAATTGGCCTCCATTGAAAAACAACACATCACGGCACAAACCACCATTGCTGAGTTGATGACTGCGCAAAAACACTTACAAAAATCTGCCGATGAAAAGCTTGAGCTGTTGAATGACAGTAAAGATGAATTAAAGCAACAGTTTGTACACTTGGCCAATGATATTTTTGATGAAAAAGATAAAAAACACGCACAGCAAAATAAAGACCGGCTAGATGCCATATTAGAACCCTTTAACAGGCAGCTTAATGATTTCAAACAAAAAGTGGACCAGGTTTATCACAGTGATGGCCAAAAGCACGCTTCTTTGATCACTGAAATTAAAAATTTACGCGAGTTGAATCAACAACTGAACAAAGAAGCCATCAATCTCACCACAGCATTGAAAGGCGATAATCAAAAGCAGGGGACTTGGGGTGAACTGATTCTGGAAAAAGTTTTACAACAATCTGGTTTACGCAAAGGCCATGAGTTTCAAATACAAAACTCATTTAGCAATCAACAAAAAACGTTGAGACCTGATGTCATTGTTCACTTACCACATAATCACGACATCATCATTGACTCAAAAGTGTCTTTGATTGACTATGAAAAATATGTTTCTGCCGCTTCTGAACAAGCCAAACAACAAGCTTTAAAACAACACATTATTGCCGTTAAAAAGCACGTTAAAAACCTCAGTGATAAAGATTATAGCAACATCAAAGACATTAATACCTTAGACTTTGTATTGATGTTTATGCCAATTGAAGCAGCGTTTACTGCCGCATTTGATCACAACGAACAGTTATTGAATGAGGCCTTTAATCGTAAAATCATCATTGTCACACCCACCACTTTATTGGCAACATTAAAAACCATAGAAAACCTGTGGCGCTTTGAAAAACAAAACATACATGCCAGAGCAATCGCCAATAAAGCTGGCAACCTTTATGACAAATTGCGCGGTTTTGTTGAAGACATTGAAAAACTTGGCAAACAACTGGACAACACCCGCAACTCTTATCATGATGCCATGAATAAATTAACTCATGGCAAAGGCAACCTCATCAATCAAGCCCAACAGTTATTGGATTTGGGAGTAAAAGTCAAAAAAGAAATCCCCAAAACACTATTACAACAATCTGAGATAGACAAAAGTTAATAATTGGCCTATATTATCCCAACTCAATAGTGGTTAATATCATGATCCATAAATTTACCTACAGCTTTTTATCTGCCAAATCACAAAGCATGGCCTTGTTGATGCTGATAACTTTTTCACCTTTTCTGTGTGCCGAAAATACCAGCAAATCCCCAGCTAAGAAAAAATTAACACCCTATGAAATTGTTGATCAGGCACCCAATGCCGATTGGCGAACCATTGATTTAAACAATACATTGTATATCACCTTAACCAGTGGCACAGCAGTGGTCGAACTGGCGCCGCAGTTTGCTCCTAACCATGTAGAGAATACCAAAAAATTGGTGCGATCAGGGGTTTTCAACAACACCAGTTTTTATCGGGTTATTGATGGTTTTGTAGCACAAGGTGGACCAGCCGACCCAGAAAAAATAACCCAACCCGCACAAGGTCAATTGAGTATTGCTGATGAGTTCACTGTCAATGGTCAACAGAATTTCAGCTTCACCCCTTTGAATGGATATGATGGTTATGCTGATGAAGTAGGCTATGTAGATGGTTTTGCAGTGGGTAGAAATAAACAACATAACAAACACTGGCTATTACATTGCTATGGCGCTTTTGCCATGGGTAGAGCCAATGAAACTGACAGTGGCGGTACTGAATTGTATGCTGTTATTGGCAATGCACAACGTTATTTGGACCGCAATACCACCGTCTTTGGCAAAGTTATTGTTGGTATGGAACACTTACAAGCGCTGAAAAGAAGCAGCAATTTATCAGGTTCTGTTGATGTGACAAAAGACAATAAAATCCTGCGAATCGAAATTGGCAGTGATAGAAAAAATCCCGAAAACACAATCCAAATCATGAAAACCGACTCTGCCAGTTTTAAAGCTTTGATTGAATCCCGCAAAAATCGGCATGGCCAATGGTTTGTTCACCAACACAACTATATCGATGTGTGTTCTGTGCCTGTACCGGTAAGACAAATAAAAAAGCCATAACAAGTGCTATGGCTTTTAACGAAATACTTTATTAAAGAAGCAGGGTTATTTTACTGTTGCCATTCTATGGTTAAATAACCTGCTGAACCTGAGGTATTGAAACCATTGATGATTTGGTAGTTTACATCTGCGGCATTTTCAATGCGTAAGGCCACACGCCAATGGTTATCAAATTTGTAGGCAGCACGTAAGTCAAGTACCGTATAACTGTCTAATTTAACACCAAAATCTGGATTCCTGGAAGCATACCTCACGCTTGAACCAATCGAAAATTTATTGAAGAATTTATCAATACTGACGTTTAATTTATTATCAGGTCTGCGCAACAACGGTGTATCATTTAAATCATTATTGGCATCTTGAACGGTGGCATTGATTTTTAAATTCAAGCCATTGTTTTGATAACTGTAATCCGCCTCGAGACCTTTAATGGTTGACTCATTGACATTAACAGGTTTAAAAGTCTGGCCCTGAAAATCTATCAAGTTATCAATGTCATAATAAAACACATTGAATGACAGTTGTTGATTGTCCGTCAATTGCGTTTTTAAACCCACCTCATAATTAATAGACTCTTCAGGTCTGAGATCTGGATTGCCTTCAAAAGAAAAGAAATTCACAAATTCACCCAGTTCGGGAGAAAATACGATGCCTTGAAAATTCGGAGAAAATAACTCGTTCAAATTGGGCGCATGAAATGCTGAGCCTGCTGAGAAATTGATTCGCACTTTATCCGTCATTTGATAAGCCCAATCCAAATCAGCAGTGGTGTCGCTGCCGTAGACTTCATTATCATCAAAACGACCACTGACTGATAATGTATGCTTATTAAATGTGCCTGTCCAATTGGCAAAAGCCGCATAATTGTCTGACGAGTCATTGTAATTCAAAGTATCGACCAAAAAGTTATTAAATGTAGACTCATCATTACGTACAGTCACACCAAAACCAACATGGTGGTTATTGAAACCTTTGTTCAAGAGTACATCCAAGGTATTTCTTTGCGATTTAAAACGGTTAGAAAATTGCCTTGTTAGTAAGCTACTTCTGTTATGGCCCAGAGCAATTTCAGTGTCCCATTGATTAAAAACCTGACCCTGCCATCGCAATCTGGCGACTCTTTCTGTGGTATCTGATTGACCAACATTGAAAAATGAATCAAATTCAATATCACCTCTGGCCTCAAGATAGTTGAAAGACAATTGACTGTTTTGTAAATCAACTGATGCACTGAGATTTAAACTGAGGTTTTCATAACCATCATCATCTGGATTAAAAGCAAAAGCCTCTTCATTGGTTGCTGAGAAGCCATCTGTTTTTTGACTGCCAACAATTAAGCTGTATTGGGTTTTATCTGATGAATTGCCATAACCCACATCAAAATTATGGGTACCAAAAGATCCACCGGTGTATCTGGCATAGAGGTTTTGTTGTTTTCTGGTAATGATGTTAATCACACCACCAATCGCATCAGAACCATAATAGCTGACTCGGGTACCTCGGACTATTTCTATCCTTTCAATTTGCGAAATGGGCAAATGCTCCCAGGCAAAACTACCGGTAAATGAAGAAGACACACGCATGCCATCAATCAACACCAAAGTATGGTTGGAATTTGTACCACGCATAAATACACTGGTCGCTGTTCCATTGCCACCGTTTCTGGCCACATCAATGCCTTGCTGCAATGCCAAAACATCTAATATGTTGATTGCTTGTAAATTGAGAATATCCTCTCTGTCTATAACAGAAATAGATGGAATGATGTCATCTTGTGACTGTTCATATCGGGAGGCTGTTACAACGGTTTTTTCTTGCTGATAAATATCGTCTTGAGCTTGTGCATGCACGTTAGCACACAAAAGCAGTGCTGCCGAAGCTGGCAGTAATTTTTTTGTTTTCATTTGAGTTCTCCAATCGCCCACCGCAATTGCTTGTATTGGTTAAATTCAAGGCAGGTCTCCGGGCTGATAAGACAGTATTTAACCCTTCCCAATCAGATGGCCTGATCAGTGGTTTTGTTAAATATACGCTTAATCACCGTTGCGGGGGCAGCTCTGGATTTTAATGCCGTCACCATGACAGCTCATTACACCAGATTCCCTTTTCACCGAAAGCAGTACTTTCGACACCTCAAACAAGTAAATATTGTTCTCACCCAAAATTATTCATTACTAAAAATTGGGATACAGACTTACGGAAACATAAATCTGTGCTTTATTCTATGTAATTTGTATTGATACGACAACTTTTAGGACAAATATTTCCTACAAGGGTCATGTTTATCTATTAAATATCACAATTAGGCGTGATTCAGCTTATTTTTTGATAAACCTCAATCGTCTTATTAACACAAGCCTCCCAGGTGTATTCTCGTGCGCGCATTAAACCTTTTTTAATGGCTTGCTCACGCCAACTGTTATCCTCAATCAACTTCATCATACCATTGGCGATGTCTTCGATATCATTGGCATTGGTTAATATTGCAGCACCATCTGCCACTTCAGGTAATGAAGATGAGGTGGAAGTTAGCACTGGCGTACCTGCCGCCATGGCTTCTAAAATTGGTAAACCAAAGCCCTCGTACAATGAAGGCAAAACAAAACCATTGGCACCCGCATATATATAAGGCAAATCTTCACTGTCTATATAACCCAGTGAAATAATATCACCCCTGTTAACCAACATATCAATGCGCTGCTGTAAATTTTTACTCAACCACCCTCTGGCACCAGCAATAACCAACTTATAGGCTTGACGCACTTTTTTAGGTAGCAACAAATAAGCATCTATCAATGAGTTTAAATTTTTACGGGGTTCCAAAGTCGCAACGGCCAGTAAATACTTCATATCATTGAGGCGATATTTACGTAAAATCGGCGCATTAACCTCTTGATCGTATGGAAAATAATCTTTGCTTACACCCAATGGCACCACATGTATTTTTTTCTCATTAACACCTAACATTTGTTGTACTTCGGCCTTAATATAATATGAATCAGTGATGATGGCGTGAGCTTGTTCAATGGATTTGGGTAATTGTTTATCTAATAAATCAACACGCTCTTTAGGGTGGGTTTCAGGATACCGTAAAAATGACAAATCATGTATGGTGGTCACACTGGGCCCATCAAATGGCATTAACAAATAATTGGGACTGTGCAAAATATAGTCTTTATCAAAAGGTTTGCTTCTATTTTTAAACCACAAGTTTTTTTGCCAAGTATACAAATTTAAGGCAGGCCCTTTGAGCGGAATGTTTTTACGCAAACTGGCCAAAGATTGATTGGCTTTTAAAGCGTGATCGGCATCTTTAATCCATCGGTGGGAAGAATAAAGTTTAAATTCTTCAATAATCGGGTTTTTAGGCAACCCACAAGCCAGTTGCATAGCGTAATTGCCAATACCGGTTAGTGGGCCGGTGATGGCATCAACATTTAAAATCACTTTCATGTCAATTGTCCGTATTCGTTCAGAGTCATACTCTTCACCCAGTCAGAAAATGGGGTCAAATCATTAAAATTTATGGTCTTTTGTGCTTTAGTGGTATCACCAACTAAATAACGGTTATCCAAGGGTCTAAAAAACCGCTCATCAATGGCTACAACTGTTTGCCCCTTGGCATTGAACGCCTTGGTATCCAAGCCGTCACCTGCCCAAGTGATGGAATAATCAAGTGCCGCAAAGGCACAATTAACCATGTCTTGCACGGAGTGTAGCACGCCAGTGGCGAGAATGTAATCATCCGCCTGTTGTTGCTGTAATACTGATTGAAAAAATTTCACATAATCTGGTGCATAACCCCAATCTTTTTTAGCTGCAATGTTGCCTAAATACAATGGCTCACCGCCATTTTTAACGATTCTTGCCACTTCTCTACAGATCTTCTTGCTGACAAATGCGGGGTCTCTGATTTCAGACTCATGATTGAACAAAATTCCATTGCAAGCAAATATATTTTTGACATCTCGATAATATTGCACCATGTCATGCGCTGATGACTTTGAAATACCATAGGGATTACTGGGTTGTTTGATCGACTTTTCATGGACAGGCTCGCTGATGTCTGACTTGAAAATTTCACAGCTGGAGGCAAAAAATACTTTTGCACTTGGACACAAATGCGTTACTGCATTTAAAATTTCTATGGTCCACATAACATTGACGTCGAATACTTTTTCTGGATATTGATGAGACTGCCCAACATGACTCATGGCAGCCAGATGATATATTTCGTCTGGTTGGTATTTTTCAATAATGGCATTAAAGTCAGACCATTGTTCATAACAGACAAAGTCAATCAAATTCTGATTGATATTAAGTACAGATAATCGACTGTAGTCAGGGTTGGCTCTTGTTGGTGCAATAATCCGGTAATTACCCTGCAATAAATGTTGTGCCAACAGCGCTCCATCCTGACCAGTAATCCCTGTTATCAAGGCTTTTTTTGTCATGTGTTGAATTTTTGATCTTCAAAATAGGGCATTATAATCGTTGTAAGAGACAACTGGTCTGTATATTTCATCAAATCTCTTAAAATGTTATATCAGCTTTCATTAATTGCTGAATTATATGAAATACCCGTGGTGCATTTAGGCAATATTAACTTTTAAATTGTTGATATTGCGGTTT
>CAYGTC010000110.1:0-10814 GCA_964352735.1 uncultured Alcanivoracaceae bacterium | reverse complement strand
AGTTGCTACCAGAAAATTTTATACAAGCAAGTACGTAGTTTGGTTGGCGCTTACGTTATTTTGATAAAAATGGTCATCATCAGCTGGGAACAGGCTAGCAACAAAAAGATCATCCCAACCATCATGATCTGCATCAAAAAAATTAACACCCCATGAAGCTACACCTTGAACTCCAGTTTGCACCGCAACATTATCGGAGAAGGTACCATCTGCCTGACCTAAATAAAATACATTGCCCAGTGGTGACTCATCCAAATCGGTATCCAGCAAATCACTGATATAAATGTCCCAATCGCCATCGTGATCAATATCAGTTACATCAATGCCCATTGCTGCCTGGGCATCATCACCAACCCCCAACGAATCAGCTATTGATTCAATAAACTGTGGTTTGACTTGGCTTTGTCCCTGATTAATGGAGAGAAAATCGTCAAATAGCGGCTGAGCTTGTAGTCCTGAAACATTACCGACATATAAATCTGGCCAAAGATCTCCATTTAAATGAAATGCACCAGACACCAGAGCCCCTCGATAAGAATTTTTATCTGTACCAGGGTTAATGCCGCTTTGTTCGGTATTATCACTAAAGGTGCCATCACAATTATTTTTATACAAACGGTCTTTGTTGACTTCACTGCCTGCTGAATTGATGACCCGATGACCAACAAAAAGATCAATGCAACCATCCCGATCATAATCCAACCATGATGCCGTTTTACTTCGATAAGCAGGTAGGGAACCAAATGGACTTGGAGCTAAATCAGAAACTCCTGCTTGTTGAGCCTGTTCTGTAAAAAGCAGCTGTCCTGTTTCGATGAGCTGGTTTTTTAACAGTAAATTCACGGGGCCATCAGGCGGGTTGTTCATTAAGACTCTAAATACCGGATTGTCGGTGTAGATAAAGATGTCTTTATCACCATCTCTGTCATAATCCGCAAATCTTGAACCAGACATTTCAACTTCAACTAACTTGGGCAACAAATGATGAGCGGCACTAAAAGTGCCATCCATGTTGTTTAAGAACAGTTTTGGCGGAATAGTGGCTCGCCCACCGACCAGAAAAAGATCATCCCAACCATCATTATTGACATCAACCCAGTTAATACCAAGCCCATGACTGCCTGAAGAGGCATAAGTTTCAGCATCCAAGCCAGCCTGTTTTGATACATCAACAAAAATAATCTCTGCTGAAACCGAGTTGATAAAAGCACTGTAACACAAGATGAATAGAATGATTGAGTACTTAAGCTTCATGGTATCTTACTATTCAGTTTTCATGTCATCATCAAAATATGAAATGATTAATTTTGGTAAATCACGTAAATTATAATCCTTGTTTTCAATTTTCTCAGTAGACAATAAAACACCTGGTACTGTTTCATGATCCATCGAATGATCTCCACTCCATTGTTGAGAGTGGTCCTTGAGTATTTGATCAACAGTGCCTACTGTACCCAAAGCAGATTCTGAAGAAGATCTTGTCCCATAGGCATAACCCACAACCAAATCAGGCGCATGTTCTTGTTGGGATTGATAATATTGATCACTCAAATATACTTTTGTTATTGCCTGTTTCCCATTCTTTGGGTCTTTTACATTCAGTAGTTTCTGTTTAATTTCATTCAATAAATCAGTTTTTTCTGATTTCAAAACGGTACCGTTTTTCTCACGTCCACTTATATTCAAATACAAGCCATTAAAACCAATGGCATAGGCACGAGTACGATTCCAGTTAACCTGTTGAAAAACTTCTTTACTGCTGTTATGACCATTGTTCAAAACCAGATAGCCTTCTGATAACAACCAAGCATTGAGGTCAAACTCTCTGCGCCAAGGGGCAAAGCCGTGATCTGACATGACAATAAGATCGGCTTTGTCTTTAAAACGTACTGACAACTCACCCACCAGTTTATCAATGTCAATGTACAAGTCTTCAATTTTTTTTGCCCAGTAGGGATCAGTTTCGGGGTCATAAAAAGGATGTTCTGGGTCTGTCGACTTCCAAGTCATGTGACTGATTTGATCCAAATGACCCAGATAATAGAACAAAAATCCTCGCCTTTGTTTAAGAAAATCATCAGCAACCACATCAAGCTGAGCCATGATGTCTTTGGCTGCCAGCATGGCTTGTTGAAAAAATTCTTCATGATTGAAGACACCTGCTTCAAATGCCTTGGTGTCCTCAGGCATGCCTTGAGTATAGAAACGCCCAGTTTGTTCTGCCAGTTCTTCTACAAAATCCGAGGGGTTGGACAATAGTGTGTCGGCATGCAACGGATCGAAATTGATCGGTGATACGTAGATTTCCAAATGTGGTGCTGTCGAACGCAAATAAAAGCGAACCATGCCGTGCAAATCCGCAAAGAAAGACATCATTTCAAACTCTACTGGAACCCAATCAGACCATTGTCCAACGGATAACTCAGTACTTTCATCGCCCAATTTTATGGTGATTACACGACCACCTTTTTGAGGACTGATTGTTATTGGCACAATCAATTCAGATTTGAGCTCAGGATTTTTTAACGGATTCAATGGCCCCACTAATTGTGCCTCTATGACACCATTTTCAGGCCAAACTTCCTGAATCAATCCCCCTTCCAACTGTTTTCTTGCCGCACCAAATTTTGAAGTAATGAAAGTGAATTGACCATACCCTCCATGAATGTCAGGAGTTCCCATACCTGATAGCTCTCTGTCGGCAATTGCCACTGGTGGATAGTTGGCGGGCATTCGCATAATGGTTGAGGATACGCCTTTATCTTGAAGATCTTTCCAAAAAACCTGTCCTTTCCTTAAGTTGATCAGTTGACCACTGTCTGTGGGAATCTGCCAAGAACCAATCGACCAGTAATCTTCTGGAGGAATCGTTTTACTCATGGAAAACTCTGGTGTCATTGAGTCGGTATTTCTGTGCAGAAAATCGAATATCCCATGTCCTCCTGAATCCAGACCTGTCATAAAATCAGACCATGCAACAGGCGATAACGGAGGCACAGATGTTTCCAAAGAATGAAAATAACCTTGTTCGCTCAAGCGACTAAAATTGGGCATTTTCCCCTCTGCCATCAATTTTGTAGTCATGCGATAATCCATACCATCCACACCAAGTACCATCAGCCTTTTTTCTGGCAAATCGGCATAAGGATCAGAACATGAACTCAGTAGTGTACTTACCAATAAAATACAACACATTATCAACCAAAAATCTTGGCCTTTAATGTTTTTTTTCCGGTAGTTCATGGAGCCTCAAAACCATTAATGAATATACGTGGTATGTATGTAATGATTAATTCCTGGTCAACAGCAACACCTTTGACAACAGAGACTTCACCATCAGGCCAAGTCACTGTTACACTGTCTACTTGCTTAACATCTGCCAGTCCAAAAAAAGCCTCGGCTGGCTCCTGCCCTAGAAAGCTGGTGCCCGCTGTAATCCATCGAGTCAGTGTTCTACCCTTGAATTTCACTTCGATCTTTGCGCCAATGGCTCTGGCATTGAAACCATCAATTCGAGGCTTAATCAACAAGTAATGATGAGGTTCGGATGTTTGTTCTAATTGATTAGTATAAATGGATAAGGGTACATTTACCGGGCGATTCCTGAAACAAGCATCTGAAACTGACTCAATCAAATCCAGATCTCCATCTCGATCTATATCAAATGACAGCAATGCACTGGCCCAATGTGTCGATGTCATGCCTGCTTCCGCACCCTTCTCTAAAAACACCCCGACATTATCCGGTTGATTCATGAACAATCTTGCGGGTTGTTCCCACCCATTGAGTTGCCAACCGTTGGTTTCAGCCAAATCCAAATAGGTGTCATTATTGACATCCAAAAACGTGGTTCCCCACCCCCATCCGCCATCTCTTACAACTGCGACTGCTGAAACTTCGGTACATGAGGCTTGTTGCGAAAGCGTATCATTACGCAACAAAACATTATAACGGTCGTCACGGAAAATATTGGTGGCATAAATATCAGGATCTCCATCTTCATCAAAATCGCCCATGGCTACGCCCATATCATTCATATCATTGTCACAAAATGATGGCATACTGACATCGATTAATTGAGGTATCCCATTAACAGTTCGATCATTGATCCATAATTTATTGGGCCCGAAATCTACCGTCACATAAATATCCACACGTCCATCACCATTAAAATCTTGAATCATAGGTTGCCAATGGCCACGCATAACATCCGCATCACCCAAACCACTACTGACGGATGCATCAATAAAAGTCCCATCACCTTGGTTAAGATATAAATAAAATGCCCCTTCCCAAAAGCCTGTGACCAGATCCAAAAATCCATTACCATTGAGATCTCCTGCTGCCACTCCTGAACGGTGCATCATTCGACTGATGGGTTTTTGAGTCAAACCTGATGATTGGGTAACCTCAGTAAATTGGCCATCAGGGTTTTGTTCATATAGATGTAATAATGTACTGAAATCGTTACAATCTTCACGAAAGCAATCGGTAATCACAAGTAAATCCAATCGTTGATCGCCATTGTAGTCAAACCACAAGCCGGAACGACTTCTCTCATTTAATACCAGACCAAGCTGTTTGGCGACATCCACAAAAGTACCATTGCCCATATTGCGGTAAATTCTATCCGATGCATTATTTGGCATTGGTAAATATATATCTACAAAACCGTCATTGTCATAATCAGCCGCGGCGGCGCCCACACCGAAACCTTCTTGCCCCTGTGTGCAGTCTAATATTCCTCTTTGTGAGGCCTCATTGATAAAGTTAGGTTGTGATAAAACGCCCGTCGAATAACATAAAAACCACATCAATAGGAAGTATTGACATGGTTTTGTTATTATTGCAGAAACATCAAGTTTCTTCATTCAGTATCAGCCCTCTAATTTTCTACGCCTATAATAGACCAACATAAACAACATTGTCATTACGATCAAACCAATCACAGATAATGATGGAATGATTCGTGTAATCATAACCATTAAATTATCACTTGCACTGGCCGCACCACTAGAGCCCAGAGATGATCCAAGCGGTCCAGCAACATTATTGAAATCACCTTCACCTGTTACCATGACATCAACACTGATGGTACAAACACTGGCTGCTGTAACAAGTCCACCTGTGTAGCTGATTGTTCCAGATCCTACATCAGCAACTAATGTACCGCCGTTACAATTATTTGTCACGTTGGGCTCTTCAGCAACAATCATGCCGTCAGGCATGTTATCTACAAAATTCAAGTCTGATGCTTCTATGCCATTGCCACTATTGTCAATGGTGAAAGTCAACGTTGTAATAAAGTTATCCAATAAACTATCTGGTGAAAAGGCTTTTGAAAACAAGGGTGCCGAAGCAACAGTCAATGTCGCTGCAGCAGTACCACTATTGCACAAAGATGAAGTCAATTCCCCTGATAGGTTATCAAAAATACCGCTGGTAGTAGCTATGACATCAACACTGATTGTACACATTACACCTGCTGTAACTATACCGCCTGTAAAACTAACTACTGAAGCCCCATCTGTGGCACCAACAGCACCACCAGAGCAACTATTGTTTGCATTAGGCGGCGTAGCTACAATCAGACCTGTTGGCAAATTATCAACAAAATCAACGGTCATGGCATCGACTGCATTCGCAGTATTGTCAATGGTAAATGTTAAGGTGCTGACTTCATTAACCGCCACCATGTCAGGAGTGAATAGCTTAGTAAACCCAGGGGGCTGAACCGCTGTTATTGTGTCATTGGCCACTCCGCTGTCACCAAAGTTCGAGGACAGTGCACTTGAGGTATTATCATAAACACCCAAAGCATCAACAATCACATCAACTGCTATCATACAAGAACCATTAGCAGCAACAGCCCCTCCAGAATAATTGATCGAATTTGCTCCACTGTTTGCACTTAAAGTACCTCCTGCACAATTATTTGTTACGTTTGCTGGATTTGCAACAGTCATACCGGCAGGTAAATTATCGGTGAACGCCAAAGAGTTTGCATCAGCCATATTGGCACTATTGTCAATGCTGAATGTCAGCGTAACTGCAGTGTTTATATCTACAGTCTCAGAGGCAAATGCCTTACTGAATAATAATGGTGAAGCAGACACATCCAATGTATCAGTTGCATTACCACTGTTACCAAAAATTGAAGTCAAATCACCAGAAACATTTGCATAAGAACCAGTTCTATTTGCCGAAGTATCAACGCTGATAGTACAACTGCTCAAAGCGCCTACAGTACCACCAGTATAGGAAATGACAGAAGTACCTTCTACAGCTGTTAATGTTCCTCCCATACAATTATTTGTCGCATTAGCAGGCATTGCAACCAGCAACCCGGCAGGCAAATTATCAGTAAAATCTAATGATGAAGCATCAGCCATATTGGCAGAATTGTCTATGGTAAAGACCAAACTGCTTGATGCCCCAACACCAACACTTGCAGGCATAAAGGCTTTGTTAAAACCTGGCGCCATAGCAGACACAGTCAGCGTGTCGCCAGCATTGCCGCTGTTACCTAAACTGGATGTCAAATCCTCAGTCATATTTAAATAAGAACCTGGAATATTCACAACCACATCAACGCTTATTTGACATGAGCTGGATGCCGCAACGCTTCCTCCAGTATAATTTAAGTTGGCAGATCCTTCTGTTGCTGTCAATGTCCCACCAGTGCAGGTGTTGACGACATTAGCCGGTGCAGCAATCATCATGTTGGCAGGGAAGTTATCTGTTATATCCAGAGCTGTTGCCGGTGCCAAATTTGCGGTATTGTTAATAATCAAGGTTAAAGTACTTGGCGAACCTACACCTGTATTCAATGGAGAGAATGTTTTAGCAATGCCGGGTGTCACTGCTGTCACGGTCAAAGTATCGGATGCGGTTCCACTGTTTCCAAAACCAGAAGTCAATTCCCCACTGACATTATCATAGTTACCTGGTACTACTGCAACGGTATCAACACTGAGAGTACATGAGGCGCCTGCAGCAACTTCACCACCAGTATAACTGATATCTGCCGTATCAGGGGTAGCCGTGATCGTCCCACCTGTACAAGTATTAACGACATTTGCTGGCGTTGCTATGACCAGTCCGGCAGGTAAGTTATCAGTAAAATCCAAATTGTTATCAGCCAGTGAACTGGCAGTATTGTCTATGGTAAAAGTCAAAGTGCTTGGAGCACCAACAGCGGTATTATCTGGTGCAAAAACTTTAGAAAAAACAGGAGCAACAGCACCAACGCTCAATGTGTTTTGCACAAAAGAGGTGTTGAAAGTGGTTGGACCAAAAGGACCTGTAGTCATCACTGTGGTTTCAAGTAAGGTTCCACTGACCAACGTGTAAGTTGGTGTGGTCTGAGGGCAACAACCAGTATTGGCTGCGATGGTGTAATTACCTGCTGATCCATAAGTATGTGAAAAACTGCCTCGATAAGCCCTCGCAGGGATACCGTTAACAACTGTTGAGGTAGCCACCAGAGGGATTCCAGTAGATGCGCCATATCCATAACGCGGAACAGTCTCCCCATCGCCCCAATCTATTGCTGGCACCTGATTGTAGTAGGTACCAAGATTTGCAGTTGATTCAGTACTGCCGGTTGAATAAAAAGCCGTCACGTCTACATTGACCATCAAACCGGTATTACCAGTCTGTGTAATTCTGATTCCAGAAATATGAGATGCTTGGACTATTGATGTATTAACCACAGTCAACACAGCCAATAAAACTATGATTTTTGAGACATGTTTTACAATTTGCTCCCTTAAGCCAGTAAAATATGTAAATATTTTTTCAAAAAATAAAAAATATAGCGTTAAATAATAACTGAACACAAAGACTTTAAGCAACCTAAATCATATATTTATAGACAAATATTAGGGTTCTTCACCAACATTTTTGATGATGTATCATTTCATGAACATATTGGATCAAGAACATCAATTACTGTAAGTTTTTGTACATCATATTTATCATGGTTTTATTGGCATTTCCTATATTTTACAACCGTTCTAAACGTTTGCGAATTTCTCTTCTTTTTGGATGGTTGGATGCATGTTTCAAAAAAGCATTCCAGTGATTTTTAGCCAGTTTTTTTGTATCGGACTCTTGAGCATACAATGTTCCCAACTCTAAATGCGTTTCAGCATGGTTAGGAATTCGAGCAAGTACAGCATCAAATTGTTGTATTGCTTGTGTTCTTTGATCCATTTTAATCAATAACAAACCCAAATTAAAATAGGCTGGCCAATACTCGCTGTCTAACTCTAGGGCTTTAGCATAACTGTTCTTAGCAGGTTCAAATTCACCGTTGCCCTCTTCAGCTATTGCAAGGTTGTTCCACGCTTCAACCAGATTGGGCGACAACTCCAGAGTCTTTTTACTGTGAACGATTGCAGCATTCCAATCTTCCTGATCAACTGCGATGGCCGCCAAATTATTGTGAGCATCGGCTTGTTTTGGAAAATCGTTAATCACAGCTTGCAAAGCTTGCTTGGCTTGTTCAACTTTTCCCGATCGATACAATGCGATGGCAGCATTGTTTCTGGCACCAGGATGACTGGGATCAATTTCAATGACTTTCTCATATTGACGTTTGGCTTCATCCATTCGACCCTGCTCAGCTAAAATACTGCCCAAACTGACATACAGTTCAGAACTTGGAGTCGAACTCAAGCGTATGGCTTCTCGCAATTGCATTTCCGCATCAATATGACGCCCCATTCTTGCCATCAAATGACCCAAGGCACCATGTAATTCGGCATCATCAGGCCGGCTTTTTAAACCATTTTTATAACTTTTCTCTGCTTCACCCAGTCTTTGCGTCCTTTCTAATAATCGCCCTAGAAACCGCCATCCCTGATCCAGAAACGGGTCTTTTTCTAAAGCAGAGCGCAAGCGCTTTTCGGCCGCTTCTACATCACCGCCTCTGGCTTCTACCAGATGTGCATAAACCGCATTAAGCCGAGGGTTTTCAGGGCTAATGGACAACGCCTCTTTTAACACCGTATTGGCTTGTTGAAACTTAGTTTGTCTATTCAAAAATGAGGCTTTAACAATACGCACATCTGGGGTTTTTGGATCCAGGTCGATGGCCAAATCTACCAATTCAATGGCTTGATCAAGATCACCTTTTTGAGACTCCAACCGAGCTAAAGTCAGATAAGTTTGGACATATTCAGGATCAAGTTCCAGTGCATGTTTCGCATGCTCAATGGCTTGATCAATTTGTCCTAACCCTTCATGAGATCTTACCAAATCAATTAACGCGGCAAGGTTTTGTGGATCTCTGCGCAAAACATTTTGAAGTTGAATGACTGCCTGTTGATAAAAACGATCGGCCAATAACATTCGGGCGCGCTCTAAACCAACGTGTTGTTCAATCATAACCATGGGATTGGGGCGATTTTCACGATCTGCCACTCGACCACTGCCAACTGACAAATAACCAAGGCTACGTAATTTGGCCAATTCTTCATTATCGAGATTCAAACTCGCCTCAGCATCATCATTGTATTGAGACAACCACTCGTCCAAATCGCGTTTTAAATCATGAGAAGTATCACTGTGCTGCTCATACATGTCTGTCAATTCGCGGGGATCACGGACCAAATCATACAACTCTGATTGTGGCGCATCAATCATCTTCCATCGACCACGACGTAGTACTTTCAATTTTTCCCATCCGTATGTATAAAATGGTAAATAGGTTTCAGAATAATAATTTCTATTGGGCTCGGAATTTCTTCCATTAATCAAATTAGAGATATCACGACCAGACATGGCACTGGCAAGTTCTTGGTCATCAATATCAAGTAATGACAATACCGTTGGCATGACATCTACCTGCCCGACCGACTCCTTGACCCGAACACCTGCTGGGCCATCTGGTATATGTATGATAAAAGGCACATGTAACGTTGAATCATAGGCCAACAATGCATGGGTTCTTTCACCATGCTCACCCAAACTTTCACCATGATCTCCAATAACCATTACCACAGGCCCCTCGGAACCAGCGCCCATTAAACGAGGATGAGCCAAGAGCTTACCTATTTGGTGATCCATGTAGGCAATTTCTCCGTCATACATACGGTCCCTGTAATCATCCCTAAATGGTGGTGGTGGCGAGTAATTGGCATGAGGGTCGTAGAAATGCACCCACGTGAAAAAAGATTTATCTTTACCCAGCCCATCTAACCATGCACTGGTCGCTGCCACAGTGCTTTCTGCAGTTCTATCTGCGACCATTCTGGGACTCAAATTACGACGTTCGGACAAGTCATCATCATAGACATCAAAACCCTGATTAAGGCCATAACGGTGATCCAAGACCGCAGCGGATACAAAAGCTGAAGTCTGATAACCCTGCTTTTTCAATTGTTCTGCCAAAGTGGTAACAGAATCTGCAACATACTGAGTGCCATTATTTCTGACACCGTGTTCAAACGGATACATACCAGAAAGAATACTGGAATGGGCCACTAATGTAATGGGGGCGACTGCCCAAGCATTTTCAAAAACCACGCCCCTGTTGGCTAAGTTTTGTAATGCTGGAGTGGCCACATCAGTTGCACCATAGGGCTCCAGCCTATCCGGTCTGGTCGTATCGACTGTGATTAAAATTACAGACCTATTCTTTTTACTGAAAGCCGTATTTTTGATATTCATGACAGGTTGTGAAGATTGTGATCCTTTATTCAGGAAATACCATACAACCGATGCTGATAAAAGAATAAAAATAATAATATAGATACCCGTGGTGCATTTAGTGAATAGTTAAAAAAATAAGTTACTCATTGGCAAAA
>CAYGTC010000109.1:0-11088 GCA_964352735.1 uncultured Alcanivoracaceae bacterium | reverse complement strand
CAAACATACCATGAATCAAAGACTTCTCAGGGTAGCTCGATTGAACCTTGTTTAAATTTGCCAACAAGTACTGACTTTCAGCTTCAGGCAATATTACCAGCTCGTGTACAGACGCCTCAAGGTCAGCAATAAACGAGGTAACTAATTGGCTAAAATAAGCAGACCAGTTTTGGATGGTCGCCTCAGCAAATAAATCACGGGCATACGTCAAGCTACCTACAATGCCATTGTCATTGTTTGACTCGTCACTCTTGTTTTTACTATCAAAAAGAGACAACGTTAAATCAAACTTCTCTACAGCATGCGAACCAAGATCGACACCACCCACAGAAACACCTGATAAACTTAAATTGTCATCCGAATTATCCTGCGTAAAATTGAACACCGTTTGAAAAATCGGACTATAGCTCATACTCCGCTCTGGCTGCACAAGTTCAACCACTTGTTCAAATGGCACATCTTGGTTGGCATAACCGCCCAAAGTGATGGCTTTGACTTGTGACAGCGCTTGTTTAACACTCATGTCTTCGCTCAAATCCATGCGTAAGGCCAAGGTATTCACAAAGAACCCTATCAAACCTTCGACTTCATGGCGTTGACGATTGGCAACAGGTGTACCGACCACAATCTGATTCTGACCACTTAAACGTGACAACAAGACCGACCACACCGCATGCAATACCATATGCACAGTCATGCCCTGACTTAAAGCCAAGGCTCTTATTTGTTTACTGACATCAACATCCAATTCAACCCCAATAACACCACCTTGATAACTCGGCACCGCTGGGCGAGGATAATCTGTAGGTAAACTCAATAATTCTGGGGCACCAGTCAAATGTTCTGTCCAATAAACACCCTGTTGTGACAATACTTCACCATTGAGTTCAGTGCGTTGCCACACCGAATAATCTGCATATTGAACTGGCAATGGCGGTAAAGGATTGGTTTTATTTAATCGATAGGCTTCATACAAGGTATTAAACTCTTGCACCAATACACCCATCGACCAACCATCTGAAACAATATGATGCATCGTCACCAACAACACATGCTCTTGCTCCGATAACTGTAATAAAAGGCCACGGATTAATGGACCAGTGGTTAAATCAAATGGCATCTGATTGAAAGCATCAGCTTTAAGTGCCAACTCTCCTTGTTGATCTTCAACTGTGCGTAAATCTTTATAGGCCAACTCAAAGTTGAAACCTTCACTGGAAATGATTTCTTGCCACACATCACCATCGATTTCCTTAAATACCGTGCGCAAAGCCTCATGACGAGCAACAATGGTACCGAAGGCCATCTCTAAGGCATCGCGAGATAAATTACCCTGTAATTCTACAGCGCCCGGAATATGATACGCCGCATTACCACCGGCTAACTGTGCGATAAACCACAAACGCTGTTGCGCCCATGACAAGGGCATACGTTGGGTACGATCTGCCAAAGTAATCGGTATCAAATCTGCTTGTTGCGCTTCATCCAAAACTGTAGACAAATCTTTGAGTACTGGCTGAGCAAACAAGGTTTGTAAGCTCAATGAACGTTGCATGCGTTGTTGCACCAAAGAAACAAGGCGAACGGCCAATAAAGAATGTCCACCCAAGTTAAAGAAGTTATCATGACGACTAATGCGTTCAACATTCAGCAAACCCTGCCAAATATCAGCCAATATCACTTCTGTTCCCGTTTGTGGAGCTTCATACTGGGCTTGTGCCAAATGCTCATCACTTGGCTTCGGCAGTGCTTTGCGATCCACTTTACCATTGCTGGTTAACGGTATGTTTTCAAGTTCAACATAGACTGAAGGCACCATATATTCTGGCAATGTTTCACTCAGATCTTGGCGCAATGATTGATTATCTAGCTTAAAAATTTCACTGGCTGTAATGTAAGCTACCAATCGCTCATCATCAAGTATCACCACTGCATCGCGTATCGATTGTTGATTTTGTAATTGTGATTCTATCTCCCCCAATTCAATGCGGAAGCCACGTAATTTAATTTGATGATCGACACGACCGACATATTCTATATAGCCATTGGGCAACCAACGCACCAAATCACCTGTTTTATATAAACGCTTGCTGCTAGTATTGTTGCCATCTGTCTCATCATTCATTTCATAAAAGGGATTAGTAATGAATTTCTCTGCTGTCAATTCTGGCTGGTTCAAATAACCTCGTGCCAAACCTGCACCACTGACGTGTAATTCTCCAACAACGCCTTGCGGACATAACTTAAGATTTTTATCTAATATATAAGCCCCTCGATTGACCAGAGGCTTACCGATGGGTATGTTAGTCATTGTATCATCTGAAACATCCGGCATTTGATAGGTACAACTGAACGTTGTATTCTCAGTCGGGCCATAACCATTACCCAAATTCAACTGAGGATTCAGACGTTTCATCTGAGTGAACATCTCAGCGTTCACTTGTTCACCACCAGCTAATAAATAACGCATATCTGTCAATGGTTTTTGGTAATTTGCCACAAACTGATCAAACAACCTCGCTGTCATCCACGCGGTATTGATACGATGCCCGGACAAGAAATCACCAAGACCCGACATTTCAATCATGCTGTTATCTTGTACAACCAAACGACCGCCATTTAATAAAGCACCCCAGATTTCAAAGGTGGCCGCATCAAAGGAGACCGATGAGTGGAACAACATGACGGTTTCATCAGAAAAGCTGACATAATTATTGTTAATCACCAGTGACGTCACATTGTGATGTTCAATCAATACGCCTTTAGGATTGCCAGTAGTGCCGGAGGTGTAAATCACATAAGCCAAGTTTTGAGCATTTAAATTTTGCTCTTTAGAAGCAGGATTGCGCTTAGAATAACTTTGCAAGCATTCAAGCATTTCCTCATTATCCAAACTTACCGCTTCAATCGACTTCGCTGATTTTACCAACGCTTGCAATGACTCTTGTGTGACGATGATATTCAGATCAGCATCACTGATCAGATAAGCCAATCTGGCCTCAGGATAAGTTGAGTCTAATGGCACATAGGCGCCGCCAGCTTTTAATATCCCCAACAAACCAATGATCATATCAATCGAACGATCAAGACACAAACCCACTAAAGTATCGGGTTTAACGCCCTGTTCGATTAAATAATGGGCCAATTGATTGGCACGTTGATTCAACGCTTTGTAAGTTATATTTTCCTCACCAAACACCACAGCAATTGCAGCAGGATTGGCCTTAACTTGTTCTTCAAACAAATCTTGAATCAGTGCTGTATCTGGATAATCTACTTCAGGTTGGTTTAAATCAACCAATAAGTGTTGACGCTCGATCTCTGATAAAATGGTTAAATCTGTTAATTGCGCATTTGTGTCTGGTACTGAGCCCTTGGCAACCAATTTTTCCATAACCGTTTTCACATAACCAATCAAACGTTCTCCATCTATTTCATCAATGGCCTGTAAATTCAGGCTAAAATGCTTACCATCCAAATCATTAACATTCAAGGCCAATGGATAATTAGTCCGCTCATAAACTTCTATTCCAGTAATATCAGTAACCTCTACTAACTCGACTGTCTCTGAATTTTGGAGGGGCTGTACATCATGATCAGATTCATTACGCCTATAGTTGAGTAAGCTGGTAAACAATGGTGCATCACTGGATAAACCACTACAATTACGTACCATCGACAATGATGATTGTTCATGTTCCAACAAACTCAATAATTCATGGTGTGTTTGTTTCAACGCGCCTTCTATTTCTCCACTGAGTGACAAACGAACTGGCAGTGTATTGATAAACAAACCCACACTGCGAGCTGCGCCTTGAGAACCTTGTAATCGACCAGATAAAACTGTACCAAATAACACATCCTCACTACCACTACAACGTCCAATGACCATACCCCAGGCTAAATGAAAAACACTGGCGATACTGACGTCTAAACGAGCACACATCTGAAGTAGATTGCGACAAAAATCATCATCAAATGCATAGTCAAATTCTTCGACTCGAGCAGCATCAACCTGTGTATCATGCACTCCAAAGGGAATCGTTGGCTCGTTTATATCACTTAGACGTGATTCAAAGTAGGCTTGTGATGCACCACTTTCAGCAAGCACCAAAGTATGTGCAATAAACTCACGGTAAGGTATTTCAACTGGTAAATCTATTGAATTTTCCTCACCTTTATCTATCGCAAGATAAGCCTCTACCTCATTAACTAGGATCTCAAGACCAATATGGTCATTGATGATGTGGTGTTGTGAGATGATAATAAACACTTGTTCTGAATGAGGATCTGTGGCCATTTCCAAACGCAACAATGGTGACTGTCTTAAGTCCATCCATAATTGCCCAGGGGCCATATGTGCACTCAATTGCATTATGGCATCTTGTGATGGATCCAAAACCAATTCATTCACAACAATGGGACTCTCACGCAATACCACTTGTACTGGTTGTGGTAAATCATCCCAAAAAATGGCAGTACGCAAAACATCATGACGAGCAATCACACAATTCAATGCTTGAATAAATCGATCTGCTTGTTGTTGGTTACTCAATGACAGAGAACTTGGCATGATATAAGTATCACCTGATTCTGGAGAACTCATCATATGGTGAAACAAAATCCCTTCCTGTAAAGGGCCCAACGGATAGATGTCTTGAATATTTTCAACACCACCTGGTATTTGTTCAACCAACAAGTCAATATGTGATTGTTTCAAGCTCACCAAGGGTAAGAGTTCTGGTGTTAAATGAGTACAATCAGAGGTAATCAAATTAGCAGGAGCCTGAAAACTGTCTTCATTGGATTGGCTTAACTCATTGGCCAAATCTTTTAAAACAGGGTAATCAAATACCATACGTACATTCATCGTTAATTCTTTGGCTTGTAATTCAGCCATTAAACGAATGATGAGTAATGAGTGTCCACCTAACTTGAAAAAGTTGTCATGGCGACTGATTTGTTCAACATGAAGTAAGTCCTGCCAAATTTCCGCCAATGTAACTTCAATGCTACTTTGTGGAGCTACATATTCAGCATGTGATAAATGTTCTGTGTCAGGTTTGGGCAATGCTTTGCGATCCACTTTGCCATTACTGGTTAAAGGCAGTGTCTCCAGTTCAATGTAGATTGCAGGTACCATGTATTCTGGCAATGAAATACTGAGGATTGAGCGTAACGAATCACTGTCCAATTCATAACCAACACTAGCAGTAACATAAGCGACCAAGCGACCTTGATCGGTTTCATCTAGCAATACTACAGCATCTTGTACTGATTCTTGACTCAATAATTGAGCTTCTATCTCGCCCAGTTCAATGCGGAAACCACGCAACTTGACTTGGTGATCAACACGACCTAAAAACTCCAAATTGTCATCCGCCAACCAATGCACCAAATCTCCGGTTCTATACAGGCGCTTGCTGTTATTACTGCTATTACAATCATCGGCATCATGAAAGGGGTTTTCAATGAATTTTTCAGCACTTAATTCTGTTCGATTCAAATAACCTCGAGCCAAGCCCGCACCGCCAATGAATAATTCACCAGCCACACCTTGCGGACAAACCTGCAAGTTTTTATCCAAAACATAAAGCTGAGTATTCATGATTGCGCGACCAATGGGCACCTGTCTTTCAGAAGCGTCATCAATAATGGCTTCATCGTTCAAGCGGTACACACTACAACCCACTACTGTTTCAGTCGGGCCATATTCATTGGTATAAATGGCATTGGGTAGCCAGGTAGATCGCCACTTTGCCATCGGTTCTTTATACAATTGCTCACCACCAATGACAAAATGGTGTGGTAATTTACTGATTAATTCTGACGTCTGAAAACCAGCAGCCAAAGCCTGTAAGTGTGCCGGCGTCACTTTGAAAACCAAAGCATCGGCACTGTGATGCAATAAATCACTCAGCCCATTCAATTCATCTTCAAAATGGCCAGTACATAAAAGGTGTATATAACAACCAGCTGTTAATGGCGTCAATAAACTGGTGACAGTGGCATCAAAGCTTAAAGTGGTACTGACAACCGATCCTGAAGCCCCATCGAAATATTCATTCACTGCATGGGTGAGGTAATTCACCACACCGCTGTGCACAATTTCCACACCTTTTGGATTTCCAGTCGTGCCTGAGGTGTAAATGACATAAGCCAGATTTTGTGCATGCAAATCTTGTTTCTTGGCGCTGACATTGCGTTTAGAATAAACTTGCAAACATGTTTGCATCTCATTGTTATCCAAACATATTGTCTGAATGGCATCTGTTGCTTTCAATAAACCCTGTAACGATTCTTTTGTGATAACAATCTTTAAATCAGCATCTGTGATTTGATATGTCAAGCGCGCTTCAGGATGGCTTGGATCCAATGGCACATAGGCACCACCTGATTTTAATACTGCTAATAAGCCAATCACCATTTCAAGTGAACGATCAAGACACAAACCCACCAAGGTATCTGGTTTAACGCCCTGCTCGATTAAATAATGGGCCAATTGATTGGATTTGTGATTCAACGCTTTGTAACTCAAGCTTTGCTCACCAAACACCACGGCAATGGCATTAGGCTTGGCTTTCACCTGCTCTTCAAACAAACCATGAATCAATGCAGTATCAGGGTAATCAGCTTGGGTTTGGTTTAAATCCACCAATAAGTGCTGGCTTTCAGCATCAGGTAACATAGTCAACTCATGCACAGGTGCTTCAATGTCTGTAACAAAACTTGTCACCAAACGACTAAAATAAGCGGACCATCGCTGGATTGTCGCTTCGTCAAATAAATCACGAGCATACTCCAAACTACCAACAATGCTACTTTCATTGGTATTTCCTGTATCAACAAGAAAAAGCGTCAGATCAAACTTCGCAACCACATCTGACTCAAGAGCCACTCCATCTGAAGACAGATCCGACAAACTTAAATTATCTTGTGTGTCATTCTGCCCAAAATTAAACATCGCTTGAAACACGGGACTATAACGTAAACTTCTTTCTGGTTGTACCTGCTCAACTACCTGCTCAAATGGTACATCTTGATTGGCATAACCACCTAAAGTGGTGGCTTTGACTTGCGACAATACTTCTTTTACACTCAAGTCCCCACTCAAATCCATTCGTAAGGCTAAAGTATTAACAAAGAATCCAATCAAACCTTCAACTTCATGGCGTTGACGATTCGCCACTGGTGTACCCACCACAATTTGGTCTTGACCACTTAAACGTGACAATAATATCGACCACACCCCATGCAATACCATGTGTACAGTCATTCCTTCACTTAAAGCCAAGATTCTTACTTTTTTGCTAACCTCAGGATCCAATTCAACACCAACAATACCTCCACGATAACTCGGCATTGCTGGGCGCTTATGATCTGTTGGTAAACTCAACAACTCTGGTGTATCGACCAAATGTTCTTTCCAATAAATACTCTGTTGTGCCAATACATCACCACCCAGCTCAGTGCGTTGCCATAGGGCATAGTCTGCATATTGAATTGGCAATACTGCTAGCGGATTGGGTTTGTCTGAACAATAAGCTTCATACAAAGCATTAAACTCTCGCACCAATACGCCCATCGACCAACCATCGGAAACAATATGGTGCATTGTCACCAACAATACATGATCATGATCTGATAGCTGTACCAGTAGTCCACGAATCAATGGACCGACGGTTAAATTAAATGGCCTTTGATTAAAGGCTTCAGATACAATTGATAACTCACCTTGTTGATCTTCAATAGTACGTAAATCCTTATGCTCCAACTTGAAGTTAAAAACTTCTGGGGAAATGATTTCTTGCCAAACATCACCATCCACTTCTTTAAACACCGTACGCAAGGCTTCATGACGAGCAATGATAGTAGTAAATGTACGATCTAACGCTTCGCGTGACAATTCACCATGTAATCTAACAGCGCCAGGAATATGATACGCTGCATTACCGCCTTCTAACTGTGCGATAAACCACAAACGCTGTTGTGCCCATGAAAGTGGTAATGATTGTTCACGATCGACTAATGCAATGGGCGTTAACTCAGCTTGTTTTACTGCATCCAGAGCTTTAGATAAATCTTTTATTATGGGATTTTCAAATAAAGTTTGTAAGGTCAATGATCGTTGCAAGCGCTGTTGCACCAACGAAACAAAACGAACAGCCAGCAAAGAATGACCTCCTAAGTTAAAGAAATTATCATGTCGACCAATCTGTTCAACATTAAGTAATTTCTGCCAAATCTCCGATAAAATGACTTCTGTTTCGCTTTGCGGTGCTTCGTACTGGGCATGCGCCAAATGTTCATCACTAGGTTTGGGCAATGCCTTACGATCTATTTTACCATTGCTGGTTAACGGTAGAACATCCAACTCTATGAAGATTGCAGGCACCATGTATTCTGGTAATGACATACCTAAGCTCAGACGTAAAGATTCACTGTCTAGTTCATAACCATCATTGATCGTGACATAGGCCACCAATCGATCGTTATCATTAGTATTGTCAAGAACAATAACAGCATTGCCTACCGATTCTTGAGTCAATAAATGTGTTTCTATACCGCTCAATTCAATACGCAAACCACGTAGTTTCACTTGGTGATCAATACGTCCTTGATACTCGATATTCCCATCCGGCAACCAACGCACCAAATCTCCAGTCTTATACAAGCGCTTGCTACTGTTGTCATCAGTAGCATCATAAAACGGGTTAGCAATAAATTTCTCAGACGTCAATTCTTCTAGGTTTATATAGCCTCGAGCTAAACCCACACCACCGATTAACAATTCGCCTGACACACCTTTGGGGCACAGATTATTTTCTTGGTCAACGATGTAAATACCAATGTTCTGAATTGGTTTGCCAATAGGCACAAAATCAAGATCAGAATCTGCATCACATGCCCAATAAGTGACATCAATGGCGGCTTCGGTTGGGCCGTATAAGTTATGTAATTCACAATCTTTTGTCACTGTAAAGAATTCATCTTGTACGTTTTTAGATAAGGCTTCACCACTACAAAATACTTTACGAACAGACAAACACTCATTCTGGGACAAAGCAGGTAAAATGGCGTTGAGCATTGAAGGTACAAAATGTAAAATGCTTATTTCTTGATCATTAATAATGTCAATTAAATAGTTTGGATCTTGATGCCCGCCTGGTCTCGCAACAACCAACTGACTGCCATGGGTTAATGTCCACAAAAATTCCCATACCGATACATCAAAGGTGAAAGGTGTTTTTTGTAATACCTTATCCGAAGGTAATAACTCATACTCGTCTTGCATCCAGTCAATTCGATTAACCAATGCCTGATGTTCAATCATCACCCCTTTGGGCTTTCCTGTAGTGCCAGAGGTGTAAATAACATAGGCCAAATGTTTAGAGTGTAAACCTTGTTTTTTAGCACTCGGGTTGTGTTTGGAATAGCATTTTAAAGACTCACCCATCTCTTTGTTATCCAAACATATTGATTGAATAGAAGACACTGATGTCATGAGCTCTTGCTGAGGCTCTTGTGTCACTATAATCTTCAGATCAGCATCGTTGATTTGATAAGTTAATCTGGCCTCAGGATAAGTAGGATCCAGCGGTACATAAGCCCCACCAGCCTTTAATATACCCAACAAACCAATCACCATGTCAATCGAACGCTCAAGACATAAGCCTACCAAAGCATCGGGTTCAACACCCTGCTCGATTAAATAATGGGCCAATTGATTGGATTGGTGATTCAGCTCTTTATAGCTTAAAACTTCTCCTTCAAACACCACTGCAATGGCATTAGGATTGGCTTTGACTTGATCTTCAAACAGTCCATGAATCAATGCTGTATCAGGGTAATCTGTTTGAGTCTCGTTCAAATCCACCAACAAGTGCTGGTGTTCGGCCTCTGGTAACATGACCAGTTCATGCACAGTGGTTTCAATATCAGCAACAAATGCAGTCGCCAAATGAATAAAATAGGTAGACCATCTCTGGATTGTTGCCTCATCAAATAAATCGCGGGCATATTCGAAACTACCCACAATGCAATTATCATTGTCAGTATCATCATTGTTATTTCTTGTATCAACAAGTGAAAGGGTCAGATCAAACTTCGCTACCACATCCGACTCAAGAGCAACACCATCAGCTGAAAGATCTGATAAACTCAAATCATTATCTGTATCATTTTGCGCAAAATTAAACATCGCTTGGAATATGGGACTATAACGCAAACTCCGTTCTGGTTGAACCAGTTCTACCACTTGTTCAAATGGCACATCTTGATTGGCATAACCGCCCAATGTAATCGCTTTGACTTGTGATAAGACTTCTTTGACACTCAGGCCTTCACTCAAGTCGACACGTAAGGCCAAAGTATTAACAAAGAGCCCGATTAAACCTTCAACTTCATGACGTTGACGATTGGCTACTGGTGTACCCACTACAATCTGATCTTGACCACTTAAACGTGACAATAATATCGACCAAACTGCATGTAATACCATATGCACAGTCATCCCTTGGCTTAAAGCCAGGGCACGTATTTTTTTGCTCACATCATGGCCCAATTCAACATCAACAATACCGCCTCGATAGCTCGGCATCGCTGGACGCGGACGGTCTGTGGGCAAACTCAATAATTCTGGTACACCCGACAAGTGTTCTGTCCAATAAGCACTTTGTTGTGTCAATACATCACCGCCCAATTCAGTGCGTTGCCATACAGAATAGTCAGCATATTGAATCGGCAATACTAATAGCGGGTCAGGCTTGTCTGAACGATAGGCTTCATACAATGTGTTAAACTCTCGCACCAATACACCCATTGACCAACCATCTGAAACGATATGGTGCATCGTCACCAACAACACATGTTCTTGTTCTGATAATTGCACCAGCAGTCCACGGATCAATGGGCCCGTAGTTAAATCAAATGGTCTTTGATTAAATGCTTCAGCCTTGATTGCTAACTCACTTTGTTGATCTTCAACGGTGCGTATATCTTTATAGGTTAATTCAAATTGAAAATCTTCACTCGAAATAATTTCTTGCCAAACATCACCATCGGCTGATTTAAACACCGTACGTAAGG
>CAYGTC010000108.1:0-11256 GCA_964352735.1 uncultured Alcanivoracaceae bacterium | reverse complement strand
ACAAATGTAAATCACTAAATATCAAATAGATAACTCCTTAACTTAATGACATTGGACGAGCGCTAGCGGGGGGGGGAGAGTATGGGGTTGTAGAAAGTATTATTCATGATTATGCGGTAATACCAAAAATTTACCCCATTGTTAGCGGACAAGTTTTTGAAGTATTACCTAATAGTTACGCTTCCCTTTCCTATGATCGGATTGCTGAAATCTTTGCAGATCGTAATTCATTATGGTTTTGGGAAGAACTCCAAGGTATGTTCTCTACAGCTAATGGAGAGTTATTACGCTTTATCCTTGCCTATGACATCCCACTTCAAAAACTCATTCGCTACAGCTTGTCTGCTCGTGGGTATGATAAGGATCAAAAATGGGTCGGGTTTGATAAAGCCAAAGATATTTGGTTGGAATAATTAAATACTTTTAAACACCTTTCTTTCGAGATTGGTGTTTTTCTATCACCTAATTTGATACATGACGATTTAAAGAATGCTTATTTTTAAGACCTCTTAGCGATTTTCTTTTTTACCAACATATCAATGAACGAAGAAAAACAGTAATTAACTTTTTAGCTAACTACTGTTTTTCAATAATTTAAGTTGTCATCTTTAACAATGACCTATTTTGGGACATTACCAGCCCTTATTACCTTTGCTTATTAGTTTTAGCACATCTTTTTTTAAATAATTTTTATAATTTATTACCATTTTATCAAATGAACAAAAATCTTCTACGATGCATTCAGCTTTTATTTTACCTTTATCATCAGAGATATGATATTCTATTTGATTAAAATATAAGAATGCCTCAAAAAAATACGGAAAAACTTCGAATTCAATTTTAATCTCTAGAACCTCTTTATCCTCATAATCACCATGAGACCCTAAAATATAAGAAAATTCAGTTTTAATATTTTCAATACTGTAGTCTTGAAAAATATCACTAATAACTTCTAACGTATTTACCTGTAGAATATTAGCTTTCTCTTTATATTCTTTTATATCTATCATTAAATGATTTATTAGTTTTTAATTTTTGGTATTGGTCCTAAATCAATATCAAAAAAATGTACTTTGCGACTTGGACCATATGTCGCTCTAAACACTTGTCTACCTTTATACACTGAAAGGCCTATCCTTAAACCTTCTCCAGTACCTAGACTGGGATGAAAATATCTAAGATAATTTCCAAAATACCCAATAGAATTTACTTTTATAGCATTAAAACTTAGACTAGATACAGAACGAAATGAAATTCCTACTCCTCTTGTTAATGCAGCTGTGGTAAGGGCAAAAGTAGCTTCTGCATTATTTGCTCCGTGATCAAAACCTATTCCATAGTAATTGCCATCAATTACATTAGTAATATCATCTACACCTTGTTTGCCGTATCTATACGCTAATCCATAGGGTGTATTTAATACTGATGATTTTATACCCTCCCAAGTATACATGTTTTTGACATAACCTATTGGATCTGAAAAAGCATCTGAAATACTATCTCGAAAATTTGCCCACCAATTTCTCCAACCATCAGAATGTCCTTTAGCCATAGCATCTGATGGTTTCATATTAGACGCTATATCTTTTCCTAAATCTTCAGCTACTTGTTTAAACCAATTTTTAAAGTATGCATCCTTCTTAGGATCTCCGCCAGCAGAAGCTCCACTACTGTTACCCGTTGAACTACCACTCGATAATGAACCTCCAGCACCACCATCAACTTTCGTTAAATCATTAACAAGTACTTCTCCTGTTTCTCCATTTATTAAAGACGGTAAACCACCTGAAATTTGACCTCTACCAAAAGCGCTATTTTGTATTTCTGCCTGTGTTACAGTTCCCCCTGTAAGCAATGTTGTAATAGGGCTCATCCCATCTGCATCAAGAAATAATACAGGATTATCAAACGCATAATTGTACGGTGAATGTCTTCTCATTTGATCAGCTAATGGGTCAATGTTCATCCATCTTCCTAAAGCAGGGTCATAATTACGAGCAGAAATATCATACCAATCTAGTCCAAGTTCTTCTCCGTATTCTTTTCCTCCAAAAGCAAACTTCTCCGCCATGTCGTTAGAATTGGACGTCACTACGTCATTGTAACCACTTTGTTTTAAGCCAAATGGATAGTAATCTAGCTTTTACATATTTATAATAATACAAAAATAAATTTAACACACTAATAATGAGTATGTTATTTTCAATGAACTTAATGTTTTATTGCGAATCTTCAATTTCATAGTATTATCCTTTCTATATCAATGAACAATAAAAACCAATAGTCAAATCTTACTCTGATTATTGGTTTTTAATTATTTATAATCATAAAATACTCTATGACCTTTTTACTACACTAACACTAACGACGAGCGTTAGCGGGTATGTATATTCCTTTTTCAGTTTCTTTTACAGAGTTTTCAATACTCAAAATAAGAGTGTCTTTATTCAACTTATCTACTTTATAATAATAACCGCTGTTATACAGAATATATTCTTCGTTTAGACCAATAGTATATTTATATCTATTTGTATCAATATCTATACTATCTTTAGACAAAGAGATAATATTAGGCAAATCAAATTCATTTTCAGAGTTAGTCTTGATCCATTTATTGATATAAAAATCATTCTCTTTATTAACTGTTTTTTTAAAATCTTGATAACTCTCTATCGAAGAATCACAATCAGATGTAGATAATGTCATATTATCACCTTGATTTTTAGTCATTAAAAAGGCATTAGAAATGTTTCTAATATCTATTATTTTCACCTTTTCACTCAATTCAATAATTTTATAATCAGAAATAGATAAGTCTATTTTCTTATTTCTTTCATTTTTTCTATAAATATCAACTAAACCATTTTCATTAAAATAAAACCATAATGAATCTTTAGTATAAGAATCTTTTTTAATTTCTTTTTGCCAAAACGTGTTAAAAATATTACTCTCTAAATTATCATCTATTAAAATTTTATTTAATTTAATTTTTTGATCAAAACTTAGATAATTTTTAATATCGTTAATTATAATATCACCTTCAGTATTGTGAAATGTTTTTAATTTATAGTTCTTTATTGAATCATTTGTTAATTCAATAAAATCATTTTTATATTTTATTTCAAATCTTAAATTTTGATCTGTAGTTGAATTATAAACAAATAATGAGTCATTCTTAAAATGATAATAAACAGAGCAATACAAATATTTTGGTGATTGTACAGAGTAGTAACTTTGATCAATCAATGTTGAAACATCAACTTTTTTAGTTTCTTTACAAGAAAACATAAAAAAGAAACTTAGTGTGTAAATTATATTAGTTTTCATCCTTTAATTTTCTTTATCTTTTTTGTTGTGAAATCTCCCTTTTTAACTCTATCAAATCTATTGTAATAATATCTATCAAGAAAAGAAGTCCTATACTCTATAGATTCAAAAAACAAATACCCAACAACTTTCTTTCTGTAAGTAAATTCTAAAGGAACACCACCATCAACATCAATACCAGTCTGTATATTACCTTTCCATTCATTAAAATCATCAATCTTTAATCCAGAAAGATATTTCACTGTAACATTTCCAAATTCCTCCGTAGTAAATGTAGAACTAAATCCTCTAATAAAGTTGTCATCTAAAATCCCCCCTTCTGACTTATCATATCTTGGTTTTGCATAACTTGTATTTAGAGTCATAATAGCTAGATCATATTCATAAGTTGCAGTAGCTTCACGCCCTGGAGTTTTCCTAGAATAAACTTTTAAGCCATTATTTACAGCAAATCTTTTTAAGAATGTAGTAACGTCATCGTAATAATCTTTAAATTTATATGATTGATCATCTAACTCCTTACCTAATTTTTCAGCTGTATCATTAAAAAACTTTTTAAATTTAGCGGCAGAAGCTCCACTACTATTACCCGTAGAACTACCACTCGATGATGAACTACCACTGCTATTACCTCCAGCATCACCATCAACTTTTGTCAAATCATTAACAAGTACTTCCCCTGTCACCCCATTTATTAAAGACGGCGCTCCACCTGAAATTTGACCTCTACCAAAGGCACTGTTTTGTATTTCTGCCTGTGTTACAGTTCCCCCTTTAAACAATGTTGTAATAGGGCTCATTCCATCTGCATCAAGAAATAACACAGGATTATCAAACGCATAATTATAAGGAGAATGTCTACGCATTTGTTCTGCAAGCGGGTCGATATTCATCCATCGTCCTAGTGCAGGATCATAATTACGTGCAGAAATATCATACCAATCTAGGCCTAATCCTTCTCCGTATTCTTTTCCACCAAAGGCAAACTTCTCCGCCATGTCGTTAGAATTGGAAGTCACTACGCCATTGTATCCTTTTTGTTTTAATCCAAATGGATAGTAATGCTTTTCTGAGATGACTTCTGTCTTGTGCTCTATCGTTCCATCTCCATTACTATCTTTATACGTAAGTCGTACGTTGCCTAGATGATCTGTATAGTTAAATACATACTCATACGTTAAATTTCCCTTGTCTATTACAGGTTCTACATAGCCCTCAGGATGTGAGAATAGTTGTAATTCTTCTGCACCATTTGCTAGCTCGTAGATATAACTACCAGCATAACGCGTAAATACAATAGATTGTGATTGTTGACTCACTTGTTTCTCTAATTTAACTCCTGTGGCATCATATACATACTGTATAGACCCTTGTTGCGCTTGTCCTTGTCCATCATCAGACGTGTTTACTGTCACAACTACTGGTAAATTTAAGTGATTATACGTAATATTACTAATTCCTTTGTTACGATCTACAATCATATTTCCATTTACATCATATTCATAGTCATCTAAGCTTATCGATGTAGTACTCTCATTTCCATCATAAAACCCTTCATTTTTGATCGTATCTGTACTCAGATCAGTAACATTTTGTAATTGATTCCCAAGATAATTATAAACAAGTTGATCCATCACTTCGGTGGCGTTCGTCGTATATCCATAACGTAAAAGTGTGTTGATATTTCCATTTTTATCATAATCAATCCCTTGAAGACCGTATGTATCTAGCTGTGTCAATGTGGACCCTTTGTAACTATACGCAGCTTCCAAACGGTTTAATGCGTCATACTGATATCCATAACTCCGTTTATCTGCATCTGAATCGGCACTTAAGGTTGCCCAAGAGGTTTGAGAGATGTTTCCGTTATACAATGGGAGTACACCCTGACTAGAGGAAGCTCCCTCTATCGCTTGATTATAATTAATTCTAAAATTAAAGAGTTTATTCCCTACTGTTGGGGCATCTACATCATTGATGTCAGTCATCCATCCACGAATGTTATAACGATATGCCACTTCTTGAAGACGTTTATCAATAGTTGTTGCATACAAGTTAAGATTGCTTATCTGTGTTCCTTCATCTCGTATGGACATATCTCCCACCAAAGAAGGAAAGTTTTGAGTCATGGTGTGCGTAGCAACTACAGCTTCATTATGAATAAATGATAGCACATCACCCGCTCGTTCTATAGCAAAATGATCTCCAGCATCAAAGCTAATATATCCTGTTATATAATTGGTAACACCTCCTTCAATAATTCGTACTCGATACCTACCAGGATTATTCAAAAGAAAAAAGAATGCGTAGTCAATCTCAGAAACAGAACTTGTGTATAAATTAGTATCATTCAGTCCTATAATATATCGCTTATTCGCTACGAGGTTAATAAAGGATAGTCCTCCGTCTCCTTCTATTTTACCGACGGTAGCCAATCCTGCATTATAGGAATCACCTCCTGCATTTTTTGTAATCACCCCATCTTCTGATATGGCTATTCGCCCTGATGTTATATCTGTATAACCACTTTCAAAGAGCTCTCCTCCTACATCTTTAGTTATTAGTTGTCCAATTTCATCATACGTATTATTGGAGATAAGCTGCACAGGCTCATTATCAATTTGTTGAGTATGAGTAAGCAAACGCTGTTGATGATCATACGTAAAATAATCTCTGGTTACTATAGTAGGCTGGTTTGTTTTTTGGTGAATCATTCTACTCTCCAATACTTTTCCTGTAAAATCTAATAAGGATGCAGAGGTGTCATTGGTATTAAGATACGTATTTTCTGTAACTCCAAAAATAGGTCGGCGTTTATCATCGTAGCCGGTTATCGTAGTAATCCAATCGTCAGTTTCTAATACGCGTATTTTAGATTCTGTTGGTAAACTTTTTACGGTTGTTATAATATCTTGGTTGTTAACAGAAGGAGGTAAAATAGCCAATGCCTCATTCGTATAGACATCAAAATAACTCACCGAATGAAGTGTAATATCATTTGTAGGAAATACAGCATTCGAATAATATGCATTTCCTCCACCTATAACATTTGGACTTGAAGAAGCACTACGTGATTCATTCAATTGCGATTGCGCATTAACCGTATTCTGAATACTAGTTAAATCACCTCCTAAACTTGGCTCATATAAACCTGTGTACACAGGTCTATTAAAAACATCATATTTTGTAAATAACCACTGATCATTCAAACGCATACGTGCATCTTGAACCATCACGGGACGATCTAATTTGTCATAGACAATGTATTCCCAACCTTTACCAGGCACTCTCTTTTTAATAGGACGGTTACGGTAATCATAGATATACTGATAACACCACTGTTCTAATTTTTGTGAGGTAATTGTTACGGTACTTCCGTCTACTATGGCTGCACTTCCTTCTGGTGAAAGTACATATGAAAGATTATTAAAACGATCATATACATAATAGGTATCTAAAGAAATGCTATCTGTGTAATTTCGCTTTAAAATAAGCTGCCCTCTATCATTTGTAAACGTCTCCGTTGTATGATCTTTTCCGCTATTAGGCGTCCAATTTTCATCTTTCACGATACTCTTTCGCAAGAGGTCAGCTTCGAAGATACCTTCATAAATCAATGTAGGATTCGTTAAATCATCATTAGGATACGCTACCGTAAAGATGGCCACATCATCAGCACTTAAGTTGTTTCCAGCAGTGATCGTAGAGCGTGTATTGGCACTATATTCACTTTTTACAGTATGGTCAGTATCTGCAGTAGGGTTGATGAGCCAATCAGCCCCAGGTGCTCCTTGTTCTAAAGGACGACTATCCCAAGTATCTTCATAACGCACTTCACTATACGCATTAATGACGCCTGCACTCATTGCATCTTGAGGATACTTTGCACTGTAATAAGTATTGATTTCATTTTGGATAGTACCTGTTCTATATGCGCCGCTTGCACTTGGAATAGGAAGTGGCAAATATTGTTTTGGGCTTCTCCCTAATCCATCATATTCTTGAATCGTGATAATATCCTGATTATCGCCCCCTGCTCGTTGCGCAATACTTTGGGTAGGTCTTCCTAAACCGTCATAATAAGAAACACCTTCTATTTTATGAAGTGTTTCCACATTGACTTGTTCACCATTTTGAACAGGGACAAGATAGGTGGTGTTTTTTATATAATTCTCTGTAATGGTTTGCCCTAATAGGGTTGTTGGTAGTGCTAATAGCACTATGATCATAAACTTTTTCATGGGTGATATTAGTTTTTATAGTTATACTTGTTTTGACTCAGCACATTTCCTTGTTGATCTTCTACCCGATCAAGACGTTGGAGATCATCATAGAAATACTGCATACGATATCCAGTTTCATCAGTCATCGTTGTTACCCCTATATTAGGAATGTAAGTGTAGTATGTCATCATACTATTCGCTAATGCGGCATCACTTTGAAGTGTTTCAAGGCTGGTTAAAAGTGCTGATTGATTGCCCGTATCTGAATATGTTTTTATATCAGCTACTATTTGAGAAGGCAGACTGTTATAGGTGATATTACTGATTTTAGCCACGACATACCGGTTATCATATCCCCATATAAAAGAAACGGGAGTACCATCTTCCTGACGTGCTTGTACTAAATTAGTATTCTCGTATTGTTCAAAAGTCATTCGAGGCTCAAAATCTTCCTCCGCTGCTCTAGAAGTAAAAATAGTCTGAGGCAACACGCCTAAATAAGAAGTAAGAACTCTTGACGTTAATTTTTCTGTAGATCCCATACCGTCATATTGTTGAATCATCACAGGACTACTGATCATATTCGCATTTATAAGTTGAGGATTTGTATAGGTACCATTCGGGTTTCCTGAAGAAGCACAGATATAAATAATTTCTCCACTTGGCATTATGGTATAACACTCTTCATCATTAGGATCAATTGAAGTAACTTCAAAGACTTCAAAAGGATACGTATACACTGTTTTCTGAACGGGACTTGAATCCCCTGATGTCGTCATTGTTTTTGGATATCTTGTATCACCATCCGTGTATGTATAATTAGAAGTCGTAGTAACTTGATCAATCGTAGTTACACTTTGAGATACTTCCCCTCCATGATATCCATAAATATTTGTTTTATGAAGCATTAATCTAGCGAGTTCAGGTCTACAGTTCTCATCTCCCATACATTCATCTGGAGCAACAGGTGTAGGAGCGCCACCTGCATTGTTAGGAACAAACTTTGGCCCTAACATGATAATCTTCGTACCTCCACTAACCGACTGAATGGTAGGATACATAACACTATTCCTACCGATTGGAGCCACTGCGAGTCCAAAAGTTTGATAATGTAATCTTGGACTGCTAAATTGACTTGATGATTGCGAAGCCGTTGTACTTTCACTTTTGATACTGCCAAAACTAGGAAGTTTACTATAATATGAAGAGGAAAAGTATCCACCAGCTCCAGGAAGCTGTAACTGATAATTTCCTTTACCGTAGACCCCTTGCGAAGGGTTAGGTGTATGAAAACTATAGCCCTTTGAAAGACTATTTGATGGATCATTAATACCTACGATATGCTCGGTAACTGATTTATTGACAATATGTTCAGTATCACCATTAATGGGTTGCGCCATTACGTGTAATAGTTGATAATCTTCAGGAGCCGGACTAGGATCAGTGAAATCTGTATCTGGATTACGTTTTTCATTGGTGATATATTCAAATATTGGATTGGATATTTGAGCAGTATGCGTATAGGTATACTCTTTTTGTTTGACGAGAGTGTTGGTGTCTTCATAATCTTTGATTGTTTTTACACGTATACCAGCTTTAAGCTCTTCAATATAGTTCACATTATTTACAAGAATAGGCCCGTCAATAATTAGTGTTTTAGAATACCCTGTGTCGTAAATAGGAATTAATAATTGGTAATGACCCGCATTTAATGAGAATGAATCATTGTGAGTTCCTGATGCTAAATCTCTATTCTCCCAGATTATATAAGAAGGGTCTATAAGGTATTCGCAATTTGAGCCTAGAATATCTTGCCATGTGTAGTTTATTTGCGGATCTGGTTTTTTTATAAGAATAGCTTCCGTTTTCGCAGGCGATAGAAAAGACGTATTAGCGCTTCCTGATTTCGTATATTCTAAGTAATGAGTACCTTCAATAGTCACTTCAAAATTTTGTGTAAATACATTTGGTGTGAAAACATAGCTTTGTCCTGAAATAACGCCTTCTTTGTTACATTGATTTGAATCTACACTAGGTAAAGAGGAGGGCGCATGATTTATAGTTACTTTTTCAACATATTCAGTTTCGACATTTACATCAGGGTATCGAAGTTTAGCTTGTTCATACTCAAAAATGGTATGCCCACCCGTAGGATATGTTATTTTACTGAGAAGTCCTTTTTTAGCATTTGAAAAAACTACGTTTCTATTAGCATTATCTCCTGCATTAGTATTTATAGACGAGCTTGGGATTAAACTACTGTTTTGGGTAGCTCCATTATAGTATCCCAAATAATCTTGTCCTAAACTACTAAGACTTGGTAGTAAATAGGGATCTATATAATCAAACGTATAATCATGTACTTCTTGAAGATGATCATCTTTTACAACGACACGGTCTAGTTTTAAACGTAAGTTGAGTTCTTGTGAGGTGTTTATTGGAATACTCGTATCCGTTTTAAAATAGCTGTATTCTAAATCAAATCGCTTCATACGATTCAAACCAGACGTAAGCGTACCGTTAGAATAGGTAGTAATTCCTGTCACTGCTACATCTGGGCCACCATCAAATTGTGGGGTAATATCTACTTCTACAACTACTTTATCATTGTGTATAATCTTACTCACTATTTCTCTATTAAAAAATCGAGTAGATGTATTAGCTCTACTGTATTGGGATGTATGATCCTCAGGGAGACCTGTAATAATTGTTGATTTTTCAGTCATCACATTAACAATAGCATCATCTCGATAGTCTGTATATGGACTATACTCAAATTCATACGTATCCTTCCCTAAAGGAGAAATGATTTTGGTCAAATACCATGAAGAAATAAAACGGACTCTTGAACCATTTTGATAATGAGACTGTGTATCATTATCTTTTAGATTTTCTGTTTGCTCTACTGCATCAAAAAAGTATTGTGTTCCAGTATCGGTAATTATCCTAAAAGTTGTCACGCCTCCATTATAGGCGGTTGTTAGGTTTCCTGAAACTACCGTAATTATTGTGTTTGGATTGTAAAGTGCATAAGGAGTTTTTGTTTCAAGATCAAAGACAAAAGTTTCACTAAGCCCTGGAGCATTCACCATATACATGTCCGGTTGCGTTTCATACTCCTGCTGATGTATTTTCTCTAAAAAATCTATATAATCTTTAGCGTCTTGCTGCGCAGTAAGGCCACTATACGTTTTTGACCCTCCATATCCTTCGCCAAAACGGTATTCATTTTTTGCATATTCAACCATGTCATTTTTCAAAGACGCTGTATACCACGAAGTATAATCACCGTCAGAATTAGCCGAAATAAAATCGTCCGGAAGTCCATTCACAACTCTAGAAATACGCCCCCCTACATCAAAATTCCAACCGAGACCAACAGACGTTGGAAGTTGATTAACTTTAATACCCGAGGCATCGTAGGTAAGCCCTATGGAGAGATCAAACTCTCTTCCCTTATGCGTATAAATAGGCACTTGGATATTAGGCGTACCTGCATACATATTTACGGCAACATCCCCATAGCGTCCAAACGCGGCAGCTTCTGGAGATTGAGGCGTGCTCGCTCGCTGCGACAGCTCATTAGCATAGTTAAAACCACCATCTTGGGCTTGAACAAATGGTGATCCTGCGATCAAAATCACCAAGACTAAAAAAATTGTTTTTCTTCTCATAATAATTTGGTTCTTATATGGCACAACAATGC
>CAYGTC010000107.1:0-11410 GCA_964352735.1 uncultured Alcanivoracaceae bacterium | reverse complement strand
TTTTTTTATCTTTTTTTTTTTGTTTTTTTTGATTATTTTGTTTTTATAAATACGACATTAATTGTGGATATTGAAATTTTGGCTAATAATATGCAGAAATTAAATGTGGCGAAGGTAAATGTGGTGACAAAAAAGCCGACAGTAAATGTGGCGAAGGTAAATGTGGTGACAAAGCCCATATTGACGATATGAAAGGCAAAGTCATCGACACAGCAAAAGATAAGCTCAACGATCATACTGATGAACTGAAAGATCAAGCCATCGATGCAGCAAAAGATAAACTCAATGATCATGCAGACCAACTTAAAGACAAAGCCATTGAAAAAGGCAAAGATTTAATTAAAGAAAAAACTGGTAGCTGATAGATTATTTGATTAATCGTCAATTCATTAAAACGGCACCGTGATATTACTTAAATGTAATTTTGGTGTCGTTTTTTTATTTTTCAGAATTTGATTAGACGCACAAAAATCGTTTCTGAACAAAATTAATTGCAATGACATCAATAACCTATGGGTCTATTGCAATATGTTTATTTTAGCGAGAGTAGAATTATGAGTTTAACAGCGAAAAGTACAGAATTATGGGATGCATTGACGTCTCGACTAAATGGGGCAGGCACATTTCTTCCACAGATCTTTTTAAGGTTGATAATTTTCTGGGAATTTTGGGAAGCTGGTAAAATGAAATACGATGGTGGTGCTGAGGGCAACTGGTTTGCCTCTAGATTAGATTCTTTTCCTTTCCCATTTAACTCAATTGATGCGAGCATCAGTTGGAACATGGCTACATGGGGGGAAATTTTAGGCGCCATATTCATTTTGTTCGGCTTATTCACACGTTTTGCAGCCATTTCTTTAATCATCATCACAGTTGTTGCAACTGCAGCCGTACATTGGCCAGCCAGTTGGGACAGCCTAAGTCAGTTATGGGAAGGTTATGCAATATCCAATGACGGTGCAGGCAACTATAAATTACCGTTACTGTATATCATTATGTTGCTTCCTTTACTCTTTAATGGCGCTGGAAAATTCAGTTTAGACCACTTATTGACAAAAGTCTTGGGACGTACTGAACTCAGTCAAAACAAAGTTTCAGATCTGGGTATGTGGGGTTTAGCTACCATGGCTATTGGCGTACCTTTGATGTTTGTCATGCCATATTTTGGTACTGCACTTGCAGTTATTGGCCTGATCTTACTATTGGCTAACGTATTTTTGACACCCAAATAACAACTCATAATGTGAATCTAAGAGGCGCTGCATTGTTCAGCGCCTTTTTTTATAGAGTTCAGTCCTAAAATACCAGTTACCTTTGTCTGAGAGGTCTCTGACATGAAATCGTCACGTGAATGGTGTATAATCGCGATCCTTGTCAGATTTTAGGACTTTTATGAAGCATTTTATCACCATCACATTTATTGGACTTCTTTTTACCCTCACAACACAAGCAGACGTAAGTGATCTTCTTATTACAGAAATTACTGTTACGCCTACTGCAGGTGAATTCATTGAAATATATAACAACGGCACTGACCCAGTTGATTTAACCAATGTTTATATCACTGATGCTACTTTCTCTCCCAACGGTGTTTTTTATTATAATATCGTTATAGGCGGTGGCGGTGGCGGTGGCTTTGCCGACTTTCATGCGCGCTTTCCTAGTGGAGCAAGCATTGCTGCTGCTGAATATCAAACCATTGCCTTGAATGGTTCTGCTGATTTTATCAGTACCTATTCACAAAATCCAACTTATAAAATTGCTGACGATGGCGTAGCCGATGGCATCACACCATTATTGGAAGCAAGAACAGGATCAGTTGATGGCAACAGCAGTGGCTTGTCAGGTGGCGAAGTTTTAATTCTCTATTCATGGGATGGCAACAGCGACCTTGTACAAGATTTAGATTATGTTGTCTGGGGTGACAAAAATGAAGCGGTAGATAAAAGCGGCATAGCCATTGACAGCGATACAGATGCTGATACCGACACCTCAACCTATTTGTCTGACACCAGTATTGCCACTCAAACAGTCATTTCAACTGGATCTCACAGTGGAGGCAACAGTTGGCAACGCGGCGATTTTAACGAAGGCGTGGAAGCTCAGTCTGGCGGCAATGGCATCAATGGCAGTGACGAAACATCAGAGGATTTAAACAACACATTCTTCGAAGCCACACCAACGCCAAATGAAGCGGGTACCCCACCCCCTCCTCCAACACCAAGTGTGGTAATTAATGAAGTCGATGCAGTTGGCTCTGTTGAATTTATTGAGTTATTCAGTGCATCAGGCAATACCAGTTTGAATGATGTTACACTGGTTTTTTATCAAGGCAGCGATGATACTATCTACAATATTGTGGATTTATCTGGCAATAATACCAATGCCAGTGGTTATTTCCTTGTAGGTGATGCCAGTCTTACTCCAGATATTACACTTCCTACAAATAGCCTCAACGATGACGCCAGTGCGGTTGCTATTTACTTCAGCAACGCCAGCAATTTCAACGTTGGTGATTCCGTGACGGCAACTGACATTCTTGATGCCCTGGTCTATAGCTCAGGTCAAGCTGACGATGATGGCTTGCTGTCTGTTCTTAATGCTACAGGCGGGCAAATCAATGAAGATGGCAATGCCAATGCAGCAACAGAATCTAACTCACGATGCCTTAATGGATCTGGCGGAGCATTAAATTCAAGCACTTACAAACAAACTGTACCCACAGCAGGTACAGCCAACGATCAGTGTCCCATACCATCTGTCGATGAATATTATGATGGCGTTGATACCACTGATGCCATGACATTAAGAACAACATTACATGATATCATTAAAGTTGCAGAATCTTTTGACTATACAGGACCTGGTAATATCAATGATACTTGGGACATCCTCTCCCAAGCTGATGAAGATCCCTTGACCAATGTTGACCCTATGGTTGTTGAAAACATGATTATGGTTTATAAAAACGAATCACTCCCTTACTTTGGCGGTGGTAATCAAGCCTATAATCGTGAACATACTTGGCCTCAGTCACGGGGTTTTAGTTCTGGAGATATGGGCGCTAATAACGCTGCACGTACTGATGCCCATCACCTGATGATGTCTGATGCCGGCTATAACAGCAACAGAGGCAACAAATATTATGATGATTGTGATGCCAGTTGCACAGAAGCAACAACAGATGCATACAATGGCATTGGCGGTGGCTCCGGCACGTTCCCAGGTAACTCAAATTGGTTCGATGGCACTGTTTATCAGGTCTGGAACGAACGTAAAGGTGATGTGGCTCGTGCCATGTTTTATCTAGATGTGCGTTATGAAGGAGACCAAATTGATCCAGACAGCTCACCACTACAAAATGAACCAGATCTGGTTTTGGTTGAAGATCCTGATGCATCTGGCGGAGCGACCATGGGCAGACTCAGTACTTTATTGCAATGGCACTTTGATGACCCTGTTGATCAAACTGAAATGATCAGAAACAATGTGGTGTTTGGTTTCCAACAAAACAGAAATCCATTTGTTGATCATCCTGAATGGGTGGCATGTATTTTCCAAGACATCTGTATTGATCCAAACGACATCATATTTACCAATGGTTTTGAGTCCCCCTAAGTAAAACAAGTATATAGAGAGACCTCTGCATAAATCTCATATAGTCAAAAAGTCCAATTGCTAACGCACTTGGGCTTTTTTTATTTTCAAGTGTACCAAAATACCAAACAATATTAACGCCACGGTGTTAGAATAATTGAACATTCATTAATCGAAAGGTGCCCACTATGCCGTCTAACATTCAAAAGAAAATCGATCATGTAGTCGTGCTTATGATGGAAAACCGCTCTTTAGACAATCTGCTGGGCTGGCTTTATGAAAATCAACAACCCCACCATTTTATTCCCAGTGACACCCCAACAAAATACCAACAATTTAATGGCTTAGCTCAAGCCAATTATTCCAATCCTTTGGATTTAAATGACCCTAAATCTGCGATAAAAGCCTCGAAAGGCACTGGTAATTTTCGCGTACCTAATCCAGACCCTAATGAAGCATTCAAGCACATGAATCAACAGATTTTTGGCCTTGATATTGATAAAAATACTGAGAATTGGCTGCCAAAAACACAGGGTAGCAAACCTGCAATGAATGGTTTCTTAGCCGATTATGTAACAGCCAAATGTTCGAATCAAAAAATTGCACCACAAATCATGCAGTCTTATACACCTGAAAACCTGACTGTACTTAGCGGCATAGCTCAGCAATACGCTGTTTCAGATAATTACCATGCTTCATGCCCGACACAAACATGGCCAAATAGAGCATTTATGCACGCAGGGACATCAGAAGGACGCGTCAATAATTTCCCTTATTTGCCTTATGGCAGTAAAACCATATTCAATGTATTAGAGGAAGCAGGTGAAACATGGGGTGTATATAAATCAAGCACAATCATTCCTTCTTTGACCCGAATTCAAATGACACAATTGTGGCACTTTGATTTGGATGATCATTTCAAACATGTAGATGATTTTATAGAAGCCTGCAAAGACCCCTCGCAAAACGCCTTACCTGCTTATTCGTTTATAGAACCAAGTTTCGTTGTGGAAAAAGGCAACAATGCCACCAGTGAGCACCCTCCAGCCAATGTGTGTGCTGGCGACCACTTTTTACAAAAAATTGTAAACGCTGTCATTTCTAGTCCACACTTTGAAAAAATATTATTCATCATTAATTTTGATGAAAATGGCGGCTGTCCAGACCATGTACCACCACCTTGGAGTGCCGTACCTCCTGATGAAAAAAGCCTTAAAAGCCCATCTGGCTTTCGCTTTGATCGTTATGGTGTTCGGGTACCTGCGATTTTTATATCACCACACATCAAACCCAATACCTGCATCAGGGCCTCTAAAGATCCGTGGTTTTGGCCAGAACACAATGATAATCAGCATGAGATAAGACCTTTTGACCACACTTCTATTTTGGCTATGTTACTTGACTGGAAAAATATTGATCGCAAAAAACTGCCCAGTAAACGAGTCAATCAAGCACCGGCCCTTATTTTTGATGATTTGTTAGCTACTGATGCAAACAACATACATGCTCCCTTTTCCGCTCAATGCACATTTAAAAAACAAAGTTTTTGGAGTCGATTGAAAAATTTCATCAAAACATTATTGGGCAAATGTTCAGATGGACATTCACTGACTTCTCTACAAAAAAGCATCATCATTGCAGATTTGCATTACAGAAAAGCCAGGGCAAATGATTTTAAATCTGATACCTTTGCAAGCCAGAATGAAGCCAAAGACATTTTGAAAAAAATCACCACTGAAAAGCATATGTACAATTACTTTCAATCACTAGAGAAGAAAAAACAACCAACACCTTAAGGGGTAATAAATACCATCAAACAAATCAGTGGAAAGATAACGATCTCCTCGATCGCAAACGATGGTAATAGATGTTTATCCAATCTACTTTACCATTTTCACCCTAAAATCCATTCTATGATGAAATATTCTGGCTAGCACCTTCCATGCCTTGCTCATCAATCGCCAAAAATTAACTCTGCTCGACAAACTTTCGTTGATCATATAACCTTATTGAGATTTCGTATTATAAAAACGATCAATAAATGTTTTTATTGTTATGATTGATGTTTGACTAACAAGACATTACTAAACAATGATTTTAACCCACTTATGGTATCAATGTCTTGTGGTTTAAAACCATTTTTTTCTAGCTTTGTAAATACCATAAGGCCTTTATTTTGACCATCTTCTATAGAGACAATATATGCCGAATTGACCCCTGAAGATTGAAGGAGGTACTTCAAAAAATGTGTATTTTGGTTTTTAATGGTATCGGATAAAATGTCATTTGAAATATAATCACTGGCTTCACCATTGGCCCAGTTTATAGCCGTATCGGTGTCGACCAATTGTTTGCCAGCCAAATCATTATTGAGCACTTCTGATGACGTAGCATACACATAATAGGATGTACTTTTGGGCAACAACAATATCACGCTAGCAGTATTGATAATTTCTTTAATCTCAGTTTGTATGACTTTGACAGCTTGTTTAACAGATGAGGTATTATGCACCTCGTTTAACAAGGATAAAACACTTTTCAAACGCCCAGATAAATGATTGAAATCTGAAACAAGTTGACTGATTTCATCTTGACTTTTGTCTTTTAACTTAAAACCATAATTACCCAAAGATACTTCTCTACAGGCTTTTGCCACACGGATAACACGCTTAATTACAGTTTGATTAAACCAGAAAATCAACAAAACTAAAACCAAAGCAACTATTATACTGACATAACGATTGAATTTAATGGTGGCATCTCTGTGTGCCAATGATAATTCATTGAATGCTTTTTCAGTTTTATTAATGTGAGCAAATAATTCTGACACATCATTTGAAATGTATTCATTGGCCCATTCCAAGCGGGGCTCTTCTGGGTTATCTCCAATTTTCTCAGCCAATCCTTTTTCAAAAACCTCATACAGACTCAAAAGTTCTGTAAAAGCCCTATCATTTTCCTCTATCACATCATTATCTATTAAAAAGCTCGCTGTAGAATTTCGATTGAAAAAATCATGGGTAGTGCTTTCTACCAAATTATCTAGAGTTAACAGCTTATCTTGCAATCCAGTATAAAAGACTTTTAGGTCACGGTTATATGATTCGTAATCTCTTGGAGCATTATCCTGGTATTTGCCTGAAGACTCTTTCATCAAATCTGCCAATTGGTTTAATTGACCAATATTGGTTGATAATTCCACATCGGAACTGAGTTGCTCTACAATTTTATTACTCAGTAACAACATAATAATAAAAAACACCATGATGGCTGTTCCGACAATGATAATTTTTTTGTTTAAACCTAAATTCATTTTTTTATCCGATATTCAGTTGATATCCCATTAACTTTTACGCCAATCATCCTTAAAACGTTCTCTGGCATCAATACTTTCTATTTTCTCTGCAATAGACATAATAAATGCATCATAGCTGTGATGATGCTTCAGGCTATCGGTGATAATATAGTCAGACATAGGGCCAACAATTTCACTGAGATAATCTCTTAAACTGTCGAATTCATCCCCTGACAACTCTATCGTTTGTTCTATACTTGCACCTGAAATAGTCGAACCTGAGATCAATGAACTCACTTCATAAGGGCCACTAGAACTAGTCGAAACATGCGATCCATTCGTACGCAGTTGATTCAAATGAGCAATGATTGGTTTGAGATCCTTGATAACATCTGTGACTTCTTGAAATCGATCTACATGTGATGTCTTTAATCCTTTATCAATGAAATCAACCATGCAATCTGGAACCATGGTACTATTGTTTAATTTATTATGCTTGGCAATATGAGTCAGCGTTTTTAACTTTACAAAATCATAAAGAGGTTGTTGTGTTACGAAACCCAACATTTCATAAAGCAATACGAACAAACTGTATATGTCTGTATAGGTACCGATTTCATCTTGTCCAAACAATTGCTCTGGGGCCATATATTTTGGAGTGCCCATGGTCATGCCAATCTGAGTTAACTGATCATCAAATTGCATTTTTGCTATACCAAAATCAGTCAGCTTAATGTTTTTTTGATTCACCATTAATATGTTCTCAGGTTTAATATCACGGTGAATGATTCCACTTTTGTGAGCAGTGTGCAGGGCTTTCAATAGTTGCGTAAAATAACTCATCGCCTGCATTAAACTGAGTTTGCCTTTTTTTGTTATATACTGCTCTAGGTTCACACCAGAAATGTACTCAAGCACCATATAGACCAGGTCATTTTCATGACCGTATTCCAGAATTGTTACAATATTGGGGTGTGTACATTTTGCCAGGGCTTTGGCTTCCTGTTCAAATCGGTGCTTATATTCACCAACCAAAGTTTCATTATTACTATTGATAGCAATGGTCTTAATTGCAACCTTACGCTCAATACTTTCATCAAAGCCCAGATATACGATACCCATGGCACCTTGGCCAAGGGTACCATCAATTCGGTATTTGCTGATGTATTTTGGATTAGTTGTCTTCGTCATGGCGATAATTAGTAGTATTATTTGTTAAGCATAAGCATAGCAGCTTTGAGACTTCTTTGCATGCGATTGAATGACTCTGCTATGATGCTGAGTTCACCTTGCCCTTTGACAATGATTTCATTTTCTTCAGATTGTCCTTTACTCATTTGACGACTTTGCGTAACTATTTTTTGTATTGGCTTTAGCATAAACACATGAAAGAGTGCATTAAGTATTACCACTATAATTAAAAAAATTATAATCAATGAAACAAGGAATTTTTTCAGTTTATCTGAAATGGATTTTTGATAATTTTCTTCATATATACTCACAACTTTTGCTCCAATGAGCACATTATCTTGTTTCATAACATTGGCCAAATACATGAACGAACCCTGTACATCAGATTTAATACCAGAATATTTTTGTTGAGCAGGATTATCTTGAAAATGCTTAATGATTTCCTTCTGCCAAATATTGGCTTCATTATTCTCATTGTCCGCATCAATTAATACGGTTTTGTACATAAATTCAGACGAGTTTTCTGAAGCTTTTGTATAAACGGTATCAATACTTCTGCTGTCTCTTAATGTATTTTCTGCAACGTCTGAAATATTCAGTAACATTTCAGATTTTGCCAATATATGCGCTTTAGAGTTTTCTTTTAATGTAGATAACAACAAAAAGTATAACACTATTATACTTATCAAACTGATTGCGATTAATACGATGTTTAGCTTTATTCTTAGATTCATATATTTAATTGCACTGTCATGGGTTTCTATGAGACCCCAACTATAGTAAAAGTCATTCACATAATTATCACAAAATTCTATTTTGTACATAACAACTGCAAAATAAATGAGTTTTAAACTAAGAAATCATGACATTAAGCTAAGAAAAAGCCCAGTATCATGATTTTAATTGTGTTCAATGTTCTAAAGGTCGAATTTTTTGAGAGGCTTTGTGCAAGGTTCCGTTGATGAATGTATGTGCGCCTTCTCCACCATATTGTTTGGCCAACTCAATTGCTTCATTTAAGACCACTTTGTAAGGCGTCTCGATGTGATTTTTTAATTCGAATATACCAATCATCATGATGGCTTTTTCAACAGCTCCTACTGAAAAAGTAGATCGTTCCAAAAGCGCATCAATTTCTATTTCTATGCTATCCATGTCTTCTATGATTTGATGCAATGATTTTTGAAAAAAAGGTTGATCAACTTTTCCCATATCTTGTTCAGTTAAGAACTGATTAATAATGTCATTAACCGAAGATTTATTCATCTGCCACTGATACAAGGCCTGAACCAATCTCTTTCTGGCCCGACGCTTAGCTGCCAAATGCTCAGGAATCTTTTTTTGCTTACCTTTCTTACCTTTATTCATCTATTAAATCCTTATTTATATACAGGGAAACGTTGACACAATTCCGTCACTTGTGTTCTGACCGACTGAATCACTTCATCATTATCTATGTCATCAATGATATCTGCAATCCAATGTGCAATTTGTTTAAACTCTGCCATTCCAAAGCCTCTGGTGGTTCCTGCTGGGGAACCCAATCGTAATCCAGAAGTAATGAATGGTGATTTAGGATCATTTGGCACTGCATTTTTGTTAACTGTGATGTGAGCTTCTCCCAAGCGGGCTTCTGCCAATTTACCCGTGATGTTTTTATTCACCAGATCCAAAAGGAATAAATGATTTTCTGTACCACCGGAAACAACATCATAACCTCGTTCAATGAATGTCTTTGCCATGATGTCAGCATTAGAAAGCACTTGCTGTTGATAAACTGCAAACTCTGGCGATAAAGCTTCCTTAAATGCCACAGCTTTTGCCGCGATGATGTGCATCAGTGGGCCGCCTTGAATACCTGGGAAAACGATAGAGTTTAGCTTTTTCTCAATTTCAGGATTGGATTTAGCTAAGATGATGCCGCCACGCGGACCTCTTAATGTTTTGTGCGTAGTGGAAGTCGTAACATCAGCTATTGCAACAGGGCTTGGGTAAACATCTGCTGCCACCAAACCAGCAATATGAGCCATATCAACCATAAAATAGGCCCCAACTTCATCTGCTATGTCTCTGAATTGTTGCCAGTCAATTTTCTTCGAATAAGCCGAAAAACCACCAATAATCATCTTAGGTTTATGTTTTTGCGCCATTTCTCTGACGTTTTCAAAATCTATCATACCGGTTTTTTCATCTATGCCATACTGAACTGCATTGAAGAGTTTACCTGAAATATTGACTTTTGCACCATGGGTCAAATGACCGCCGTGATCAAGACTCATTCCTAAAATGGTATCGCCAGGTTGCAACAAAGCCAAATAAACCGCTTGATTGGCCTGAGAACCTGAGTGGGGTTGTACATTGGCATAATCTGCAGAGAAAACTTCTTTAACCCTTTGCATTGCTAATTGTTCAGCGACATCAACATGTTCACAACCACCATAGTACCTTTTACCTGGGTAACCTTCTGCATATTTATTGGTCATCTGTCCGCCTTGTGCTTCCATTACAGCAGGCGATGCATAATTCTCAGAAGCAATCAACTCAATGTGGTCCTCTTGCCTGCGATTTTCTGCAACAATTGCATCCCACAACTCAGGATCAATTTTAGCTATGGTGTCATTACGGTTAAACATATGGCTCTCTCATCAATCATTGAACATCAAAAGCCGTATTTTACTATGACGAATGTGAGAAAGTTAAACGATATTGTTATGAATCAGATAAAATAACAACGTGAATCCTTAAACAGGGGTAAATTTAATGCCAAAACCAGATTTTCAGATCAATCTGCAATTAATGACTGACTCTCACCATCTATGCATTCATGAAGGTTTCCATATATTATTACACAAAAATGCGACCATACCTTGGATAATATTGGTTCCAGAAACCCATGTTAGAGAAATTTTTCAGTTACCTCAAAACATGCAAAAGGCATTTTTTGATCTTTCTGAAAAGATTTCATCTTACCTTATGAACATTTTCAACGCAGATAAAATGAATGTGGCCGCCATTGGCAATATTGTTGAACAACTGCACATACATGTGATTGCACGCAGGTTCGATGATGCCTGTTGGCCTGATGTTGTTTGGGGTAATGAATACCCAGTAACGTCTTATACTTCGAAACAACTGTTAACGATAAGCAGCAATTTACTCAATTGAATACCAATTGGGGTCTTTGCGCAATCTTTAGTGATTGAGTAAAGTGATGAAAAGTTTATCAGCCAAGGCAAAAACCACACCCAAATAATCTGTTATTGGTAAATTTTACAACATGGCTCTGCACAAGAGTCCTGTTTCATAATCTAGATTCTCAATATTTGA
>CAYGTC010000106.1:0-11781 GCA_964352735.1 uncultured Alcanivoracaceae bacterium | reverse complement strand
GTGTCTATTATTTGAATTAAATTGTATAGACTGTCGATGACTTAGCGCTTACAAAATAACGGAATTGATTCAGACAAGGGTTTGACTTTTAATGCCGTATCTCAAGCGGCGGGCATTGCAGCTGGCAGTGCTAGGGGGTCGGCGACAGCAGACTATGATCACGATGGAGATTTGGACTTGGCCATTGTCAGTCAGTCAGGTGCTTTGCAATTGTATCAAAATAACAGTACAAATATTGGCCGATGGATTGTGATAAATTTACTTGCAAAAGAGAGCAACTTGGATGCGATTGGCAGCGTTATTAAGGTCCAAACAGAAAAAAGCCAACAACAACATCAAGTAAAAGGTGGTAATAGTGCACATTCTCAAAGCAGTTTAAATGTCCATTTTGGTTTGGCCAACGAAGAAATGATTGACAGAATTATTGTTGATTGGCCAAGTGGTCGTCAAACTGTTTTAAAAGCAGTGAAAACCAATCAATACCTTATGATATACGAAGACGATACCATTTTTATTGATGGTTTTGAGTGAGTTAATTGTTGGCATTTATCTTTGTTTATTATTGATGAATGACTATTTAATGGGCAATTGAGTGGTGTTCTTTCTTTGTCCTAAAATAAAATTACTGTTGGTTGATTGCACCACATTGAGTGTCAATAATTTATTCATGAGGAATTTTTCTAGATCCTTGGTATCAGCAGCCATGACTTTCATGATGTAGTCATAATTTCCAGTAATTGCGCTGCATTCTAAGATATGGGGATTGTGCAAAATAAAGTCATTAAATACCCTCAAGGTTTCAACATCGTGATTTTTCATGGACACTTGTACGTATGCCATCACTGATAAACCAATTTTTTCTGGGTCTAAAATGGCAACATAATTTGTGATAACCCCTTCTTGTTCAAGCTTTCTGACACGTCGCCAACAAGGGGTTTTTGATAAATTAACCTTATCAGCTAACTCTTGATGACTGATGTGAGCATCTTCCTGCAATGCCTGTAAAATTTGTTTATCATAGCTGTCCAAATTCTTCATAAGTATATTTGTTCTAAAATATTGTATATAATAGAATTATATTCTTAAAAAGTATTTATTTAAATGATAATAAGAACAATATTCCTGTTTTATTAATTATAATAGATCAACATAATTACTTAGGAAAAAATTAAAAACATGTCACGCTATACGTCAACCAAATATTCTGCTAAACAGAAAAATTCAGAAGGTTTAATTCATTATTCTGAACAAGAACATTTGGTCTGGAAAGATTTATATGCAGAGCAAATTCAGTACGTCAAGCAGTACATGTCAAAATTATACAATGATGGATTAGAGATGATCGCATTGCCAGAAGATCACATACCACAGTGTAAAGAAGTTTCTGGCATACTCAAAGAAACTACAGGTTGGTCAGTTGAGCCAGTACCTGCTTTGATTGGTTTCAACAGGTTTTTTACGATGTTAGCAAACAAACAATTTCCTGCGGCTTCATTCATAAGAACCAGAGAAGATTTTGGCTACGTTAAAGAACCGGATATTTTTCATGAAATTTTTGGCCATACGCCTTTGTTAACACATCAACAAATTGCTGATTTTTCTCAAAAAATAGGTGTTATTGGTCAACATGCAGATAAGAAAGACCATTCTTGGTTAGCTCGACTCTATTGGTTTACCATTGAATTTGGCTTAATTAAGCAAGATGAAGCGTGTCTTCCATTGGGTTCGGGCTTGGCCTCCTCGCCAACAGAATTACATTATGCATCAACCAGCAATATTCCTTACAGAGCACCATTTAATTTGAATGCAATATTGCGAACTCCTTACCGAATTGATATCAAACAACCCATTTACTATGTATTAGAATCATTAGACCAATTAGTGGATATCAGTGCTTCAGATGTCATTAATGAGATTCATCGAGCTCAAAAAATGGGCCTAAATAAACCTTTACATGCTGTTGCTAAAGCTTGTTAAATTTACAATCATAGGAAACGATAAATGACGACTCAGATTAACAACATCGAAGAAGCAAAATGTTTACCATGTGAAGGTGGTATTGATAAAAATAGTTCATCAACCAATTTGTTGTTGTTGTCGCGATTGAATGATGGCTGGCATTTAAATGACAGTGGTGATGAATTGTATCGCGAATATAAATTTAAAAATTTTGCAAAAACAATGTTTTTTGTTAATGCGGTTGCTCATATTGCCGATCAACAATTTCATCATCCTGATATTGAATTCGGGTATAACTATTGCAAGATAAGGTACTCAACACATTCAGTCAATGGCTTGACAACCAATGATTTTATATGTGCAGGGTTGATCGATAAATTATGACAGGCTCATAATGTAAGATTTTTTCTGCCCATTACCGTTTTGATCATATGTGTATCATCGTGGTTTTTCTAGATAAAGATATGATATGCATATGATCCTTTTTTTAATCGGGTCTATAAAACCATTCAAGTACAAACGGTATCTTATTGTACTTTATATAAGTTTTTGTTGTTTAAGTATAAAATTTACTGTCTAAAAGCATTGCCAAAATATTGTTATTTCAGTGTTTTGTCATCAATAACCTTCACTCGCGAGGAAAAAGATCAATTCTTTGATGCCTTTTTTAAATGCCAATCCATTGGATGAATCAAGAGATGTAAAATAGGTTGTAATCCCCGTTAAATATGACCCTATTGTTGGATATTGATTTATTTTGTCTGAATTTAATGCCTCATTTAGAACGATTTATCTACATAGCTTAATCTAGCAATGTCCTCTAACTCATAGGATTTAATAAAAAATGTTGGAACAGTCGGTCAAATATGCATAAAATAGCTTATCTATCTAATTGTTATGAACATGACAGAACTGCGAATAATTCTTGTGATCATCGGTGCCATCGTTTTGGCATTGATTTATTACTTTGGTACTAAAATAAAAAAACATGAGGTTGATGAAGATTTTAGCCTGTCTTTGGATGACGACCAGCAGCAAGAGGTTGAACCAGAACAGTCAATAAGTCAATCCCGTCTCAATGCTTTACCAAGAAAAAAGACAAGTCTTACGGTGGATCAAGCGCATCAAGCCCATCAAGAAGAATTGAAGTCTAACAAAGAAAAAATAGTGACACTATTTTTGCACGCTAAGCAAGGCCAGCAATTTGATTGGCATTTGATTCAATCAGCAGCTGACCAAGTTGGTTTAGAGTTTGGTCATGATAATCTTTATTATCGTTTTAAAGGATTTGGAGATAAAAAAGAACTCGTTTTTATGGTAGCCAATATGTTGAAGCCAGGTATTTTTCAACCAGATATGAGAACCACGGGCTTGGTCTTGATCATGACGCTACCAGGTGTGATGCCTGCATTAGATATTTGGGATACGATGTTTCCAGTTGGGGAGAGAATTGCGGAAATTCTCGGCGGTAAACTAACTGATGAAAACCACCACATATTCACCCGACAACGCATTGCTGCAATGCGTGAGGAAATGCGTGAATTTGATTACCATAACAGCCTGTAATTACCCTTTTAATGTCAAAAAAACAACAGATCGAACAACTGCGTCAACAGCTCAATGACTACGCTTATCAGTATTACGTATTAGATGACCCGATTGTCAGTAATGCAGAATACGATATACAATATCAAGAATTACAAGCATTAGAGCAGCAGTTTCCTGAGTTCATTACGTCAGATTCACCAACTCAAAGAGTCGGTGACCAACCCTTAGATGGTTTCAGCCAAATCAAACATGAAATGCCAATGTTATCATTGGGCAATGTTTTTACTGATGATGAATTACTGGAGTTCGATGATCGATTGAAAGATCTGGCGGAAATAAGCAATATTGAATATTCTGCGGAGCCTAAACTGGATGGTTTAGCGGTAAGCATTGTTTACATTAATGGCCATTTGCATCAAGCAGCAACACGAGGAGATGGCAATATCGGAGAAGACATTACCGCTAATATTAAGACCATAAAAGCCATTCCATTAACACTCAGGGGCAATGAATTCCCTGAAAAATTTGAAGTGCGTGGCGAAGTGATCATGACCAGAAGCGGCTTCAATGAGTACAATCGACAGGCAGATTTAAAAGGGGAAAAAGTATTTGCCAACCCCAGGAATGCGGCTGCCGGTAGTCTCAGACAACTTGATCCCAGAAAGACCGCAAAAAGACCTTTGATGTTTTATGCTTATTCTATTGGTGTGATATCAAAGGGTATATCATTTGATACACATATGCAAACATTAGAGTGGGTAAAAAGCCTTGGTATACCAGTAAACCCTCTCAATTCAACAGTCAGTGAGGCAAGTGGTTGTGGCCAATTTTATCAAATGATTGGTGAAAAAAGGCCGCACCTAGATTACGATATTGATGGTGTGGTTTATAAAGTCAATGATTTAAGCTTACAAAAAAAGCTTGGTTTTGTGACCAAGTCTCCTCGCTGGGCCACAGCGCATAAATTTCCGGCAGAAGAAGCCACAACAGTGATTGAAAACATTGATGTTCAGGTTGGAAGAACAGGCAGTATAACCCCTGTAGCACGACTGAATCCTGTTGAAGTCGGAGGAGTGACTGTGACGAATGCCACATTACACAATGAAGATGAGATACGTCGCAAAGACGTTCGTATCGGTGATTGGGTCTTTATTCGCAGAGCAGGGGACGTGATCCCTGAAGTGGTTAAGGTCATAGAGGCCAAACGGCCTAAAGACTCTCAAGAATTCATCATGCCAACACATTGCCCTGTGTGTGAAACCTTATTGCAAAAGATTGAAGGTGAGGCCGTGTTGCGTTGTCCAGCAGGATTGTTTTGTGATGCGCAAAGAAAAGAGGCAATCAAACATTTTGCCTCAAGAAAAGCACTGGATATTGAAGGTTTGGGTGATAAATTAGTTGAGTTAATGGTCGATGAAAGTCTGATCAAATCACCTGCTGAATTATTTGAGCTTGAACATGAAAAGGTGGCTGGATTGGAGCGGATGGGCACAAAGTCCGCTGATAATTTACTCAAATCAATTGAAAAAAGCAAAGATACATCTTTAGATAAATTCATTTATGCTTTGGGTATCCGTGAAGTTGGAGAGGCCACCGCTTTAACCTTAGCTCAACAGCTGAGAACAATTGAAGCCATCAGCCAAGCATCGGAAGAAGACCTTGTCGAATTACCAGATATAGGTCCTGTGGTAGCGAAGAGGATTACTGAGTTCTTTGCTGATGAATATAACACCAAAGTGATTTCCCAGCTCATTGATCATGGCGTGAGCTGGGATGAAATCAGCTTGCCAAGTGAAGATGAACAACCTTTATTGGGAAAAACAGTAGTACTCACTGGCTCCTTAACTGAGTTTACCAGAGCCACGGCAAAAACCAAATTGATAGGACTGGGCGCAAAAGTAACAGGCTCAGTGTCCAAAAATACAGATATTCTTGTGGCTGGTGCCAATGCTGGCTCTAAACTGACCAAAGCAGAATCACTGGGAATTGAAGTGAGGGATGAAACATGGTTATCATCACTATAAATGTCTTCAGATAATGTATAACTCACTGTTTTAATCAATCAATGGATTCAGGGTGATAAATCCATTGAAAATGATTTGATTCGTCAAGTTTATCCCTTATTGCGTGATGTGGCGCATATACAATTGAGGAAAGAGAATGTTGGTAATCTAGATACCACCTTGATTGTGAATGAGCTTTATTTAAAACTACAAAAGCAAAACCGTATCCATTTAAATGATAAAAACCACTTTTTGGCACTGTCCTCGCAGTTGGTTCGGAGAATTATTATAGATATTATACGGTCTAATAATGCCGCCAAAAGAGGGGCATTGTACCAACATTTAACGCTCAATGATAAGATAGATGAATTGAGTTTTAGTGATAATGAAGAAATGACGATTGATTGGTTGACCCTCGATCATTTATTAACAGAGTTATCAAAAGTCGATCCAGAGTCTGTCAAGTTGATAGAACTCAGGTTTTTTGGTGGGCTCAGTATGAAAGAAATTGCAGAAATCAAAGGGGTTTCTCTGTCTACTGTGGCCAATAATTGGAAAATTGCCAAGACTTGGCTATTGAGCCAATTAAAAAAATAAATATGAATATTGAAGAGGATAGATCTATTAATATAGACGAATATATGTAATCAAGCTGACAAAGGAGAAAATAATGACCAATGCATTTCGCAAAATTGATAGCGTGAGGACTTTATTGACATGAATATTCAACAGCATGCAGAAGTTAAGCAACTCTTTTTAAATATACTGTCTGTTCAGCCAGAAAATAAAACTGACTATTTACTCAAGCATACTGCTGATCAAGATGTCATTGATCAAGTATTGGAGTTGGTCAATACTTATGAAAATAATACACAGCCTACCAGAGAATTTGTCGAAGATATAGCTGAGAACATCAGTCAAAGTGCCTTGATATTTCCATCTGACCGTTATATTCTGATTGAAAAGATTGGCCAAGGGGGGATGGGTGATGTTTATCTTGCTCAACGAAAAGTTGAAGGTATTAAGCAAAATGTAGCGATTAAAATACTCCATAAAAGTGACCATATATCGCAAGAAAGGTTTTTACAAGAAGCCGCCATTCTTTCACAATTGTCTCACCCACATATCAGTCAGTTTATTGATGCTGATTTTTTAAAAGATGGCAGACCATATGTGGTCATGGAATACACAGAAGGCCAAACCATCACCGAGTACTGTAATGTTATAAAAGCCGATATCAATACGCGTATTTCATTGTTTATTTTATTATGCGATGCATTACAACATGCCCATCGCAACTTGATTATTCACCGAGACATAAAGCCTGATAATATATTGGTGAATGATAAGGGAACTCTTAAATTATTGGACTTTGGCATTGCTAAAATCATACCAGAAATCAGTGATAAAAAAAACCAAACCAAAATGCATGCCCTAACTCCATCCTATGCAAGTCCTGAGCAATTCATGGGCAAAGCGATCAGTGTATCTACTGATGTCTATTCTTTGGGTGTTGTGCTTTATGAGCTATTGACAGGTGCAAGGCCATATGAAAGCAATGGTTATTCGATAGCAGAATTTGAAACGCAATTAAAACATAGCAAACCAGAAAAACCCAGCATCAAAGTATCTGAACTAGAACAAGAGAAACTTTTAACAATCATTGCAAAAAATCAAAATGCATGGGTTAAAAATCTGTCTGGTGATTTAGACAAAATTATTTTAAAATCTTTACAGTATGATATCTCACAACGCTACCAAAGCATCGCAGAGTTGGTTGATGACCTTCATCGATATAAGAATAATTTACCTGTATTGGCTCAAACACCAAGTTTGGGCTATCAATTGAACAAGTTTATCAAAAGAAACAAAATAGCGGTGGTTTCAGGGATGGCTTTTGCTGTTTTTGCGATCACATTTATGACCATTATTATCTTCCAAAATCAATCAATTAAAAATTGTTAATGATGTAGAATAAATGCATCTAAAATGCGAGTAATATGCCATGTCTGAACAAGAGAATTCTCCGCAACTCACTGTATTGTTGAACCAATGGATTGGTGGCGATAAATCGATTGAAAATGATTTGATTCGTCAGGTCTATCCTTTGTTGCGTGATGTGGCTCATCAACAGTTGAGAAAAAATTACAACAGTAACATGCATACCACATTGATCGTCAATGAATTGTATTTGAAGTTAAAAAATCAAAAACGTGTTCGATTGAATGATAAAAATCATTTTTTGGCTTTGTCTGCACATTTGGTCAGACAGGTCATCATTGATAATATTCGTTCACAAAAAGCGATCAAACGGGGGGCTTTGTATCAGCAAGTGACTTTCAATGATACGGTCAATGCACAAGGAGTCATCAATAACTTACAAATGAACGTGGATTGGTTAACCCTGGATCGGTTACTTAATGAGTTAGAGAAGGTTGATCCTGTATCGGTTAAGTTGATTGAGCTGCGCTTTTTCGTCGGCTTAAATCTTAAAGAAGTGGCAGAAATACAAGGCATCTCAGTTGCTACCATTACCAGAAACTGGCAATTTGCCAAGAGTTGGTTGCTCAATAAATTACAGCAATGATCGCCTTTCGTTGTTGTTAATGGCCTCTTTATTCAAATTATTCATCTTTTTTGATAAAAAATACGGATGATTTACGCTTAAAAAAGAGATGTTATTATACTTTTTGAGATTAAAAATGCTGGTATTGAAACTCCATCTTGTTGAAATATTGATCCATTTAAGGGCGATTGATTTTTTGTGGTAATATAAACTTATGAATTCAGATCAACACAATTTGGCCAAAGCGCTGTTTTTTTCAATTCTTGATAACAATCCTGAAGACATTGAATCCTATCTGTTATCTCAAACCTCTGATGAGCTTGTCATCAAAGAGGTCATGGGGCTTTTAAGTACGCACCTCAGCGATACAGAAAATACTGAAGATTTTGTGACAGAAGTCAAAGACAATATTTCCAGTCATGCGCTTGTTTTTCCTTCTGATCGTTTTCAATTGATTGAAAAAATTGGTCAAGGCGGCATGGGTGATGTTTATCTGGCCCAAAGAAAAAACAAAGCGGTGATTCAGAAAGTGGCCATAAAAATATTGCATAAAAGCGACAATATGTCAGAAAAACGCTTTTTGCAAGAAATGCGCATATTGTCAAAGTTATCTCATCAAAATATCTGTCAATTCATTGATGCAGATTACTTGAATGATGGAAGGCCTTATGTAGTGATGGAATATACCGATGGGCAAAGGATCACTGACTACTGTCAAAACAATAAGCTCAGTATCAATGCCAGAATTGCACTTTTCATCGAGTTATGTCAAGCAATACAACATGCGCACCGACACTTAGTGATACACCGTGACATCAAGCCTGACAATGTATTGGTCAATGAGCAAGGCAAATTGAAGTTATTGGATTTTGGTATAGCTAAGGTGATTGAAGACAGCAATTATCACCAAACACAAACAGAAATGGGCGCGATGACACCCGCTTATGCCAGTCCAGAACAATTATTTGGTCATAAAATAGGCATCACCAGTGATGTGTATTCCTTGGGTGTATTGTTGTATGAACTTTTGACTGGGGTTCGTCCTTACTATGGGCAGCATATTTCGCCAGTAGCTTATGGAAAAATGCTTTAAGAGCAAGACATTGATAAACCTAGCATCAGATTGGCGCAGTTAAATGACGACAATAAAACCACATTAAAGACTCGAAATCTCAATCGATGGATCAGAAAGGTCTCAGGAGATTTGGATAAAATTGTTTTAAAGGCTTTACAATTTGATGTGTCACAACGCTATTTCACTGTCATGGAGTTGATTGATGATTTGAACCGATACAGGCGCAAGATGCCAGTGTTGGCACAAAATCCCAGCTTATATTATGTAGTAAATAAGTTTGTGGTCAGAAACAGTTTTTTTATTGCACTGTTTTTAATATTATTCGCCTTTTCCTTTTATACTTTAAATCAGAAATTAAGACTGGATGAAATTAGCCGAGATTTACAAATTCGAAATAGACTAGTAACACTTCAACGGGACAAAGCTGACAGGCAAATTAAAACAATGAAAAATCTGGCAAAAAATTTGTCAACTGCCCACTATTCAGACCCTTTAAATGTGGGTAAGCAAAATCTCATTATTAATGATACGGTGAATATTGCAACAGGTTATATGTATTATGAAGAAGTGCTGGAAGATCACAGTGATAAATTTGATTTAAAAATATTCTATAATTCTAATTATGCCCTTCAAACCAGAGCATGGGGAAAAACCATTAAACGCTGGTCGTCAGATCCAGATTCGTTAATAAAATACTCGCTGGGAAAAGGTTGGAATCATAACTATTTCAAGGCAATGAATGCCAACTGGAGTGAATACGATAAAAACATATATTTTTATCGGGATGATGGCAGAGTTATTGAGTTTAATAAAAAAAATGATCAATGGAATAATCGTTATAAAACAGGAGAAGTACTCCATGTTAATGAGAAAAAAAGTTATGATGAGCAATACTTTGTTACAACATTAACCAATGGTATTGAAAAATATCAAGGAAGGTTTCAAAATAAACTCATTAGTATCACTGATGAAAAAGGAACGCTATCCATGCAATACAAAAGGTATGGAAATCAATTGCAACAGGTGCAAGCGGATAATGGAGAAAGCATTAAATTTAGTTATATTAATGATGATAAGCAAGTGGTAAAGACCACCATTAAAAATCGGTCTTGGGAATTTCAATATGACTTGTTTGATAATTTAACACAAATCAAATACCCAGATGGCAATAAAAAATTATTTGGCTATCTTGAAGATAAACATTTATTAAAAACTGTCGGCTTTCAAAACAAAGGTTTGAATAATAATCAATATACACTAAAGGTTAGTTATCTTTATGATCATTTTCATCGGGTTAATCGAGTGAAATATCATCATGGCCCATGCGAGAATGAAGTATTGCGTATTAAATATAATAACGATAGGAGCAGAACAGTAACCAACACTCAAGGTTTGGTCAATCATTATCGTGTTGAGAAATTTGATGGTGTTTGGAAAGTTACGGATCAAAAAATCGAATTTGAATATCAAGATTGTCAAACCCAGCTGCTGAAATGATGATGCGGTTTATTGTATATGCTTTTTTTCTTATTTTAGGGGCAACCATAAGCCATGCAGAAGATTTGAACAGGCAGTATGAGATAAAAGATAAGATAGAGGATTTATTTGAAAAGGAACAGTTTGTTGAGTTAAATGAAATGTTTGATCACTACTTAATCAGTGAAGAAAGAACATTAAGTGGTCTGTGGAAACTTTCAGTTTTATTTAAAACTTTGTCGGATTTTTCCAAACGTGATACAACCAGTGAGTTGTTTTGGAATGAAAGAGAAGCAAAAGGATTACGGATGATCAATGCTCTGGGTCACTCTTCTTTGGGGTATTTGGTTTATGCAGACATATTGATGAGCCATGCTTATATGAATAAAGTAAGGTGTTCTTGTGAAAAATTAGAGGCCAGCCTACGAGAGGTTTTTAATAAAAAGATAGATCAAGTACGATTGTTTTTAACTGAGCATCAAAACTTATTAATGGAAAATCCCCGTTGGTTTGTATTGATGCTGATCATCGCCAGAGAACAAGGATGGCCTCAACAGGATTTTTATGAACTGTTCAATCAAGCCATAACAAGATTCCCATATTACTATCAAATATACTTTGAAGCAGCCACATACATGAAACCAAAATGGCATGGATCAGATGAAGACATAGAGATCATTGCCAATAAAGCGGTTGATGCAACACGCTTAAAGGAAGAAGACACCTTGTATGCCAGAATATACTGGCATTTATTAAGTGCAAATACTGAAAATAAACCCTTATCTTCAATCTCTCAAGTGAATTGGAATGCCATGAAATCATCAATCAAATTCATTCTTAAGCATTACCCTGATCCATATAATATGAACCACTTTGCCCGATTTGCCTGTTTAGCCAGTGATGCTGAAATGACAAATTGGTTGATGGGGTTGATTGATGATCAACCCATAATGATGATTTGGAAAGGGCAAGCTTTCTATAATGATTGCCGAAAATGGGCTGATGATGTCATTTCATGGGAAGACTCATAGAGATCTTGTATCTTATAATTTAATTCTATTATTTTGACGAAGTTTTTTATGCGTTAACGCTTATATATAGGTAAGCGCCAAGCGAATTACATACTTGAATTATTAAATTTTTCTGGTAACAAC
>CAYGTC010000105.1:0-11807 GCA_964352735.1 uncultured Alcanivoracaceae bacterium | reverse complement strand
AAGTCTGTCCAAGACTTTGAGAAGTTGCTACCAGAAAATTTTATACAAGCAAGTATGTAGTTTGGTTGCCGCTTACTTAGCTCTCTGAAACAAGCAAGAGACTGGGTGCAGAAATTCATGCAGTGGTATAACCAGAAACATCAGCACAGCAAAATACGCTTTGTCACCCCAGAACAAAGGCATAAAGGACAGGACAAATCTATATTGGCCAAACGTGATCAATTATATCAAAAGGCCAAAGCCGTCAACCCAAACCGTTGGGCAGGTAAAACCAGAGATTGGAGCCCTATAGAAACAGTGACACTAAATCCAACAACAGAGCACACAGCATGAGCCAAAAAATACTTGAAATCAGGAGCTATCCACGCTTTATCCACGGGCAGGAAATCCCAATTATTGGATGCCGGTGGGTAAAGGGTGGGTAGCTCCGGAAATTACAGTTAAATATTAAAAAATGCGACAACTATCTTGAAAAACACCGGCATCAACGTAATATAGTTCACAGAATTTCAATAGAATCATTGAATAAATGAAAATCCACCATACTTATTAAGAATTGTATTATATATACAAAAATCCCACAAACCTACGGAGCTTAACATTGAAAAAATTAAAGTTAATAATTTCATGGATACTCATACTTGGTATTTTACTTCTAATTGGATGGACAGGTTGTAAAGCTTTACATTGGCTCAGGTCAATTGATTCTGGGTTGGCTGCCACTGTAATAACTGCCAGTGCTGGATTACTTGGGTTGTTATATTCTCAGTGGCATTCAAAGAGTCGTGATATAGCTGAAGGCCATAGAAAATATAAGATAGAAGTTTATAATAATTATTTAGATATAGTAGATGATTTTTTCACTGCAGCAAAGAGTGATACTACAATTGATACAGATAATTTACCAGACAAATTAACAGAAAAAATTCGCAAATTGAATAGAGGTATGATTGTTTGGGCATCACCAAAAGTAATTCGAGCTTGGTTAAAATTTAGAAAAGCTACAGCAGTAAAAGCACCAAATCTATTATTTGTTGTAGATGAGTTGTTACAAGCAATAAGAAAAGACTTAGGTAATAGCAACTTTGGTTTAAATAGAGGAGATGTAATTAGATTTTACTTAACTGACCCAGATGAGTTAAAAGAAGAATAAATATGGATAATGCATATTGTAAGAAAAATGATATTGTTTATGACATTGCAACTTTCAGTAACTTAGAAATGGTGAAAATTGACTCATTAAGACACTCAATTTATTGTAACGAATGCAAAGCACAAGGCTACTATCGTAAGAAATCAATAAATGGCATACCAGCGTGCTTTGGTGCTTATCATGAAGATGATTGTAGCTACAAATCAAAAGAGTCTTCACCACGTTATGATGCGGTTACAATTGAAGAGGTCAATACCATTCAAACCAATCAAAGTACCATTGATGTAAACTTCAATACATATACAAAAGGTCAATTGGAATCAAAACCATCAACCCCTTCAGGTAAACCAGTTTCATCAAGTGGTACTACGTCACGACATACAAAAGCACCAACTCAGACAAGAAATGCTTCAAGAGGATTACGTTCATTGTTACGGATGTTAATGAAAACTGATACTTTTGCTAAATCAGAAATACTAATTAATGCTTTCGGAAAGAACCCATACAAAGCTAAAAATTTCTTTGTCAACTTTAATGAAATTACAAAAGAGCATGTTAATAAATGGCGAGGATATTGGGGGGTAATTAGCAAATCAGATTCTGAGATATCATGGTTAAATACTTCAAATGAAAATGATGTGAGTATTCCTGTAACAAATTTGACTGAATACATAAAGAATACATTTAAAATTGATAGTTGCGATGATTTACAAGGAGCAATGATTTTAGTTTTTGGAAAACTGCTCGTATCAAAATCTGACAATGAGAAATGGTATATCAAAATCACCTATGACAATCCAAGTCACATTTTTATTAAATTGGCAAAATAAGCTCAACTATTCAATTGTTGCTCAGCGCTTGTTAAAAATACCAAAGTAGATGCTGTCATATGAAGCATATAGGCAGTCAAATACTCTGGAACATTAGTTGCTGTTGCTCCTTGCCCATGCCCGCTTAATTTGTTTCTTCCAGTTGGTATACTGCTTTCCAGCATGCTTCTTAGAGAAGTGATTTGAGTCTGCCAGAAAGTTGGAATAAGTTCTTTTTCTAAACAAATATTTATTAGTTTTTTAGCATTTGCATTTGAATCAATCTCCCAATCATGTTTATCACATATGGCTTTCATAGTACTTTCAAAAGATTTTAGGCAGTCATTAAGCGCTTCTTTATTTTTCCCATGCCTATAATGAGTATATGCACTTATAAATTCTTGCTGAGCACCTTCATATTCTATTTTGTTTAATAACTTTAATGCTGGCTTGACTGCTTTTTCATGAATTAATTCTGAGTCAATTCTAATTATCTCATTATTAATAAACTGGTAGCCAAGTCCGTGTTCTTTAAATCTAGAATTTAGCTCATATATAGCATCATCGGATATTTTAGATGCATTTTCTCGTCTAAGATAGGATTCTTTACGTGCATGATTGTTGATATATTTAAAACACAATTCGATAACATCCATTCCCAAGTCAAGATTCTCTTCCTCAAGAAAATAATTAAAAAGTTCATTGATTTTAAGTTGACCTCTACTACTATTTTCAGTCAGTTGAAATCTTCCGTACTCACGGCATAATATTTCAACTATGTACTTGTAAACTTGATAAACATTATTTTGACTTGAATGAGAACACTGGTCTTGATTGCCTAATGTGTCATTTAGAATATGAATAATTTGAACTTTTAATGGCTGTGGTAATATGTCATAAGTATATATATCAGGTATATCACCTCTTAATTCTTTTTGTTTCTTCGAATATATGTTGATTATTGACATATTATTATTGTTATAAAATACAGAATTTAATTGTAATCTGCACTAATGAACTTATCAATTAAATTTTTAATATGAATATTTATCATTTGTATTTAGAGCATGTCAATAAATAACAAACCTTACTGATTTCCTTCATTTGGTTCCGTTGTGTAAGTGTACCGTTAAAAATTGAACAAGCAAATTCATCTTATGTTAAAATCATCATGTTATCAACACTGCTACTTTTCATCATAGCCAGTTATATTGGATTTAATGTTTCATGACTAAACATACGTTTATAGATAGATATTTTCACAGTCAAAAAGACTTATTAGATATAAGCCAGATAGGTGAAACGAATGTAAATTCTTTATTTACCTATCTAAATAACCTCCATTCCACTGCTGATAAACTGAAAGAGTTATTTGGGTGTAATATTAAAGACTTTCCTGATTTTAAATTGTTAAGAATTATTCGTAATTACTTTCATCATGTAGGTGACGTCAATGAAACGAGGTTATTGGTCATTGGCGAAGAAAATGTGGTTTTTGAGCGAATTCAACACTTAATAATTCCAATGGAAACATTATCAAAAAGTATTAAATCATTTATAGATAATAGCACAGTGCCAAAACACAATAAGCAATATGAGAAAAAGTTAAAATACGTTTCAAAAGAAATTACTTCAATTTCAAACTGTTTTTCTTATTGCAATGAAATACTTTCAAACATGGATATGTGCTATAATAAGCCTTCGTTGAAACTTGATGGTGTAGTTCATGAACTTGGATTTGATATGTTCAAATTTATTCATAATGTAACAAATTTAATTGCTGAACGGTGTCGTGAAATTGAAGAACTTGCATCTAAAACAGTAATAAAAGAATTGAACCTTGAATATTCATTGGATTTTTATATTGATAAGCTTGATATGCTTTGTAGTGCCGATAAAATCCCAATAACAACTACTCAGGGAATGGTTTACGCTAAAAGTGTTGAGCTAGTAATATAACAAAACGTTTAAAATGAATAAAGATAGTTGGATGTTTTCTGTTTCTGCCCATAATTTTGACTAATCAGATATGCCAAATAAAGCAGGCATTTAGATTCCTACGGCAATATAAATGCTTTTCGTTTGACCTAACATTCTTGTTTCATTAAAGGTAATTGATTTCAAGTTATACGATTAACTAACTGAAATATACCTATAAAAAGTAGCTCTTGATATACCTAGTGAGCCACAAATATCTTTAATCGGCATATCATATATTGAAACAAACGAATCAGGAATACCAGTTCCAGAACTATGTCGAGAACATGGCATGAGCTCAGCTACGTTTTACAAATGGCGTGCAAAATACGGTGGTATGGATGCATCACTGATGAAGCGTATGAAAGAATTAGAGGAAGAAAATCGGCGCCTCAAGAAAATGTATGCCGAAGAACGCCTAAAAGCAGAGATTGTTCAGGACGCCTTATCAAAAAAGTGGTAAAGCCATCAGGCAGGAAACAAATGGCACAACATGCTGTAGCTAATTATAGCGTGACCATCAATTTGGCTTGCGACGCGTTTGGAATCAGTGAGACGTGTTATCGTTATCACCCAAAGCTGAGCACAGAAAATGATGAAATTGCCAGATGGCTGATCAAATTAACAACCAAAGAAAGTGACTGGGGGTTTGGTATGTGTTTTGACTTTCTTAGAAATGTCATGGGTTTTAAATGGAACCATAAACGCATTTATAGAATTTATTGTGAACTGGCTTTAAACTTACGAATTAAGCCACGTAGAGGCCTGAAAAGGCATAAACCAGAGCCTTTAAAGGAGCCTATCAGAAAAGATCAAGTATGGTCAGTTGACTTCATGCATGATCAATTAGTTGATCATCGCAAATATCGGTTATTCAATGTCATTGATGACTTTAAGCGAGAAGGTTTAGCTATTGAGGCTGATTTTTCTTTTCCATCCCTGAGAGTCACCAGAGTGCTGGATCAGTTGTTAGAATGGCGAGGAAAACCAAAAGTCATCAGATGTGACAATGGCCCTGAATTCATAAGCAAAGCGTTTACAAACTGGGCTAAGAATCATGGAATCATCATTGAATACATTCAGCCAGGTAAGCCTCAGCAAAATGCTTACATTGAAAGGCACAATCGAACCATTCGATACAACTACGATGGGACAGGCGCTTTCTCACTTTTCAATGAAGCTTTTACTCAATGCAGTTTTGAAATGGCACCAATGGATGGTACCGGTTCAAATCATATACGTCTAAATGAGCTGGATTGTTTCAGTAAACAGATTAAAGTGATCAACTAAATCAATTTTGTCAATCAATATATCATGACTGATGACACTCCATTTTTTACCAATAAATGAAACCAAAAGAGGCAGGCGCTTTCTTACCCATAGATCATACAATCTACCCACCGATTCATGGTGGCTAAAACCCACCCCACAATATAAAGAACTATATGGAACAGTGAACAGGAAAAAGTGCGGGCACTTTTGTCATCAGGAAGCACCCGAATCCAATCTGATGGCTCTATGGTTAAAAAAGGGTCTTTTATGACTTCACAATAATATTCAACAGTTGCTCCAGTGTAACATGAGACTCCAGTGGATGCCGCATAGGCGTATCAAGCTTGAACTCATAGTGATTGCGCCGCCCTTGCCTGACTTTGAGCAATACACCGGCCTTTTCCAGTTCGGCAACAATACGTTGCACGGCTCTTTCGGTAATTCCTACTTTGCTGGCAACATCCCGCATGGTTTGATCAGGGTCACCGATCAAACAAACCAAGACATGCGCATAATTGCTGAAAAACGTCCACTCCCCACTATTCATGATCACCTCATTAAATTATATATATTAGCGAATTTTTATTTACGTAATTAATTTCGTAAATTATAATACACTAATTATAATACAGCAATTACTGAACAATTAAAACCCCTAAACAGGAGAAAATCTATGAATGGAACAGCAGCAGCTGCTTCAACCGTCCCTAACCTGTCCGAAGTATGGAAAATGGTGCGGGACATTCTTGCACCTGAACGGAGCTTTTATTGGTTATCCATCTTTTACAGCGCCGTTATCAGTATGCTCACGCTGGCGGTACCCATATCGGTACAGGCACTGATCAGTTCGGTCGCTAACACAGGTCTGGCACGGGCAGTATTCACATTAGCCGCAATTCTTTTGGGCGTTTTACTGTTGTCAGGATTAATGATTGCCATGCGCTATTGGTTAATGGAACGTTTTGAACGTCGGCTATATGCCCGTTTGAGCGCCTCGATCGCCGTTCAAGCGGTGTACGCTCGACCAGGGTTTTTCGATACTGGGGATCAAAGGGGCCTGTTTAATCGCTACTTTGACATCATGAACCTTAAGAAAAATGTGCCTGCATTACTGGTTGGGGGCGTTTCTATCGTTCTACAGGCTGTTGTTGGCGCTATCGTGGTTTCGCTCTACCACCCATTTTTGTTGGTTTTTAATATCATTCTGTTAATTGCAGTTTATTTGATCTGGCGAATTTGGGGGCCCGCAGCCATTCGGAGCGCCATCACCGAATCGCATGCGAAATACCATGTCGCTGATTGGATAGAAGGCTTGACTGTCGGTCACGGTTTTTTTAAGAGTAACAGGCATCGGGAATTTGCCATGAAACGAACCAACAGTCTGATCCAAAGATATCTGGATAACCATAGCAAGCATTTCCGCTACCATTTTTATCAGATTATTGCGTTCATCGTTTTGTACGCCGTTGCCAGTGCCGGTCTACTCGGTTTGGGAGGCTGGCTGGTACTTCAAGGCCAGCTTACGCTTGGCCAATTGGTTGCAGCAGAATTGATCCTCTCGGCAGTGCTCATTTCCATCGCACAGTTTGGCACCTATCTGGATAAATTCTATGAAATTTGCGTCTCTGCAGAGGAGCTGTCCGAATTTGACAGGATTCCCCAGGAACATCATGTCGTTGAAACCATTACTGAAAATGAATTGGCATTAACGCTTGAGGGGGTGCGTTTGCACACTCACGGAGAGGAGATTCATTGGTCTTTTTCTTTGCCTGCGCGCTGCATTACCTGGATAAATCCAGCCAATTCATTTTTGACTCAGACTTTTGCTCAATTGCTTCGTCGCGACATCATTCCCGACAGTGGCATGGTTCGTTTGGGTCGTCATGACATTCTTGAACTGGATCCCCTGCAGTTAAGAGAAGCCATTCTTGTTATTGATCGACCTCATTTAGGCAGGTGCACTGTTCTGGAATATCTGAGTTTGGCTTCTGAAGGCCTGAATCGAGCAGACTTGCGTGAGCTGTTACAAGAATTGGGGGCAATCGACATGATTAACCGATTACCACAGGGTTTTGATACCCCCTTAAGCCCACTTGGAGATCAGTTGTCACGGCACGAGATTTTTACATTGAAATTTGCTTACGCCTGTCTGGCCAATCCTAAGTGGGTTGTGATTGCAGAATGGTTTGATGAACTCAATCGGGATCAACACCAGCGCTGGCTTTCTGTCTTACAAAAGCGTACCCAATGTGGCTGCATGATATTCAGTCGACGCAAACCCATGGTCGATGCATCACACCATCTGATCTTGGATGAGCAACAGCATCGACTGGAATCAATTAAATTGAATCAATCCGCTGAGGTATCATCATGAGTTTTAGCCGTCACCCATCAGAGCTAGGCCCGAATTACACCACAGTGCACCAGCAGCGTATTCCTTCACCGTTGAAACACCTAGCGATTATCTCTTTCCTGTTGCTGCTTATCTTGGTCATAGGCCTTATTTTTACGCCTTGGGTACAAACCGTTGGCGGCTATGGACAAATCACTACACTGGAACCAGAAAACCGTCAACAAGCCATTCATACTTTGGTTGACGGTCGAATTGACAAATGGTTTGTTCGGGATGGCGATCGAATTAAAAAAGGCGATCCTATTGTACGGATCATTGATAACGACCCAAATCTTGTTGAACGTCTCAAAGCTGAACTCAATGCAGTCAACAGCCAGGTACAGTCCGCTGAACTGGCGACCACTACTGCCGAAATCGATTATCGTCGTAAGCTTAGCTTGCTTAAAGAAGGGTTGGTTTCTCAGCGCGAATATGAACAGGCTAAAATCAAGGTTGAGGAATTACGAGCCAAAGAGGCCGCAGCCCAGGCCAATGTCTCAAGAATTCGGATACAACAGGCACAGCTTTCGCAACAGCTGGTTGTGGCTCCTCAGGATGGTTATATTGTCAGTTTGGATGCTGGAGATACCGCAACTTATTTGTCGCGAGGAGCCACCATTGCCACTTTCTTACCGGAAAATGGCAATCCAGCAGTAGAGCTTTGGGTGAGCGGGCGCGATATTCCGCTGGTACAACCCGGCAGAAAGGTCAGATTACAGTTTGATGGGTGGCCGGCAGTACAGTTTAGCGGCTGGCCATCGGTAGCCATCGGTACTTTTGGTGGTGAAGTCGCGGTGATTGACGCAACCGCCAACACCAATGGGCTTTTTCGAGTACTGATTACCCCTGATATCGATGACCAAACCTGGCCTGACAAACGTTTTTTACGTTTTGGTGCCAAAGCACGAGGCTGGATACAACTCAACACTGTTTCTCTGGGTTTTGAATTGTGGCGCCAACTCAACCAGTTTCCACCGAACTTCAATCATAAATCGGAGTCATCGATATGAAGCGGATCTTGTTGTGTACTGCCCTACTACTGTGCTCAGTTTTGAAACATGGCCACGCTTCTGATTCTGAGGCACATGATGCAGCCAACCCACAACAGCTTAGTTTAGACACAGTACTCAACTCTTCGGTAAACCATTATCCATTGATTCTGGAATCTGTCGCTAAGCAAAAACAAGCCAGAGGAAAACAGCTTGCAAGTCTGGGCGCCTTTGATAACATTGTATCTGCAGATGGATTTTCACGAGTCAGTGGTTTTTGGGATGGGCGCGTCATCGATGGTAAAATCAGTAGGCGGCTAGACAATTACGGTGCAACGCTGTTTGGCGGTTATAAAATTTCCAACGGCAGTTTCCCAATCTATGAAGATGTTAACTTCACCGATTCGCTCGGTGCTTTTAAAGCCGGTGCGGTGGTATCCTTGATGAAAGGACGTGAGATCGATCCCCAACGATTTGCGCGAAAAGACGCCAACTTAGGTATTGAGCAGTCTGATTTCGAACTGTTGAATACTCAAGTCAAAGTCCAATTGTCAGCAATATTGGCCTACCAAGGTTGGGTTGCAGCTGGGCAGCGTTTTAAGGTTTATCAGGGCTTACTGGATATCGCTTTAGATCGTGACAAAGCTTTACGAAGTCGTGTCGAGGCTGGCGATCAACCGAAAATTCTATTGGTTGAGAATCAACAGAATATTCTTCGACGCCGATCGCTTCTGGTTGAAACTGAACGGGACTTGCAACTGGCTGCCAATCGCCTGATGTTGTTCTGGCGGGATCATCAAGGTGAACCAATTATGCCGATTGCTGCTCAACTGCCATCTCAACTCCCTTCAATTCCTGAACGGTCATATGCTGTCGACGAAACGGTGCTAGAACGGGCAACGAACATTCGGCCTGAAATTTCGCTCAACCGAATTCAAATGGCTCGAGCCGAAAACCGCTTATCTCTGGCCCGTAATGAAATGCAGCCGCAACTGGATTTGGGCATTGAATATCAACGGGATATTGGTCGAATTGCAGAAGGTGGCAGCAGCAGGCAAGGCAACGATACGATTTTGAGCATTCAATTCTCTATTCCCTTGGAGCGTCGCTCTGCTCGGGGGAAAATTTCCGTGGCTGATGCAGAGATCTTCGAACTACAAAAACAGGAACAACGATTGAGAGAACAAATCACCACAGAGATCTTAGATATTGCTGCCAATATTTCTGCTGCCCGCCAATTGGTCGAACTTGCCGATGCAGAAGCAGATCAAGCTGCAAAGATGCGTCAGGCCGAAGAAAAGCGCTTTGAAGGAGGTGACAGTAACTTCTTCCTACTCAATCGTCGCGAAGAAGCCACAGCACAAGCTCTGGTTAGACAAGTTCAGGCTAATCTGCGTCTGCATAATGAAGTATCCCACTATCATGCCGCTTCTGCGGATCTGGAAAAACTGGGGATTTTTCCAGACTCCTAAAAACTCAAATGGACAGTCGCCTTCTCAACAATGAATGGCATCCCAGTTTGTTGAATTGTTTACACAATCCGGCATATTGCGATGCCGTATCGGGGCATTCAGTTCATCGGGCAATTTAAACCTACTGCATCAATCAACAGCATTCAAAGTGTCTGTCATGCTTAATTCTTAATAATGTCTCTATTCACTGCCCTGCTGTGCGTAAATTTTTACGGAATCAGCAACAATCTCATACACCTCATCTTCTGTTATGTCAGCGCCATCTGATCGCAAATGTTTTTTCTGTTTTTTGCTCAGTTTTTTGGTTTTCATTTTTCCATAAACATGCGCTATCCCAGTTGAATCCTTGGGTATGAAAAAACGGTGGTTATCAAAGTCAACACGCGCAAATGTACCCTCTTGGGTGAGTATCATCCAACATCCCGATTTTTGACAAACCTGAGTGATTTCACCTGAAAAAACGTCAGTGGTGTTGAGCTTTTTGTGTTCAATAGCTTGATCAACTGGAGTTGAGCTGGCCTTTTCATGTGGCCATGGATCACCATAAACGGTAAAGTCCTCGGTTTGTTCAGTCACTGTATACTTTTTTTTGTGATGCCCACTTGATTCACCAGCAATACTGGAAATGGCGCAAAGGCTCAATAATAATATGATAAGAAATGTTTTCATGATTAATTTTTCCTGACAATATAGATTGGTATTTAACCATACATTTTAATGAATTTATGTCACAAATGGAATGCCCTTCAAGCATTCTGTTAAGCCTCTGTCAACTATTGCTCATAAAATAGCCGGCGACATCATCTATCTGTCATTCATGTGTGTCATTTAAAGTAATTGAATATTATTGAATGTTGTTTAATTCAACAAATAGCGATCCTTATCTATTGTTTAATGGGCCCAATGTTACGAAAAGTAGCATTGTAATAATCAAAACTTAAACAAGAGGAAAACATGAATATAAAAATTTTTAAAGTATGTACTTTTATTACCGTTAGTTTTTTCATTAATAATGCAGCTGCTGATCTATGTGCATCTGACAAATATGTTTCAACAATAGAAGCTGGCGACATAAGCGGCCTTCAACATGGTCACGACGGAGGCAATGCTGTAAATGTTAGGTTTGTACACGAAGACGGACGCCATTATAGAACTCTTCCTTTAAATAGAAATAGAAATGCAAATGATGATAATGGAAAAGCAATGCTTTCATTGCTAAAAACAGCTATGGTTATGAGGCTAAAAGTTTCTGTTTGGGATCATTATGGTACCAGGTGCGATGATTTTGATCAAGTAAGAATAAATAGAGATTAAAGCTATGAAAAAATTCAAAAATGGAGGTATACATGAATAAATTAATTTTTTTAATAATATGCTTTATTTTCTGTTTTAAATCACATGCATTTTCTTGCCCTGACCCTAGCTATACAATGGTTGTGTCAAATGCGATTAATGTACAAACAGCAACAAAAACTGCAAATGATGTCGCTAAGTGGGGTGAAAAAGCAGGATTTAAGGTTAAGAGACTATTTTTAAGCAATCATACAAGAAGCAATCTTTTAAACTATATGAACTGTAAGAATATTAGGGTTTTTTTTAATATATCTCATAGCTTGTTTGACACCATTAAAAATTATAATGATAACGAGCAAACTACAGCCAATGATATAAGATCTCATGTTAGTGACAATAAAAATACATGGCTCTGCACAAGAGTCCTGTTTCATAATCTAGATTCTCAAT
>CAYGTC010000104.1:0-11984 GCA_964352735.1 uncultured Alcanivoracaceae bacterium | reverse complement strand
TTTGCCTGTTGTACCAGAGGTATAAATCACATAAGCCAGATGTTGAGCTTGCAAACCTTGTTTTTTTGCACTCACATTGTGTTTGGAATAGCCTTGCAAGCACTCACGCATAGCATCGTTATCTAAATACACTGAATGAGTTGAACCCACTGATTTCAAGAACTTTTGCTGAGATTCTTGTGTCACTATGATACTGAGATCAGCATCTGTGATTTGATATCTCAGGCGTGCTTCAGGATAAGTTGGATCCAATGGTACATAAGCACCACCGGCTTTTAATATACCTAATAAACCAATCACCATCTCAAGCGAACGATCAAGACACAAACCGACTAAGGTATCTGGCTTAACGCCCTGCTCGATTAAATAATGAGCCAGTTGATTGGATCGTTGATTGAGCTCTTTATAGTTTAAAGTCTCACCTTCAAACACCACCGCAATGGCAGCAGGATTGGTTTTGACCTGATTTTCAAACAATCCATGAATCAAGGCTGTATCAGGATAATCTGCTTGAGTTTGGTTCAAATCCACCAATAAATGTTGACGTTCGGCCTCTGATAAAATGGTTAAATCTCTTAATTGCGTTGTTGTACTTGATTCAGTGCCCTCGAGGACTAACCTCACCAGATTTTCAATCGTCGTCTGCACATAACCAATCAAACGTTCTCCATCTATGGTATCAAGGACCTGTAGATTCAAACTAAAATGCTTGCCATCGAAGTCATTTATATTCAAGGCTAACGGATAATTAGTTCGTTCATAAACTTTTATACCAGTAATATCAGCAACCTCTACCAACTCAGCTGTCTCTGAATTTTGGAGGGGCTGTGATTCATTACGTCTATAGTTAAGCAAGCTGGTAAACAACGGTGCATCACTGGATAAACCACTACAATCACGCACCATAGACAACGATGATTGTTCATGTTCCAACAAACTTAATAATTCATGGTGTGTTTGTTTCAACGCGCTTTCTATTTCTCCACAGAGTGACAAACGAACCGGCAGCGTATTAATAAACAAACCCACACTGTGGGCTGCGCCTTGAGAACCTTGTAATCGACCAGATAAAACTGTACCAAATAACACATCTTCACTACCACTACAACGTCCAATGACCATACCCCAAGCCAAATGAAAAGCACTGGCGATACTGACGTCTAAACGTGCACACATCTGAAGCAAATTGCGACAAAAATCATCATCAAAAACATAATTAAACTCTTCGACTCGTGCAGCATCAACTTGTGTATTATGCACACCAAAGGGAATTGTTGGCTCGTCTATATCACTTAGACGTGATTCAAAGTAGGCTTGTGATGCGCCACTTTCAGCCAACATCAAAGTGTGTGCAATAAACTCTCGATAAGGTACCTCTACAGGCAAATCTACTGAGCTTTCATTACCTTCATCTATTGCTAGGTAGGATTCTACCTCATTAACTAAGGTCTCAAGACCAATATGATCATTGATAATGTGGTGCTGCGATATGATAACAAATACTTGGTCAGAATGAGGGTCTGCTGCCATATCAAAACGCAACAATGGCGACTGTCCTAAGTCCATCCATAACTGACCTGGTGCCGTATGTGCACGCAATTGAGTTTGTGTATCTTGTGAGGGGTCTAGAATTAATTCATTTACAACAATAGGGCTCTCACGTAATACCACCTGTACTGGCTGTGGTAAGCCATCCCAAAAAATGGCAGTACGCAATACATCATGGCGAGCAATCACATGATTTAATGCTTGAACAAAGCAGTCTGCTTGTTCACTGTTACTCAATATCAGAGGAATTGGCATAATATAAGTATCACCTGACTCTGGAGAACTTAACATATGATGAAACAATATCCCTTCCTGTAAAGGCCCTAGAGAATAGATGTCTTGAATATTTTCAATACCACCTGGTATTTGCTCAACCAATAAGTCTATATGTGATTGTTCCAGACTCACCAATGGCAAAAGATCTGGGGTTATCCGGGCACAATCGGTTGTAATCAAGTTAGCTGGTGCCTGGAAAGAAGCATTATCAGAATTATTGATTTCATTTGCCAAATTTTTCAAAACGGGATAATCAAATACCGTACGCACGCTGGCAGTCAGTTGAATGGATTGTAATTCAGCCATGAAACGTATAATCAGCAATGAATGACCGCCTAACTTGAAAAAGTTATCATGTCGACTGATTTGTTCCACATTGAGCAAGCCCCGCCAAATCTCAGCCAAGGCAACTTCTGTCTCCCCTTGTGGCGCTTCGTACTCGGCATGCGACAGATGCTCTCCATCTGGTTTGGGCAAGGCTTTGCGATCGACTTTGCCATTTGCGGTTAAAGGCAAGGCATCCAGTGCTATGTAAATTGACGGCACCATATACTCTGGCAGAGACATGGCTAAACTTTGACTTAAAGCATCACTGTCTAATTCATAACCCTCATTGATCGTGACATAGGCCACCAACTGATCGCCATCATTAATATTATTAAGAACAATAACCGCACTGCTTATCGAGTCTTGGGCCAACAACTGTGTTTCTATACCACCCAACTCAATACGCAAACCACGCAGTTTGACTTGGTGATCAATGCGTCCCAAGTACTCGATATTTCCATCTGGTAACCAGCGCACCAAATCGCCAGTTTTATACAAACGTTTACTACTTTTGCCATCAGATGGATCGTAAAATGGGTTATCAATAAATTTTTCTGCCGTCAATGCTTCCAGGTTGATATAACCTCGAGCCAAACCCACACCCCCAATCAACAATTCACCAGGTACACCCTTGGGACGAAGGCCGTTTCGTTGATTGACGATAAAAATATCAATATTCTGAATCGGTTTACCAATGGGTACGAAATCACGATCAGAATCTGCATCGCAGGCCCAATAGGTCACATCAATTGCGGCTTCTGTTGGACCGTATAAATTGTGTAATTCACATCCATTTGTTACGCTGAAAAATTGATCTTGCACTTTTTTAGATAAGGCTTCGCCACTACAAAATACTTTACGAAGAGACAAACAATCATTCGTCGAAAATGATGGCAAAATGGCATTGAGCATTGAAGGCACAAAATGCAATATACTGATTTGTTGGTCATTAATGATATCAATTAAATAGTCTGGATCTTGGTGACCATTTGGTTTTGCAACCACCAATTGACTGCCATGAGTTAACGTCCATAAAAACTCCCATACAGATACATCAAAAGTAAAAGGTGTTTTCTGCAATACTTTATCTGATGGCAATAAACCATATTCATTTTGCATCCAGTCTATTCGATTCACCAATGCTTGGTGTTCAATCATCACACCTTTGGGTTTGCCCGTTGTACCTGAGGTATAAATCACGTAAGCCAAATTGTGAGCATGCAAACCTTGCTTTTCTGCGCTCACATTGTGTTTGGGATACCCTTGCAAGCACTCAAGCATTTGATCGTTATCCAAACTCACAAATTGAATAGGCGCCATTGATTGCATTAACCCATGATGGGACTCTTGTGTCACTATGGTGGTTAACTTTGCATCAGTAATTTGATAGGCAAGTCGCGCTTCAGGGTAAGTTGGGTCTAATGGCACATAGGCACCACCTGCTTTTAATATGCCCAACAAGCCAATCACCATCTCGAGTGAACGCTCAAGACAAAGACCCACTAAGACATCTGGCTTAACACCCTGTTCAATCAAATAATGAGCGAGTTGATTGGCACGTTCATTCAAGGCTTCATAGCTTAAACTGTGTGTGTCATACACCACAGCAGTCGCCTTGGGATTTACCCTGACCTGGTCTTCAAAAAAACCATGTATCAAAGCTGTATCAGGATAATCTACTTGGGTTTGATTTAAATCGACCAACAAGTGTTGGCGTTCGGCCTCAGGCAACATCGCCAACTCATATACAGGTGCGCCAAGGTCTGCAACAAAAGCCGCCACCAAACGGCTAAAATAACCTGACCAGCGATGGATCGTCGTCTCATCAAATAAATCAATGGCATACTCTATACTACCGACAATACCATGATCAGTACTGTTATTGATATTTCTGGTATCAACAAGAGAAAGGGTCAGATCAAATTTCGCAACAACATCCGACTCAAGGGCCAATCCACCTGAAGACAAACCAGACAAGCTTATATTATCCTCTGCATTATCTTGCGCAAAATTAAACATCGATTGAAATACGGGACTGTAACGCATACTTCGTTCTGGTTGTACCAGTTCAACCACTTGTTCAAACGGCACATCTTGATTGGCATAACCACCTAAAGTGATGGCTTTGACCTGTGACAACAACCCTTCCACATTCAAATCTTCACTCAAATCAACACGCAAAGCCAAAGTATTGACAAAGAAACCAATCAAACCTTCGACTTCATGACGTTGACGATTGGCCACTGGTGTACCGACCACAATCTGATCTTGACCACTTAAACGAGACAACAATAGTGACCACACGGCATGCAATACCATGTGTACCGTCATGCCTTGACTTAAGGCCATAGACCTGAGTTGTTGACTCACTTCTGAATCCAGTTCAATACTGACGCTACCGCCTCGATAACTTGGCATAGCTGGACGAGGATGATCTATTGGCAAGCTTAACAGCTCTGGAGCATCAGCCAAATGTTCTTTCCAATAGGCGTTTTGCTGTGCCAAAACTTCACCACTGAGTTCGTGGTGCTGCCATAACGCATAGTCGACATATTGAATAGGCAATGCTGGCAATGGGTTCGACTTATTTAATCGATAAGCTTCATACAAGGTATTAAACTCTCGCACCAATACACCCATTGACCAACCATCCGAAACAATGTGGTGCATTGTCACCAACAATACATGTTGTTGTTCTGATAATTGTAACAACAGACCACGGATCAATGGTCCCTTGGTTAAGTCAAATGGCATCTGATTGAATATTTCAGCCTGAAGCGCTAACTCACCTTGTTGATCTTCAACAGTGCATAAATTTTTATGGGTCAATTCAAAGCTAAAATCTGCATTGGAAATGATCTCTTGCCAAATATCACCATTAGACTCCTTAAATACTGTGCGCAAAGCCTCATGACGAGCAACAATGGTGCCCAATGCCAATTCTAGGGCATCGCGAGACAACTCTCCTTCTAATTGAACAGCTCCAGGAATGTGATAGGCCGCATTACCGCCCTCTAATTGTGCGATAAACCATAAACGCTGTTGTGCCCATGAAAGCGGTAAACGCTGAGTACGATCAGCCAATGTAATGGGTATTAATTCAGCCTGTTTTGCTTCATCTAAGGTTTGAGATAAATCCTTGAGTATAGGCCGCTCAAACAACGTTTGCAGATTTAATGACCGTTGCATGCGTTGTTGCACTAAGGAAACAAAACGAACAGCCAATAAGGAATGACCTCCCAAGTTAAAGAAATTGTCATGACGGCCAACCTGTTCAATAGGCAACAAGCTTTGCCAAATCTCAGCCAATAGGACTTCTGTTTCAGTTTGTGGCGCTTCATATAAGGCCTGTGCCAGATGTTCATCACCTGGCTTAGGCAAGGCCTTACGGTTCACTTTACCATTACTGGTTAGCGGTATATTTTCTAATTCTACATAAACGGTTGGCAGCATGTATTCTGGTAATGATTCACTCAAATCCTGACGTAATGATTCACTGTTCAATTCACAATCATTACTGGCGGTAATGTAAGCCACCAGTCGCTCTTCATCAAGCACCACTACGGCATCGCGTATCGATACCAGGTTTTGTAATTGTGATTCTATCTCACCCAATTCTATGCGGAAACCACGCAATTTAATCTGATGATCAACCCGTCCGACAAATTCTATATTGCCATCTGGCAGCCAACGCACCAAATCACCCGTCTTATATAAGCGTTCGCTGCTGCCAGTATTGTTGGCATCTGTCGCATCATAAAATGGATTAGTGATGAATTTCTCTGCGGTCAATTCGGGCTCGTTCAAATAACCACGTGCCAACCCTGCACCACTGACGTGCAATTCTCCAACAACACCCAGTGGGCATAATTTGAGGTGTTGATCTAATATATAAGCCCCTCGATTGGCCAATGGTTTACCAATGGGTATATTAACCATGTTTGCATCAAAAGTATCAGGCATTTGATAGGTACAACTGAACGTTGTGTTCTCAGTCGGGCCATAGCCATTGCCCAAATTCAACTGTGGATTCAAGCGCTTCATCTGGCTGAACATCTCTGCATTCACTTGTTCACCACCAGCCAATAAATAGCGCATGTCAGTCAGCGGTTTGTGGTAATTCGCCACAAATTGGTCAAATAATCTTGCGGTCATCCACGCCGTATTAACGCGATGTTCTGATATGAAATCACCAAGAGCTGACATCTCGATCATGCTGTTATCCTGCACAACCAAACGGCCACCATTCAATAACGCACCCCAAATTTCAAAGGTGGCCGCATCAAAGGACACCGAGGAGTGGAACAACATCACGGTTTCATCAGAAAAACTGGCATAATGGTTATTCATCACCAGTGATGTGACATTGTGGTGTTCTATCAACACCCCTTTCGGGTTGCCTGTGGTACCAGAGGTATAAATCACATAGGCAAGATTTTGAACATGTAAGTGCTGCTTCACAGCGTCTAAATTATCATTAGAATATACTTTCAAACATTCATACAACTTACTGTTATCAATAGATATAAATTGGATTCCACTCTCTGAAACCAACTGACCTTGCAAAGATGTTTGTGTGACTATGATTTTTAAATCAGCATCTTTGATTTGATAAGACAGACGTGCTTCAGGATAAGAAGGGTCCAGTGGTACATAGGCACCGCCTGCTTTCAATATAGCCAACAAACCAATCACCATATCAATCGAACGATCAAGACACAAACCCACCAAAGTATCGGCCATAACACCTTGCTCGATTAAATAATGGGCCAATTGATTGGATCGCTGATTCAAATCTTTATAAGTGATGCTGTCTTTGTCAAATACCACAGCAACGGCATCAGGATTGACCTTGACTTGATTTTCAAACAACTCATGAATTAATAAAGTGCTCGGGTAATCTACCTGGGTTTGATTCAAATCCACCAACAAATGTTGACGCTCAACTTCAGATAATATGATTAACTCATGCAAGGGAGCTTCAATGTCACTGACAAATGCTTCAAGCAATTGGCAGAAATAAACAGACCATCGCTGAATCGTCGATTTATCAAACAAATCACTGGCATACTCCAATGTTCCTTCAATACAATTTTCAGCACCATCAGTTGAATTATTGGCATCAACGAGGGAAAGTGTCAAATCAAACTTTGCTACCGTATCTGACTCAAGAGTCACACCGCCTGAAGACAGCCCCGACAAACTTAAACCTTCACCTGAATCGCTTTGCGCAAAATTAAACATCGCTTGGAATACCGGACTGTAACGCAAACTTCGTTCTGGTTGTACCAACTCAACCACCTGCTCAAACGGCACATCCTGATTGGCATAGCCGCCTAAAGTGGTGGTTTTAACTTGTGACAGCATTTCTTTGACATTCAAATCTTCACTCAAATCAATGCGCAAGGCCAAAGTATTGACAAAGAATCCTATTAAACTTTCGACTTCATGACGCTGACGATTGGCCACTGGTGTGCCCACCACAACCTGATCTTGACCACTCAAACGTGACAGCAACAGTGACCATGCAGCATGCAATACCATATGTACAGTCATGCCTTGGCTCAAGGCTAAAGCCCTTACCTTTTCACTGACCATTGGGTTCAATTCGATATTGACGACACCGCCTCGATAACTCTGTATCGCTGGGCGAGGATGATCTGTAGGTAAACTCAATAATTCTGGAGCATCGGCCAAGTGTTCTGTCCAATAATCACTTTGTTGTGCCAATATATTTCCACTGAGTTCTGTGCGCTGCCATACAGAATAATCGGCATATTGAATAGACAATGGCGGCAAAGGGTTGGGTTTACCTGAACAATAGGCCTCATACAAAGCATTGAATTCTCGTACCAATACACCCATCGACCAACCATCGGAAACTATATGATGCATCGTCACCAGCAATATATGATCAGATTCTGATAACTGCACCAGCATTGCTCTGATTAATGGACCCGTTTTTAAATCAAATGGCATCTGATTGAACGTTTCAGCTAGAAGTGCCAGCTCACCCTGCTGATCTTCAACAAAGTGCAAATCTTTATGCGATAGCTTAAAGTTAAAATCTTCACTGGAAATGATTTCTTGACAAACATCACCATCAATTTCCATAAACACAGTGCGTAAGGCTTCATGGCGGTCAACGACGGTAGCCATAGCCAATTCCAAGGCCTCTTTTGATAGTTCACCTTGTAATTGAACAGCACCAGGAATATGGTATGCTGAATTACCACCCTCTAATTGTGAAATAAACCACAAACGCTGTTGTGCCCATGACAAGGGTAAAGGTTCCGTGCGATCAGCTAATAAAATAGGGGCCAACTCAGCCTGCTTTATTGCCTCTAATGATTTAGATAGGTTCTTAAGTACCGGCTGTTCAAATAAAGTTTGTAAACTCAAAGACCGTTGCAACTGTTCTTGCACCAAAGAAACCAGACGTACAGCCAACAAAGAATGACCACCCAAATTAAAGAAGTTATCATGACGACCAATGCGTTCAACATGCAGTAAAGTTTGCCATATTTCAGACAAAATGACCTCGGTTTCAGTTTGTGGTGCTTCGTATTGAGCCTGAGCCAAATGTTCATCACCTGGCTTCGGCAAGGCTTTACGATCAACTTTGCCATTGCTGGTTAATGGTATGTCTTCAAGCGCTATGTAAATCGATGGCACCATGTATTCTGGCAAAAATTCACTCAAACCCTGACGCAATGACTCATTGTCCAATTCAGATCCATCACTGGTTGTAACATATGCGATCAATCGCTCTTCATCAATAATGACTACAGCATCGCGTATCGATTGTTGATTTTGTAATTGTGATTCTATCTCTCCCAATTCAATACGGAAACCACGTAATTTCACTTGATGATCAACACGACCCACATATTCTATATTGCCATCTGGCAAACAACGCACCAAATCACCTGTTTTATATAAACGATTGCTGACTGTATTGTTGTCATCTGTTGCATCATTCATTTCATAAAAGGGATTGGCGATGAATTTCTCTGCTGTCAATTCTGGCTGATTTAAATAGCCTCTTGCGAGACCCGCACCGCTGACGTGTAATTCTCCAACCACGCCTTGAGGGCATAACTTAAGATGCTTATCTAATATATAAGCCCCTCGATTGGCCAGTGGCTTACCGATGGGTATATTGGTCATCGTCACATCTGAAACATTGGGCATACTATAAGTACAACTGAAAGTCGTATTCTCAGTAGGGCCATAACCATTGCCCAAATTCAACTGAGGATTCAGACGTTTCATCTGAGTGAACATTTCTGCGTTCACTTGTTCACCACCGGCCAACAAATAACGCATATCAACAAGTGGTATTTGGTAATTCACAACAAATTGATCAAACAATCTTGCTGTCATCCACGCTGTATTGATGCGATGTTCAGATATGAAATCTCCAAGATCTGACATCTCAATCATGCTATTGCCTTGCACAACCAAACGACCACCATTTAATAATGCGCCCCAAATCTCAAAGGTGGCCGCATCAAAGGAGATCGATGAGTGGAACAACATGACAGTCTCATCAGAAAAGTTGGCATAATTATTATTGATCACCAGTGATGTAACATTCTGATGTTCAATCAATACCCCTTTGGGGTTGCCTGTTGTACCAGAGGTATAAATGACATAGGCAAGACTTTTGGCATGCAAACCTTGTTTCATAGCACTCACATTGCGTTTGGAATAATCATGCAAGTACGCAAGCATTTCGTCATTATCCAAACATATGCATTGAATAGGAGCTACTGATGCAACCAAGTCTTGTAATGATTCTTGTGTGATGATGATCTTCAGATCAGCATCTTTTATTTGATAAGCCAATCTGGCCTCAGGATAAGCTGAATCAAGTGGCACATAGGCTCCACCTGCTTTTAAAATCCCTAATAAACCAACAACCATATCAATCGAACGATCAAAACACAAACCCACCAGCGTATCGGCTTTAACGCCCTGCTCGATTAAATAATGGGCCAACTGATTGGCGCGTTCATTCAATGCTCGGTAAGTCATGTTATGCTCACCCGAAACCACCGCGACGGCATCAGGATTCGCTTTGGTTAGGTCTTCAAACAACTCATGAATCAAAGCGGTATCTGGGTAATCTATCTGGGTTTGATTCAAATCCACCAACAAATGTTGGCGTTCAGATTCAGAAAACATGGATAACTCATGCAAAGGCGCTTCGATGGCTGTAACAAACGCCGCTGCTAAACGAGAAAAATAATCTGACCACCGCTCGATTGTATGCTCATCAAATAAATCACGAGCATACTCCAAACTACCTACGATGCCGTTTTCGCTGTTAGCATCATTTACATTTTTGGTATCAATAAGGGCAAGGGTCAAATCAAACTTCGATATCACATCCGAATCAATGGCCACTCCACCTGCAGAAAGGCCAGATAGACTTAAATCACCCTCTGTATCACTTTGGGTAAAATTGAACATCGCTTGGAATATGGGACTATAACGCAAACTTCGTTCTGGATGAATCATTTCTACCACTTGTTCAAACGGTACATCTTGATTGGCATAGCCTCCCAACGTAATGGCCTTGACTTGTGATAAGACTTCTTTGACACTCAAGTCTTCACTCAAATCCATCCGCAAGGCCAAAGTATTAACAAAGAAACCAATCAACCCTTCGATTTCATGACGTTGACGGTTAGCAACAGGTGTGCCCACCACAATCTGATCCTGCCCGCTTAAACGTGACAACAATACTGACCACACAGCATGCAATACCATGTGTGTGGTAATGCCTTGGCTTAAGGCAAGTGTTCTTATTTTTTCACTCACCTCTGAACTCAATTCGACACCAACAACCCCGCCTCTATAACTTGGCATAGCTGGACGCGTGTGATCGGTTGGCAAATTCAATAACCCGGGTGCATCAGCTAAATGCTCTGTCCAATAAGCACTTTGTCGTGCCAATACTTTGCCACTGAGTTCAGTGCGCTGCCATAAAGCATAATCCACATATTGAATGGGCAACGCCGTTAATGGATTGTTTTTGTTTAATCGATAAGCTTCATACAATGCGTTAAACTCATTCACCAATATACCCATAGACCAACCATCAGAAACAATATGATGCATCGTTACCAACAAAATATGATCCTGCTCTGATAACCGTACTAACATGCCTCGGATCAATGGTCCAGTGCTTAAATCAAAAGGCATTTGATTAAAGGTTCCTGTCTCTATGGCTAATTCACTTTGCTGATCTTTAGCACTACATAAATCTCTATGCACCAACTCAAAATCAAAGTCCTCACTCGAAATAACTTCTTGCCATACCTCACCATTGGATTCCTTAAATACCGTACGCAAGGCTTCATGACGAGCAACAATGGTCTCCAGAGCCAATGCTAAAGCATCACTTGAAAGCTCTCCTTCTAATCGAACAGCACCAGAAATATGATACGCGGCACTACCTCCCTCTAGTTGAGCAATAAACCATAAACGCTGTTGTGCCCATGAAAGTGGCAATGGTTGTGCCCGATCCGCTAATGCAATAGTTGTTGACTCACCCTGTTGTGTTTCGTCTATGAATTTAGACAAATCTTTTAATCGAGATTTTTCAAATAAACTTTGCAGACTCAATGATCGTTGCATGCGTTGCTGCACCTGAGAAACAAGACGAACGGCCAATAAAGAGTGCCCACCCAAAGTGAAAAAATCATCATGTCGACCAACTTGTTCAACATTCAATAAATCCTGCCAAATCTCTGCCAACAGGATTTCTGTTTTGCTTTGTGGGGCTTCATACATGGCTTGGGCCAGATGTTCATCACCAACCT
>CAYGTC010000103.1:0-12227 GCA_964352735.1 uncultured Alcanivoracaceae bacterium | reverse complement strand
TTGAATAAAAACAGCAAAAACAATATGAAACAGGAGTTTCATGCATAGCCATGATGAATTTATATTAAAATGATGTACAAAAAATAACACAATATACTATAGTGTACAATTAATGCTGATAATAAAACCTGTTGTCGACGCAAAAGAAAATAATACAAAATGGTTGTTTGCTACAATTTTAGATGATTACTGATTACATTCTAAGCTCGCTGAGGCTGCATTTCTTGAAATTGTTGATGATAGTGACTAGTATATTAATCATACAAAGTGTTACTCTATAACAACATGGCGAAAAAATCATGAGTATCTGCGTTATGGTTTTATGGAGTTTAACAAGATTGACACTAATATGTTATCTATATATTTAGACTGAGTACAAACGCTAAAATAGCACATGAAAAAGTTTTTATCTGTTTCTTTTCGATTTAACTGAAACTGATAAGAAAAAATTAGCTTGGTATGTTATCAATAAAAAAAGTTGGAAATAAAAAAGGTGAAACATGTGTTCAAATCATGAGGCATGACTGACGTTGAGTTGTATATCACTGAGAAAATACCCCTGGGGATCTGTTTATGAAATCTATTTCAATCATTGTGTTTTTGTTGTTAACAAGTTGTAAAACAATTGAACAACAAAATAAAACCACTTTTACTGCTAAAATAAACGCCAATGCAGATTCAGTCATATTTAGAAATGGCCTGTGGTTTAATGGAAACTTTAAAGTGCCATCTTTCTCTGCCAAAGATGTTTATACACAGAATGGCATTTTCGTTAATGAAAAACCTAAAGACGCTAAAGTAGTTGATTTAAAGGGCTTATACATTATCCCCCCATTTGGTGAATCTCATAATCATACTGTAGATTCTGCTTGGACGATAAAACAAGCTGATAAACATCTTTCGCAAGGGATTTTTTATTATAAAAATCCCAATAATTTATCCAGCGTAGCAAATCCAAACAAATCATATTGGGATAGACCTGAAACTTTAGATGTTTCATTTGCCCATGGTGGTATATCAATTATTGGTGGTCACCCAGATAGGCTTTATCACAGTTTACAAAAAAATTATGGAATGAAATATGACAAAATTGATGGTGATGCATTTTTTTCTGCGCCAGATATAAACTCATTAAATGAAAAATGGCCAATAATTCTGAAAGGAAAACCTGATTTTATAAAGCTCTATCTATTAAATCATAACACGAAGGACTCAGAAGGCCTTTCAAAAGAAGTCTTTCAAGCGGCTGTTAAATTGGCAAAAGATGCTGGCTTAAGAACGACGGTTCATCTTGAGAGTGTAGATGATTTGCAACTGGCAGTTGACTCTGGTGCTAATGAATCTGCTCACCTGGTTTCTAGAAAAGTTAAAACAGCTATTTTCAGTGATGGTATCATTCCTGATTCACTATTAGATAAAATTGCTGAGCAAGGTTTTATCACAGTAACAACCACGCTTATTACAACAGAGCAATATGCTGCAAAACCAAAAACTTTAGCGGACATTCAAAAAATACAAAGCAAAAATCTTATGAATTTAAAAGCTATTGGCGCACCCATTGCAATTGGTACAGATTCATATATAAGCACAACAATTGATGAAGCACATAATTTAAGAAAATTGAATGCATTTACTGATCAAGAGATCATTCAATTACTGATAGAATCTCCCCAGCTCAGTATTTTTCCGCAGCGAGCAATAGGCCATTTGAAAGCTGGTTATGAAGCTAGCTTCTTAGGTTTATCCTGTGATCCATTTATGGAGTTCAATTGTATAAAGAAAATAAAAGATATGTACAAACAGGGCATTAATATCAAACCATAAAACAAGCAGGTCAAGAAAGTAGGCGAAGATCAAAAAATAAAAAAATAAAAACAGAATAAAAAGATAAACGCTAGTTGGTTTTTCATTGAGATTAGCTGCTTGTACCCTTTTCTTATTTGTGGTTTGATTTGCACTCAAAATAATAGATTACTCAATGAAATATAATGTCAAAATGTTGCGATTCTTTAAAGAGATTTTCTATAAATGGTTTGTTTTTTTTGATTGATAAAGGGATAAATTATTGGTTTTAAGTGATGAAAAATGGTTTCTATGAGATTGAAAAATCAATGCTTGATAGTCATTTTTCTGTTGTGTATACTCAAGTGCTTTGTTGAAAATAATCAGCCATGAATTTAAAAATATTGTTGATGATATTAGGCTTTTGGATGAGTTTGGCAGCATTGTATATGCTCAGTCTTACTTTGGATGCATATAGGTTTAAAACAGGTTTTGAACTCACATTTCCGATGTTGGCAACATTTATTTTAGTTTATGCATCATGGAGTATTTTAACTGTCATCATTTATATTCTTATTAAAAAACCGGTAATTGAAACTAATTTTAAGGCCATTATAGGCATATTTTTATTGATTTTAATAATATGGCAGCCACTGATTGCCGTTTTTGATAATGGTGCTCTACAAGTGTTTTCTGGAGGAGGTTTGCCTGATATAAAAACCATGTTTTTAAATCTTCAGTTTGCTTATCTGTTTTTTAATGTGATTTTATATGTGGTGGTTTTTACATTGTGTGCAGGATTTATTTATCACCAGTACTCACAAAAAATGAAATCGCAATCATTAGAGTTAGCAAAGAAAAATATCTCGGTTGAATTGGCCATGTCTCAAATGAAGATGCAAACATTGCAATCGCAATTAAGCCCTCATTTTTTATTCAATTGTTTAAATTCAATCAGTGCATTAACACGGATAGCTGAGAAAGATCAAGTCATCAAATCCATAGCTCGCTTAGGGGATTTATTGCGGTTTTCTTTAAGTGCCAGTAAATGTACTTTTATCAGTTTAATTGAGGAAATTGAATTCACATATCAATTTATTGCTTTGCAAAAACTCAGAATAGGCCAGCGTTTCACATACTCTCTTGAGTGTGAACCTGATTTAAATCATTATTTATGCCCTCCTTTTATTTTACAAACATTGGTTGAAAATGTTTTTACCCATGGCATTGAAGATAACAATAGGGTTGTTGAAATTAAAGTCAGCATGATATCTCATCAAAATATGCTGTATCTAAAAGTGAGTAACTCTCAACAAGAAAGTAAGGAGCAGCCGAATAATGGCTTAGGTATTGCAACAAATAACTTAGCCACCAGACTGAATATTCTGTATGATGATGATTATTCAATTTCAACCAAGCAAAATGAACATCAATATGTGGTTAATATTAAAATACCAATGAGATTAGAATATGAATGATGTAACAGCAGTGATTGTTGATGATGAGCCACTGGCCAGATTAAACATAAGAGAAGCCTTAAGTAAAAATACCAATTGGCACATACAAGCAGAACTTAATGGTGCGAATGAATTGTATCGTGTAATGCAGAGGTTAAAACCAGACGTGGTGTTTTTAGACATTCATATGCCAGGAGAAAAAGGCATTGAAATTGCCACAAAGTTATTGAAGAGAAAACACCCGCCATACATTATTTTTATCACAGCCTATGATGAATATGCCATACAAGCATTTGAACTGTATGCCTTAGATTACTTGCTCAAACCTTTTGATGATGAACGATTCAAAAAGGCCATTGAAAGAGCAGAAAATATGATGGCCAATCAAACCAGTAGTGAGATCACTCAAAAATTACAAAAACAAATCTTAAATAAGGATCAAAAATTAGACAAAATATTGATCAAGTCAGTTGGCTCAATAAAAATTATAGCCATCGAAGAAATCAGTTATTTTATTTCTAGTGGCAATTATGTTGAAGTACATCATTCTGGGGGCATGCATTTACACCGTATACAAATATCGTTTTTAGAAAATAACCTGGATTCGAGTATTTTTATTCGTGTGCATCGTTCTGCAATTGTTAAATTAAGCGAGATAAAAACATTTAAAACCCTTGATGACAATAGGTATTGTGTGGTGTTGTCAGGTGGACAAAGCATTAAAGTGAGTTCAGCCTATAAAGATAAACTCATGGTTAAATTGGGTGTCCTCTGATTAAACAATCACATCCTATGCCGATCCATCTTAAGTGCGGGATGTGAGTTGTTTTACATCTATCTATCTATTTATTGGCTAGTGTTACCCATCACACGATAGGCCAGCATTGCTTGTCAATCTGTTCATGGCCAGAGTCCCAGCGTCATATCCAGTACCCTCATCAGGCACCCAGCTGAAATTTAAAGTGTCACAGCCGTTGAATTGCAGTTCAAATTTCCCCCAATTTGTTGTTACTACATCATCGGTGTTAAAGTTTGGTGGGAAAAGTCCATTCTCGGAGATGGTGACATCTAATTGTGCCAAACCATCGGCGTAAGGGCCTAAGCCCAATAACCATAATTGATTGCCATCGTTATCGAATGTATACCATGTTGCTACAATTAAGTTATTATTTAATACGTCTAAGCTCAGTCCGTGGCCTGACTGTTCTCTATTAAACCACAATCCAGAATGGTGGTTTTGGATGGCAACGGCTTCTACTTTTGGCGGATCTAATTGGATTCTATGAACTGTACGGCCGGTATAACTGGCTACGTAAATTTCATAAGGTTTGTCACCTGATGTGATTCCAGTTGGGCCATTGAGCGCAAAAGTGCCTGCATCACCTTCTGCACCAGGACCTACAACAACTTCTATATCCCCATCCATGGTGATGCGGTAAATGCGATTTGATGAAAAGCCCGTTGCATAGATAAAACCATCGATAAATGCCATGTGTCCAATGCGATAGTCACCAACAGTTATCGGTAACCTGACGAACAATTCAGCATCACCATTTGGTGTTACGCGGAATATTTCTGCTGTAAAAGTGTTGCTGACATAATAATTGCCATCTGCATCGAAAGTAGAGGCTAATGGGCCTCTAATTTCAGAAGGACTCAATAAAGTTGATACATCACCTGACTTGGTCACTTTAAAAACGCCACCAGCAAGTACAGAACCAATATACAGATTTCCATCAGGCCCTTCAATCACATTGCCTGGGCTATTGACACCTGTCGATATGACTTGACTCTGATTGTTGTCAATACTGATGATTTGACTGGCAGACCAATCAGTAGTATAAACAGTTCCATTGGCATCTTCTGCCACACCAAGCATATATATGCCATTACCATACAACTCGGAAGTATTGCCATTGAGGTCAAACTTCAATACTCGTCGATTATCAGCTGTTGCAACCAAAAAGCCTCCATCAGCAGTTCTGCTTAAACCATCATAAGGCGAACCGGATAAAACCGTTTCAATACTTGCTGCGTTAATACCAAACGAAAATAATAATAAAATGAGTAATGTGTTTTTCATAACTGTGATTCTCCTTTGAGCCATTAATAATTATGAATATTATTAATGGCATTAATCACATACACAACCGCATTGTGACGAGTCTTAGGGGTTGGGTGATGAAAGCTACTAACTATGTATTAGAGAGTTGATTGTAAATAAATCACACATGAAATTTGGTGCATGTTATTCGTCATTTAAACCGAATATTTCTCCAGATTGTCAAAAAAGGCCACATCAAATTGTAATGATGTGGCCTTTTTTGACATATTGATGATTTATTAAATCAAGCTTTTTGGTATTTTGCAGCCATGTCATCCATGCTGATAGGAATGATTTTACTGGCGTGTCCTGAGGCGCCAAAGGCATTGAAACGATCAATACAAATATCTTTCATGGCAACGGTTGCTACACGTAAGAATTTTCTTGGATCAAACACTGATGGGTTTTCGTGTAGAAAGCGTCTGATGGCACCAGTTGACGCCATGCGCAAATCGGTATCGATATTGACTTTGCGTACGCCATGTTTGATGCCTTCTTGAATTTCTGAAACAGGCACACCGTAAGTCTCACCCATATCACCACCGTATTCATTGATGATGGCCAACCAATCTTGTGGAACAGAAGATGAGCCATGCATGACCAAATGGGTGTTGGGAATTTGTTGATGAATTTCTTTGATGCGTTGAATAGACAGTACTTCGCCTGTTGGTGGTCTGGTGAATTTGTAAGCACCGTGTGATGTGCCTATGGCAATGGCCAGTGCATCAACATTGGTTTTCTCTACAAAATCTTTGGCTTCTTCTGGTGAAGTCAATAATTGATCCATGGTCAGTTGACCTTCGGCACCTGACCCATCTTCTTCGCCAGCTAAACCCGTTTCCAATGAGCCAAGACAACCCAGTTCACCTTCGACAGAAGCACCACAGGCATGGGCCATGTCTACAGCTTGTTTGGTTACCGCTACGTTGTATTCATACGATGAAGGCGTCTTCATGTCTGCTTCTAAAGAACCATCCATCATGACTGAGGTAAAACCAAGGTATAAGGATTGTTGGCAAACCGCAGGTGAAGCACCATGATCTTGGTGTAAAACAACCGGAATGTGAGGCCATTGTTTGACCGCAGACGCGACTAAGCCTTTGATAAAAGCAGGGCCGGCATATTTTCTGGCGCCAGCTGAGCCTTGTAATATGACAGGTGAATTGGTTTCGTGTGCAGCTTCCATGATGGCATGAATTTGTTCCATGTTGTTGACATTGAAAGCAGGCATGCCAAAATCGTTTTCAGCGGCATAATCCAGTAATTGTCTCAGTGAAATTAAAGCCATGTTTAGTCCTCCAATAATTGATTTAAATGGGTGATGATGTTTTCTACAGTAAAGCCAAAATGTTCGAATAATTTCGCACCAGGTGCTGATTCACCAAATGTATTTTGGGCAATGATGGCTCCGTCTAGCCCAACATATTTGTACCAAAAATCACCTTGTCCAGATTCTACCGCCAAACGTTTTGTGACTGATTTGGGTAGAACGTGCTCTTTATATTCGGTACTTTGTTGATCAAAAATATTGGTACAAGGCATAGAAACCACACGGATATTTTCTCCATATTGTGCAGCTGCTTGCATGGCAATACCGACTTCCGATCCTGTTGAGATGATGATCGCATCAGGTGTGCCAGTGCTGTCTTTGAGAATATAACCACCTTTGGCGATGTCTTGAACTTGTTGTGCATCTCTTGATTGTTTATCGGTACCTTGACGGGTAAACATCAAGCAACTCGGGCCATCAATTTTTTCTATGGCAGATTTCCAAGCCACAACCGATTCCACAGCATCACAAGGGCGCCATACTTGCATGTTAGGTATGAGGCGCAATGATGATGTTTGTTCAACGGGTTGATGAGTTGGTCCATCTTCTCCGACCCCAATAGAGTCATGTGTATAGACAAATAATCCCCTGATTTTCATCAGCGCTGCCATTCGCAGTGCATTTCTGGCATATTCAGAAAACATCAAAAATGTTGCACCGTAGGGTACAAGGCCACCGTGTAACATCATGCCATTCATCATAGCTGTCATGCCAAATTCACGAACGCCATAAGACAGATAATTGCCTGTAAAGTCCAGTTTAACGTCATTGCAGGCCTTTGAACCTGACCAAAATGTATTATTTGAAGGTGTCAAATCTGCAGAACCACCAAATAAGCCTGGTACCAATGGTCCTAAGCCTTCAAGAGCGAATTTTGAGGCTTTTCTTGTGGGCATACTTTCCGCATTTTCTTGGGCATGTTCCACATATGCTTGGGCTTTTTCGCTAAAATCAGCAGGCAATTCGTGATTCATACGCTGCACATATTCTTGTGCTTTTGATGGATAGGCTTTTTTGTATTTGGCGAATAACTCATTCCATTTTTCTTCATGTTTTGCGCCTTCTTTCGTTGCATCCCAGCCATCATAAATATCTTGAGGAACTTCAAAAGCTGGATGGTGCCAGTTTAGGGCTTCTCGGGTTGCTGCAATTTCATCAACTCCCAATGGTGCGCCATGACAATCATGCGAACCTGCTTTATTGGGTGCACCCTGTCCAATGTTGGTTTTGGCGCATATGATTGATGGTTTGTCGGTTTTTTTTCGGGCTTTTTTTAGGGCTTTTTTTATCGCTTTTGGGTCATGACCATCAACACTTTGTACATGCCAGCCATAGGACTTGAAGCGTTTAACCGTATCATCGGTAAACCAGCCATCAACTTCTCCATCAATGGAAATATTGTTGTCATCGTAAATGGTAATCAGCTTACCAAGCTTCAAAGTGCCAGCAAATGAACAGGCCTCATGTGAGATGCCTTCCATCAAACAACCATCACCTACAAAGGCATAGGTAAAGTGATCGACGATATCCATCCCTTCTTTATTGAATTCTTCAGCCAGTAATTTTTCTGATAATGCCATGCCAACGGCATTACAAATGCCTTGGCCCAATGGGCCTGTAGTGGTTTCAACGCCGGGTGTGTAACCATATTCAGGATGACCTGGTGTTTTAGAATGCAATTGCCTGAAGTTTTTGATGTCATCTATTGTTACGTCATATCCAGTCAAATGCAGTAATGAGTAAATCAACATTGAACCATGGCCATTGGACAACACAAATCGATCACGGTTTGACCAATTGGGGTTCTTCGGGTTGTGGTGCATAAAGTCGTTATACAACACTTCTGCAATATCCGCCATACCCATGGGAGCACCTGGGTGGCCTGAATTTGATTTTTGAATGGCGTCCATGGACAATACCCGGATGGCATTGGCCAATGTTGTTCTTGGCGAAGTCGTCTCAGACATAATAAAAAGCTCGATTGAATTTGAGAGCGGGTATTATATCAGAGCAGTGATCCAATCAAGTCAGAATTATTTATGTAAAATCATAAAATTGACCATTCGTTGCTGTGGTTTGTTTATGATTGTTATGTTTTCCTTGCTCCTGTTTATAAATGAACAATAAATAAAGCCGGATTTTATCAATAGCCTTTGTCCTGACTTTTTATAAGTGAGTGTTTATACTTTTTGTATACTTTTTAATTATCATTCTTGAATATCATAGCATCATATCTGACTCTGTAGGGTTTGAAATTATTTCTTTAAAAATAATTCAATCAGCCAATATTTTAAGAAAATTTTGTATTATTATTGTTTGAAATCAACTTTTTTATTGGTGTTTAAATGAGTTTTAATAAAAGTGATAATTTTATATCATATTGATTTTAAAGAATAAATTATTAAATTTACCATTTTTACCATCAATGTGCTTATTATTTTGGCATCTATATTATATGATATACCAGATTTTAATTAACCAAGGAAAAAAACTATGAAATTGATTTTTTTATTTTTTATTTTACTGACTTCTTATAATACCCATGCACACAAATTGGTGACAGAAATGATAGATCAAATTCCACAATATCAACTCAATTATACTTCTGGCCCTATATACGAATTTACGTTAAATGTAACCGAACTTGATCTGAGAATTAGTAAAAGACAACATCGAGAACAATTAATACAAAACCTCGCCCTACAACAGAATAGTAGCAGTATTGATCCATTAGATGAGGTATGTACTCCTTATCAATTATTATTAAAAACTTGTGGTGAATTTGACCACTTCGGTGAAGTTCGAACAACTGCAGTAGAGATGTGTGATAATCTTTTTGATGATCTGGCAGGCTCTGGTTCTAATGTTGTTGCAATGGTTCCTGAGTTCACAGGCCCAGCATCTTTTGTGAATAATAGTATTGGCAAAGCCGTTAGATATCATCATAGTAACTATAATATCAGTCAAGGCATCACCTTTAATTGTATTGAAGTAATCTATACACCTGATTCAGAGTAACGCCTATTGGAAAGTCGATTTATTTTGAATATATGAGTTTGACCGTATTCATAATTTCAGATAATTTGAGCTCAAGCAAAAACCTGTCATCACTGACCAAACTGTCAAGGGTTAACATAAAGTGGCAGGTTTTTACCACATTGCGCCATCTGGGGTTTTTGGGCAGTCGATCTATCTCTAGATATTTTTCCAAGGATCTGGTTCTTAAATTACCGTTATCAATGGATACTTTCCATAACTGGCTTTTTTCAGCAAATTCAATGTGGTTGGTGTTGGTGGTTTTTTGCCATATGCTTAATGTTTCAGTCATTGTATCGACCAATAGTGACCTGAACTTGGTCTTTATCTCATCTAAAGCATCTTCTTGAGAGCTGCCATTTTCTGAACCATCGCTTTGTTGCTCTTGCATCATGGATAGCTGTTGTTGATGATATTTTACTGACTTAATTAACGCTTCACGTTCTTTTTTCTTTTTCATAAAATACAAAAATACAACGCTTGCAATCACCATTAATAATAGACTCGCTACAAATATGGCACTGTTTATGCGCTGAATTTTTGATGATTTTTTGGCATTTATCAATTGCTCATTAACCAAATCGTGTTGAATTTTTTGTTGTTGAATTTTATGCTTTATATTGTTGATATCATTGTTGTATTTATTTTGTAAAAATAATTCTCTATTTTCTAAATGTTTTTGCAAATAGTGGAAGGCTTTATTGATGTCTTTGTTTTGATAAATTGAACTGAGTAATTTGTAAAGTTGACTCAGTAAATGAAAATCGTTTTCGATTATGGATACTTCAATGCCCTTTTGAGCCCAGTTAATGGCTTGATCGGTTTGTGATTGATGAAACAGTATCAAAGCATATTTGTGATAAAAATCTGTCTCAGGGCTTAGGTCGTTTTTTTCTTGAATGACTTTAGCACGTTCATACAACAATTGGGCTATTTGGTATTGTGATTGTGCTAAATGCTGTTTGCCAATATTGATCAATGCTCTTGCTTGTGTATGAGGTGATTCTTTATGAGAAAACGTTTCAATGACTTTTTCTGCATAAATCTGTGACATTTCGATATTTCCTTTGCGCGAGTAAACTTGTGTTAGATCTTCATAGATATGCGATATGCTGTAGTATACGCGTTCATCATGATTGGTTTCACCTGTGTATTGATAATAGTAGTCCAGTGCTTGTTCATAAAACTGAACGGATAAATCATATTCTTCGAGTCCTAAATGAGCCAGAGCAATGTTATTCAATGTTTTGCCTATTAGATAAGAATTGCCAGATTTTAATTTTAATTCAAGGCTGTTTTTGTAGTGATCTAAAGAAGGTTTATACTCTTTTAATTTGTTGTAGACCAAGCCCATGTCATTAAAGCTTTTGGCTAACCATATGTTATTTTTTTTATCTTTTGCTATGTTTAGGCCTTGTTGTAAATGTTTTTTGGCTAATTGGTAGTTTTTTATTGAATAGTATTTTTGTCCAGCCCTTCTGTTCCATCGGTATTGATAGTCAATATTGGTGATGAAATCTTTGTGATTTTTGACTTGTGCCAAGTAATAGGATTCTTGATCTGAATTTCCTAAATTGTGATGTATTCCAATCAAATGTAACCAAATATTGACCTCATCTTCATTGGATTCAACGAGTGTATTTTCGCATATTTCCAATGCTTGATTATAATTGCCTTGAGTTATTGCTTTTTCGCAAGATATGCTGGCATATAAGGATGTGGTTACCAAAAGGAATAAAAAAACACATGTAGAGGAAAAAAAGTTATATATCATAGTCACCTAATATTAAAAAATTATACATATTATCTAATCAGCCTTGAAAAAGCCTGTCATTAGCCTTCCTGTTAATTTGAAGTACAACAATAACGACTTGCAGTTGTAGCGATGAATAAATCACAAAACAAAGCCCAATAAGCATATTATTTTGAACGCACAAAAAAGCAACCATTCACCAATTTTTTAAGCCTCCATGCACAAACCGTCATCAATAAATTAATCGCATCATCTTGATATCCTTTAAGTCAATTGGGGCTCAATCGATAATCATATTTCAAATGATTAATAACTGGCTCAGTACCAGCCCTTTTACGACACAGCTTATGTTTCTTTTGCCTCTGATATTCGTTATCGCTCTTCAAAGGCTTTGATGGTAATAGTGTATCACATTCATCATGTTTCTTAGCAACACCATGACCACGATTAACAACAGCAAATTCAATGTCTTTTTGCCTGTGATTATTGGCATGGTCAATGGCACTTTTTAATGTCTTGGAATCATGAAGGTCTTCATCATGTGACTGAACATCTAAAATTAATCAACAGCTTAACAAATTCGGTCGAAATTTTATATCACATATGATATTTTTATTTTAACTCAATTTTATATGAGTTTTTCAGGGCCGACTAATTAGCCTTTACTGATAAAGACGATATCAATTATAGGGCATAGCTGGGGCTTTTAGTTTTACATGGCTATGCATGAAACTCCTGTTTCATATTGTTTTTGCTGTTTTTATT
>CAYGTC010000102.1:0-12664 GCA_964352735.1 uncultured Alcanivoracaceae bacterium | reverse complement strand
CTCATTTTAACAAATTGTACTTAAATTTTCAGATAGTTATGCTGAGGTCTCCTTAAATAACTTTATATATTTATTTCTTGAGACCTCAGCATAACGATATGACAGAGGTCATTCTTAGAAAAGTGTTATTTTTGAACCATACTGAATTGATTAATTTTTCGGTGTTGCAGCACTGCCTGCTAATATCCCACCATCAATGTTCAGTTCAATTCCAGTAATGTATTTAGACTCATCTGAGGCCAGATAAACAACAGCATAAGCGACATCTTTAACATCGCCCATGGTTTTTAATGGCACTTCTTGAGCAACTGATTCTATCCCTTGTTGCCGCTGTTCACCTTCACCCAACATGGCATCCCACATCGGTGTTAATATGGCACCTGGATGAATGGAGTTACAACGTATCGGATACCTTTGTTCTGCACAGTATAAAGCCACAGTTTTGCTGTGATTTCTGACCGCAGCTTTGCTTGATGCATAGGCTGCTGCTCCTGGAATACCAACAATACCAGAGCGGGAGGATATATTAATAATACTGGCAGCTTCACTTTCTTTCATCAAGCTAATGGCGTATTTACAACCCAGTGCAACACCATCCAGATTGGTTTGGTGTACAGTATGCCAACTGTCTAAGTCTAAATTTTCAGGATCATGAGGGCCAGCGCTTTCAAAAAAGCCAGTAATCCCAGCATTATTGACAACAATATCCAAGCGACCATATTTTTGTTTGATGGCATCATGAACTTTTTGCCAATCAGATTCTTGTGCAACATCCAGATGTAAGTAATGACATTCGCCTTGGATATTATCACTGACTTTTTGGCCCTCAACATCATTGATATCACTGAGGATAACAATGGCTTGTTGCTCTGCAAACATTTGTGCAATGGCTTGACCAATGCCCCTGGCAGCTCCGGTAACTAGAGCAATTTTTCCTTTCAATCGTGACATATTATTGCTAACACTTTATGATAATGCTTCATACTAATTTCCAGGATTTCAAAATGCAAGAGAAAAAATGCACATTGCCTCATGCCATCTTAGTGTTTGCCACATTAATACTGATGATTTCCATTGGCTTCTTTAAAATGGAAATATCACTGCATGTAGTGATTTATTTTGGGGTGATTTGGTTGGCACTTAATGCGCGATTTCTGGGGTATGATTTTTTACAAATCAGAGCCATGATGAGTGACAGCATTGCCAGATCTTTATCGGCCATTTATGTGTTTTTATTGATTGGAATTGTGATTGCCTCATTCATGAAAAGCGGAACTGTTGTAGCCTTGATTTATTATGGATTGCATTGGATCAGTGCCCAATGGTTTTTACCCGTCGGCTTGGTATTGTGCGCCATCATGTCATTGGCTACTGGTACATCATGGGGCACTGTTGGTACATTGGGTGTAGTATTTATCGGTATTGGTACTGTCTTGAATATTCCTTTACCATTGGTGGCAGGGATGATCATTTCAGGTGCAACATTTGGCGATAAATTATCACCAGTTTCTGATACCACCAATCTGGCAGCCATGAGCAGTGAAACCGACTTATATGAGCACATTCACTCTATGTTATATACCACCGTACCAACTTTTATCATTGTTTTGCTATTATTTGCTTATATGGGATACGTCAGCGATCAAGGTGCCAGTTTTGCTGCAATTGATGACATTCGCCAAGTATTGGCCGCCAATTTCAAATTAAATTCGTTTATCACATTCATCCCGTTGGCCGTTTTGTTGGTGCTAAGTATGAAAAAATACGCAGCAGAAGTCACCATGACAGCGAGTATAGTCGTGGCCAGTGCCATTGCCATTTTCTATCAAGATCAGTCAATGACATCGGTGGCTAATGCACTGTGGCAAAACAGCAATGGTGACACAGGTGTTAGCATGATCGATGAATTATTGGGCAGAGGAGGCTTATATTCTATGGCATGGACCTTGTTGTTATCCATCATGGCAATTGCTATGGGCGGCATCTTACATGATGCAGGCTTCTTAATTGTACTCTTAAAAGGCATAATAAAAGGTATTAAATCAACGGGTTCATTGATAAGTGCCACCATAACTACTGGCTTTTTGGGCAATTTATCTATGGGGGAAACATATATCGTCATCATTTTGAATAGCCAACTCTACAAAAATGCCTACCGCAACAAAGGCATCAAATCCTCAGTCTTGTCTCGATCTGTTGAAGAAGGTTCAACCTTAACAACAGCATTGATTCCATGGAGCACCACCAGTATTTTCTATGTCACAACACTGGGTGTACAAACCATGGACTATGCGCCTTACGCCTTATTGAATTATATCAATCCGTTACTTGCAATGGTTTTTGCATACTTTGGCATTGCCATTTTCAAAACCAAAAAGGCTGAAAAAACCATCAATCAATGAATTAAAGTTGCGGGCTTAGTAATTTGAAGTACCGTCCTAAAAAAGTTAAGACTAAGGTTTTTTCAGGACCGCTAAATGGCTTGATCATCGGTTTCACCTGTTCGAATTCTGATGACTTTCTCTAAATCATAGACAAATATTTTGCCGTCACCAACTTTGTTATTATTGGCCGATTGCATGATGGCTTCTATGACTGCATCAACCATATCGTCATTTACAGCAATCTCAAGCTTCAATTTTGGTAAAAAATCAACCACATATTCAGCACCACGATAAAGCTCAGAATGGCCCTTTTGACGACCAAAACCTTTGACTTCCGTCACTGTAATGCCGCTGATACCGATTTCTTCGAGTGCTTCGCGCACGATGTCCAACCTAAAAGGTTTTATAATGGCGTTGATCATTTTCATTGTTTTTCCCAGTGTAATCTGAATAGAATTATAGAGAGTGTTTTTATACTTAACAAGAAAATCTGCTGCGATTGTGTGTTAAAATTACAGGCTTATTTAAATTGATGAAAAGTTATGATCAAGCCACAAGTCGTTGAAGATGTTGTTGATAAAATTGGTGCATTGATTCCACAAGATTTAAAAACATTGCGAGAAGAGTTTCATGCTAATACCAAAGCGGTTTTGGTTGCTGGGCTGAAAAAAATGGATCTGGTCACTCGTGAAGAGTTTGATGTGCAAAAAGCGGTATTGGCCAAAACACGCCAAAAATTAAAGATGCTTGAAACAGAGTTAAAAACAATACAAGCTCAGATTGAATCAGAATAACAGACATTATTGTTTGTGAGTTTTCCCTCTTATAGTGAAATAATGTCTATTGTAAACAGTAAAAATGCAGAACATTATAAATGGGGCAATAATTCTGATGGATGGCACTTGCTGAAATCGAATGGCTTGAGTGTAATTGAAGAAAATGTTCCTTCAGGCGAAAAAGAAAAACGTCATTACCACAATCACTCACAACAGTTTTTCTATATTTTATCCGGCGTTGCTGATCTTGAAATCGAAGGACATATTTTCACAGTTAAAGCTGGCAGTGGTATCCACGTCCCAGCATTAGCAGCACACCAACTGATGAATAATGGCAATAAAAACCTTAGATTCTTGGTGATTTCTCAACCACTGAGTCATGGCGACAGAGTTGATGTGCCTAAAAAATGATCGCTTTAAAAACTGATTGATTTATCATTATGTATAATTAGAGTAACCGCTTACTGGATTGAATTAAACACAACGTCAATCAATGAACAAGATGAAGCATTAAAGATTATATAGGTGGTCGATGTTAATTTGACCACTGATTTTTCAAAATTTCATTATAGGAAATAAAACATGACAAAATGTAAATGTAATTGTGAATCAGTAGCCTTTGAAATTATCAGCGAAATTAAGGATGTCTATGTTTGCCATTGTTCTATTTGTCGACGATCGACAGGCAGCAATAGCATTGCTGTAGTTGTGGTTAATAACGAAGATTTTCATTGGCTCAAAGGGCGAGATTTGGTTAAGACTTGGGACAAACCAGGTCATGATTGGCAAACCAGTTTTTGTCAAAACTGCGGATCAACCTTGCCTGGTGCCAATGATGATGCACGTATGTATGTGCCAGCTGGATTGATCTTAAAAGGTGCTGAAAAACTTAAAGTGGCTCATCACATCTTCGTTGATTCAAAAGCACCTTGGGATGAAATTGGTGATGATGGGAAACAACATAAAGCGGCTTTTGGAGAATAAATTTTGCCATTATGACTAAGAAAAAACATCTTCAGCTGTTGATTTATAGTTTTCTTACTTGGTTAAGTTTTTACATAGTTGGATTACCAGATTACTATCAACAATGGTATTTTTGGGCAAAACTGTTAGCATTACCTGCTGTAACGATCGTTTATTTTCCTTTAACACGTTATATCCTGAAAAAATATTGGCATGATGGCCGGCATATTGTGAATGCTTGTTGGCTTGCTTTATACCTTACTTTACCACTGTTTATCTACGATTATTTGCTGCTGGCACTCTACAAAGAGCATGGCATACAGTTTGTTTTTTCCTATTGGTATTTGAGCTTTTTTTATTTTTCATTCTGGATCCAGTTTCCTTACATTGGCTGGGTGATGCAACGTAAAGAAGGCTCTATTGTTTAACAAAAATACAGTTGTAACTGGTTATTTCAATTTCAGATCTTGATTCTTACATACCCATTTATAAATTATTGTTCACTAGATTAGTTTGCGACTAACCCAATGTATATCTGGATCTGTATTGATAGGGAAACTCTAAATCGTAAAGCCTTATGGAAGAGAAAAATAAATAAAATGTGTCAGATTGGGGCGTTAATAGAAATAGACAGCAGGTAATTGACTCGGTTTTCAACCAAAAAATGAAGAATTTAATCATTTTTTATTCGATACTATAATTATGCGAAGACCTCTTATATTAACTGCTGTTATAATCAATATTACTGAGCACAATTCTATTAAATTAATACGAGATTTTAATGAGCAAAAAAACATTAGAGATTCGCGATAAAACCATTTTTGATGGTTTCATAGTAAAATACATTCTGAAACTCTTATTCAAATTGTGGTTCAAGACAACTGGCTGGCGACCAATTAATTCAGGACATAAAGGCGCTGGTATTACCATTGCAGCCCCTCATACATCCAATTGGGACATCATTTATGCCATGGGTGCTGCAATATTGTTAGATATTAAAATCTACTTTTCAATTAAAGAAAGCTGGTGTCATATGCCCATCATAGGTCGCATCATGATGTGGATGGGCGCCATACCCATTAATCGCGCCTCAGGATCTCAAGGTCAGATTGATAAAATTAAGCGTTTTGTCAATAAACACAAAAGTTGTCATGTTTTTATTCTATTCACTCCAGAAGGAACCCGCGGAAAAGTCAATAAATGGAAGACTGGCTTTTATCATTTGGCACAAGGTTGTGGTCTGCCAATTTTTTTAGCAAAAGTTGATTTCCGTAATAAGGAGTCAGGCGTATTCCATACTTATCATTTGACTGATAATAAACAAGATGACATTCGTGCTATCCAAGAGTCTTATAAAAAAGTACGCGGGAAGTTCCCTGCATTGCAATTCCCAAAATATACCGGCCCAATGCCAGAGCTGTCAGATTTAGAATCAATGATTTTAAAAACCGTCTACTCTGCCAAAGGCATGGCCACTCGATTAGAAATCGCAGCCAAGTTAAAGGCCAATAAGCTGTCAACGAAAATGCTAGATTTTTTAATTGAGAAAGGCGTACTGGAAATGATCACTGATAACACTTCTGAGCCACGATACCAATTAACCTTTGCTGGCAGAGGCTGTCTTTTACACTTATACCCAGCCTTATAAAACAACAAACGCATGATCAAACCAGATCATGCGTTTAATCAAAGATTTTTTACAATCAATAAGACCATTGAGAATAAAGCGTTCCATCTCCTACATGCCAAACGGTTGCCCCAACCAACCAATAGTATAAAGATGAAACTTCATCAATTTCATCATCATGCCATAAAACATCAATACCAGTTGGCACACCGCCGCAATTTAAAGACGTTGAGCTTCTTCCATCATCATCTGTAACTTTTAATGAAGGGTAATATATCCAGGACTGTTGGTTTGACGGAGGGTAAAATTGATGAGTCAAAGTCTGACCATATCTCACACTGCCATCTCCCAAAGTCCATTTGTACTCAATAATGTTGCCGTCTGGATCATATGAATTGGATGCATCAAATGTTACCTCTCTGGGATTGCCACCACCCATTAAATCAATCGATGATGAACACGCAGCTTTTGGAGCCCTATTAATATTGGATCCACCGTCTATTGGACCAATCAATACACCAGGTTGAGCACTGACGGTCGCTGAGAGAAACAGTGAAACGATAAATAAATTATTTAATATGTTCTTTTTCATAAAATGAGCCTCTGTTAATTAAGTATAAAATTATTATTCAGCACCTTTTTATTGTTGATGCTTATTATATGAAGTGTTGCCTCTTAAATAATTGTTCATTAAAGCCATTAGCCAAATGCACTTTTTGGTCAACCATAAATTCATTTTTTCAATTTATTAGTTCAAAAACATTTGAGATTAACGAGTTAATGTTTAAAAATTATTGATTTATGCAATCAGTTGCGCAATAATATACGCAATTGATTGCATAAATAACCATGAAAACACATACAAATCAAAAAAATGGACTCAACAAAAAAGCGTATCTAGGTAAGTTGGCACAAGATCTTCTTCACCTTTCGTCAAATCAAGTCATAGAGGTCTATGCTCAACGAGGGATTGAGATTCCAGTAGAGGTCTCCTCTACCTTAAACCATTTATACAATAACGAGAATGTTGCACTGGCTGATGTGGCTACTGCATTAGATATACCTCACCAATTGGCCTCTCAACGCATTCAAAAATTGATGCGCAGAGACCTGGTTGAAAAGCAGAGCGACCCGAAAGATATGAGACGCTCTGTTCTGACCTTGACTTCAAAGGGTCAACAGCAAGCTGTGCTGTTGATTGAATGTATGAATGACATGGCCATCATTTATGGTGCCTTATATGAAGAAATTGGATGTGATTTGCCTCAAGTATTGAAAGAGGCAATAGATGCATTGAAAAACAAAAGCCTGACCGATCGATTTAAAGAAACTTTTAACCAAGGGGAAAAACATGAAACAGATGATCAATAACACTCACTTAAAACATTTAGACACAAAACCACTATTAACGATGCTATGGCTGTTTATGTCAATGCTGTTGTTGTCAGGTTGTGGGCCAAAACATCAAACAACATTTATGCCTACTGTGTCTTACCCGTATTCAGAGTTCTGTGTCAATAAATACGTAAATAAGCCATTACAAATACCTGATCATGTCACACAACTACTGGAGGATAAAACACAAGCAAATGATCAAAGTGTCCTTGATGCCATTGTAAAAAAAGCGGGTTTGACCATTGCACATCATGCTGAATCTGTTGAAGATTGCGAACAAACGTTTATCAAGGGAGAACAGCTATTCAATGAGCATTTATCTGATTATCGCAAAGGCCTGGCCAGTAAAGGTGGCTTTAAAGCATCACCAAACCCTGACATTCATGAGGTTCAAAAACGCATCACCGATATGTGGAGAGAAGATCAAAGCGCCAGGACAGGAATGATCCATCTTGGATCAAAAGAGACTTCAGGACCTAAATTTTGGGCAGATCGTTTGGCTGTGTTACACGCCATTAATGTGGATATGCAAACAACGGCATATATTCGTGCATTATTGAACGACTATGACTGGATTGATAGTGTTCGATTTGGCAAAGGAGTTTCTGCTCATGCTTGGATTTTGATTCAACATGCTGATGATTATCCTGAACTGCAGGCAAAAGCCTTGAAAAGAATGGAAAAATACCTCAACAATGGCGGCATCAAACCTGCTAACTATGCTTATCTTTGGGATAGGGTTGCGGTAAATACTGGTCGATTACAGCGTTATGGCACACAACCCATATGGGAGTGTAAAAGTGGTCAATTGGAATTGCAACCTTTGGAGAACCCTAGCCAGGTGAATAAAAGACGCGCAACAATGGGACTTAATACGGTAGAAAAAGGCTTATCTCAAATGTCCAAATCCATTTGTGTTAATTAAAAAAACTCACTGATAGAGGTCTCTGATACTTCATAATGATAAAAAAGCCGCTAAAAATTGGCGGCTTTTTTTGTTTTTTACTTCAAAAACACAATGATTAAATTTACTCAACTATAACGGTTATTTTTTGAGAGACAACAGCCTTTTTATGAGGTATGTGTACAAAATTTCCTAAAAGCAATTGCAAAATGTGTTGACCAGGAGACAAAGTTAATTCTGCTTCAGTTTGTCCTCCACCAAAGTGTATTATTTTATCGGTAGCAGGCAGTGGATTGGTTAAATCAATGGTATTTATGTCTGTATCTATCAAGATATGATGGTGACCAGTGTTTTCTCTATGGACACCTGCTGGAGCAACACCCATATTACGCAAACCAAAACTGACTTTAAATGGATTTTTAACATTTTGACCTTCAATAGGCGAAATAAAGTACACCTCAGCATTTGCTGGTGCTTCTGAAATCAATTCATTTGCGCATGTTGTTGATATTTGACTCAATAAAATGATCAGTGTCGTCATCATAATTTTTTTCATGTGTGCCTCATCATTAAGAATAATTAATTGAGACATATTAACTGAATATCACCGACATATAAAACAGATAATCTCTATCAAAATAATCGATTTTATAGATCACAAAAAACTTTGTATCTTAGAAAACATCTGTAAAGTCATTCATAGTAGACATAAAAAGTCGATTTTTCTACCGATTTGATGAAATATCCGGGCCAGTGATTAGGCTTTGGTATGCAATATAATCAAAGGTAGCTTATTGCCTAAAGTCTCACATCAGATTCGTCACAACTATGCCGAAATCGAAGACCATTTCGTACATTTTCTCGCCAAATGTAATTGATGTATTAAGTAAAAATGCCATGAATTTTTATCAAATTCATGGCATTGGCTGAGATATGATGTTTATACTGCAGGTTTATTCAAATCCATTGCTAAAAATCAAATCAGGCTCAGGCCCTTGCCCAAAAACAATATAAGCATCACCTGCTGCGGGAACAAAATTGGGGTCACCAACAGCAGGATCTGGGTTACCTCTGATTGTATTTCTCGCACCGATGATAAAGTCACTCAGACCATCGCCATTGACATCACCAGCACCACTGACTGAATCACCCGAAATGTCATTGTCTGCAACTCCGCTGAAACGAAAACCATCAATACCATTACCATTTCCAGAAGCTAAATTATCCAAACTAATCGTATTGGGTAAAGCACCATCGGTTCCATAAAGAACATATGTATACCCAGCAGATAATAATACGCCTCCGACAATCGCATTAGGAAGACCGATAATTAAATCATTAATGCCATCTCCATTGACATCTTGCATATTACCTAAGGAGCTGCCTACTTCGTCAAAAAAGAAGTCACCAAAGACAGTAAAACCATCACTGTTGTCAGTATCACCGAATGTTGAAACACTAATTGTACTGTCAAATGGGGTGTTTTTTCCCAACACTACGTATGCCTCCCCAGGGTTATCAGAGGAATTACTTGGTCCATCTCCGCCCGGAGCACCAACAACAATATCAGCCAATCCATCATTATTGTAATCCAAAGAAGTTAAATCTGAACCTGTTGCATCAAATGGCTCTAATCCAGTGAGGGTAAAACCATTCGTTCCATCTAATGAAGCAAGGCTAAATGTACTGCTAAATGGAGAGCTACTCCCAAAAATCACATAAGCAACACCATTATTAATACCACCAGCATTTCCCAAAATTGAACCCGGAGCTCCAATACCAATATCATCAATTCCATCACCATTGATATCATCGATAGCGACAACTGAAGCACCAGTAAAGTCTGAAACACTACGACTGAGAATGGTGAAACCATTGTTCCCATCCAAGTCACTCACGTTAAAATTTGCTGGCAAATTTCCATCAACGCCAAAAATCACATATGCTTCTCCAGACTCATTATTAACATTTTCTGCACCAACGATAAAATCGTCAATACCATCATTATTAAAGTCTCCAGCAGAACTAATGACATTACCAAATGACCCAAATTGACTGTTGCCATCTATGATAAATCCGTTATTGCCATTCAACGTAGCTAAATTCAACTCAGTAGCAAAGCCAGTATTGTTACCATAAATCACATAAACTCTGCCATTGGAATCATTAAAAAAATCATCACCGAAAGCAACATCATCAAAACCATCATTATTGACATCACCAATTGAACTTACCACAGCACCACTGAAACTGGTAATACCATCATTTTCACCTCTAATAACAAAGCCATTGGTTCCATCAACTTCAGAAATAAGTGTTGAAGTATCAAAACCAGAGGCCTTACCATATAAAACAAAGGCTGATAATCGGCCCAGTGTTTCAGTTTCTCCGCCTATAATAACATCATCAAATCCATCCCCGTTGAGATCTCCAGCTGCACTGACGTTAATACCAACTTGATCTATGTCATTTTCTCCACGAAGAAAGAATCCATTATTGCCATTCAAATCAGCCAATGATTCATTAAAACTAAATTGTGCTTGTGTTATTTGTGTACATAAAATTAAAGCTAATGCCATGTACAATTTTTTGTACTGTGTATTGATTATTACTTTTTTCATGATTCGCCCCCGAATTATTCATAGGTATTGTAGTAAATAAGAAATAAAAGATAATTCGTATTTCTTAATGTGCAGACAATTATAGATGTAACTTATCACTAAACAATCACAAAAAAATTCTTTTTCATGAATACAAAATAAAATTTTTAACTTAAATTAATTCATAATAAATTCAATAGGTTAAACAAAAATATTGTTATTTCATTTTATCAATTATTACGATTGAAAAAACCGATTAACGGATTACTATTCATTGATTTTTACATATTTAACAGGTAATTTTAATCAATAAAAAATCACCTTAATCAGCCATAAAGAAGGTGAAATAAATTTATTAAAAAGACACTTTGTACCTGAATGGTTTTATGATGAAGTATCCGGGCTAGAAATTCTATTGCCATATGATTTTTAATCGATTATTTTTAAAGTTTTTATTGACATTATAAATTTTATTTGGAAAATAGACTACCTACATATACATAGATACATGATGATTGATACAAAAACTAAAATTTTAGATGCAGCAGAAGCTTTAATACAAGTCAATGGGTTCAATGGTTTCAGTTATTTGGATCTTGCTGATGAAATTGGCATTAAGACGGCCAGCATTCATTATCATTACAAAGTAAAAGATGATTTAGCAGCAGCATTGGTTGAGAGAATTTCTGAAATGCACAGTACAGGACTTTCTGAAATCAAAAGAAATATCAGCGCTCCTATCGATCGATTGATTGCTGTTATTGACATATTTAAAAGTTATGTACCAGAAAAAAAGTTTTGTTTATGTGGCATGATGGCCTTAGAAATGTATTCAGTCAGCCCTAAGGTCAGAGATTTATTGATTAATTATTTCGATAATTTTCAGGCATGGTTAGCAGAGCAATATGAAGAATTAAATGTTAACGATCCACAACAACACGCTGTATCTTTTATCAGTTCATTAGAAGGTGCATCGCTATTGGCAAGGTTAAGAAACGAGCCAGAAATTTTAAATACAACCATGATGAAGCTGATTTCAGCTTGATCTATTTTATCACCAAAAACTATCTATATATAGGTAACTTTTTATATTATACAGGAAATTGAAATGAAAAACATATTAAATAATTTAACCCCACTCTTACTATTATTGTTGGTAGCTGTTGCGCATGCCGATACCAGTGCAATAGCCATAGACGGTTATGATCTCGTATCATACCAACAGAACAATGGCTCACCAGTCAAAGGTAATCGAAAAAACATTGCCTATCACGAAGGAAACACTTATGTGTTTTCAAGTGCAGAAAACAAAGCAACTTTTGAAGGAAATCCATCAAAGTACGTGCCTGCTTATGGTGGTTACTGTGCATTTGGGTTGACTAAAGGCAAAAAATTCTTAACAGATCCGCTTGCATACAAAGTTGTCAATGGAACGCTTTACTTGAACTTTAATAAAAACGTCCAAGAGCTTTGGGTAAAAAACCACGACGAACTTATTAAAGAAGCCAACACAATATGGAAAGACATAAAGCACAAACATCCTTCTGAGCTTTAAAAAGCGATTATTAATTAACCCGAATATTTCACCAAATTGTTAGACAAAATAAACCTTATCTTCAAATAACAAAGGTTTATATAAGGTACCCGTGGTGCATTTGGGGAAAGTTTGTTCGAAATTCATCGAATTTTGGTTAATTCCCAATCAGAAAAACTCATTTATCGATGATAAACATATGAAAACAACATAAATATGCTATGTTTTTGTAAACTTTAACCATAATTCAGAGCCATATATAGTTAAATTTGCTCCAAATGCACCACGGGTATAAGGTACAAGAAAATACAATTTGCGCTTGAATGGTTTTATGATGAAATATTCGAATCAGCTATTTTTTTAATCATTTAAACTATCTATATATAGGTAGCTGGAGTTTTATAAAATGAGAAAGTACACATATTTATCATACCCGTGGTGCATTTAGTGAATAGTTAAAAAAATAAGTTACTCATTGGCA
>CAYGTC010000101.1:0-13209 GCA_964352735.1 uncultured Alcanivoracaceae bacterium | reverse complement strand
GACGCTGACGATTGGCCACAGGCGTACCCACAACCACTTGATCCTGACCACTTAACCGAGCCAACAATAGCGACCACACCGCATGTAACACCATGTGTACAGTCATTCCCTGGCTTAGAGCCAAATTTCTTAATTGTTTGCTCACTTGTGCATTCATTTCAATAGCAACTACTCCACCCCGATAGCTCGGCATTTCTGGGCGTGGATGATCCGTAGGCATACTCAATAAATCTGGTGCATCTGCCAAATGTTCTGCCCAGTAGGCACTTTGCTGTGCCAATACATCACCGCCAAGTTCAGTGCGTTGCCATACAGAATAGTCAACATATTGAATGGGCAACTCTGGCAGTGGATTGGGTTTACCTAGACGATACGCTTCATATAACTCATTAAACTCTTGTACCAACACACCCATCGACCAACCATCTGAGACAATATGGTGCATTGTTACCAACAATACATGTTGTTGCTCTGATAATTGTACCAACAATCCACGCATCAATGGACCTGTGCTTAAATCAAAAGGCGTCTGGTTGAAGGCGTCGGCTTCGATAGTCAGTTCATGTTGCGGGTCTTCAACGACTCGTAAATCTTTATGAACCAATTCGAACTGAAAGTCTTCACTCGGAATAATGTCTTGCCATACATCTCCATCTTTTTCCTTAAAAACAGTCCGTAAAGCTTCATGACGAGCAACAATTGTTGCAAATGTTTGCTCTATGGCATCGCGTGACAGTTCACCTTCTAGTTGAACTGCTCCGGGAATATGATAAGCCGCATTACCACCGGCTAACTGAGCAATGAACCACAAACGTTGTTGCGCCCATGACAGTGGTAAAGGTTGAGAACGATCAGCTAACACAATTTGTGTCAGCTCAGATTGTTGTGCTTCATCTAAAGTTTTAGATAAATCCTTAAGCACTGGCTGTTCAAATATGTTTTGTAGAGTCAATGACCTTTTTATGTGTTGCTCTACTAAAGATACAAGACGAACGGCCAATAAAGAGTGACCACCCAGGCTAAAGAAGTGATCATGCCGGCCAACCTGTTCAACATTTAACAAGTCTTGCCAAATATCCGCCAATAGAACTTCTGTTTCACTTTGTGGAGCTTCGTATTGGGCATGCGCCATGTGCTCATCACCTGGCTTAGGCAAGGATTTACGATCCACTTTACCATTACTGGTCAATGGAAAACTGTCCATTTCTATATAAATGGCTGGCACCATGTAATCAGGGAGTGATTCACTCAAACTCTGACGCAGTGATTCATTGTTCAGTTCACAACCTTCAATGGCTGTCACATAAGCCACCAATCGGGCCTGTTCTGTAGAACGATCGAGTATTACCAATGCATTACGAACCGATTCTTCACTCATCAATTGAACTTCTATCTCGCCCAGCTCAATACGGAAGCCACGAAGTTTCACTTGGTGATCAAGGCGACCAACAAATTCTATATTGTCATTTGGCAACAAACGCACCAAGTCTCCAGTCTTGTATAAACGTTTACTGCTGTTGGGATCAGCATCATCAAAGAATGGATTAGCAATAAATTTCTCTGCCGTCAGTTCCGGTTGATTCAAATAACCACGTGCCAAACCTGAACCACTGAGATACAACTCTCCTACAACACCCTGCGGGCATAACTTAAGATGTTGATCCAAAACATAAGCCCCTCGATTGGCAAGAGGAATACCTATGGGAACTCGATCATTTGCTGCATCTAGAACTGGTGGTGTTTGATAACAGCAACTGAATGTGGTATTTTCAGTAGGGCCATAAATGTGACCCACAGTAAGATCAGGATTTAAGGCCTTAATGCGATGAAACATCTCTATATTTTCCTGCTCCCCACCTGTCAACAAATAACGCAAATCAACCAATGGTTGTTGATAATTGAGTGCAATTTGATCAAACAACCTGGATGTCATGAAAACGGTATTGACTTTATGAACATTCAAGAAATCGCCAAGAGCAATCATATCAATCAAAGAGTTGCCTTGAACCACAATTCGTCCACCATTTAACAAAGCACCCCATATTTCGAAAGTCGCGGCATCAAAAGACACTGATGAGTGAAACAACATGGTGGTCTCATCAGATAGATCAACATAATTGCTATTAATAACAAGAGAAGTGACATTGTGATGCTCAACCATGACACCCTTGGGGTTGCCGGTTGTTCCAGAGGTATAAATCACATAGGCCAGATTTTGGGCATGCATACTATGCTGTTCAGTACCCAGATCATCTTTGGAGTATTCCTCTAAACACGCAAGCATCCTATCGTTATCCAAACATACAGCATCAATAGTAACTGCTGATGTCAGCAAATCTTGCAGAGAATCTTGAGTAATTACTATTTTAAGATCAGCGTCTGTCATCAGATAGGCTAATCTCGCTTCAGGATAAGCTGGGTCCAGTGGAACGTAGGCACCACCTGATTTTAGTATGCCCAACAAACCAATGATCATATCTATCGAACGGTCGAGACACAAACCTATCAAATGATCAGGCTTAACGCCCTGATCAATTAAATAATGGGCCAGTTGATTGGCTCGTTCATTCAGCTCTTGATAGCTGATACTCTGTTCTTCAAATACCACAGCAGTTGCGCTAGGGTTGTTTTTGACTTGATTTTCAAACAAGCCATGAATCATTGCTGTATCAGGATAATCTGTTTGAGTGTGGTTTAAGTCTACCAACAAGTGCTGACGTTCTGTCTCTGGTAACATTGGCAACTCATAAATTGGCGTTTTAAGATCAGCAACAAACGCAGTCACCAAACGACTAAAATATGTAGACCATCGCTGGATTGTCGTCTTGTCAAATAAATCTTGGGCATACATTAAACCTCCCACAATACCACTGTTAGTATCAACAAGAGACAAAGTTAAATCAAATTTTTCTATCACTTCCGATTCAAGATTCACACCTTCAGAAGATACCTCTGATAAACTTAAATCAGCTTCTGGATCATTTTGCTCAAAATTAAAAACGGCTTGAAATACAGGACTATAACGCAAACTTCGCATCGGCTGTACCAAATCAACCACTTGTTCAAATGGCACATCTTGATTCGCATAACCCGCCAAAATAACGTTTTTGACTTGTGACAGCACCTCTTCAACACTTAAGTCTTCACTCAAGTCAACACATAAAGCCAAAGTATTGACAAAAAAACCGATCAAATCTTCAACTTCGTGACGCTGGCGATTGGCAACAGGCGTACCTACCACAACCTGACCCTGGCCACTTAAACGAGATAACAGTATCGACCACACTGCATGCAAGACCATGTGCACAGTCATACCCTGACTTAGGGCCAAAGCTCTTACCTGTTCACTGACTTCTTTATCCAACTGAACATCGACTACACCACCTCGATAACTTGGCATTGGCGGACGCGCATGATCTGTTGGCAGACTCAATAATTCAGGTGCTTCAGCCAAATGTTCTTGCCAATAATTGCTTTGTTGTGCCAATGCATCACCACTGAATTCAGTGCGCTGCCATACAGCGTAATCGGCATATTGAATCGGTAAAGCTGGTAGTGGATTGGGGTGACCAGAACGATATGCCTCATACAATGTATTAAACTCTCGTACCAATACACTCATCGACCAGCCATCAGAGACGATATGGTGCATTGTCACCAAGAGTACATGATCATGATCTGATAACTGAACCAATAACCCACGGATCAACGGGCCCGTGGTCAAATCAAAAGGTTTCTGATTGAACATTTCAGCTTGAACTGCCAGCTCAGCTTGAGGGTCCTTAACAGCGCGTAAATCCTGAAACGGCAACTCGAATGTAAAATCTTCACTAGAAATAATTTTTTGATAAACATCATCATCAATTTCTTCAAAAATCGTGCGTAATGCTTCGTGGCGAGTAACAATTGTTGCAAATGTTTGTTCTAGAGCATCACGCGACAATTCACCATGTAATTGCACAGCACCAGGAATATGATATGCGGCATTGCCACCATCCAGTTGTGCAATAAACCACAGGCGTTGTTGTGCCCACGATAATGGTATAGACTGACTGCGATCGGCCAAAACAATAGGGACTAAATCCGCTTGCTTTTCTTCATCCAACGCTTTAGATAAATCTTTAAGTACAGGTTGTTCAAATAAAGTTTGCAAACTCAACGATCTCTCCAGTTTCTTTTGAACCAAAGAAATGAGTCGAATTGCCAACAAAGAATGCCCCCCTAAACTAAAGAAATTATCGTGTCGACTGACTTGTTCAACATGAAGTAACTCTTGCCAAATTTCAACCAATAATACTTCTGTTTCAGTTTGTGGTGCTTCGTATTGGGCCTGAGCCAAATGCTCACCATCCGGTTTTGGTAATGCTTTACGATCCACTTTGCCATTGGCAGTTAATGGCATGGTTTCTAGTTCTATATAGATCTGAGGAACCATATACTCTGGCAATGATATATTTAAGTTCTGACGTAATAATTCAGTGTTTAATTCAGAATCTTCACTAGATACTATGTAGGCCACAAGACGATTATCATCAAGAGTATTATCAACAACCACAACCGAATCACGTACTGATTCCTGACTCATTAATTGTACTTCTATCTCACCCAGTTCAATGCGGAAACCACGCAGCTTGACTTGGTGATCTATACGACCCAAATACTCGATATTGCCATTCGGCAACCAACGCACCAGATCGCCTGTTTTATACAAACGTTTGCTCTTTTGACCATCCACATCATAAAATGGATTGGTTATGTATTTCTCTGCCGTTAATTCTTGCTGGTTCAAATAACCACGTGTCAAACCGGCACCACCTATTAACAATTCACCGGGTACACCAAGAGGACACAAGTTCGTATGTGAATCGACAATATAAGCTTGTGAATTATGAATCGGTTGACCAATACTCGGTTGACCATTGAGTTCACGTAATACATAGGTTGAATACGTGGTGTCTTCTGATGGCCCGTACAAATCATAAACCTTGTTGACGCCTGCATGATAAAGCTTGTCAACAGTCAGTTGTTTTAACGCCTCTCCAGCCAAATTAATGGTTTTCACTGAAACAGGTAAACTGTCCATTGACATCAATGCTTCGATGGCTGATGGCACCGTATTGATCAGAGTCAACTGATCAGCATTCTCCATTTGATGAAGATCAAGAATGTCTTTAACTACGTAGGCACAGCCACCACTTGACAATGATACAAATATCTCAAATACCGATAAATCAAAACACACAGAGGTAGAAGCAAGTACGCCTTTAAGTTCAGATTCATCATAGGTTTTTAATGCCCATGATAACATGGCAACCGTATTGCGGTGCTCAATCATCACACCTTTGGGTTTGCCTGTGGTACCAGAGGTATAGATCACATATGCGAGGTTTTGAGCGGTTAAACCTTGTTTTTTGGCACTCACATTGTCTTGAGAATATCCTTGCAAGCGATCAAGCATCTCATCATTGTCCAGACATACCGCATTAAGAGATTTCGCTGACATCATCAAATCTTTTAGAGACTCTTGTGTCACGATGATATCAAGATCAGCGTCTGTGATTTGATAAGTCAAACGTGCTTCAGGATATGATGGATCTAATGGCACATATGCGGCACCAGATTTTAATATGCCCAACAAACCAATGACCATCTCAATCGAACGTTCAAGACACAAACCGACTAAAGTATCTGGTTTAACGCCCTGCTCGATTAGATAATGAGCCACTTGATTTGCTTTTTGATTCAGTTCTTTATAACTGATGTTTTGTCCTTCAAATACCACTGCGATTGCAGTAGGATTCGTTTTAACTTGATCTTCAAAAAAATGATGAATCAAGGATGTATCTGGATAATCAACTTGGGTTTGATTTAAATCCACCAACAGATGCTGACGTTCAATCTCATGTAACATTGATAAATGAGATACAGACGCATTTACGTCACTGACAAATGATTCAACCAATTGGCTAAAATAAGCTGACCATCGCTTAATTGTCTCATCATTAAATAGATCCAATGCATATTCCAAACTGCCTACAATAGCTTCTGTTTGCTCACCTTCCTGAATGTCCTTCCTTGTATCCATAATTGATAATGTCAGATCAAACTTCGCTGTCAGGCTTTTCACAAAATTTTCTCCACCTGAAGCCGTCTCTGATGTACTTGAATCACCACCTGCTTCACCCTGCTCAAAATTGAACATGGTCTGAAACACTGGTGTATATCTTAAACTGCGCATTGGTTGTACAAGCTCCACCACTTGTTCAAATGGCACATCTTGATTTGCATATCCCTGCAGAATGGTAGATTTAACTTGTTGTAGAAGTTCTATAACGCTCAAGTTTTCACTTAAATCAACGCATATGGGTAAAGTGTTGATGAAAAATCCGATCAATTTTTCGATCTCTTCATTTTGACGATTGGCTACAGGAGTACCCACCACAATATAATTTTGACCACTTAAACGAGACAGCAATATTGACCACACCGCATGTAATATCATGTGTACAGTCATGCCTTGACTCAAAGCCAAATCCCGTACTTTTTTACTGACTAATGGATCTATTTTAACGCCAACCGCCCCACCTCTATAGCTCGGCATTGCTGGGCGTTTATGATCAGAGGGTAAGCTCAATAATTCTGGAGCATTGACTAAATGCTTTTGCCAATAAGCGCCTTGTTGGGCCAATACCTCACCACTCAATTCAGTTCTTTGCCATACTGAATAGTCAGCATACTGGATTGGCAACGCAGGCAACGGGTTCGGTTTGCCTAAATGAAAGGCATCATAAAGCGTATTAAACTCTTGCACCAATATTTCCATAGACCAACCATCTGAAACGATATGATGCATCGTTATTAATAGTGCATATTCTTCGTCTGAAACCTGCACTAACTGCCCTCGAATTAACGGGCCTGTTGTTAGATCAAACGGCTTGAGGTTAAATTTTTCAGATGCCTGTTGAAACAAAATTTCAACATTTTCGGCACCTCTTAAATCTCGATAGGCTAAATCAAAACTCAAAGCCTCAATTGGCATCACTTCTTGATAAACGTTGCCATCAGATTCTTTAAAAACAGTGCGTAGCATTTCATGACGGGCAACAATAGTATTGAGTGCTTGTTCTAATGCATCACGTGACAAATTGTCCTGTAATCGAAAAGTACCGGGAATATGGTATGCTGCATTACCACCTTCTAATTGAGCAATAAACCACAAGCGTTGTTGTGCCCATGACAGAGGAATTTGATGCAAATCACTGCGCCTAGGTAATACTTTGACATTATTTGATGAACTATCTTTACCAATTCCAGATGCTGTCAAATACTCGATAATCCTATCTTTATTTGTTCCTATCAACTGCTTTAAATCGTCAGGAAATTCTCCCTTGTTAAATCTAACTTTCAACTTGCCATCTTTTACAAAAAAAGAAATACCATGGTCGAACGATTTTTCAATAATTTTATTAATATTCATTAAAATTCAATCTCATCTCTGGAGTCATCATCATCAACGGATAATGTGTCAATATATTGTGCAAGTTGCCGTAGGTTATTCGCATCGAATAGTAGTTTAACTGGCATATGAAAATCAAGTTTAGCCTTAACAATATTGATATGTTTAATGGCTAAAAGAGAATGTCCACCTAATCTGAAAAAATTATCATTTCTGCTGACCTGTTCAACATTCAGTAATTCCTGCCAAATCTCTGCCAATGTAATTTCTGTATCAGTGTGCGGAGCCTCATATTGAGTATGAGACAGGTGATGACCATCAGGCATCGGCAATGCATTACGATCCACTTTGCCGTTACTGGTTAATGGCAAAGCATCGAGCTCAACGTAAATCTGGGGTATCATATATTCTGGTAAAGATAAACTCAAATCTTGACGTAAAGAATCTTGATCTAATTGTGATCCATCATTAATGGTCACATAAGCCACCAAATAGCCATCAACGTTAGCATTTTCTCCCTCAGAAATATCTGCTCTGTCGAATACCACTACAGCATCTCGTACAACTGCATGATTCAGTAATTGCGCTTCAATCTCACCCAACTCAATACGGAAACCACGTATCTTAACTTGATGGTCACCACGGCCGATAAACTCAACGACACCATCTGGTAACCAACGAGCAAGATCACCTGTTTTGTACATTAAACCTTCACTAAAGGGGTTAGGCACAAAGTGTTTTGCAGTCAGTTCTGCTTGCTCAATATAACCCAGGCCGACACCCAAACCACCTATACATAACTCTCCCATCACTCCTTGAGGTACAGGGTGACCAGAAACATCAAGAATATAGACCTTGGTATTAGGCAACGGACGACCATTGGGTAAACGGGTTTCATAATCTTGAGGACCCTGTGCCTTGTATGTCAGAGTAGTACAACCCGTTTCTGTCAATCCAAACACATTGACAATGGGAATATTATAAGCCTGCCATGCATTATAGGCTGGCATCAATACCGCATCACTGCCCAGTATAAGCGTTCTAAAGTGCTTGGGAGGGCTGATTTCCTGATCAGATAAGTGGCTGACCCACAACGACCAATAACTGGACATTAATTCACAAACAGTGATCTCTAATCGTTCCAACATTGACTGCAGTTGATCTGGAGCCAACAACCCTTCTTCATCACGGATCACTACAGCAGCACCGCTAAACCAGGCTGGGAAAATCTCTTCAATCACCACATCAAAACTCAATGAGGCAAATTGCAAAATCCGGTCCGATGGCGTTAATTCCAACTCTCTCGACATGGCCCACATGGTGTTGACAATACCCATGTGGCTGTTGATCGCTCCTTTGGGAACTCCAGTTGAACCTGAAGTCACATAAACCAAAGCAGGTGCATCTTTCGATAACTGAACTTCAGGATTATCAATTGAGCAATTAACCAATCTTTCTTGCACTGCTGAATCATTGAGATAGAGTGTTGCCACATCAAAATTAACATCACACACTGCTTTGTATTCACAGTGACTGACTATCATTCGAAGATTAGCTTGTTGACATAAGCCTCTGAGGCGTTCTATGGGTTGCTGCGTATCAAGCATTACATAGGCAGCACCAGCTTTCATGACACCAATCATTGAGATAAATATATCCGCAGATCTAGGTAGATAAAGGCCAATAAAATCGCCAGCTTCAACACCCTGTTCTATAAGTTCATGTGCCAATTGATTTGCACGATTATTTAAATCAGTATAAGTTAAGCGTTTCTCAAAGGCTTCCAGCGCTATAGATTCTGGGTGTTTAAGCACTTGAATTTCAAACAATTCATGAATACTTGAAACTGTTGGTAAGTCTGCTTGGTTATCATTATATGACTCCAATAGCTCATGGCGTTCACTTTCAGGTAAAATGATGAAATTTTCCAACTGATCAGGTGAATCAGTTTTATCATTTTCTATAACCGAATTCACCAAATTTTCTACAGTGGTTTGCATGTATCCAAGCAAACGTTCTCCATCTATATCATCTATTGTCTGAAGATTTAGGCTGAATTTTTTGCCACCAACATCATTGATATTGAGATCGACAGGGTAATTACCTCGTTCATTGCTGTCAAGGAATGTTACTGCTGTTGTATTTTCATTCTCTGTTAAATCATCATGCGCCTCTGATATGGTTTCATTATCATCTACTTCCTGAATATGGTTCCTACGATAATTGAGCAAACTGGTGAACAATGGAGCATCATTTGATAAATTTGTGCACGCTTGTATCAAAGCTAATGATGCTTGTTCATGTTCTAACAAACTCAATAGCTCTAAGTGTGTTTGTTTCAATGCGGCTTCAACAGATCCATTTAATGACAACCGTATTGGGAGTGTATTAATGAATAGTCCCATACTTTCTGCAGCGCCTTTAAAACCTTGCAATCGACCAGATAATACTGTACCAAAAATCACATCTTCACGACCACTGCAACGGCCCATTACTATTGCCCAAGCCAAATGAAAAACACTGGCTATACTTATGTCCAAACGCGTACATGTTTTATTGATATTTTGACTAAACGTATCATCAAAATCGTAATCAAATTCACTGACTCGAGTGGCATCAACTTGAGTATCATATATGCCAAACGGAAGCGTCGGCTCATCTACATCACCTAAACGAGATTGAAAATAAGCTTGCGATGCTCCACTTTCAGCTTGCATTAGGCTGTGCGCAATAAACTCACGATATGGAACCACAGATGGTAACTCTATGGTTGCTAATTGTTCTACTCCTATTTCAAGATAGGTACCCACTTCTTTAATTAAAGTTTCCAGACCAATATGATCATTAATGATGTGGTGTTGTGAAATGATAATAAAGATTTGCTCTGAATGCGGATCTGCAGCCATATCTATCTGTATCAACGGCGCTTGTTTTAAATCCATCCATAATTGACCTGGAGCCATACGAGCTTGTAATTGAGATAAAGTATCCTGCAATGGATCTAAAAACTGCTCATTAACAATAATAGGACTCTCTCGTAATACCACTTGTACTGGCTCAGGTAAGTCGTCCCAAAAGACTGCCGTACGCAACACATCATGTCGAGCGACCGCAAAATTCACAGCCTTGACAAAACGATCTGCTTCATGGCGATTGGTCAGAGATAAAAGGGTTGGTATTATATATGTATCACCCAACTCTGGTGAACTCAGCACATGGTGAAATAAAATACCTTCCTGTAAAGACCCCAGTGGATAAATATCTTGGACATTTTCAACGCCGCCCGGTACCTGATCAATCAGTTTATCAATATGAGACTGCTCTAATGTCACCAACGGTAAAAGTTCTGGCGTTATATGAGTACAATCGCTTTTGATCAAATTAGCCGGTGCTTGGAAAGCATCTTCATCAGCACGATTTAGCTCTTTTGCCAGATCTTTCAATACAGGCATATCAAATACGGTACGTACAGTTATCGATAATTTTTTTGCTTGTAATTCAGCCATCAAACGAATGATGAGCAATGAATGTCCACCTAACTTAAAGAAACTGTCATGTCGACTGACTTGTTCAACATTCAGCAAATCTTGCCAGATTTCTGCCAGTACTATCTCTGTTTCAGTTTGTGGCGCTTCATATTCGGCATGCAGCAAATGTTCTTCATCAACCTTAGGTAGCGACTTACGATCTACTTTACCATTGGCAGTTAAAGGCATGGCCTCTAACTCTATGTAAATTTGTGGCACCATATACTCTGGTAAAGAAACACCCAAAGACTGAGAGAGCAATTCACTATCGAAACCTACCTCTGTAGCTGCCACAATATAAGCCACCAAACGATCATCATCAAGTACCACAACAGCATCGCGTACCGATTCCTGGCTTATCAATTGTGCTTCAATCTCACCCAACTCAATGCGGAAACCACGCAGCTTGACTTGATGATCTATACGACCCAAATACTCGATATTGCCATTCGATAACCAACGCACCAAATCACCTGTTTTATACAAGCGTTTGCTCTTTTGACCATCCTCATCATAAAATGGATTGACTATGTATTTCTCATCAGTCAATTCCTGCTGGTTCAAATAACCTCGTGTCAATCCTGCACCACCGATCAATAACTCACCTGGCACACCAAGAGGACACAAATTCATATGTGAATCGACAATATAAGCCTGCGAATTATGAATCGGTTGACCAATACTGGGTTGACCATTCAATTCACGTAACACATAGGTCGAATATGTCGTGTCTTCTGACGGACCATACAAATCATAAACCTTGTTGACGCCCGTATGATAAAGCTTATTAACAGTTTGTTGTTTTAATGCCTCACCTGCCAAATTAATGGTTCTCACTGAAGCTGGCAAACTGTCCATTGCCATTAATGCTTCGATAGCCGAAGGCACCGTATTGATCAGGGTTAATTGATTTGCGTTCTCCATCTGCGCAAGATCAAGAATGTCTTTCACAACATAAGCACATCCACCGCTTGATAATGATACAAATATCTCATACACCGATAAATCAAAACACACAGAGGTAGAAGCAAGTACACCTTTGAGTTCAGATTCATCATAGGTATTTAATGCCCATGACAACATAGCAACGGTATTGCGGTGCTCAATCATCACGCCTTTGGGTTTGCCTGTAGTACCAGAAGTATAAATCACATAAGCCAGATTTTCAGTTGTTAAACCTTGCTTTTTAGCACCCACATTGTCTTGAGAATAGCCTCGCAAACACTTAAGCATCTCATCATTATCTAAACATACAGCATTAAGGGATTTTGCAGACATCATTAATTCTTGTAGAGACTCTTGTGTCACTATGATATCAAGATCGGCATCTGTGATTTGGTAGGTCAAACGTGCTTCTGGATAAGTTGGGTCCAACGGTACATAAGCACCACCAGCTTTTAATATGCCCAACAAACCAATCACCATTTCAATTGAACGCTCAAGGCATAAACCCACCAATGTATCAGGTTTTACTCCCTGCTCGATAAGATAATGGGCCAGTTGATTGGCACGTTGATTCAGTTCTTTATAATTTATACTCTCATGCTCAAATACCACTGCTACAGCAGCAGGCTGGGCTTTAACTTGCTCTTCAAAGAATCTGTGTATCACTGCTGTATCTGGATAATCAACCTGAGTTTTATTCAAACCCACCAATAAATGCATGCGTTCAGTCTCTGGTAAGATTGATAGCTGATGAACAGGTGCTTCAATGTCATTAACAAATGCAGTAATTAAACAGCTAAAGTAATTGACCCATTTCTTAATCGTTGACTCATCAAATAAATCAACAGCATATGTCAAGCTCCCTACAATACCATGATCATTATTCGCATTTCCTGTATCAATAAGAGACAGAGACAAATCAAATTTGGCCACTGTTTCTGACTCAAGATCAATGCCATCTGAGGATAAACCAGATAAACTTAAATCACTTTCACCATCATCCTGCATAAAGTTGAACATCGATTGAAAAACCGGGCTGTAACTTAAACTACGTTCTGGTTGCACCAATTCAACCACCTGCTCAAATGGCACATCCTGATTGGCATATCCATTCAACGTAACGGTTTTAATTTGTGATAATAAACCTTTAACGGTTAAACCTTCATCCAAGTCAGCACGCAAGGCCAGAGTATTGACAAAGAAACCAATCAAACCTTCGACTTCATGACGCTGACGATTGGCCACAGGCGTACCCACAACCACTTGATCCTGACCACTTAA
>CAYGTC010000100.1:0-13418 GCA_964352735.1 uncultured Alcanivoracaceae bacterium | reverse complement strand
TTTTATGCATTAATAATTGACAAGTCAAAACATATCAACCCGAATATTTCATCAAGACATTAAAAAATTGATTTTATCTATGAAAAACATGGGGTTAAACCATTTTTTGCAAAAGTACACTTTATTTCTGAATAGTTTTATGAAAAAATGACTGCCTATCTAGAATAAAATCCATTCTATGATCAAATGTTCAAGCTAAACCTATTTATTGGTTAAGAAACCGCTTTATTGCATCACCAGCTTCGAGAATATGCCCAGCTAAAAACTTTGTGGCTTCTTTTGATCGTTCTTTCTGGCATAAATCCAACAATTTTCTGTGCTCATCTTGTGCTTTTTCAATGCCATCGGTATACAATAATTGTAATCGAATATATCGATCACATCGCGTATTCAATGTACTGATTAAATCTAAGGTATGAGGCAAATCTGCACAAACATACAGACATTGATGAAACTCATGGTTTATAACACTCCATTCATCTACATTGCCTTTATCTGCGAGAGACTGTTCTAACCTCAGCAAAATAGAATCTGCCTTTTCAAAACACTGTTGGTCCATTTTGGGTATGGCAATTCCCAAAATATGAGGTTCAAGAATCGAACGCAAATGAAACAATTCATCAATTTCATCAACAGATATTTCTGTTACTACAGCGCCTTTATGTGCCACCATTTTTACCAAGCCTTGCGCCTCCAATTGCAGTAAAGCTTCTCTTATCGGAATTCTACTGACCTGATATTGTTCAGCCAAAAAACTTTGTCGTAATGGCTGGCCACTTTTTAATTTTCCTGAGAGAATTTCCTCTTTAATGTGCTCCAAAACTTGCTCAGTGCGTGTTTTAAAATGTATCTTTGTCAAAATTTACAACTTCATTGGTATACTTGCCATCTATGATACGATATATATTCAATGGATTGTTATTTTTTAATGCACTTGGCAACAATTCTTGAGGTGTATTTTGAAAACAGGCCATTCGGGTGAATCTATAAATGGCCTGATGACCAACTGAAGTATTGGCATTCGGTGTTGCCGCAGGATATGGCCCACCGTGCATCATAGAACGACACACTTCAACACCTGTCGGAAAACCATTAAAAATCACACGACCAGCAACATGACTGAGTCTGGTCATTAATTTTTGTGCAAATTGACTGTCATTCCTATTGGTATGTATACTTGCTGTTAATTGTCCTTCAAAGCTCATTGCAACTTGATTCATTTCAATTTCATTCTCACAGACAACAATCAGACTCACGGGCCCAAAAAATTCCTCATGTAATTGTGGTTTATTGATAAACTCTTCTGCACTGACTTGATACAAACGATTATTCATACCACAATAGGCATCATTCTTACCCCCTTCAGCCAACAATTCTACACTATCATTGCGGCTAAGCTGTTCAAGACTTCTAGCTAGAGAAGACTGGATACCTTTTGTCAACATGGTACCTGGTAATGTTTCACTCATTTTAGTTTTTAGTGAATTCAATAAAACATCCGAGTATTGAGATTTTTTAATGACCAGAATTCCTGGATTGGTACAAAATTGACCCACTCCAGAAGTCAATGAGACAAGATAACCTTCTACAAAAGCTTCTCTATTAAAATGCTCATCATTATCCAATATAAATATGGGATTAATGCTGCCCATTTCCGCATAAAATGGAATCGGTTGTTGCCGTGATGTTGCAATATTATAGAGTGCTCTACCACCCCGGTGAGACCCTGTGAATCCTACTGCTTTTATCGCAGGATGTTTTACCAGTTGCTCGCCTACATGGTAGCTTTCTCCTTGAATCAGAGAAAACACGCCGTCAGGCATCTCACATTTTTTCGCCGCATTAACAATGGCGTGAGCAACCATTTCAGAAGTCCCTGGATGGGCTGGATGTGCTTTCACAATAACTGGACAACCCGCAGCAATTGCAGAAGCTGTATCTCCACCAGCCACAGAATATGCCAAGGGGAAATTACTGGCAGCAAATACCACAACTGGTCCTAGAGGGATTCGCAAAGCACGCAGGTCAGGCTTTGGCACAGGTTTTCTATCTGGGCTGGCACTGTCAATGGTGGCATCAACCCAAGATCCTTCTTTCAATATGTCTGCATACAGTTGTAATTGAAAACATGTTCTTGCCCTTTCACCAATCAAGCGATCTTGTGGTAAAGCTGTTTCCAAACATGCTCTTTCAATTAACTCGTCCCCTAGGACCATGATTTCATCAATAATGGCCTCTAAAAACATCGCACGTTGGTAATCATTGATCTCATTCATACGCAAGAATGCTTCATTTGCCATATTTGCAGCATGATTGATTGTATTTTCACTGGCCTCAATAAATGCAGGGCTCAATTGTTCACCGCTGAACGGATTAATCCCATGAAAACAATATGGGCTTGATTGTACCTCATGGGTTACATGTACTGATTTAGCAATAATTGATTTTCCTGTTATCTTCATATCTTTTCTCTTTTTAATTATTTGAGCCTTCTATGTAACCGTAAAGCCATAAGCAAAAGGGTCATCATCATTAATCGTGATACAATTGCGGCCGTATACATGTGCCCACCCTGATATGCTCGGCATGATCCCATTATAATCACCAACTGTTGTTTCTGCCTCAATACAACCCGTAAATTGACTACCAATGATACTTTCATGAACAAATTTTTGACCTTTTTTTAATAATCCTTTTGCATACCATTGCGCCATTCTGGCACTTGTTCCTGTTCCACAAGGTGATCTATCAATGGCTTTTTCTCCATAGAATACCGCATTTGATGCGCTAGACAATTTATTTTTTGTTTGCCCTGTCCACAAAACATGACTGATGCCCTTAACTGTCTCATCTTCTGGGTGAATCGGCATCACGGTTTCATTCAACAATGTTCTAATTACAGGAGAAAAGTGCATAATTTTTTGTGCTGTAAAATCTTCAGTATTTGAATAATTTTCCTGAGGGTCAATGATCGCATAATAATTACCACCATAAGCAATATCGATAGTTAGTCTACCTAACCCGGGACAATCGATTATTACATCTTGGTATGCCAAATAACTGGCAACATTATAAATGGTAACACGCGTGACTTTTTCTGAATCAGTTTTGTATGTGACCCTAATTTGACCGGCGGGAACGTCTAAAATTAATTCCCCTGTGTTTTTTGGTATTATCAACCCATTTTCAATCGCTATGGTCACTGTACCAATGGTGCCATGTCCACACATCGGTAGGCAACCACTGGTTTCAATAAATAAAATTGAAGCATCGGCATTATCACTGATAGGTGGATAGATTAAAGCACCAGACATCATGTCATGACCACGTGGCTCAAACATCAATCCAGTTCTTATCCAGTCATATTGAGCAAGAAAATCTTGTCTTTTCTCGCTCATGTTATTACCTTTTAAATTAGGCAAACAACTTATAACCACCCTCACTGGATTGCCACAAGTGTGGGCATCAATACAATTGAAAGTACCTTTAATCATAGATAATACCGACCATTACAATGCTGGACGAGTATGTAAAGCCTGTTTTACCAAGCCTATCACTTTATCACGCTCACGGCCGTCTAAAGCCAGCCTTGGTGCGCGAATGGTCTCTTTGCCACGTCCGACTTCCTGTTCGGCCAATTTTATGCACTGAACCAATGTCGGTATGGTATCTAAATGCAATAATGGCGTTATCCATCTGTAAATTTCTCGTGCTTTTTCAATATCGCCTTGTTTTATCAAATCATAAATCGCAACAGATTCTCTTGGAAAAACATTGGTTAAACCACTCACCCAACCATGTGCACCCAGTAACAAACTTTCAAAAGCAATGTTATCAACTCCACAAAATATTTGTAATCCATTGTCACCAAATTCATTGAATAAATCTGTGATGCGATGAGTTTCAGTAGATGATTCCTTTATGGCAACAATGTTTTCTTCTTGTACCAATATTTTCATGACTTCTATACTGGTATCAACACCATAAGAAACTGGGTTATTATAGACCATTATGGGTAAATTTATGCTTCTGGCAACCGATTGGTAATGTTGAATATTTTCCCTTACATTGGATTGATAAATCAATCCTGGTAACAGCATCAAACCATCAACCCCTAACTTTTCGGCTTGTTGAGCAAAAGCAATGGCTTGAGCAGTGGTATTTTCTGCAACACCCGATAATAATGGCACCCTATTATCTATCGCCTCAAAAGTAGCAGCCAATACCAAACTTTTCTCTTCAGCTGTTAATGAGTAATTTTCTCCAACTGTTCCTAATGAAATGATGCCATGAACTCCATCATTGATTAAATCATCTATCATCTTTTGGATGGCACGGAAATTAATTGTGTAATCGTCATGGTATTGTGTAGTGACAGCAGGAAATACACCCGACCAATTTATATTTTTCATAAATACCTCTTTATCATTGCATATCATTGTGGGTGAATTATAATGTTATTTGTATATTGTATACAATATATTATTTAAAATATATCAATTTGGAATAGAAATGAAATCAATCAGTATAATTGGCAGTGGCATTATAGGAATTTGTAGTGCATTAAAATTACAACAAAGAGGATACCGAGTCACACTTATGGACAAAAACACACCAGCCAGTGGCTGCTCAAAAGGCAATGCAGGCCACTTTGCCATAGAACAAGTGCAACCATTGGCAAACTGGAACACCATTAAAAGCATCCCTTCTATACTATTTGATCCCAATGGTCCTTTGAAAGTACACCCCATGTATTTACCAAAAGCCATTCCTTGGTTAATCAAATTTATATGGGCATCGCGACCTCAACAGTTTAATAGAGGTACGCAAGCACTAACGGAATTGAACAAACATGCCATGTCAGCATATAAACCGCTGGTTAAAGAGGCCAATGCTGCCCATTTAGTGAAAAACACAGGGTATTTGTTAATATTTGAAGGCAAAAATGCCATTAAATTGATGAATGATGCTTCAAAAAACTACCACAACACTGCCCATAAAAAACTATCAGTTATAGATGTTGCCACATTAGAGCCACACTTAAAAAACTACAAATCTGCCTTATATTTTCCTAACACTTATCACACCATTGACCCAGAAAAATTTTCCCTGCAATTATTTAAGTCATTTATAGGGAATGGAGGGATATTTGAAAAAAAAGAGATAAGAGAAATTAAATTGCGCAATAAAAGCATATGCTTAAAAACCGATAATAAGGACATTAAAACTGAGAAACTACTGATCGCTGCCGGAATTCACAGCAAACACTTAGTGAAAAACACTCATATCAAAGTTCCCCTAGATACAGAACGGGGTTATCACTTAATGCTGAAACAAAAAAAGTTAATATCAAGACCCGTGGCATTTGCACAAAGACACTTCATTATGACACCCATGATGGGTGGCACCCGTTTAGCTGGTACAGTTGAATTTGCTGGCACACAGATCAAGCCTGACTGGACAAGAGCCGAATCTCTGCTGACCCAAGCACACCTGATGGTCAGAAATATCAACCATTCTGAAAAAACAACGCATTGGATGGGATTCAGGCCCTCACTGCCCGATTCACTGCCCGTTATTGATTATCACCCTGATAACCGCAACGTATTGTTTGCATTTGGACACCAGCATTTAGGATTGACACAAGCGGCAATCACTGCCGACTTGGTCACCAGTCTGGCAGATCAACAACAACCCACAATCGATATCTCTGCTTTTTCGATCAAACGATTTTAATTTACTTGATCATTAAATTGGAGAGCCTGGTGGTATTTTTAAAGATAATTCAAAAGGAATTTTTTGATCCGAAAAGAAACGATCAATCAACCTGATCGCCTCAAACGATGCAATTTTTTGATACTTGTCTTTTTTATTGGTCTTTTTTAAACGATCATGTAACTGCTGTAATTCGTTCATGCAAATGGCTTTAACTTGATGAGTACTGTCTTTATGTGATGCCAAAACCATCAGTTGATGCAGAACCACCCAGTTAATGCCACGCTGAACCTCCGCTAAATAAGCATCATCCCAGGATTGATACCAACTGCCTTTAATTAATTGAGCAATAACATTGTCTAATCCATGAAATGACGATGTATTGGCTAAAGATTTTTGCTCAATCAATCGATTGGCTCTCTGCGCATCAAGCAATTGTGTAAGTCCCATTAAAGCCGCAGTCTGTGCTACTCCAATCGCGTCAAAGTTCACCCCTGTATTGTGCTTAAAGTGTTCTCTATTTCTATATGAGCCTTCAGAAGGAGGTACCATTACTGAAAGAATTGACTTGGGCACCGCTAAAAATGGGGCTGACAAGGTATCTAAAAAAGCATCCAATGCCCTATTTTGCTGCTTGGCACTGACTGTCTGTGGTAAAAATGGCTTTGCACTTTTGTACTCATAACGGTAATCAACGCCACCAATGAGTTTGCTCACTGCTTCAGCCTGATAGCGATGCAATAAATAAATGGGTGTCAATATTTGCTCCAATTCAAATATTTCTTTGCCTGATTTAATGGTATTGAGCCCGAAGCGATTGAGCGCTTTTTTTCGTGCTTGTGACACCTTAGATAAACCCATTACTGGATCCTGTTCATTGTCCCATAAATGGGCAGTAGGGTGACTGCTTCCAACAAATCGGGCGTCTTTATCACTGATAAAATACATGCCATTATTTTGTGCTGTTTCAAGAATGCTATTCAATTCTCTTTCTTCTTCATTATAAAATTCACTGTATGAATAGGCCAATGCCACCTTATCCCATTCTCCAATCTCAGAGGTATAAGCATTATGAACGTCAACGTCACCTGAATCTGTCAATTTAAGTAAAGGGTGGGGATAATCCATAACTGAAGAACGACCTTGTGCACTGGCACTGAAATTATGCACAAAACCCAAGGTGTGTCCAACTTCATGCGCCGCCAATTGCTTGAGTCTCAACAAAGCCATGTCCTGGATTGCACTGTCATCAACATCATCATTGAGGTATGGAGAAAGCAGACCTTGTGCGATTAACATGTCCTGTCTGACCCGTAATGATCCCAACGTCACATGCCCTTTTAAAATCTCACCCGTCCTGGGGTCAACGACACTGCCACCGTAGGACCAACCGCGGGTAGAACGATGCACCCATTGAATAACATTGTATCTTACATCAAGTGGGTCTACATCCTCTGGCAAAATCTTGACCTGAAATGCATCTTTAAACCCAATTGATTCAAATGCTTCTGCCCACCAGCGTGCACCTTCCAGTAAAGCACTCCTTACCGGTTCTGGCGTACCCGAATCAAGATAATAAACGATTGGATCAAGCGCTTCACTGATGGCTTGATTAGGGTATTTTTTTTCAAGTCTGTGTCTGATGATGAATTTTTTTAATAAGCTTTCATTCAATCCTGCAGCATAATCATTATACACATGAGAGATCGCACCTGAGCGAATATCGTACTTGCGGCTTTTATAGGGTTTTTGAGGCAATTCTACAAAAGAATGATGAAGGCGTATCGATAAGCTGTCAGCAGAAGGTGTAACCGAAGCGACCAATTCACCTGGCTTTGTACCATTAAAAGTAATTAAAGCTTCAAATTCAGAATTACTGGGGAAATTTTTGGTATTGTCCACATAAACAGCAGACCTTTTTTCATCCAAAGCATAACTCCCTTGTTTCATTGCAGATAAGCGACCTGCCACACCGTGTGCGTCTCTCAGTAAGAATGAGCTCAAGTCAACTAACACAACATTCTCAGATGCTGCAAGGGTTTCTGTACCCCATAACACTGATTGCGCAAATGAATCTTCAACTGCAACACGCTCTTTTGTATTGACAGTGAGTGCCTGGAAAGAAAGATTGGGTTGAATCAGCATCACTTTGTGGCCAAACTGTTTAAATCTCACCATTTTCTGACGACTTAATTGCCCTCTGTCTAATCCAAGTTCATTAGACCCAACACCGGACTGCAAACCATGAATATAAAGAAAGTCGACATTAAATTGATCAATCTCCAATAAAATTCGTCCTTTTTCATCATCCCAATAAAAATCAAAAAAACCTTCATATTTTTGCATAGACTTGGTGTATTCAGCTATATCTGGTATGGCCTGCCCAATTTGGCAATAAAAAGCGAAAACGAAAAAGTAAATGAATTTATGCATGTTGCTCCTCTTTTGATCTGTATTATGAATAACAATTATGATATTTTATTGTTATTTTTTATGAGACCTCTGCATAAGTCTGAGCCTTTGGAAAAAGGAATTGAGAAGCTCAAGTTCAAAGCAGCAAACGCTAGTAATAGCAGGCTATTGATGAGTTTGCTAACGCAGAAATTGAGCTTCTCAAACTTTTTTACATGGCTCATCACTTATGCAGAGTCTCTTATGGAAAATTAATCACTATGTCATATGATTATACACTCTAGCGGCAAAGACCCCCTACTTTTGAATCACCAAAATTTAATTTTATAACCATTCTGACAATGGCCCTATTAACATTGATCAATTAAAAATCATCATCTCTTTTATGATGTGCAAAAACATAAAGATAAAGAAATATCAATAGAGCAGTTTTGAACATTTTATAAAGGGCAGATTATTTACTTGAATCATCGCAGTTCAGGTTAATTTGGCAAGTCAGGGGTACTTCTATGTAAATTATATTTGCAGGCTCAGTGCAAGTTATCAGCGTTAAAATTTTTGAATTTAAATTTAAACCAACAATTCAGTTCAACAAATCTTAAACTTATTCAACCACATCTATGGCAAAGAAAGTTTTAAGATAATAAAAATCCTTCATCAATGCCTTTTTTTCTGATTCCATTTTTGTGGTTAACTCTGTTTCGAGGGCAAGAGAAAGTACATTAACATCCATTTGCTCAACGACTTTAGTCATTGACAATAACTCACTTGATAAATGACTGTTGTTTGACGCCGCTTTTGGCAAATCTTGCACATCATTATTAACAAAAATAAAAACACTCATGGCTATGACTGCTGTTAATCCAGCAGGCAAAAACCAATGCCATGATGGCTTCTGAGATTTTATTAGAGGTACAGAAATCTCAGGAGGTCTTGAAGCAACATTTTTCATTATATTTTCATGCACTATCGACCGAGGCTCGACCCGAAAAGTCTTGGCACCTTCTTTTAACTTTTGTTCAATCGAATTGATATTATTTGATTTCATGGGTAGATAACCTCATCATAGAAAATCTTGAGATAAATTTCTAATTATTGTATTGGCAGCCAGTTTTCTTTTGCTTCTAAACAAAGATATTTTAACCCAACTCTGGCTGCGTTGTAAAATTATGGCAATTTCTTTAATACTCAATTCTTCAATATAGAAAAACCATAATACATCATAAGCAGGTCCTGATACAATTAATTTGACTTGCGCCCAAATATTATGCTGATCAATTGCACTGTCATCCAACTCAGTTGTATGGTGTTGTGTTGAATGGATATTTTCGTACTTAACATGATTATGTTGGCTTAATAAACGATTGGCAATGGTGAATAACCATGTACTGAACTGCCAACGAGCATTATAACTGTGTAGGTATTTATAAGCATTAATGAATGTTTCTTGCAAAACATCTTCAGCATCATGAGTGCTGCGGCATTTGCCCAGCAAATAATGATATAACCGTTGTTGATAGAGGGTCACCAGCTGTGAAAAACTGCTGGTGACTGGGCTGTTTTGAGCCAACTCTAATTGAGCCTTTTTGATCAGGCTTTGCTCATTCATGATCAAAGCTTAATGAAATTTCAATTTTCTAATTTCGTAACCATCTTTCTGGCTATTTTTCAAATGTTTATAAAGCTCCATTTGATTGATCTCATCCATTGGCAGATAAGTATTCAATAAGACATTATTTCCATTCTTCTCAATGGATAAATTTTGCATGAATAAAGCATGTATCTCATTACGCTCATTGGCATTTGATAAATTATTCATTGCGATCAAACCATTAATAACTTGTTCAATTAAAGTTGCAGACGCTTCATCATTAGCAGTTAAAGCCACTTCTAATACAACATTATCATCGGTTTCTGATAGACTTGCAGAGACTTGCGCTACTTTTTTAAATATTTGCGAGTGCATCATATGACCATGATCATCAAGATTGATACCCATGTGAGCTAATGCAGACTCAATATCTACTACCACTGAAAACAGACTGCCTTGATTAATTTGCAAATCATCATAGACATGATCAATCCAGTTTTTCACTTCTGACAATTGTAAAGAAGCAACAGATCTTTGCGCATCTATCTCAGCAAAATAACCTTTCTTGAACGGTTGATGATCATCATCTTTTACAGATAAAACAGTGATGCGTTGTTCATTATGGGTAATGTAACTTTCTTCAACATGATGCTTACTGCCATCTTCCTGTTCGATTAAACCAAGCAAGTGATCAGCCAATGAAAAGCCACTGAAATTCCCTGTCATCACAAGAGTGGCGTTTTCTGTACCACGCGCATCTCCATAGACAGTTATTGATTTGACTTGTTCGGGAATTTTTGCCTCGATTTCTTCTCCTTTTAATGCATTAATGAGTTGATTTTTCAGCAGCTCTTCTACATCCATGGTCAGATACCACGTAGCATCTTTAACGCCCTGAGCATTTGCGTTTTGTAATCCCAATATCGCTACAAATATGAATGCGATCCAATGGTATGTTTTGTTGATTTTCATGATTTTCTCCTATGATAATATCAGTTTACATAATCTTATAGTTGAAGAAAGTGTAGAAAGTTACAACAAATGTGTTTTTTTCTTCTCGACACAGAAAAAGCATTGATGAGTCAATATTATTAACCCACCAATACAACTTCAATTATTCAAAAATAATTCTAAAACGAGAACCCATGTCTTTGATGTGACCCAAACGAATCAACTCTTCAGCAAGAACTTTACTGGTCATTGTTCCGTTGGCGCCTTTTTTACAGAAATACTCAAATGAATTGATCAAGCCTTTTTTCTTTATTAGATTGGTTCTCTTACTTTTACAGTATGACTTTAAATAAGACAGGATGATTTGTTCTTTTGTTGGTTTGGGTGATTTTTTAACTTTTCCAACCAGCCTTCTATCCATACCCGTTCTAATGGCTATTTGTAAATTTGAACTCTCTGGCTCTGCTTTTTTTAAAAAATTCACCAAATAATATCGAAACAAACAATTGAAATGATCAGCTTTAATATCATTGGCTAGGCAATAAGCTGCTGCTGCTTGAGCGGTGAATTCTAATGCATTTTTATCGTGCTCTTGAGGATGACCCCCTTCAAGAAAATTAGAACGTATGATGTCCCTTTTCACCTTAAGGAACTGTTTTAAATGTGGAAGATTTAACTTCTCTTGATTTGATTCTCGAACCATATTTTGTCAATATTTTCAGCATTAATTGATGCTTTATGAATAATTTCAGTGGTTTTTGTTCAAATTAGAACAATAGAAATATTAAAACATGAAACACAGTGCTATACTATAGACCAAATGGTCTAATTCAATTGATAATGAATAATAAAGAACTCCCAGATAACATCATTGAAGCTTTTAATCTCCTTAAAAACTGCGAAGAAATGGCAATTCTCAGAGAAGCATTGACCCATTTTTTTATTGAGTTTGAAGTTGACTACAAAGAATTTAAAGATGATCTCAGCGACAACTTAATTAATACATTATTGCACAAAACCAACAATAAAAGCTTGGTCATGTCAAAAACAGGTTTATCTCATAGGGCCATTGCCAATGCCATAAAACACAAGAATAAGCAAGCAGTAAATCTCAATAGAAACTTATTACAAAAAGCCTTTTCTGAAATCAATACTTATTGTCAAAACAACAACACAGAAGGCATGCCAAAGTTACTTTTTTACGCCAATATGAGATCTTATAATGATGGTAAAAGCTCAATCAAATACCATCTTGATAAATTATTAGACACAGGCATCATCCAACAAGATGAAAGCTGTGTATATCTTAAACTTGAAAAGTCAATAAAAAAACGCACCAATGAAGAACTCATTGCTATTTTAGGAATCATTGTAAAAAACTTAGTCAACACCATTACATTCAACAAAAATAAAGACATTAAAGAAGACCCACTTTTTCAAATGTATATTGCCTCATCACAAATCCCACCCGAATTAGCTCCCTTAGCGCAAAAGGCATCGCTAGACGCGTTGAGGGTGTTCTATAGACAGATGAATGATCTGTTGACCAAATATGAAGCAGATGTAGAGCCTGGTACTTATCCAAGAATTGGGCTTTCTTTGTTTCAGTATAATGAAAACTTGAAATAACCGGAGACTTTCCATGAACAAAATAACACAAATAACTTCACTTTTTTTTTAGCTTTAACAACTCATAATCTTTACGCTACTGAAGGAGATGGGTCAGGCAACAGTCCTGAACAAATTATTGCTGAATGCCATTATGTCTTAGCAAGCCTAAACAACGAAAATGTTGGATCAAATACCATCGACACAGAAGGTGATGGATCGGGAAACATAAGAACTGAAGGCGATGGGTCAGGAAACATAGAAACAGAAGGTGATGGAACAGGTAACTTCCCAATTGAATTGATCAATTTATGTAAAACTCTATGAAAAAAAATTGGTTTAACACCTTTATTAACTTTTCATAATATAAAGAGCCAAGTTCATTGGCCGCATTTATACTTTTATCAAAACCTATTATAAAAGGTGACTCTAACTTTTGAGTCACCTTATTTTTTTAGCCATCGCAATTGAATAATTGTACCAAAAAAAGCTCACAGCAAGATTCTCAAAGACCCCCGGTCGGAGTCGAGGATCACAGTGTTTTTATAGTTTCTATAAATTCGATCTCGTCATAAATAACCCAGTTCCAAGTCATTTCCGCGAAGGAGGAAACCTCCAGAATCATACACAATAATCGAGCAGTTAAAACAACTGGAAAAACTCCGTGTTTTCGTGAAACACTGTCTTAATCTCGTCATAACCAAGCAATGTTTAAACGGCGTCTCTGCAACTCTTTGATTAAGCAGCTTATCTAACACCGTATTACCTACTGCGAAAAATCTGGATGATTCAAAAAGACGAGAAAATTTATGAGATTATGATTCATACGTGACAGATATTAAGAGGAAGAATGAATTTATAAGGCTCATTGGGAGATATCTGCCTTCGCAGATATGACGGAGTTTCTTTTCAGCTACTCATAATTAAAAAAATATAATTTGGTGTTGAGATTGCGCCTTATTTGATTCAAATCGACGAAAGAAATCATGAGCGTATTTCACATACGTGATTGATTTATTGAGGAAAATTTGGAGCAAAGATGCTGAGATAACTATTAAAGTTTAATTTGGTGTTGAGATTGCGCCTTATTTGATTCAAATCGACGAAAGAAATCATGAGCGTATTTCACATACGTGATTGA
>CAYGTC010000099.1:0-13456 GCA_964352735.1 uncultured Alcanivoracaceae bacterium | reverse complement strand
ATTAATAATTGACAAGTCAAAACATATCAACCCGAATATTTCATCATAGAATGGATTTTAGGGTGAAAATGGCAAAGTAGATTGGATAAAAATTGCTTCAACGCCAGTTATTCATGGCTTTGAAGCGATTTTATTCAAGATATGCGGCCATTTTTTTCATAAAACCATTCAGGTACAAAGTGTACTTTTGCAAATATCTTTTAACTCCATGTTTTTCATAGATAAAATCAACTTTTTTACCGTTTTGATGAAATATTCGGGCTAAGTGACAAAAATTATTTTCTTGGCGCACGCCCTGCTCGCTTTCTATCACTTTCTGATAAAAGCTTTTTACGAATACGAATGGATTCAGGAGTGACTTCAACCAACTCATCGTCTTCAATAAATTCCATAGCTTGTTCTAACGACAATTTAATGGGTGGCGATAATATCAATGCTTCATCTTTACCAGCTGCACGAATGTTATTCAGCTGTTTTCCTTTAGTTGGGTTAACGGTCAGGTCATTATTACGCGAGTTTAAACCCACAATCTGACCTTCGTATACGGGTACATTGACCTCTACCAATAAACGCCCACTTTTTTGTAAATTAAATAATGCAAATGCCAAAGCTTTGCCTTTTGCATTTGAGACCAACACTCCATTTTGACGACCACTGACAATGTTGTTATATTTGGGTGCATAATGATCAAATACATGAGTCATGATTCCTGAACCAGAAGTCAAAGTTTTGAATTCACTCTGAAAACCAATCAAACCACGTGCCGGTGCATGAAAATGCATACGAACTCGGCCTGTTGCATCTGGCTCCATATCCTTCATACTTGCACGACGTTCCAGCAACTTCTCCATCACTGCGCCTTGGTGCTCTGACTCGACGTCAACCATCAGATCTTCAATGGGTTCACAAATTTCACCATCTATTTCCCTGAAAATAACTTCAGGACGTGAAATCGAAATTTCATAGCCTTCTCTTCGCATGGTTTCAATGAGTACCGATAAATGCAATTCACCACGGCCCGAAACTTTATACTTATCAGCATCTGCGGTTGATTCAACCCTCAAAGCAACGTTATAAGTCGCTTCCAGTTCTAAACGGTCTTTGATCTGACGTGAAGTCAAGAATTTACCTTCTTGCCCAGCAAACGGAGAATTATTGACACAAAACAACATAGAAATGGTCGGTCTATCTACCGTCAAAGGCGTTAAGGCCTCAGCGTTATCCCTCTCACATACAGTATCAGAAATACCAATATTATCAATTCCAGAGATGGCAACAATATCACCAGCCGATGCATCTTTAACTTCGACACGTTCTAAACCTTTAAAACCAAAGATCTTCAAAATGCGTCCATTTCTATTTTTTCCATCCTTATCAACTATTGTCACAGCAGTATTGGACTTGACAGAACCCCTTTTAATGCGACCAATACCAATCAAACCCAAAAAGCTATTATAATTGAGTGTGGTGATTTGCATTTGAAAAGGCTTATCAATCTCTACATCAGGTGCACTGACTTTTTCAACAATGGTTTCAAACAATGGTGTCATGTCTCCATCACGGCTCTCATCATCCATATTGGCATAACCATTGATCGCTGATGCATAAACCACAGGAAAATCGAGTTGTTCATCTGTTCCGCCTAATGAGTCAAACAAATCAAAGGTTTGTTCAAGTACCCAATCCAAGCGTGCGCCAGGTCTATCCACTTTATTCACCACAACGATAGGTTTAAAACCCATTTCGAAGGCTTTCGAAGTGACAAAACGCGTTTGAGGCATTGGGCCATCTACAGCATCGACCAGTAGTAATACTGAATCAACCATGCTCAAGACACGCTCAACTTCTCCACCAAAGTCGGCATGGCCCGGAGTATCGACGATATTAATTTTGTATTCTTGACCATCCTTATCCGTCCAATTGATAGAAGTGGTCTTTGAAAGAATGGTAATGCCACGCTCCTTTTCCAATTCATTAGAGTCCATCAATCGATTGGGATCATCTGCACGGTCATCTAATGTACCAGATTGTTTGATCAATTCATCAACTAGCGTTGTCTTTCCATGATCAACATGAGCAATGATGGCGATATTTCGTATATGAGTTGTCACAGCGTTACCTTTCTCAGTGTAAATTTTCAAGGCCGCGATTATACTTGATTTGCCCAGTCAGATGACAACTAATCGATAAATTGCCACCAATACTGTCATAAATAAAGCCAAAATCACCTATAAATGCATTGTTTATGTCTGCTTGATGTGACAAAATTATTAATTTTTGGGAATTCTCATGATAAAAACCTTACTAGCGACTGTATCGCTTGCCATTCCTTTTGCCATTTGTGCCGCATTAGATCAAGACATAACCGATATTGAGCCTAAAGTGATTGAGTGGCGCAGAGATTTACATCAAAACCCTGAACTCAGCAACAGGGAATTCAGAACCTCTAAAATGATTGCCAAACACCTCAAATCACTTAACATAGAAGTAAAAACAGGCATAGCTCATACGGGTGTTATAGGATTATTAAAAGGAGCTCTACCAGGTCCAACCATTGCTTTGCGTGCAGACATGGACGCCTTACCTGTGACCGAAGAAGTTGATCTGCCCTTTGCATCAAAAGCCAAATCCACCTATCGAGGCGAAGAAGTGGGTGTGATGCATGCTTGCGGTCACGATACCCATGTCGCCATGTTGATGGGCACAGCAGAAGTATTGGCCAAAAATAAAGACACTTTAAGGGGCTCAGTACTGTTTATTTTTCAACCCGCAGAAGAAGGCGCCCCATTAGGTGAAGAAGGTGGTGCAGAACTCATGCTAAAAGAGGGATTATTTAAAGAGTATCAACCAGAAGTGATTTTCGGTGCACACGTGACATCAACAGCGCCCAGCGGTGTAATCGGTTATCGATCTGGCCCTGCTATGGCTGCTGTAGACCAGTTTTCATTAACAGTACACGGCAGACAAACCCATGGATCAAGACCATGGGGAGGCATTGATCCAATCGTTGCCTCGGCACAAATGATCAGCACAGTTCAAACCATTGTCAGTCGAAAAGTTGATGTCACGAAAGCGCCAGCTGTTGTTTCTTTTGGTGCGATCAAAGGTGGTATTCGCAACAATATCATACCAGATAAAGTAGAGATGGTAGGAACCATACGTAATTTTGATATGGGCATTCGGGACGTCATTCATCAAAATCTCAGGCAAATCATAGAAAATACAGCTAAAGCCATGGGCGTGACCGTTGATTTCAAAATCCATGAAGGTTACCCAGTCACGGTAAATGACCCAGCCTTAACAAAACAAATGTTACCCAGCCTCAAAAAATTGTTTGGAGAACAACAAGTGGTAGAAACCCCTCTGATCACAGGTGCTGAGGACTTTTCATTTTTTGCACAAGAAATCCCAGGATTCTTTTTCTTTATCGGTGTGACACCACATGATGTCGATGCAAAAACGGCACCGACCAATCATTCACCACTGTTTTATGTTGATGAATCCAACCTCATTAATGGCGTTAAAGCTTTTGTTCAATTAGTCAATGATTATGAATAAATGCATTCGTAAAATAACAGCCTTGTTGTTAGGTGTTAGCACTCTAACATTACAAGCAGAAACAACCGTAATTTACGCAGGTCAATTATTGGCTGTAGCAGACCAACCACCATTGAAAGAGCAAACCATTGTTATCAATGACAATAAAATCACCGCTGTAACAGATGGTTACTCTGCAGCAAATGGCTTTGATAGTGACACCACTTTTATTGACCTCAAAGACCGTTTTGTGTTGCCGGGACTGATGGATATGCATGTCCATCTTCAAGGCGAACTCAGCCCATCAAACACAGAAGATTCATTAAAAATGTCAACTGAATTAATGGCCATGCGCAGTACCCATTATGGCAAAAAAACATTGATGGCTGGTTTCACAACAGTTCGGGATTTGGGCTCTGATACACAATCCATGTATGCTTACCGTGATGCAGTCAATCGAGGTTGGGTGGATGGCCCACGTATCATTGCCGCAGGTACCATTGGCATTACCGGTGGTCACATGGATGCCAGTGGCATGAAACACGATTTATTGGAGCTTTACACCAATCAATCAATTTGTGATGGACCGTATGATTGCCGAAGAGCAGCTCGACATGCGATTAAGTTTGGTGCCGATTGGATAAAAGTTGCCTCTACAGGAGGTGTTTTGACGGATCGAGCGACAGGAACAGGGCAACAAATGGAAGCTGACGAACTTAAGGAGGTGGTTTTAGCAGCCAAAAGAATGGGACGCAAAGTAGCGGCCCATGCGCACCATGAAGATGGCATTATAGCCGCCTTAGAGGCGGGTGTTGCCAGCATTGAACACGGTTCATACGCAGGGTCCAAAGCCATAAAATTATTCAAAAAAACGGGAGCCTATATGGTGCCGACACTTTTGGCAGGTCATACCGTTGTTGGCATGGCTGAAAACAGCGACTTTATGAGTCCAGCCATCAAGCAAAAAGCCATTAAGGTCGGCAAAGAAATGCAAGGCACCTTTGCCAAAGCCTTCGAAGCAGGCGTCAAAATTGCTTATGGTACGGATAGCGGAGTCTCACAACATGGCACCAATGCACAAGAGGCTGTGCTGATGCACAAAGCGGGCATGCCGGCGGCACAAGTGATCAAATCTGCAACCATCAATGCTGCCGATTTATTGGGTATGTCTGAACAAATCGGCACCATTACAGTTGGCAAATATGCTGACATCATTGCAGTTGGGGAATCACCATTAAATAACATATCAACACTGTTGAATGTCACATTTGTCATGAAAGAAGGCAAGGTTTACAAAGATTGATGGATAAACCTTTTGCACCGTCATGCGAACGTAACCAGCAAGTCATATTGGATGCACTACAAAAAATCATCCAACAAAACCACTCTGACTTGCTGGAAATCGGTACAGGAACCGGTCAGCATGCAGTCTTTATCGCGCCGCATTTTCCACATTTAAAATGGCACACCTCTGATGTAAAGATCAACCATGCTGGAATCAACATGTGGTTAGCTGAATATCCGAGCGAAAACATTGTGCCTCCGATTGAGTTTGAGTCTGGTAAAACACCTTTTCCCGAACTGAATATTGATGTAATTTTTACAGTCAATACATTACACATCATGTCTTGGCACAATGTAAAAAATTTGGTAAAACTGTTGGGCAGACATATCAAAGCGGGTACAGAAACCCTCATCTATGGACCATTCAACTACAATGGACAATACACATCGCCATCAAATGAAGAGTTTGATCAATGGCTTAAAGAGCAAAACCCAAACAGTGCCATCAGAGATTTTGAGGCACTGTCTCAACTGATGAACGATGCAGAAATTGATCTGGTTAATGACATCAGTATGCCTGCCAACAATCGCTTACTTCATTTCATAAAAAAGCACCAATAATCATCAGCGTTTATGTTTAAAAAACTACAAGACCATATTGAAAAACTTCAAATCAAAAATGCACCCTCTGTCGACACCAAACGTTTTAATGACCCAATGGCAGAGAAAATAGAATGGCATCCCATGAAACCAGGTGGTGCCAATTTCAAAACCCATGTACTCAAACAAAAGAGCGTAAACATCTATAAGTATGCCCCATCAATTGGTGCCTTACTTTTCAGCGGTTTGTTCTTTGTGATTGGTGTAGTGATGTTATTGGTTGGTTTGGGTGTTATATTTAACAATGCAGATGCACCTTTTATCTTAGTGATATTTGGTGGTATATTCGCTCTGGTTGGCTACTTTGCCTTCAAACAAATGTCAACACCCATTCAGTTTAACGTCACACATGGCTACTTATGGATGGGCAATAAAAAACCACAATTGGCTGGAAATGTTAAGGATCAACAAAAAGTCATTTACTTCAGTGAGATTCATGCCATCCAAATCATTTCTGAACGTATAAAAAGCAATAAATCCAGTTATGACAGTTACGAAATTAACTTTGTACTCAGAGATGGAACCCGCTTTCACGTGATTGATCATGGTAATCACCAACACATTTTACAAGATGTTTCAATATTATCTAAAATTATTAACAAACCAATCTGGGATGCATCTTTAGTTCAGCATTGAATAAATTCTTCTCTCTCACAGATAATTACAGGATTTAATCCTTCTTTATCATCGCTTTAGCATCATTTTGAAATTTTGTTGACGTGATGCTCGCATATGTACAACAAATACTATATTATTTTATACGAAAAAATATACCACAAAGTGTATACATTAATATCAATTATTAATTGGGAGGGACTGGTATAATAGTAGACGATAAAAAGAGCGTTACTTGGGTTAATTCTCCTTTAAACAAATTAAAGGGAATATCGGCTATTTTCCTAATTTTCTGTACATTTATTACGCACGCTTTACTACCATCGGTTCCCCTCAATCAATACAGAATGAACTGTTATGGAGCACAGGATGGACTACCACAAAATTCAATCACTGATATTGTCATCAACACTGACGGTCAACTGTTGATTGCTACTTACTCTGGGCTTGTTGCATTTGATGGTCATCGGTTTTCACAATATATCCCTGGTACTACAATAGACTTTCCTGCCGTTGAAGCTTTTTCACTTGGTGTCAATCAACAAGGCGCTATATGGGTAGGAACAACATCGAGTGGATTGTATCGTATTGAGGGGAAAAACATTGATAATTGGCAGTTAGACAATGGCTTACAAGCACAAATTATTTATAAAATTTTGATTGCAGATGATGGGGTTTTATTAAACAATGGCGGCCACACAATATTTTTGGATGACCAGAACCAGTTAAGTTACCTCAATGAAACTGATGATCATGGAATTTTTTTACAAACTTTCCAAAATATCAATAAACGTTTACTTATCACACAAACACAAGAATCAAACACACATGCATTGGCTGTAAGCAGTCACGATCTCATTAATGAACATTTCACAAATCAGGGCAACACCGATGGAAAGCATTATTTAGCGGAGAATGGTAAGGTTTATACCATACAAAATGGCGTTAAAACATTATTAATTGATCAACTGATAGAAAACACTCCTGTTTCCATCACCAAACTGATGTTGGATAGAAAAAATAATTTGTGGATTGCAACAGCCACCAATGGTTTATTTAGATACAGTGATTTAGGCATTGAATCATTCAGCAACTTACCCAATAATCGTCTGTCATCAATCGTAGAAGATGAAGATGGGGCCATTTGGGTTGGAACATCTGGAGGATTATGCATGTTAAAGGTGGGCGCCATAAGAAATATCGGCATGTATCAGGGCCTAGAAAATGAAAACATTCATGCACTTGGTATTGATTCATCTGACAATGTTTACCTTATTCCCTATGAAAAAACCTCGAATATTACCTACATCAATGAACAAAAAATACTAAATACGCAGTTATCATTGCCCAATGACCCAGATGGGGTTGTCATCAATGCCATAAAACAGGAACAAGGAAAAATATGGGTTGCCACCTCAAAAAACATCAGTCAATTGATAGACAATACATTAGAGCCACTTATAGATTTAAAAAATGGCATTAAAGCTTTTTTAGTCAAAGATAATGTTTTCTGGTATCAAGAAGGCAAACATTTGATCAAGAATAAAGACAATAAAAAAACCATTATCACACTTGATCAGGAGAATCCAATTGATATCAAAGCCATGAGTTTTGCCCTTAATGGCGATATACTCATAGCAGAGAATCGACATTTATATCGCGTCAAAGATGATCAAGCTGAAAAAATCAACATCCCTATAGAAGCAGCATCATGCATTTACCAGTTTAGAGCGGATGAAATTTGGGCTTGTGGAGGTGGGCTGTGGTTACAAACACCTCAACGGAATTATCATTTCAGTAAAGAACATCAGTTAACCTCAGTAACTAATGGTCATATTCATGATGTCATCACTGACAAATATGGTCACATTTGGGCCATATCAAACTCAGGGTTATTTAGAGTCCTTCGCCAAGACATCGATCACATTAAATCTGGTTCAGTCGATACCATAAGTTTCATAAAATTTGCAGAAAAAGATGGCATGAGAAGCAGTGAATTTAATGGCAGTAGTTCAGGAGCTGTTATCACCAGCAATGGCCAATTATGGTTTGCCAGTCAAGGGGGAGTCGTTGAGGTTGATCCCGACTTGACACTTTTTCACTCAGGAAAGCAACTCAAACCTTTTATTGAGAAAATGTTCATAGGCGATGACTTAATTGCGCCTAAACAATGGCAACATATTGCACCTAACCCCAAAATCATCCAAATGCATTTTTCTGCAGCTTTTCTCTCTGATGCACAAAATGTCAGCTTTAGATATAAGCTGACTCCGAAACAACCTGAATGGAAAGCTGGTAAAATTGCTCACTTTCCTGAGTTGGCTCCGGGCCAATATCAATTACAACTACAAGCTCGATATTACCACAATGAGTGGTCTAGTGCTTTAGTGCAAGATTTTCACATATTGCCCTCATGGTATCAAACGTGGTGGTTTAGAATTATTGCCAGCATTGTTACTTTAACCGTTTTATTTGGCCTACCGATTTGGCGTATCCAGCGCCTAAAGGCCCATGAAAAAATGCTCAAAGAACAAGTAGCACAAAGAACCAAGTCTCTGATCATTGCGAATGAAAAACTGGATCAAATGACGCGATTGGATGAACTCACTGGCATTGCTAATCGACGTGACTTTATTAGTAAAATTGAAAAACTGTGCAAAGACCCAGAAAACACCATTTGCCTTGCATTGATTGATATTGACGACTTCAAAGCTTATAACGACTGTTATGGACATTTAAAAGGAGATGAGTGCCTAATTCAAGTCGCCGAAGTGCTGCATGAACATTCAAGCAACAATTCATTGGTGGCCAGATTTGGCGGAGAGGAATTTGTCATACTATTTTATGATCATGATATACAATCGGCCAGTAAAATTATAAAGAACATTTATGATGCACTGTTAATAAAAAATATTCCTCATGAGCACTCATCTGCTTCACCTCGAATCAGCTTGAGCACAGGTCTGGTTATGCGCAAGCTTCACGAACGTGTAGAAAAAGTTATTGATAGAGCAGATATGGCCATGTATAAAGCAAAATCTAATGGTAAAAACCAGTTAATTATTGAACATTGAGGCAAATTCCTTAACATATGACATTAGGGAATTTTTGTGAACCAACTCACAAAAAACAATCAATGAAAAATTAAGCCTATACTTGCCAATATGGGTATTTTAGACTTAATGATGACAAAGTAAAACTCGGGAACCTATGATACAAAGTTATGCGAAAACACACATTGGTCAAAGAAAGATTAATGAAGACGCCTACTCTCTGGATGATTCATTAAACTTATATGTTATTGCTGATGGTGTAGGCGGGCATCAAAAAGGTGAAGTTGCCAGCCAAATGGCATGCCAAGCTATCTTTGATAATGTCAAATCAGGCTTATCCTTGAGCGATGCTGTTTACACCGCTCACAGGCAAATAATCAGTGAAATAAAGGCTGATGAACTCAGAAAAGGAATGGCCACAACGGTGGTTGCAGTTATCTTTGATGAAAACATTTATGAAATTGTTTGGGTTGGAGACTCCCGTGTTTATTTATGGGATGGCGCATTAAAGCTGATCACAAAAGATGACTCATACATAGAACTTTTACTAGAAAATGGTCACATTAATATTGATGACTTAGCCACTCACCCAGACAGAAATGTCATTTCACAAGCGTTGGGAATGGAGCGTAAAAACCTCTACATCAATACCAACAAAGGCATACTCCAAGACAATGAAATGCTATTAATATGTACAGATGGTTTGTATAATATTGCAGATGAACTGGACATGATTAGGACCTTAAAACAGCCCGATAACCTACAAGAAATAACGGATTATTTGGTCAAGACAGCCGTCAATAAAGATGGAAAAGACAACATCACTCTAGGGTTGATTAAAAATAATGCTGAAACAACTTATTCCAATTTTGGCATAAAGCCTAAAATATATAGACGCTTCAACAGTCAAACAGGAAAGCCTATTCACGCTTCAGATGAAGATTTATGCAGTCGTGATACACTCACAAACGAAGAAATTGACACTGCTGACCCCGATTCAATCGACCAAACCGCTTATAGGGACTTGACTGAAGAACAAAGAAATCTGATTGAAACTGCAGCACAAAAAAGAGAATCACAAGAGCCTAAAACATCCACAAACATTACCTTAAAATCAAAAAAATCAATGTTGTTGCCTATTGCGTCTATGTTAATTACAGTTGCAATAATTGGTTATATAATTCTCAGTTAGTTTTTACATCTAAACTCTTTTTTTAGCACCGGTCAGACAAGCATTCACGTTGAACAATGTCAAATCATTGCCAAATGTTTTGACAAGCATGCAATGAACAACCACACTGGGTATAATATTTTAATTTATTTTCAACCTAAACTTTATGACCTTTGATGGCAAAGCCTTTGCAAAACAACTGCCCCTTAAACCTGGCATTTACCAAATGTATGATGCTCAAGATAATATCATCTATGTGGGCAAAGCCGCCAATTTAAAAAACCGTGTGGGCAGTTACTTCAGCGGCCAAGCCAAAGACAGAAAAACCATGGCATTGGTGGCAACTATAGCATCTATGCAATTCAGTATCACGCGCACAGAAGGCGAAGCTTTGATCCTTGAAAATCAACTGATCAAACAGCACAAACCCAAATACAATATTTTACTCAAAGATGGTAAAAGCTACCCTTATATCTATTGCTCTGAAAATGAAGATGAGTTTCCAAGTTTATCTTTCAGAAGGGGCAGTAAAAAAGGTAAGGGCCGTTACTTTGGCCCCTTTCCAAGTGCACAAGCAGTCAGACATACTTTAAACCACTTACAAAAATTGTTCAAAGTGCGTCAATGCAGCAACAGTAATTATGCTAACCGATCTAGGCCTTGCTTAGAATACCAAATAAAACGCTGTTCAGCTCCGTGCGTTAATTATGTCAGCAAAAATGAATACGATAAACAATTGTATTACACCAAACAATTCTTGGCTGGAAAGTCGCTGAATGTCATTGATGAATTGGTTCAAGCCATGAATCAGAGTTCGAAGCAGCTGGATTTTGAAAAAGCTGCTGAGATACGAGACCAGATACAAGAATTGAAAATCATTCAATCTCAACAGGTGGTAGAAAGCACCAGTGCACAGAATATCGATATTTTTTGCACAGATCATGAACTGGGGCTGCACATTGTCACATTATGCGTAGTTAGGGGAGGACAAATGTTAGGCCACAGAAACTTTTTCCCCAAGACTCCTAAAAATAGTGATAATGCAGAGGTTATTAGCGCATTTATCTGTCAATATTATCAAGACAAACCGATCCCACCTGTCATCATAGTAAACCAACAAGTCACAGAGAAAGTCATGATTGAGTCAGCACTTTCACAAATAGCACAGAATCAAGTTAAATTGATTTCACAACCACGTGGTAGTCGCAAAAAAATGTTGGACCTCAATACCACAAATATGAAAAATGCCCTTGAGTTACAAGTCAGTAAAAAGGCCAATTGGCAACATAAGTGGCAAACCTGGGTGAATGAAGTCGGATTGTCCAAACCACCAAATCGTGTCGAATGTTTTGATATCTCTCATGCCTTCGGCGAAAAAACCAGAGCCTCCTGTGTGGTTTTTGACAGCAGTGGCGCAAAAAAGAACATGTACAGAAATTACAAAATCAGTGACATTACTCCAGGCGATGATTATGCTGCCATGCATCAAGTGATCAATAAACGCCTTGCATCAATAATCAAACACAAACAAAAAAGACCTGATATTTTCCTAATTGATGGCGGTAAAGGACAGTCCAATCAAGCACAAAAAGTGCTACAAGAGCATAATATTAATGATATTGAGATCATAGGTATTGCCAAAGACGAGAACCGTACCGCTGGACAGGAGCGGCTGTTTATATTAAGTCGCAATATTATGATCAAGCCCGACTCACACTCACTTTTGTCACATATGACCCAACACATCAGAGATGAGGCGCATCGTTTTGCCATCACAGGTCATCGTAAAGCTTTGGCAAAATCTCGTAAAAAATCATTACTTGAAGGCATTGATGGCATTGGCGAAAAACGCCGACTCAGCTTATTACAACATTTTGGAGGCTTACAGGGCCTAAAAAAAGCAGGCATAGAAGAACTGGCTCAAATCAAGGGCATCAGCCCTGAAATCGCACAAAGGCTTTATGACCACCTGCATTAAATGTGCTCAAATTTGCCAAACCTTCCTATTTGTTCCAATTGCTTCCATAACAGTCCGTATTACTGACCCAGTATATCTGCCTATTCTTCTATAGTGTGCATACGCCAATATGGCGTATTATTTTAATTTCTAGAACCTCATAGGAGCACACTCATGAAAGAAAAATTATCACGATCACTGATACTAATAACACTGATCAGCAATATTTCAATAAAAAGTTACGCACAAGGTTGGACAAACTATACAACCAATCCAGATCAACAAGTTAATGCCAATACAGACACATTAATCCAAGGAGATTTTAATGGCGATGGATTAGAGGACATATTACAAATAACACCCTCCTTCGACTATGGGGTTATTTATTTCCATCACCACCCTCAAATAAGCTACAATTATATTCACTGGTACACCCCCTTCGCTAATGGTCAAAACATTATTGGATCATGGAATCTAAGCAGCGATGATATTTTTGTTAGCGGTGACTTTAATGGCGATGGGAAGGATGAATTGTTGATCGCTAATCCCAATGGAAACTACCATACACTGGGCTTATCTAATAACACATGGAACACCATAAGTAGCAGTACGAATGGTCAAATCAGTAACAATGATCAATACTTTGCAGGTGATTTTGATGGTGATGGTCATGATGAGATACTGGCCATTTATGCCAACGGTTGGCATAGAACACTAGAGTTTGATACCAACAACATCTGGCAAGTCGTTCAGGGTAATGGTAGTGGAGCCATACATTGGTGGAACATCAGCAGCAATGATGTCTATGCAGTTGGCGATTTTAATGGCGATAACCGCGATGAGTTACTTGCCACCAATCCCAACGGTTGGCACCACACCATGCAATTCAACAATAACAACTGGCAATATATTACTGGAGGCAACAATGGCTTTGTTGGTCTATGGTATATGAGCAGTGGTGATGAGTTTTACGCCGGTGACTTTGACTGTAATGACAATAATAACAAAGATGAGCTACTGGCAATTAATCCAAACAACGGTTGGACACAAACCATGCGACTTAACACCATTGGTTGGCCGCAATGGCAGCTTTATCCTAATCTCAATAACAATGGTAATTTTAAATCATGGCTCTGCACAAGAGTCCTGTTTCATAATCTAGATTCTCAATATTTGAGA
>CAYGTC010000098.1:0-13905 GCA_964352735.1 uncultured Alcanivoracaceae bacterium | reverse complement strand
AGTTGTTACCAGAAAAATTTAATAATTCAAGTATGTAATTCGCTTGGCGCTTACTGTCATTCTGTGGTGAAGGAAATTATTTTTATAAAAAAAGATGGGTAAAAAGGAACGTTTTAATGCATATGTACGAAAACGATGGTATTCGTTCCCATTTTGCCCGCATATTTTCACATTTTTTTTGTTATTTGATTTAAATTAAAACTCGCCATTTATTAAATGACTGGCATTCATAAATTAAAAAATGGGAAAATCAATATGAAAAAAATTATATTATTAATAACTATCGGGCTGTGTTTAAGTGCATCAGCGGCCACAAACAATAAATCTGAAGATATTGGATTTTGGGAAAAAGATCACGCGAACCGAGGCAATGATCCACTGATGTGTTATCAAGAATACCGAGACTGTTTAGATGATCCAACTACAACGCTTCCTTATTGTAGGATCCATTTATATTTGTGTTTACCTAAGCAAAGATAATTGTTAAATCAGGCCTATTTACACATTTTTATGATGTATGGATAGGCCTTATAAAATCGACAATTTTTTCAAGTACTTGATCGTTTTTAATGGTTAATCTGTGACCAAGATTCTGTGTTGCTAAAAATCTTCCAGCAGCCCAGTTCTTTTGTAGTATTTCAAAGTCAGAAAAAGGAATGACATCGTCACCTTGATCGTGAATGATCAATACATGACTGTTTTTTGAGAGGTCGTTGTCAACCAGACTGCAATCAGACAAAGAATAACCAGAAGTCTTTTCAGCTAATTCAATAAATTTGTGTTCAGCATTTTTATTGAGGCCTATCATTTGAGTAAAATTTAAAAAAATATCCTTAACGCGTGTCGGAGCAGAAACAATCACCACTGTGGGAGGAAGAACATAAATTTTATAAAGGACAGATAATGCCGCACCACCAAAGGAGTGTCCAACTAAAGCAGCAGGTTTTTCAAAGATTCCTTCATTTATGTCAATTAACAAACTTTCTGCATAATCGGGTACATGAGTGCGTTTACCAGGAGATGCACCATGAGCTGGAGCATCCCAGGCAACGGCTTGGAAACCAGCATCGACCAATAAAGGAATCAGTTTATAAAAAGTAGAGCCTTGGGATTCCCAACCGTGCATGAGCAATACCACAGGACCTGCCCCCCAAGTTCGGGCTTTTCTTCCAGATGCAAAACTCAATATTTGACCGGTCTGTAAAAACTGTAACTCTATCTCTGGTCTGGGTTTACTTCGAGGTTTTAAAAATAACAGTAAAGCCAGTTTTGCCGCCAGATTCGGGTAAATGAATGAAAGCCATTTAAAGCCATAAGGGATCAGTTTTTTCATAATAGGGTATTGGGTTTTTGCATGACTTTAATGGTAAAACAACTTATTTTGCATGATAATAATCGCTATATCTCACAATATTTTCTTGCATCATCAGCATCCGCAAATACCGTATGAGGTACACCTTCGGCGCCAGCGTAATAAACCCTGATTTCAGTGTCTTCTAATGCGGTACCACGGTGAATAGTCTTCATGACCTCAATGATGGTATCTCCAGTTTGCATGATCTTTTGTTCGCCTTTTATGGTTTCAACTTTGAGCTTTCCTTTAATCAAGTGACCGAAATTTGGCACAGGGTGACAATGAAATTGCGTTGACTGACCAGCTTTAAGTGTGAGCTCTAATACCGTAATTTGTGCATCTCCTTCAGGATAGGCAATGTCACCACCATCCCATGAATGAGAAGACTCAAGTAACTGTTTGGCAAAAACAGTCGTATAAAAATTCAATGTAAGTAAGACAATTGAAATATAAAAAAATAATTTTTTCATGGTTAACCCCTAACAAAATACTTGTCAAATAAAAGAATTTATCTCTAATAATACTCTAAAAGCGAGAATATCATATAAAACAGATTCGGGCTTCATCAGCGATACAAATAATGTGCAATTGGCTTTTTTTCATATAATAAAAGTGTTATGGTATAAGTCCACTATTATAAAAATAATAGAGATTTTTGTTCGATTCTAAGTAATGGGGAAAAACTCGAACCAGATAACAATCAAGGCACAGTCATCATAATGAGATGCATGACCTGTAAATTAATTCCTTTCCCTCAATTTCGGGCAGTTCAAAAATTTCTTAACATGTACCTTATGAAAGGGTTTTGTTACTCTTGGAGACAAAAATGGCCATCGACACATGCTTTTGTCATCAATGAAGTAGCAACCCGTTCTGTAGTTACCATAATCATAAATAATGAGGAAAAATCATGAAAGTATTTGCCTGTTTATTATTACTGATGATTTCACAAATCGGTAATTCAGCTGAAAAGCCACAAGAGCTTTTATCACAAGAGACCTTCAAGGGTCTCAAAATGCGCAACATAGGTCCCGCATTGATGTCAGGTCGCATCGCAGACATCGCTATTCATCCCAATGATCGAAATATTTGGTATGTTGGAGTGGGCTCAGGAGGCGTATGGAAAACTGTCAATGCTGGAACCACATGGTCGCCTGTTTTTGATGAACAAAAAGTCTATTCAATTGGCAGCGTAACCATTGATCCTAATAACCCCAGTACCATTTGGGTTGGCACCGGTGAAAATACTGGTGGCCGCCACAGCAGTTTTGGCGATGGCATATACCGCAGTCAAGATGGTGGCAAAAATTGGCAAAATATGGGGCTCAAAAAATCAGAGCACATTTCTACAGTTATCATTCACCCTGAAGATTCAAATACGCTATGGGTGGCTGCACAAGGCCCTCTGTGGTCATCGGGTGGCGAACGCGGTTTATACAAGACCACTGATGGTGGTAAGGAATGGAAAAAAGTCCTTGGTGATGATAAGTGGACAGGCGTTACAGATATTGTCATGGACCCAAGAAACCCAGGTCGCTTATATGCAGCCACATGGCAAAGACATCGGACAGTTGCAGCATATATGGGAGGTGGACCGAAAACTAAAATACATAAATCAGAAGATGGTGGTGAAAACTGGAATGAATTAAAAGACGGGTTACCACAATCAAACATGGGCAAAATTGGTCTGGCCATTTCACCACAAAAACCAGATGTGATTTATGCAGCGATAGAACTGGACCGCAGAACTGGTGGCATCTACAAATCTGAAAATCAAGGAGCAAGCTGGAGCAAACAGTCAGATGCGGTTGCCGGTGCAACAGGTCCGCATTATTATCAAGAACTTTACGCATCACCCCATGCGTTTGACCGAATTTATTTGGCCAATAACCGCATGATCGTTTCTGATGATGGTGGTAAAACTTTTCGAACCATGAAAGAAGAAAGCAAACACCCAGACAATCATGCACTGGTATTTTTGGATGACGATCCCGACTATTTGATGGTTGGTACCGATGGTGGCATTTATGAAAGTTTTGACTTGGCAAAAAATTGGCGTTTCGTTGCTAATCTACCCGTTACTCAATTTTATAAAGTGGCGGTTGATAATGCTAAGCCTTTCTATCATATTTATGGTGGTACTCAAGACAATAATACCCAAGGTGGTCCGTCAAGAACAGACAATGTGCATGGCATTAGAAATGCTGACTGGTATGTGGTATTGTTTGCTGATGGCCATCAACCTGCCACGGACCCTACCAATTCTGATATTGTGTATGCCGAATGGCAACAGGGTAATTTGGTCAGGGCAGACAAAAAAACTGGTGAAATCATGCACATCCAGCCACAACCTGAGGCTGGCGAAGATAGGGAACGCTTTAATTGGGATGCACCCATTTTGGTCAGCCCACACCAACCCACGCGCTTGTATTATGCTTCTCAAAGGGTATGGAAATCAGAGGATCGAGGTGATTCATGGACAGCAATTTCTGGAGATCTGACTAAGAACGAAAATAGAATAAAGCTGCCAATCATGGGACAAACACAAAGCTGGGACGCACCATGGGATGTCCTGGCCATGAGCAACTACAATACTATTACCTCTCTGGCAGAGTCACCAGTAGAAGAAGGTGTGATCTATGCGGGCACAGACGATGGTTTGATTCAAGTCACAGAAAATGGTGGGCAAAATTGGCGCGCAATCAAAGTGGCCAGTTTGCCAGGTGTGCCGAAAACCGCATTTGTTAATGACATCAAGGCCGACTTATTTGATGCCAATACGGTTTACATAGCATTGGATAATCATAAATATGGCGATTACAAACCTTATTTGTTGAAAAGTAATAACAGGGGCAAAAGTTGGAAATCAATCACCAGCAACTTGCCAGATAACCACTTGGTTTGGCGACTGGTTCAAGACCACATCGATAAAGACTTGATGTTTGTTGGTACTGAATTTGGGTTGTTTTTTACCATTGATGCTGGTAAAAAGTGGATTAAGATCACTGGTGATGTTCCAACCATTTCATTCAGAGATTTGGCCATACAAAAAGATGAAAACGACTTGGTTGCGGCCTCATTTGGTCGAGGGTTTTATATATTCGACGACTATTCTTTATTGCGTGATGTGAGTTTAGAACAGTTGAAACAAGAGTCCACCCTCTTCCCAGTTAAATCAGCATGGTGGTATTTGCAAAGGAATCTTTTGGGCTCATCGGAAAAGGCCTCAATGGGCAGCGGATTCTACACGGCAAAAAACCCACCATTTGGCGGCGTATTTAATTATTACTTGAAAGATGGTTTGCAAAGCCTCAAAGAACAACGCAAAAAACGTGAGAAAAAAGCCATCAAATCCAAAAAGTCTGTCGCATTTGAAAGTTGGGAAAAAGCAGAACAAGAAAGGCTTGAACCCAAACCAACCATCTGGCTGACAGTCAAAGATAACAATGGCAATGTGGTCAGACGTATTGAAGGCCCTACCAAAAAAGGCTTTAACCAAGTGGTTTGGGATTTGCGTTTTCCATCCACATCTGCGATTGACAAAGAAAAAGATAAATCCAAAGGCATGATGGTGGCACCGGGCCAATATTCAGTGACATTAACAGAGCACATCAATGGCAACTATCGACAATTGTCTGAGCCACAAAATTTTGAAGTGAAGCGTTTGAGGACAGGTACTTTAAAAGGAGCAGAACCTGAACAAACGGTGGCATTTTGGCGTGAAGCGGCAGAATTACAAGGTCAAGTTTCCGCAGCTAATAAAGCCTTATCTACAGCATTGTCCAGAACAAAACAGTTGAAATTGGCTTTAAGTAGAACACACACAGAGCCTGGTCAACTGGATAAATCGTTGCACGACATCACACAAGCTTTGCATGCCCTTGATGTGCAGCTAAATGGTATGGGTTCAAAAAATGAAATTGGCCAAGATGGTCATATGACCATTTCTGACCGTATATCGGCTGCCATGATTGGTACATCATTATCAACATACGGACCAACACCAACGCATAAACGTTCGTTGACCATTGGTCGAGAAGAGTTCGCTGGCTTCAAAACCAAATTGAATGATTTGTTGACCAATAAAATTCCAGCTTTTGAGAAGCAACTACAACAAGCTGGTGGGCCATGGGTAGCAGGTGGTGCCCTTCCTGATTCATAATGTTGAATTAATATACATTCTTACAGGCCAAGTGAGTCATCACTTGGCCTTTCTCAGGGCTTAACTACTTGTCATTACTTATCTGTAGATTTTTCAACAGAACTGGCATGATCTTTTATGACATACCATTGTCCATCCGTTTTTTCTAAATCATAGCTGACAATCATTCTATTAAAATATGGTTTGCCATTTCTTAACGGTTCTCTGTAAACAATTTCAACAATGGCCATACCAAGTGTCTTATCAATGGTGCTGTTTAAGATTTTAGTTTCAAAAGTCCAGCCGTTATCAAGTGCAAACCATTCTCGATGATAATCGAGAAAACCTTCAACAGACGTTATGATCTCGGCCTGCGGTAAAATCAATTGCATGTTACCGTTTGGAGGTAAGGTCGATGCCAAAGTTTTAAGGTCTTTGTTGCTGACTGCATTGAGGTGTTTTTTCAATGTGCTCATAAACGATTGCGAATCGTCATCATGTGGACTTGATTTTTGAGGTTGATTGATGTGAATTGAACAAGAAGAAAGCATAAGGATTAACAGGATGCTTACAAGATAAATGTGTAAGTAAAAACGTAACTTTTTCATATCTGGCCTCAATGTGGTTATGCTCAAAGAGCTTTGTTTTACAGGTTTAATGGTGGTGATTTTTACATATTTAGCTAGCCAGCAGTAAAAAAATGAGAAAAATATTTGACAAAATCATTGCAATACGCATAATTGGCCAACATAATTTAACTCGATAAACAATTATTATCGAGACTATTTAAACAGCGATTAATTATTTTGCGTCATACAAAATAACCAATTTTGGAGGTAAGAAACATGACTTTTAACAGAGAAAATACACAAGACTAAGCCTCCCAATCCAATACATCTGGAAGGCTAAGAATAATTCGACGCCATTCAGAATCCAATAGAAAAGCCTGATTGTCGTTGATATCAGGCTTTTTTTATGCCCTAAAAATTTGCATAAAAAAAAGCCGCTTCATAAAGGAAAGAAGAGAAAAATTATGCCAATTTTAAAACACATTAATAAAGCCAAAGTCCCGGTGAAAATTTTTACCGAAGACGTGAGCTCACAAGCCATCAATCAACTGGTCAATGTAGCCAATCTACCGATTGTTCATCACCACATCGCCGCCATGCCTGATGTGCATGTTGGCAGTGGTGCAACCGTTGGGTCAGTGATACCCACATTGAATGCCGTTATTCCAGCAGCTGTTGGTGTCGATATCGGTTGTGGTATGAATGCTGTAAGAACCAGCTTAAAAGCCAGTGATCTACCTGATAATTTATATGAAGTACGCCGTCAGATTGAAAAACGCGTACCAGTAGGATTTAACCACCATAACAAATGTATTGTTAATCGTTCGAGTATCAATGGTCTAGACAAACCACTGGACGAAATCATTGGTAAACACAAAGGCATCATGAAAATGATGAGGAAATTTAACCAAACGTGGTCAAGACAATTGGGCACTTTGGGTGGTGGCAATCATTTCATTGAGATCTGTTTGGATGAAAAAGATGACGTGTGGATCATGTTACATTCTGGTTCAAGAGGCATTGGTAATGCCATAGGGCGTTACTTTATCAATCTGGCCAAAAAAGACATGAGAAGACATCAAATAAATTTACCGGATGTCAATCTGTCGTATTTATCAGAGGGTTCAGATTATTTTACAGATTATGTACAAGCGGTAAACTGGGCTCAAGATTATGCTTGGATGAATCGTGGTGAAATGATGAAACTGGTGGTCAGTGCTTTAAAGGCAGCCAAGTTACCAGATTTTACCTTAACCAAGCAGGCCATCAATTGTCACCACAACTATATTTCCCAGGAAGTACATTATGGTGAAAAGGTTTTTGTGACACGCAAAGGAGCGATCAAAGCAGGCTTGGGAGATTTGGGTATTATTCCCGGTTCAATGGGTGCCAAATCTTACATTGTTGAAGGCAAAGGTTTGCCGGTATCCTTTTGTTCTTGTGCCCATGGCGCAGGACGTAAAATGAGCCGCACTCAAGCCAAAAAAAGCTTCAATACACAAGATTTAAGCACACAAACTGCTGGTGTAGAATGTCGTAAAGACAAAAATATGTTGGATGAAGCCCCAGGTGCTTACAAAGACATTGATGCTGTAATGGCCAATCAAAAAGACTTGGTTAACGTTTTACATACACTCAAACAAGTGGTTTGTGTCAAAGGCTAATAAAATAATGCCAGTAATAACGCAGATTGTTGCTGGCAAATTTATTTATAACAATTAAGAGAGAAAAAATGAAAATACCAAATAAAAACCAACAAAGAGAGAAAAATATACACATGAATATTCATATCAGATATGAACAGCAAACGAAAATAATGAGACATTATTATGAACAAGAAATTACTAGAAGAACTGTTGTATTGTTTATCTGAAAAAAGAACGAAATACACCTATTTTAAAGATAAATATTGTATGTTTTTATTACAGAACATGATCACAGAAAAAACCAATACTCAACAACTGAAACAATCTCAATATGCTCAGTTTTGCCATAAGCCACAGATAAAAGAGTGGTTGGCAACTTATGGTTCGCAATCGATAGATGCAGAGATGTTAATGGCTTTATGGCAAACAGAACTGTACCACTTCACCATTTCTTTAGATCAATGGGGAGGAGATTCTCCAAGGTGGCAACAGACTTGTCGAAAAGGCTATAATTTGGTTTTACAGTTAAATTTCAATAAAACCCATGATCGTTTATATGATCAGGTAAAAGAACTAAAACGAGAACCTTTTATTTATCGTGGTCATCCAGTTAACTCAATAAGAAACACACTGGCTTGGTCAAGAATAGACATCAGTGAAGATTTAACAGAAGTATTGATTGAGGAAATACAGAACGACTGGCTTCGAAAAGTACAGCGGGCTTTCAAATTTTTATCTTATAGAGAAAGCAGTGTATATTTTCGGCGTTTTGGGATTAAACATGATATGAACCTGTTTAAAAAATATTATGACAACATGATAAAGCCATTAATAAAAATTTGGGACGAAGCCATTTTATGTGCCACTTTAGAGTTTTTAATCAATGAAGTGGGTGTGAAACATGTTTATTTTTATGATTTTGATACGGGTACACAATTGAAATCAATTGATTATGGTTTACCACCACGGTCACTTTATACAAAATTACCAAAGAAATTTGGTTTTAAAACGGTGAAACAAGCGCCAAGGTTTATTGCAGAAGACAAATTTTCTGCAAAAAAGCTAAAACGCATTAAATCACCACAATGGCACTACTTACAACTAGAGGAAAAAAAATATGCCTAAAAACACATCACAAACAAGAAACTGGGTAGCAAGAGCACCCATCATGCGAAAAGGCGGCGTTCATGATAAGACCAATAAAGCCAAACGCCACAACAATAAGCAAAATTTAAAGAAAAAGTTAAGAGCCGAGTCCTTCGGCTCTTATTCGTTTTACCATTCAGTAATTGCGCAAACCAACAATCAGATTAGAACAATTTAATAACTGCGCCAACCAGTGAACCCAACATCAAAATCGCTGTTGGAATAATACTCAAGCCAAAACCAATGCCACGTGAAGCAGGATTTTTAACATAAGCACTGGCATAAACAAATCGACCAATCAGATACACCACTCCTAAACTCGCAGCAGTCAATTCATGCACATGCATGGCAAATAACCACATGGATGGAATAATCAATATCAGCTGCTCTAAAGTATTGTAATGCACACGATAATGACGCTCAAATATTTCATGACCAGTAACGGCAGGGCCATTGACCCCATATTTTCCTCTGGCTTTGCCCGTTTGTATGGCAAAGTAAAACAGTTGAATCAGCATCAGGCTGGTGACAATTGATACATAAACCATGTGTGTTTCTCCTTTTGATGAAAATCGTTAACGATTTTATCATGTACAGGCCATCTGTTGATGAGTGTTATTTAACTTTTTCCAATGCCTTGACACAAGCAGGTCGTGCATACATTCGATTCTTATAACCGACCAATGCCTCAGGCACATCGAACTCAAACCGTTGTGCCCAACCAATGGTCTGTGCCAGTAAAATATCAGCCATTGTGAAAGAGTCGCCAACAACATAAGACTGCCCATCAAACATATTTTGTAAAGTATTGATGGCTTTGTTAAATTCGAAAACAGCTGTTTTCAACATATCTGGGATGCGTTGTTCTTCTGGTAAAGCGAACTTATGTTTGCCTTTACTCCACAAGCCCTGCTCTAATTCAGCCAAAATGAAAAAGCACATTTCATCATACTTGGCCCGTAGTTTCACATCCGTTGGGATCAAGTGAAGATCAGGGCATTGTGCGCCAATATAATTAATAATCGCAGCACTTTCTATCAATACCAAGTCATCATCAACCAATGTTGGGACTTTGCCTTCGAAATTAAGTTTTCTATAACCTGTGCTTAAAGAGCCGTCAGATTCGTCACTTCCAAAGGTGACTTTAACGTATTCGTAGGGTAAGCCTGATTCTTCTAAAGCCCACAAGTCTCTAAAAGAACGTGATTGTCCAAAACCATAAAGTTTCATATATTTCTCTCACACTGATATGTTTAAAAAAATATTGTAACAGGATTGATATGATGAATATTAATCTTTTTCAGGGACATGTTTCTTTTTTTCTTTATGGCTGGCTTTTGCCAATATTTCTAGATAAAAAGAATCCAGTTTTAAATATTCCGCTTCATCAATGCATTTAATGATCTCAACTTCAGTAATGAGTTGTGCTTCTTTTTCTGTATGGCCGAATCGGCAATCAAAACTCCAAAAATTTGAATTTTCAGGTAAAGTTTTTTTTCTTTCTCTTCTTAAATATTTTCTGACCTCATTTTTAATGGATTCAACCAATCGTGGTCTTTTGATTTTTGGGTGGGACAAACTGAAGGTTTTTTTCATAACTGTTCCATTGATTAATTAAAGGAAACCTCGAAATCACAGATATGCAGAGGCCATTAAACGGCATACTACAGTATATTTATTATTTTACTAGTGATAATTCATATTAATAGTCGGCTGGTCTTGAAGATGTGCCGATTGCCTTAACTTCAATGTGAATGTGAGCTATCATGTGCATGGGTCAATAACAGAATCAACAAACAAGTGAGGGTAAATTCATGTCAGTAGGTTATCAAGCAATCATAAAATTTTGGTTTGAAGAAATCGATCCAAAAAAATGGTGGGTCAAAGATCCTGAGTTTGATCAACTCCTTATTGAACGATTCTCAGCAGTTCATGCCAAAGCTGCGGCCTGTGTTACATGCACAGTGAATCGGTTATGATTCATGAACAGGCCATTGTGTTGTATAAAAACATGGCTGTTGAAGGTAATCTGGAATTTGAACATAAACATAAGGCCATCATTGATCGGTTTGGTCGATATCCACACAGAAATGCCATTTTGGGGCGAAAATCCACACCAGAAGAATTGGATTTTTTACAAGAGTCCGGCTCAAGTTTTTGATAAACGGAAAATTACTTTGAACATTTTACATGCGAGAAATTAATGAAATATTTTATTATTCTTTTACTAAGCATTCAAGTGAGTGTGGGCTCTGCTCAAGACTTGTTAGTATCTACAACCCAGCCAAATTTTGATGCACCTCATGCAAACTTACCTTATGCAGGGCAAGAATCAACGCTATGGGTTAGAGGAGGACTTTATTGTCAATTTGTATTTAACATAGTTACAGATTATGAAGAAAACGTTGTGAATGTCTTTTTGATAACTGGCCCGCCGACTCCCTGTCCACCGCCACCACCAGGAATTTTCGATGTTTATGGAGAAGTCACAAAAATTAATGCATTGCCAGAAGGCATGTATACCGTGAATTTGTATAGGGTGCCCTATACAGATCCGTTTCCACCAAGCGATCAAGATTTAGCCAGTTATAAGGAAAGCGAACTCCAATTTGAAATATTAAGAGCGGTCAGTGTAGATGCTACATCACACTATAGTTTGTTTATTCTGATTTCATTGATATTGGGATTGTGTGCATACAGCACGCGCCGGGACAATAGATTAGGGCTGTAATTTGACCGCCTGAATTGTTAAACCTTATGGTTGGGCTATTGGCCTTTAAATAATCTGAGCCAGTTATTCAGTGATTGTTAAGGCAATAATTAGCATCAACTCACATACATTAGCTTACTATATGCTGTGTTGTTTTCGACTCTGATGATCGTCAATGTTGGTATCCTCATAAAGATAAATATCCAGCTTGAGGATGTTTTTATCATTATTTTTGAGAAAACACCATTGGATGGCAAAAATATTGTGTTCAACATAACAAAAAAATAACATCTGCGATGTATATGACCATTACCGTTAAATATACGGCATATTAGGGATTGAATCCTTGTATTAGATGGGATACGATTGAACCAAATTGACAAGGTAAAAATCATGAAATATATCATTCTCATACTATTTTTGACACAAATAGGTGTCTCTCAAGCTCAGCAAGATCCTGTTGTATCTTCGACCATACCAGATTTTACAACAGGTGTAGGTAGCTCACCTTTTGCTGGTCAAGCCTCTTATTTGTGGGTGCCGTTTTCATTTATTTCATGCAACTTAGGTGGAGCGATAAATGTTCATATTGATTACACTCAAAATGTGGTCGATGCGTTTATACAATTTGAAGGTGGTATTTGTGGAGGTCCGCCTCTTCCAACCTATGTGCAGATAGCTGAAATAAGAGGCCTTGATGCAGGAGTGTACACTATGAATTATTATCAAGTACCAGAAGGAGTGTCTTTGCCGCCACCTACAGCTGATGCCGCCAATTATTTATTTTATTCAACAAATTTTGGTGTAATGGAGGTCATCAGTGTTGATGCGACTTCTCGTTATAGCTTGTTTGTATTGATCATGCTGATCTTGGCTTTTAATGTTTATTTTTTCAAAAGAACAAGAAATTAAACTGACCACATCAATCATCCATAAATAATCATGCGTTAAGTCATTAACAATTGGCTTAACGCATGTCTAAGTTCGTTCCCTATCGTACGATATTTTTATCGCACAACAATAATATTGTACGTTGTTTGAAAGCCATGGTATTTATTGTATTACTTCCACAGTAAAAGTTGATAAAAAAACTGGGCAACACATGGCTTGCTGTATTATTATGATGCAGTACCTTACTAAATTCCACATTTGTATTATTGCCATGATCAACCAATGGACTAAACTATCACTCTTCTCAGGGCTATCGTCAGGCCTTGTGACTTATTATTTGACCCGAAGTTGGCAACTGGCTTGCCTGATTTCATTGCTTATATTTTTATGGGTATTGGCGAAAAACCCCAAAAAGCGCTTTATGCGGGTATTTTGGCTGTTGATCTCATTGTTTGTTGTACTGAATCGTTTTGCTTTTCAACTGGCTGGCGAAGTGTTTGGATTGACTGTTGATATCAAAAGTCATATGGTCAGTGATGGGGTCAGTGTTGCGTTAATTCTAATGGCTGGATTGGCTTTTGTGCTGGATTTTCTGGAAAGGAAAGGTCACTTAACAGGCACATTTTTGCAGTTCAATAAAAACAGTGTAAAAGATGTTTATGGAACAAACATTCATATTCATCAAAACAACAATAAAAGGAAAGGGTCAGAAAAAGGAAGGGGTCAGATGATTGATACACGCATTAACAAAGTCATAGCCAAGGGCGACAATATTTTTATCTTCCAAAATATTGATGCGCAAGGCAATGCAACCGAGCAGGAAATGGCTTTTGAGACTTTTCTAAAACCCTTTGTTCAACCTTACACAGAACAAATAGCAGGGTTAAAGGCCTCATTGGCCGATAAAGATAAAATAACAAATCTATTGGATGAAAAAACACTGGATTTGGCCAATAAAATTCAAGGCTTGGAACAAGAAAAAACACAATTGACCGAACAAGTAAAAAACGTATTAACCCAATTGGATGGCAAGGATTTACACAACAATGATGAGCTTTACCAACAAGCACTGCAACTGTTTTTAACAGGTGATGTAGATGGAGCTTTGTTGTTGATTGAACAGGCCAATCTTGAAGAAGCAGAAAAGCAAGCACAAGCAGACATGAATGACAAAGCCCAGCTTCGCCTGCTCAATGCCCAAATGTTGCGCATAAAAAACCAGCACAAAAAAGCCGAGGACAATTATCGCAAAGCCGTTGAATTGTTAGCAAACTGGCATAATTACTTAGAGTTGGCTAATTATTTAGCTTTTCTCAATGACTACAAAGAGGCAGAAAAAAACTATCAGTTTTGCCTGTTATATGCAGAAAATGACGAACAAAAAGCCTCCATCTTAAATAATTTGGCTAACTTACAGAGCGATCAAAATGAGTACTCCTCAGCGCACA